>NZ_JAAXCR010000005.1:0-407976 GCF_012273635.1 Labrenzia sp. PO1
TTCAAAATTGTCCGGATTGACGACCGTATCGGGATCGTTGATCTCGAACACACCGCCGCGGGTATGGACGTAACCTTCGTCTTCCGCACCCGGCCATTCAACGATGGGCAGAAAGTTCAACGAGAGATCGCCGCCGATCGTCGGAGCATCGTTGCTACCGGTAACAGTGACCTTGAATTCGGCCTTGTCGCCACCGACAACCTGATAAACGAAGGTATCGACACCCACCTGGCCATCGGCGAGGCGGTTTGCTTCTTCGGAATAGACGTAGCTGGCTTCGCCAGTTTCGACGTTCAGCAACAAGGTGCCGTATTTGCCTTCGACCTCCAGCATGCCATCTGAATCAGCGACGGCATCAACGTTGACAATCGAGCCACCAGCCGTTTTGAAAGCCAGCTGGGTGATGACCTGGCCACCGGTTTCGCCGATTTCGTCGTCGTTGCCGAGAACGTTGAATGTCGCTGCAACTTCCGCTTCGTCGTCGCCGGTGGTTTCGGTGACGTCGATCGCATCGTTATGAGCGACGAGTGCGCCATCCGTGACACTGAAGAGATGGATGTCACCGACTTCACTGCCTTCGCCGAACTGAACCAGTTCGATGTTGTAAAGGGTGGTCGTGCCGGTGCCGTTGGTGATGCTGACGGAACCGTCTTCGTTGGTCTTGATGTCGTAATCTTCAGCCTTGCCCGCAAACTGGGCAACGTCCTTGGAGCCGCCACGGCCGTCAATGATATCGCTGCCGCCGTTGCCGAAGAAGATGTTGTTCAGGCCGTTGCCGAGCATGACATCGTCATTGACCGTGCCGATGGCATTTTCGATGGACGACAGCAGATCGATATCGCCGCCCTTGCTCACGGCGATACCGCTGCGAAGGTCGATGAAGATGCCGTTTTCTGTGCTGTTCAGGTAAGAATAATCAATTGTATCAACGTCGTCGCTGCCGAGCAGGATGTCGATGCTGCCGTAACCGACAAGCATGTCGTTTCCGCTTCTGGCAAGCACGAGATCAAGACCAGATGTTCCTTCGAGCGGCACATCGGCACCGGTCGTCCCATTCACGAAATTGATGCTGGAGACGTCCGGGGTCGGATCGCTGCCGTCTTCTTCGATGTAAGTACCGACAACGTCAACGTCGCTGATCGTGGAAGTGCTGTTCTTGATGTCCGCCAGAGTGGCGCGGATGGAGTCGAAAAATTCCGACAGATTGATGTTATTAGGCATTAATCCATTCCTGACTAGCTCCACCGGCTGCCCGAGAGGGACAACCGGTGATTAAAGAATGGGTGTAAAAATCACCCTTGCTGAAATGCACGAGCAGACTTGGCAGACTGTTTCAATTTGAGCCATTCCCCAAATGGGGGCTGCGTTAACCAAGAAGTTTGTTAACCTTGCCTTCAGACGACGCCGCAGAAAATACGCAGCGTAAACAACACTTCGGAGAAAGCTTTAGAGTTTCAATGCGTTGAGGGGTGTTAAAATGACGTATGGTCAACATTTGCACCCTAATTAACCATTTGTTAATTTTTTTGGCACGCGAGAAAAATAATTCCTCACGGAATACGTTATTGCCTCCCCTTAGAGTTGTGTATACGATTGCATAGTTTTTGCAGTGCCATTCTTCATATTTTTTTACTGTCAGAATGTTGTGTTTTAGCAATGTCCGAGCAACTCGAGAAGCTTATCGCAGAGTTATATGAGAGCGTAGAAACGGAGAGGTTGTTTTCAGAAACTCTTTCAAAAATAATTACTTACCTTGGCGCGGCTCAATCTCATTTATGTCTTCTTGGGAAGGATAACTCTTCGATTGAACTTAATTTCACCGCCAATATGGATCCGAGTTTTCTCGATGAATACCACCAGCACTATGTCAACATCGATTACCGCTTAAAACTCATAACGAAATCACCTGTAGGGGCTGTCATGACGGACGATCAGTTCAATACAAAGGAAGGTTTACGCTCCAGTCCGATCCATCACGATCTGTTTCCGCGATACGACGTGAACAGGATCATGGGCAGTAATATCACCGTTGACGGTCGACTAGGCTGGTTCGGTGTTACAAGCGTGCGCAAAGACGGGACCTTCTCCAAAGAGGTAATGGAGGATTTTTCGAGGCTCGTTGTCCATGCCAGGAAGGCGCTTCAACTTCGGCAGCTGCGCATGGAAACCGGTGAACGGGAACTCGTTCACAGGTCGTCCAACGATGCACAAACCCATGGCGTCATCATGCTTGCCAATGGCGAGACTGAATACGTCAACCAAATCGCGCAGGATATCCTCGACCTGGGTTTCGTGAGGATTCAAAATGGCAGACTGGTCTGCCGCAATCCAAGAGAACAAAAGAAGCTGGACGCGGTTCATCGGCGCGTTCGAAACGGGGAAGCGCCACTGGTGCGTCTTCTCGATAGCAAAACCAACACGACCTACGCCGTGCAGGTGTTCAACCCGCTCCCCCGTTTCGTTGACGGACGACTGGAACCGGCACGCTGGGTGACCTACAAGATCGTGGTGCTCAATCCGCAGGACATTCTCTCTCCGCGTACGCTCGACCGTATCAGCCAGTTTTTTGGACTGAGTGGAAGCGAGAGCGCAGCCATTGCCGCTGTCATAGCGCTGCAGCCTCTGTCAGACTACTCCCGGGTCAAGGGTGTTCAGCAGGATACCGTTCGAAAACAGCTGAAGTCTGCGATGACAAAGATGGCCGTCAACTCACAAAAACAGCTGTTCCAGGTCTACGAGCGGTTCAAGGTCTTCGAATGACAGCCCGGGCTTCCAGGGCACAGGTGAAGATCAATCCTCCACCTGCTCCCTGGCAGTGCACTCTCGTACAAGCAAAAGAGCATGGCCGTCAGAGTAGTGCAGGCTTGGATGCGGTACGATGGCTCGACGATCCATCTCGCGAAAGCCCAGTGACGCATAGAGACGAAGTGCCGGCACATTCCTGTCGAAGCAGATGAGTGAAACTCGCGTGAGACCTTGCGCGGCTGCAAGACGGTCGGCAAGGATCATCAGCTTTCGCGCGTACCCGCGACGGCGAAATTCCGGACGGACAGCCACGCCGGAAACATACAACGAGCCTGGATCTTCCAACTCGGAGTAGGGCCTGAGGACTGGATCGGTCTCGGGTGTCTCGTCACTCTCCATCTTGAAGGCATGCAGCATGGCCACCACCTGGCCGCCAATCTCAACCATGTGGCAATTCTGATAGGAAAACGCCGTGTTTTCCCGCGAATACCTCGATGCCCCAACCTCCAGGAGGTCCGCGCCGGGAACCCCGACGCGAGACCAGATGTAAGAAGCAAGTCCATCTGAGGACATCAGGAAAAGCGAGGCGATTTCACGTGCGTCTGCCGTCGTGGCCGGACGGATCTGTTCGCTCCGTGTTTCGCCTTTCGATTGGACCGACATTTTCACTTCACTTCTCCCGCGTTGACCTCATTGCACATGCCATCCCCCTTCGCCGCATCCAGCACGACAGCTGGAGCGGGCCTCAGGTGATGCAGCGCCCGGGTGTCACCGTTACGGATCACATGGCGCACGCTGTCACGGTTCAATCCGATGTCGCGCAGTTCATGGTCCGACATTCTCTCCAGTGTCTGGATCAGGATGCGGTTCTTCCTGGCTCTGCGCCAACGTTCCAGAATCCCGATCGCGTTCCTGCGACAGGCAATCCTGCCAACCATGGTCGAAACGGTCATTGTGATACTCCCCGTTCCTTACGCCCTAAGGGGCTGGTGGAGGCAGGTCTGCCCGATTGCGTCGACATGCCGGTGGTCGGTACCACAGCAGCCACCGAAGACCCGCAGGTTCGGCAGGACCGACAGGAGGTTGGCATAGTCCCTGCCAAGTTCCTGCGGATTGCCGTCATCCAGCTCTTCAGCTTCATCCAGCTCGGCGTGGCTCAACCGCGAAGCATTCGCGCGCAGGCCCCGAATTCGCCGGGTCCAGTCCGCTCCTTCTTCCAGGATGTGCCGGAAGTGATCCGGGTGGGCGCAATTGATCATGTAGTAGGCGGGCGGGCAGTCGGCATCGAGCTCGGCGATTGCGTCCTTCAGGGGTTGGCCTGTCGGCAGGTGCCCATCGGTCTCAACGGTGAAGGCAAGAGCCAAGGGCACGTCCCGTTTCGCACAGGCCCGCGCTATGCCCATGGCTTCGCCGGCATGGGTCATGGTGATCGCGCTGATCATATCGACCCCTGCCGCATCCAGCGTGGCGACCTGAACAGCGTGATAATCCTCGGACTCGGCAGAGGACATCATGGTTTCGGGCGCGTAGCCATCTCCCCGAGGACCCATATTGCCGCTGATGACAAAGGGATGTTCACCTTCGAACTCGGCACGCAGTTCGAAAAGCATTGCAACTGCGTCCTGGTTTGCATGCTTCAATTCTTCGGCCGAATAGCCAAGACGGTCACCCCAGTCACGGCTGGCGCGCCAAGTCGCGCTGTCGAGAATGAAGCCCGTGCCCTGCGCATTCGCGATACGGGCGTAGCGTTCGTAGTAACGGCGAAGGGCAGCGCGGCCTTCTGCTTCTTTCAAGGCATGAAAGGAAGCAAACAGTGGCAGGTCGATGCCATCATGAAAAATCAGAGTTGTTTCGAGGCCACCATCGGTGAGCAGGCAGGCGTCACCGATCTGCGGCAGTTTATTACGGTACTTGTAAAGTTCCATCTTCGGTATTCTCTTGGCTCAAATGATTTGCGTACTGCGTTGCGTTTTTCCTTCCGCCGCAGAGCAACATTTATTTTGTTGATTTCAGTAATTTTGCCGCGCGATGCTTGGCTACCCAATCAAACGACGACCTGACCTTAGATAGCTGGCCAAGGAACTTTCACGTATGACGGCCGTCACACCGAATGAGGTGGACGTTCATCTTCGAGAAACTGACCATTTGCGAAGGGGAATTGCCGCGAGGGGACAATGGCCAAGAGAAGGCATTGAACCGATCAACGCATCTAACGCGTGACTTTCGGGGTATCGGCCAAAGACACAAGCAACCGGCAAGGGGGGTGCTGGCCGGAACTTGCGGAGGCTGAATAACGAGCCGGCGCTATTTCCAAAAGGCGCAGCCGGCTTGGTCTTGTCCGCAGTCAGGCGGGTTTGACTGACTGCGGCGTTGATTATCGAACGGAACGGAGCCCGTTAGAGGGCCCGGTTCATGACAGGGCAGCCGGGCCGGGCAAATGCGGCGCCGTGCGCAGTTCATCATCAAGCTCCGAGGCAAGGTCGAAGAAACGCCGGCGCACGCCCGAAGCGTAGGGGTTCAGCCCCTCGATCGCATCGAAAAGCTCCGGCGGATCGTGGCGAACCATTTCGATAGCCTCGTTGAGAAGGTCGAAGCTTCGGGTGGTGGTCATCCGGGGAAGCGGCCCCATCTTCACCAGCACCTTGGCAATCAAGTGGGTAAGGCCCTGGGACAGCGCGGCATCGCGATCATGTGCATCCGGTGTTGTTTCGAACACATCCAGCCCAAGGGCCACCTTGAGAAAGGCGGCAACACGTTTGTAGCTTCGGCCTTTCAGAGGGCACAGCGCGATTTTCAGTCCCTGCAATCCGTTGCGAGCGCTTTGCGGTCCGAAAAGCGGATGGGTCGCAAGGATTTCGACATGTGGTGGCAGCAACTCCAGCATCAGACGAGCGGGCTCGACCTTTACCGAACCGACATCCAGCACCAGCGTATTCGGCCTCAGATGCGGCGCTATTGCACGCAGTGTTTCTTCCATACAAGCTACCGGAACAGCGACCACCACGATCCGGCAGGCGGCGACCTCGGCAAGGTCCGCACTGCCATCATAACGCGGATCATGGATCAGCAGTTCGACATGAGAAGAAAGATGCTCGGCGATCAATCGCCCGAACGCCCCGTAACCGATAAGGCCCAGGGTGAGAGAGCGATGTGGTTTACATATTGCAGCTTGGAAAACAGTCATGGCTTAACTCGGCGAATTGGCTGCAAGGCCAAGAGCTGTATACCGAGTCACAACCGCTGGCGATGCAGCGGTAAACAGACAGCAAAGTCCCTCCGCTAACTTGGCGGATAATAATAGTTCGCAGTGTTGTGCAGGACGTTGCTCATGCTCTTGAGCTAGCAAGCCCGGTGGGACAAGTCAATGCGGCGCGATCATCTCAATATGGCAACTTGTGTTGACCGTACAGGTAAGTGGCCGATAACATGGCAATTCAAACAACCGTTTCCAGCGCGCCACCCAACGCAGCCGGCCCAGCGAAGATGAATTCAGTGTCCCTTAGTCGAAGTAGTTTACCCAACCGATAACCTTGCCGCTGCCGTCCTTGATTTCGTCATTGAAACGTATGCCATGAAGGGATCCAACGTTTGGCGACACGGATCGAGGAAACCTGTTCTCAACGACATTTTTCACCTGGGCGCCAAACGAGTGCCAGGCCAAGTCACCAAAATTTTTCGGTTTTGCCATCTTGGCACCACTCGTCCCACCTACGACCGATTGCATAAGCTCGTACGTTTGTTTGGCTTCTTCAGCCAGAGCCCTTTTCGCAGCACTGCGCGCCAGCGAGAGGCACACGCCGTTCTTTAATGTTTTTTCGAAAATGATGACGTTCAGGCCGAAATTCATCAACGCAATACCTTTAACGCCGGCGTCGTTCCCCAGGTATGTGATCCAATTGACCTCAAGCTTGTGGTCTTGCCTGATCGTATTGTAATCGAGTGGCTGTTCGGTCCAGTAGTGGATCGAACCGTTTTCGGACACATTGTGGAATTTACAGTGGCTCCTCGGATCATTTGTCTTCCAGATGATAAAAAGCCGTGCCCGGTCACCATCCATCTTGTTACTGACAAAAGCCGCTACCTCACGTTTGTGTTTCGGTGGTCGTGACGCCCAGGCCTTGATGTCGGAACTGATGAAACCGATGCCATCGATGTTCGATTTTTCGTAAGGTCGCCACGAAGTCCTGTCGGAGTTGCCACCGGATTTCGGGGCGACGGGACCATATTCCCTGGCAAACAAGTCATAATAGCTCAGCCATTCCTTTGACAGTTCATCGTAGTTGTTCATGCCTTTTCTGATCCCCGAACCGCGCAACTCGGGATGGTGCCAGTAGAAAACCAGGTCAGCGAGATTGGAAGGATCTTTGATCCCTTTTGAAATCGCTTGTGAGATGGTGGCAATTATCGCACTGGGAAAGTCGAATAGATTCATTGTCTTTCCTGTTCAATTATCTCTTTATTTATACCATTTAGAACTTTTCTATACTTGCATTTATGCCAATGCAGATCTTTTATACTTATTCATTTGGAGCATAGTTGAGCTAATAGTTCTTACGACGGCCCACGCGCTGCGTTGTAGCCATCGATCAGCGCCTTCCTCAGTCCCACGCCTTCATTTGCCGGGCGGGAGTTCGCGATTGCTGCCGCGACAAAGCCATTCGGAAAGACAACCACCTCAGCAGTCGCCTGTCCGCCCCAACGGCTTCCGTTGTGGGATACGGCCCGCCCATCGTTGGTTCTTGGACGGCTTGCAAAAACGAGCCGGTCATCATCTGCGGAAAACATCAGCTCGTGATTGTCGTTGACAACTTCGCGCGTCGAAACGATGCGATGAACGACCTTCGAGAGGGCTCTCGTTGACAGAAACCAGCCTCCGATAGCACACGGCTTGCCGACTTCGGTGCGATCCGTACCGGCCTCATCCATCGGTCCGTTGTAATAGAGAGCGCCTCGCGCCGGATCGGAGAAAGTATTGCAGCCGCCCGTCACACCAACCGGCTCGAACAGGGTCTTTTCAACGATATCCCGGTACCGATTGTACGCATGAACCTGGAGATAACTGTCATATGTTATCTCGCCGGGGGCAAACCCGTCCTCGATCTGCGCCCATTTCGTCGGCACAAGGGAATCGGCGCTGACATTCCAGAGCGCAAAGGACGTGTTCGCGTAACACCGTTTCGTCACGGGTTCAGGCACGCAGGCATTCGCGCCTGTTGCGATGTTCTGCGCTCTGACGATGTAGGTTTCAGCGCCAAGCTGATAGCGTTCCTGCAACGTGAACGCATGATCCCAGATTGTTTTTCCGGACTTGGCGAACCCAGCGCGATGCTGCAGGAGATTCCGAAGCGTAACGGGTTGCAGGGAGGTGTCTAGCTCGCCCTGCCAGCGTCTGGGAAGGTAATCCTGAAACCGGTCGTCAAGCGAGACGCTTTGGAGTGTCTCGGCTCGGTTAATAACCGTTGCCGCCGTCAGAACTTTCGAGACAGAGCCAATCGCGGCCTCGGTGCGGCCGTTGAAGCGCTGCTCGCCACCACTCTCGCAAGGAGTGCGGGCGTAGCCGTGGTTGACCTGGGCAATGATGCGACCGTTTTCGCCGCGCAACGTGACCGCGTACCCCATGTACCGGTCCCCAATCGCTTGAGCGACCAACGCTGCGAACGTCGCGGTATCAAAGTCCGGTTTTTCCTGAACTTCGGTAAAAGAGGGTCTCTCCGCCGGAAGATCACAAGCACTGGCGGCAATCGGCAGGCCCATCGCGATAAGGGATACTAAAAAAGGTTTGAACATGACACGAAATCCGTTTCCTGAGACGCGTTAGCTCACGGAAACACTACGGCCGATGGCCAAACGGATCATGGGTGGGTGCACCTAATTTTCGTGCGAAGAATACTCAATTTCCACGTCGGTCTCGTCTTCCGCCACAACGATCCAGGGTTCGCTCTGTGAACGCAAAAGGACCTCCACCCTGTCCTTTGCCTGCAGCTTGGAGAGGATCGATGAAACATGGTTTTCAATGGTTCTGCGAGACCGGCTCAGCGTTTCGGCAATTGCCGCATTGCTGTTTCCCTCGACAAGAAGTCGGAGCACTGTCTGCTCCTTTGCGGTGAGACCGTAAGGATGGTTGCGCGAACTCTTGTAAGGTCCGCGCTGCAGCGGCGGAAGGCCGGATACCCCTTCACGAGAGCGCAACCAGCGACGGGCCGCCATCGCCCCCATGGACCGGAACAATTCATCGGCCTCCTGAAGCCGTTCAGCTTTTCCGGTGGCGGCAAACGACCAGGCTGCCAGATAATCCGAACTTTCCATCTGAAACGCCAATCCGGCTTTTTCGGCCTTCCCTTCGAGAAGCAGGCGAACAGGCTCCGGAAGAACAGGGGCGGAAGTGGACTTCAGCGGCAATTCCGCAATCCGGGCCCAGAACATCGCTTCGCCCAGCTTTCTCGGGCTCAGGAGCCTGGGATCGAGGCTGCAGAGCCAGTCCCAGGCCTGCGCTGCGGTTTCTGAAGTCCCAGCCAGCACGGACTGCTCGATTTCCGCGATCTTCAAAACCGTCAGGTACTGGGGTTCGCCGATCTTTTCCGCTGAAACGAGTGCCTGCTGCAAAGCCTCTCCGGCGGCCGCATCACCGAGGCGCAGAAGGGAGCGGGCGAGGACGATCTGCGCGGGCATCCGCATGAGCAGGGTCTGGTTTTCCTGTCCCAGGACCCCGCGTGCGATCGTGACTGCCTCGTCAAAACGTCCCTGTTCCAGCCGAAGCTGTGCCTTTCGACCAATCAGGTAATAGGTCCAGGCGTCAAGATCGTGAGCACTGTCAAAACGGATCCCGGCATCGATCAGATCTTCAGCCCGGTCGAGGGCACGCATTTCTATGAGGCATTCGGAGAGATTTGTATAAACCCGCGCTGCCTGCTCATCGAACCCGTTTTCCAGCGAGATCCGCAGGCTCTCACGTAACAGCATCTCCCCTTCCGGATCCCCTCGGAACAGCATGGCTGAACCGACCGTGTTAAGTGCATGCGTGCAGGTTTCAACGTCTTCGACAGCCTGCGCAAAGGTCAAGGCCCGACGCCCCCACGTCACCGCCTCACTCATCTCGTCTTGAAGCATGTGATACTGGGCGCGAAGGGCGTATGCCTTCGCCTTCGCCCATTCGGTGGCCGAGGCGTTGTTTTCCAGGACTTCGATTGCTTCCTCGATGTACCTCTTGGCTTCCTCGGCTTCTCCCCTGTACCAGTGGAGCCGGGACAACCATCTCAGGTTTTCTCCCACCCGGTTTTCATTTCCGGCCTTGCGCCAGAGCTCCACCGCCTTGCGGCGGTTGGAAATGACGTCTGCGTCGATGCCAAGCGACAGGCCTGCCTCATAGGCCCAACGTTCGCAGATTTCGGCGGCCTGCTCGAGGTCCAGGCTGTCCGCCAGCGGCAAGACATGTTCAAGAAAGCGGGCGGCCTCGCGATGGGCTCCGAGACTTGCCGCATTGTCTGCGGCAAGCGGTGCATAACGCAGCAATAGCTGCTCATGTTCGGCTCCGCGGGCGTGATGCACGATCATGTCGAGAGGCTGCGCTCCGTCTTCCCGGTTGCAAAGATGATCCAGGAAGCACCTGTGCGCTTCGACCCGCCTTGGATGACTGAGCCGATCGTAGATGGCAATCCGCGCAATCTCATGACGAAAGGAGAGCCTTCCGCCGCTTTCAATCAGCAGACCTTTCTCGATAGCCTGCGTCAGGGTGCCGTAGCCATCGGGCAGTGGCAAAGCCAGGAGAATGCCTGACGGAATTGCACCGGGCCAGCAAGACACATATTCCAGTAGCCGCACGACGTCCTGCGGCAATCCTGCAAGACGCGCATCGACCGCATCCCCGATGGTCTGGGGAACCTTGCTGCCGTCTGCTGACTGAGCCAACAATTCGGTCAGGAAGAAGGGATTACCGCCCGTGATGTCCAGGAGACGGTTGGGAGCCAGGCGGGTTGACCCGACAAGCGTCTGCACCGCGTCCAGAGACAAAGGAGCGAGATTTATCTGCTTCTTTCGGGCCGGTACGATTTCGCCCATGGCTGAGCGAAGCGGATGGTAACCCGCCAACTGGTCATCACGATAACTGCAAACCAGCAGCAACGGCAGCATCGCGATCCTGCGGCCAATGAACTTCAACCAGTCCAGTGTGCGATCGTCCGCCCAGTGCAGGTCCTCGATCACCAATACCACCGGTTCTCGCAAAGACGACAAATGCTCCACCAGGCCGCCAAAAAGCATGGCTTCCTCATCGCGGATCTGCGTCGATCCGGAAAGACCTGCTGCAATATCTCGTATCGGCCCGAGCGGGCGCGGCGTGATCAAAGGATCGCAAAGACCGATGACCTTCCTGGTTTCGGGCCCGAGGCTGCTCAGGAAATCCGCAATCAGAGACGACTTTCCTATCCCGGCTTCCCCGGCAACGAATACGATCCGTCCACCCGACCTGGAAATGGAAAGGCGAACCTCATCCAATATTTGCAATTGCTCTTCGCGTTCAAGTAGCAACAAACCAACCAAAAAAAGACGGTTTCGGACCTGGAAACAAATCTATGGAAGAGTGGACGCTACGGCAATTCTCAATAAATGGTTGTGACGCTCTTTCTTGATTTACCGATCGAAACGCCTTCGAAAGGGGCGATTTGCACAGCGTTTCACCAATGCGACCTTCGCAGGAAAATGTTCTCCATCGGAAGAGGCAAGGAATGATCTCGGGCCTGCCTCGCTGCCCGGAGAGAAGACCAGATGCACCTTGTCAGATCCACCTGCTGACCTCGCTGCTGAGCTTCCGTTCGGCAAGCTTCTTTTCTGCTTCCACATTCCATTTCTCACGTGTGGAGATCAACCGGACGGCACGTGTCGTGGCCGGCCACGTTCTGTCGCGCAGGCTATCCAGATCCAGTCCGACGCGACATGCTTCAAATTCCTGAAGACGATCCTGCAATTCGAGGCCCGGGAGTGTTCTCAGGTTCTTGCAGTTGAACAAGCTCAGCCATTCCAGACCGACATGTCTCAGGTCCACTTCAACCAGTTTGAGTTGATCATGAACCTGCAAGGCTGACAGCGCGGGAAACCTTCCAAGGTCACCCAGTGTGCCTAGTCCGGATACTCTTAAAATTCGCAGTTTCTCGAGTGTCTGGTGTGACAAGTCGCCCAGGTTGGCCCGGCTACCCAGGATCAGGGTGAACTTTTTGAGGGTTGCAATGGAGGAAACGAAGTCGAGGCGATGTTTCCCGGCAAACGAACTCAATGACAAGGTTGCCAGATCGGGCAAGTGGCTGATGACCTCAATGCCCTTCCAGTGACCTTGAACGAACAGGTCCTGCAGGTTCACCGCGTCGGCAAGCGGGGCAAGATCGAGGTTTCTTTTCCGGTTGGCGGCGACAGTCAAACTTCGGAGTTGCCGCAGGTTCAAGGTTTCCAGGAACTGAGGCTGGTCAAAGTCCAACACTCCGAAATGCAGTCGCTCCAACTTCGGTAACTCGCTGATTGCTTCAACGTGCGAGATGCGATCCAGACAATCGAGAGCCAGGTTTACGACATCCGGCAAATGGTTCAGGCAGCGCGCGTCAAAGCCTTCATCGTCGTGCTGGTAAAACCGGACGGTCAACCGGTCACCTGCCAGACGGCAGGCCTCGTTCAATGCCTGAAGCGTCGCAACCTTGCAGGCCTCCGGATTGCTGAACTGGACCACAAGCCGGTCAGTCCCTTCGACGGCCCGAACGAGGTCAGCCGCAACAAGCACGTCGGGGTCGGTTATCCGGCCGCCATCAACCTGAAACATTCTGAAGCCCTGTGGAATTCTGTCCGGTTTTCGAACAGATTCTGATGGTTGCGATTACTAACCGAAGAGACAGCCAAGTTGTAGCCACCGGCCGTGGTTTTGCGTTTCAGACGTCATCGATCAGAAATCCGACACAGACAGCCCTCCGCATATCCTGCCGATGGTCCTCCCATCGTCACCTGCGCACAAAACGCGCAGCTCGCAACGAGCGTTTTCCCTCTGAAATGCATTCGTATGCAAATTTGCTTGCAATGGATGCTTGGCGGCAGTATTGCAAACGTATGCAGTTGGGAGGAGGGCGCGCACCGGCACCGTTGTTCGATCCACGATCGACAAGAGGAATTCAACGGTCACGATGCGCCACCTCTCATTACCGAGACGCGCTCGCAGCGCTCTACCGGACCGGCTGCCGGGAAACACCGATCACGCTCCCGATCCGGATGTTTCCTGTGATGTTTCAGCTTTCGGCCACGATCTGCGGTGTGTGGCCGGCCTATTGCGCCGCAGGGACCTGAGAGAGACAAATGACGAGACTACCCATCCCGGACACCATCCGTTTTGTGAAATCCCCGGCACGCGATGCGGTTGCCGACAATGCCAGCGTCGAAACACTGGTCGCAGAAGTGCTCAAGCGGGTTGCCGCAGAAGGTGATGCTGCCGTCCGTGACTATTCTGAGAAATTCGACAAGGCGGCGCTCGACCGGTTCGAAGTCACCGCTGAAGAACGTGAGGCAGCAGTCGAAAGGCTGGACCCGCAGACACGCGAAGACACCGAGTTCGCAATCTCCAACGTGCGCATGTTCGCCAGGGCCCAGTTCGGAACCTTGCAGGATCTGGAAGTCGAGATCCGGCCAGGTGTTCACCTCGGGCACCGCAACATTCCGCTCGACCGGGTCGGTTGCTACGTCCCTGGTGGCCGCTACCCGCTCCTGTCCGCGCCGATCATGTCGATCGTCCCGGCGAAGGTGGCCGGTGTCGGCGAAATCATCGCCTGCCTTCCGCCGAACGCCCATGAAGCGATGATTGCGGGCTGCCACCTTTCCGGCGCCGACCGGATTTTCCGGATCGGTGGGGCGCAGGCAATCGCTGCAATGGCACTCGGCACGCAGTCCGTTCCACCTGTCGACAAGATTGTCGGCCCAGGCAACGCCTTCGTCAATGAAGCCAAGCGTCAGGTCTTCGGCCCTGTCGGGATCGACCAGCTCGCCGGTCCATCGGAGATCTTCATACTCGCCGATCACACCGGCGACGCTGAGATGATCGCCACCGATCTTCTGGCACAGGCCGAGCACGACACCAGAACCCGGGTGGGCCTCATCACCACAAACGCAGACCTTGCGGAAGCGGTCCTGAGAGAAGTGGACGTTCAGCTGAAAAGCCTGTCGACGGCAGCCACCGCCGGCCAGGCCTGGAAAGACTACGGCGAGATTTCCGTCTGCCCGGACGAGGCGACAATGATCGCCTATTCGGACATCGTCGCCGCCGAACACCTGCAGGTGCACACCGAGGATGCCAAGACCTTCGCCAGGAAGCTGAAGCACTACGGCTCGCTCTTCATCGGTCCCAACGCCAGCGTCGTCTATTCCGACAAGTGCTGCGGCACCAACCACACGCTGCCGACCATGGGCGCCGGACGTTACACCGGCGGGCTTTGGGTAGGGTCATACATCAAGACCGTAACCCATCAGTGGATGGACGAGGACGGCATCCGCGAGGTCGCGCCGCCGGCAGTCCGCCAGTCCGCCTCAGAAGGTCTTGAAGGCCACCGCCGCGCGGCGCAACTGCGCCTCGACCGACTTCAGGGATAATCCAGCGATACCGGCTCGGCCCCGATCGCGGGCCGGGCCGAATGGTTGCTGGATTGTTCGAGCTGGTAAGCGAGCCGGCAGAGCAACGCTTCCTGACCGAACCCGCCGACAAGCTGGCAGCCGAGCGGCAAGCCGTTCGCGCCGAACCCGCAGGGAAGCGAAATCGCCGGATGCCCTGACATGTTAAATGGCATGGTGCGCATTGCCGTCCAGACCGCGCCGTCGGCAAAGGCGGTGAACTTCGGTGCGGTGCCGAGCGTGGTCGGTACGAGAAGTGCGCTGTGCTGCGCCAGCAATACGTCGACCTCCTGCCTGAAACGATGCGCAATGCCACGGGCATGCACGACGTCCTGTTCGTCCAGAACAGCTCCGGTCAGAAGGTTCCGGCGCGCGTCCTTACCATAGGCATCGAACCGGTTGCGCAGACCCACCAAATGGTTCTGAAGCGCCTCCGCCTGCAGGATGACAGTGGCCGCGTCCTCGAGCCTTTGATAGGGCGGCAGCGTCACCAGCTCTATTCTGGCACCGAGCAAGGAAAGGAGCGCGGCGGTGTCGTCCATGGCTTGGACAAGGTCAGGATCCGCCGCAGGATCATCAACGAACCAGTCGCGGGCGTAGGCGATGCGAAGTCCCGTAAGCTCCTGCCCGATGTCAGCTGCAGCACGGCTCGCAGGGGCGAGCGCCTCCAGAATGACGGCAGCGTCTTCGACGCAGGCGGCGAGGGGGCCAATGACATCGAGGCTCTGCGACAAAGGAAAACACCCGGATGCTGAAACCAGGCCAGTGGTCGGCTTCAACCCAACCACACCGCAATAGGCCGCAGGTGCACGGATCGACCCGCCGGTGTCCGTCCCGAGTGCAACGCGCATAAGCCCGGCCGAAACGGCCGCGGCGGAGCCCGACGAGGAGCCGCCGGTGATCGCGCTGGTGTCCCAGGGATTGCGGGCCGGCGGGTTGGGCTGGTCGAAGGCGGGGCCAGTCAGCGCATATTCATAGGTTGCGAGCTTGGCCAGCGGCACCATGCCGGCCTGCCTGAGCGCCGCGACGCTGGCAGCATCAATGTGCCCGGCCTGACCGGGAGCGTGCGGATGGGCATGCGACCCGCAGCGTGTCGGCTGGCCATGCACATCAATGATGTCCTTCACACCGAAGCAGAGCCCGGCCAACGGCGGCCGGTCGTCCGGCAGAACATTGTCCCAGCGAGACGCCTCGGCAACAGCATCCGGCGACAGATGCACAACTGAACGAATGGCACCGTCCCGCCGTTCGATGCGGGCAACCAGAGCCGACGCGATCTCGCACGCCGACACCTGGCCGGTCGCGATCAGCTCCTGTTGACGGCGCAAGGGGCTGTCCAGAACATCATCCATGGTCGCGGTCATCCTTCAGGGCCCGCGCCTGTTCGGCCAGGCGCTGCGCCTGTGCAACGGATGCTTTCAGATCCGCCTCGGGAACAGCCAGCCCCAGATCCGTGAGGCGCTTCTTGTATTCGGTCAGGGTCATCGGCCGTTCTCCTGTCGTCGTCTTCCGGTCGTTCCGGTGCGGCAAGCGCACGTCCTCCGGGAGTGATTTTCAACCGTGATAATTTCATTTTGCATAGGTATGCAGATTTTTATTGATCGGACTGAACATGTTTGGCAATATCAAAATGCAAGCGTATGCAAAATTCTGCAAGATGCGCGAAACAGCTTCGCTAAAAGGTACGATGAAATGGGAACGCAGGAAGTCTCCACCCCAAAGGCAAAGGACGTGAAATCCGCTCCACGCGTGAACGACGCGCCGCACAACGGCAATGTCATGCAAGTCGAGCGCGCCGATTTCACCGACCTGGTCCCGGAGGGGCGCGCCCCGGTTCAGGGCATGGAGGGTTTCGACCCCTGTTATTCCGATATCGTCGACTATATTGTCCGCTGCACGCACAAGATCTGGGATGAGCGCGACGTAGGCCTTATCTATTCGCACTACACGCATAACATCGTCCTCTACCTGCCGATGGGCACGATCTACAATCGTGAGGACGTGGTGCGCGACACCATCCAGAGGCTCGTCTCCCTGCCCGAACGCCGCGGCATGGCAACCCATGTCATCTGGAACGGCGACGACAAGGACGGCTATTACACTTCTCACCTGGTAACCGGCTCTGGGCGCTATACGCAGAACGGCCATTACGGTCCGGCCAACGGCCGCTCCTTCGTGTCCCGCACGGTCGCCGACTGCATGATCCATCGCAACAAGATCTACCGCGAATGGGTGGTTTCCGACCAGATGGCGGTCGTACGCCAACTCGGCCTCGACGTCGACGCTTATGCGGGCAAGATCGCCGAAACGAAACTGAGCCAGGGCCTCACGCAGCTCGACATCGGCGAGGTCGGCCTCCTTCAGGGTCAGTATCCGCCGGCGGAAAAGGCCGATCTGGACATCGCCAACACAGATCTGGAACGCGAAACGCTTCAGTTCCTGCATGACATCTTCAATCGCAAGATGTTCGGCCGCATCCGCGAGGTCTATGCACCGACCGCCATGTACCATGGGCCGCTGATGAAAGAGCTCTACGGCACCGCGTCGGTCTCTCATCAGACGCTCGGCCTCGTGGGCAGCATGCCGGATGCGGTCTACGCTCCGCAGCACATCTGTTCCACGCCCTGCGTCGAAGGCGGCACGAAAGTCGCCGTTCGCTGGATACTCGAGGGTCATCACCTCGGCTACGGCATTCTGGAAAGTCTTGGTGCGCCCACCGGCAAGCATCTGCGTCTGATGGGCATGTCGCACTATCACTACAAGGACGGCAAGATCGTCGACGAATGGACGGTCTATGACGAACTGTCCCTGCTGGTTCAGATCAAGCTGGCGCAGCTTGCTGACAAGGCTTCCGCGGTGGAGGCCGCCGAAGCCTGAAATAACGTCAAGAACAAAGAGAAATAGCCCGGGGCAATCGGGCATTCTTCCAATGGAGAATGAGATGAGCAAATTGAAGCTAGCCGTGAGTGCGCTTGCACTCGTTCTCGGGGCCGGGACGGCACACGCCGGGTGCGGCATCGAGGGTGGCAACGTCAAGATCCTTGCAAACGACTTCGATGCCCTCGGAACCGTTATCAAGGAAGCGGAAGCCTGCGCGGGAGACGGCGTCACCGTGGAAGCCAACATGACGACCGAGCACAAGGCACTTCAGGTGCCCGCGCTCACGGTCAACCCGGCGCAGTACACGGTGGCGATGGTTGCCAACAATTCCATCGTTCCGCTCATGAACGACGGCCTCATCCGCCCACTGGACGAGCTGGTCGAGAAATACGGCCAGCAGCTTCAGCCAACGCAGCTCATCAAGGTCGACGGAAAGGTCATGGCAATCGCCTTCATGGCCAACGGCCAGAACCTCTACATTCGCGGCGACATCCTGAAGGAAGCCGGCCTCGAACAGCCGACGTCGCTTGAAGAGGTCATCGAGGCTGCCAAGGTGATCCGGGAGAAGGGCATTCTGGAATACCCGCTGGCCGCGGCAGACCAGGCCGGATGGTATCTCGGCAACGAGTTCGTCAACACCTACCTGGGCCTTGGCGGCACCTTCTTCGAGCCGGGCAGCGCAGAGCCGGCCATAAGCGGCGAGGAGGGTCTGAAGACCCTGGCGCTGATGAAGGAACTTTCCGAATACATGGAACCCGAGTTCCTGACCTTCACGTCCGATGAAATCAAGGCGATGTACCTTTCGGGTGAAGTCGCGATCATCAACCAGTGGGCGTCCATGGTGAACGGTCACATCGACCCCAATGGCCCGGCACCGGAAATCGGGGAAGCCACCATTCTCGCGCCCGCACCGACCGTCGGTGGCGGCACCACACCGGCCGCTGCGCTCTGGTGGGACGGCTTCACCATCGCCAAGAACATCTCCGACGAAGATGCCGCAGCTTCCTTCCAGGCGATGATGCACGGTATCCGGCCTCAGGTTGCCCAGGACAATCCGTCCGCAGCTGCCTGGCTGATTGCGGATTTCTCTCCTCCCGCCTCGGCAAAAGCGATCCTTGAAAACGCGAAGCTCGGGGCGAAAGCCTACCCGATGTCACCCTACATGGGGCTTCTGCATACGGCACTCGGAGCGGAGCTTTCAGATTTCCTTCAGGGGCGCGAAAGTGCCGAACAGGCGTTGAACGACGTGGAAGCAGCCTACCGCGCCGCGGCCAAGGAAGCCGGCTTCCTCAACTGATACTGCCCTTTGCCACACCCCTGTCATGTCGATGACAGGGGTGTATCCTTTTCGGGGGAGACTTTATGCGCCACCGTGATTTTGCAGCGTTCATATGGCCATCGGCACTCGCCATGCTCTTGTTCATTGCGTTGCCGATCGTGTCCGTTTTCGTGCAGTCCATGTTCGTCGAGCATGAACAGGTTCTCGTGACCGTGGAAAACTGCGGCCCGTTCGGCTGCACCGACGAAACCAAGGTCGACACCGAGGCAACCCGGGTCCTGCGCGAAGAAGAGCCACTCGGGCGCTTCAACGCCTTTGGCACCTATCTCAATCGGTCCCACCTGGCGGTTGAAGAGATCGCCGAGATCCTGGAAAGCAGCAACGGTTTTGTCGATGTCGTTACCAGGATCTACAATCTGCCCTTTTACAAGGCGCTGTCCTTCACCCTGGTCTACACCTTCCTGGTGACACCGCTTGCCATGATTGCCGGCTTTGCCGTCGCTCTCGGCGTCAACAGTGTGCCCAGGCTGTTTCGCGGGCCGATCATCTTCCTGTCGCTGCTGCCCTACATCGTGACACCCCTTCTGGGCTCCCTCATCCTGTTCTGGATGATCAACTCCGACGGCATCATCGGGGCGACACTCCAGTGGCTGTTCAACGATCCGGAACTGTCGCTGAAGGCCAGCCCAGTGCTGTCGTGGCTCACGCTCATCACCTACGGAACGTGGCATATGGCGCCCTTCGCCTTCGTGGTCTTCTATGCCGGTCTGCAGACCCTGCCGATGGACACGCTGGAATCTGCCATGATCGACGGTGCCAACCGCTGGGAACGCATCCGATACGTGGTGATGCCTCACCTGACGCCGCTGGCGACCTTCGTCGGCCTTGTTCTGCTGATGGACAATTTCCGCGTGTTCGAACCGATCATCGGTTTCTCGTCGGAGGCCAACGCAACCTCGCTCTCCTGGCTGATCTACAACGACCTGACAGGACAGGTGAACCAGCTTTTCGGCTCGGCCGCAGCCACCTCGATCCTGACCATGATCGGCGTGATCATCCTGCTCAGCCCGGTGCTCGTGCGAACCTGGCGCGACTTCAAGAGAAAGGCCCGGTGATGACCAGATCCATCGGCTATTCCCGCCCGCTCGCCATCTTCACCGGGGTCATCCTGGTTGTGTGGCTGATCGTTGCGGCCTTCCCCTTCATCTGGACTGTGTGGGGCTCGTTCAAGGTCCAGGCTGACTTCTTCAGCCGGGTCTCCTTCTGGAACGCCATCACGGGGCCCGCGACCGTGCGCCAGACAGGCGAGGCGCTGACACTCGATGGTTATCGTGGCGCCTGGATCGAGCGAGAGTTCTACCACTCGGTCTGGAACACCACGATCGTTACCATCTGCGTGACCTCCATCTCGCTCTTGTTCGGAACACTCGGCGGCTATGCGCTTTCCCGTTCGAGCCGCAACTACACCTTCTGGATCCTGATCGCCGCGCTGGTCTTCCGGGCCATGCCGCACATCACGCTGGTTTCCGGCTTCCTGCTGCCGTTCTTCCAGCTCAACATCTGGGGCTATCTGCCGACAGCGATCATCGTCCTGGTGGCCATCAACCAGCCCTTCACGATCTGGATGCTGCACAGCTTCTTCAAGTCGATCCCGAAAGATCTGGATGAAAGCGCGATGGTTGACGGTTGCACCCGCTTCCAGGCGTTCCGGCTGGCGATCATGCCGGTGATGTGGCCAGGCGTAATCACCACCGGCCTGTTCAGTTTCCTTCTGGCCTACAACGATTTCTCGGTGACCGCGCTGCTGCTGTCCCAGGAAAACCAGACCATGGTTCCGAAGATCAATTCGTTCCTTGGAACCATCCAGACCGAAGGCACTATCATGTATGCGGTTGCCGCAACCGTGAGCGCCACCGTACCGCTTTTCATCCTCGTGATGTTCTTCCAACGCCAGATTGTCAGCGGGCTGACCGCAGGCGCCGTCAAGGGATAGTCCATGGCCGAGATCCAACTGAAAAATGTCACCAAGCGCTGGGGCAATGTCTACGGCGTCAACAACTTCAACCTGCACATCGCCGACCGCGAGTTCCTGGTTCTGCTGGGTCCGTCCGGCTGCGGCAAGTCCACCACCATGCGCATGATCGCCGGTCTGGAAGACATCTCCGAAGGCGAGATCATCATCGGCGACCGGGTCGTGAACACTCTGGAACCCAAGGATCGCGACATCGCCATGGTGTTCCAGAGCTATGGCCTTTATCCCAACCTGACGGTCTACGAAAACATCCGCTTCCCGCTGAAGGTTCGCAAGGTGCCAAAGGACCAGCATGATGCCCGGGTGATGAAGGCGGCGGAAATGGTCGATCTGACCGACCTGCTCGACCGAAGACCCGCGGAGCTATCCGGTGGCCAGAGGCAGCGCGTCGCTCTGGCACGTGCAATCGTCCGCGAGCCGACGGT
Organism: Labrenzia sp. PO1; assembly: GCF_012273635.1. Classification (NCBI taxonomy): domain Bacteria; kingdom Pseudomonadati; phylum Pseudomonadota; class Alphaproteobacteria; order Hyphomicrobiales; family Stappiaceae; genus Labrenzia; species Labrenzia sp. PO1. The sequence continues at coordinate 20,987 of NZ_JAAXCR010000005.1, forward strand.
GTTTCTCATGGACGAGCCCCTGTCCAACCTGGACGCGAAACTGCGCGTGTCGACCCGCGCCGAAATCAAGAACCTCCAGCACCGGCTGAAGACGACCACGATCTACGTTACTCACGACCAGATCGAGGCGATGACCCTTGCCGACCGGGTGGTGGTGATGAGCGGTGGCGTCATTCAGCAGGTAGCGACACCGACGGAGATCTATGACAACCCGGCCAACACTTTCGTGGCTTCCTTCATCGGCTCTCCGGCGATGAACCTGGTCAAGGGAGAGATTTCCGCCGGCGTATTTACGGCTCAGAACATCCGCGTGGAAGGTCTGCGCGGTGACATCTCCGGGCCGTTGACCCTGGGTTTCCGGGCCGAGGATGTGACCCTTGTTGACGGGGGAGGCGAGCTGTCGTCGACCGTTTTCGCCCTGGAGCTTCTCGGCGACGCCTCCATGGTGGCCGTCGAGGCGGGTGGGGAACTGGTCAACCTGAAGGCCGCCAAGGACTTCCGCTCCGAAATCGGTGCGCCGATCAGCGCGCGGATCCCGATCGAATGCTGTCATCTGTTTGATGCGCAGGACGGCCGGCGGCTCACCGTGAAGGGGTGACAAGTTCGCGAAGCACGAGTACTCAGAACATGATAAAATCACGGAGGCCCGCTTGAACAGCAAACCGGTTACATCTGTAGACGTTGCGCGCAAGGCCGGCGTTAGCCAGTCCGCAGTCTCCAGATATTTTACCCCGGGCGCCTCCGTTTCCAAGAAGATGGCCGAGAAGATCCGTATCGCCGCGGACGAACTCGATTACCGGCCAAATGTTCTGGCAAGGGCGATGATCACCGGGAAAAGCCGGATCATCGGCCTGATCGTCTACTACTTCGAGAACCAGTTCTATCCCGAAGCGGTTGAAAAGCTTTCGATCGCGCTTCAGGAAAACGGCTACCATGTCCTCCTGTTCATGGCATCGAACACCATCAATGATGTCGAGCCCGTCATCCAGGAAATCATGGGTTACAGGGTCGACGGCATCATCATGGTGTCCGTGTCCGTTTCCTCGACACTGGCGGAGCGGTGCCGGGACCTCGACATCCCGGTGCTTCTGTTCAACCGCGATCAGCCAAAGGACAATCTGCGCGCGGTGACCAGCGACAATCGCCTTGGCGGCGAACTGGCGGCAAAAGCGCTTCTGCGCGGACAGCCGAAACGCGTTGCCCTGCTTGCCGGCTTCTCCGGAGCCTCGACGCAGATTGATCGCGAAGCCGGGTTCATGGCTGTGCTGCAGGAAGCAGGCGTTGAACTGCACTCCCGAGCGGACGGAAACTATCACTACACGGATGCCGCCGATGCAGCCCGCCAGCTTTTCGACGTGCCCGATCAGCCAGATGCTGTCTTTGTCGCCGACGACCACATGGCGCTTGCAGCCCTGGACGTAATCCGCTTCGAGTTCAAACTGAAAGTTCCCGAGGACGTAGCCGTGGTCGGCTTTGACGACATCCCGCAAGCCGCCTGGCCTTCGTTCAACCTCACCACGATCCGGCAGCCCATCAACCAGATGGTCTCGGCGGCAGTCGCCATGCTGGTCGACGCGATAGAGGAGGGGAATACGGACGTCCGCAAGGTCCGCATTCCGCCGGTCGAGGTCATCCGCGGCACGACCCAAAGCTAGTATTCCCGAACAGAACGCTTACCAGCTGCGACCGCTGTGCGGCCGACGCCGGTTCGCCAAGGCCTTCGCGTGTCACTTGTCGGAAAACTCCGCTTGCAAGCGTTTTCACAAACTTTGCAAAAATATTTTTTGCCTGCCTCAAATCGCGAATTTTTCGATCAATTTCCAAGAGTTTAGCACGCACTTTGGGGTGTTTTCCCACAATTGAAATTTTGGGAACGTTTGCAAAACGTCTTGCGGACCGCCTCAATCCGGCGTAGGAACCGGGTCAAGGGCCGGGTCGCAGGCATACGGAGGTGCCGCGATCGTGTTCCGGGGAGGAGCCGATGGGACTGCAGCTTGCAAGCGTTCCCAAATGCCGGTTCTCCCGTTTTCAATTTCGCTTCTCGGGAGGGAACAGAATGAAAGTCGCCGTTTGGGCTGCAACAGCCGCACTTGCATTTGTCACACACGCAGCAGCCGATACGACCATCCGCATCGGCCATGCCACGCCTGAGGTCTCGCCTGTCCACCAGGCTCTGAGCTACTTCGAGGAGGAACTCGAAAAGCGCTCCAATGGCACCATCCAGGTAGAGATCTTTCCAGGTGGCCAGCTCGGCAGCGTCAAGGAAATGACCGACCTGGTCCAGTCCGGCAACATCACCATGACCACGGGTGCGTCGGTTCATCTGAGCTCGACTGTCGATCAGCTGGCCGTGCTCGACCAGTTCCTTCTCTTCAAGGACGAAGAAACCGCGCGCAGCCTTCTGGACGGCGACGCCGGCAAGACCATCTCTGCAGCCATGGAAGACCGTGGGCTCAAGAACATGGGCTTCATGGAACTCGGGTTCCGCAGCTTCACCAACTCCCGTGCACCGCTCGACAGCTACGAAGCCTTCGAAGGCCTGCGCATGCGCTCGGCAGACAACCCGATCGCCATCAAGGCCTGGCGGTCCGTTGGCGCTGTTCCGGTGCCGCTGGCGTGGGGAGAGATCTATTCCTCATTGCAGCAGGGCCTGATCGATGGCCAAGAAAGCGCCCTGAGCTCGATGATCATCGAGCGTTTCTTCGAGGTGCAGAAATACGTTTCCCTGACCGGTCACATCTATTGGCCGGAACTCTGGATGGCCAATCTTGACTGGTATAACGGCCTGGACGAAGCCGACCGCACGCTCATCGACGAAGTTGCAGTGGAAACCGTCAAGAAGCAGCGCGAGCTGACCGCAGCCGCCAATGCCGAAACCCTGGCCAAACTCAAGGAAGCCGGGCTTGAGGTGAACGAGCTGCCGGAGGCCGACAAGAAGCGCCTCGGCGAAACAATGAACGCCGCCATCGAAGGCGACATTCGCGCCAAGGTCGGCGACTCCTTCTACGACACCTTCATGCAGGCCGTCGCGCAGTAAGCGAACCAGGGGAGGAGAAGGCAAAATGCGGTTTCTCGAAAAATGGTTCGAGCCGGCGGTGATCGTCTCGATGCTGGGCATGATCATCATTCTGGTCTTCGCGGACGTGATTGCGCGGCTTGCCTTCTCCACCTCGATAGCTGTGGCGAACGAACTCGCCCGGTTTTCCTTCGTCTACATGATCTACTTCGGCGTGAGTTACGCAATCCGCGAGCGGCGGCACATGCGTGTCACGGTTCTGATCGATGTCATGCCGAAGGCGCTGCGCCACTGGATGTTCGTGCTCTCCGAGGTGATCTTCCTGATCTATTCCGTCGTTGTTTGCTGGCTCGGTGTCGTGATCACGCAGCAATCCATCGACCGCGGCAAGATCCTGAGCTCCACCGAGTGGCCTCAAGCCGTGCTTTACGCGGCGATCATCTTTTCCGGTGCCCTGAGCAGCCTGCGTCTTTTGCAATCCATCAAGGCTGCCGTCGTTGATGGCGACACGCGCCTCGGCCCCCAGACGGATATCTGAGCCATGACGACAGCCATTCTCTTCGGTAGTTTCCTGCTGCTGTTGCTCATCGGCGTACCGATCGGCATTGCGCTCGGTGCCGCGAGCATGCTCGCAATCCTCTATATTCCGTTCCTCAGCCTCGACATGTATGCCCTCGGGCTGGTCTCGGCCATCGACAGCTTCACGCTCATCGCGGTGGTGCTGTTCACCCTGGCCGGCAGCCTGATGGCCGAGGGAGGCATTTCCAAACGCCTGATCGCCGTTGCGGACCATGCCTTCGGCGGCATGCCAGGCGACCTGGGCACCGTGACGATCATGTCCTGCCTGTTCTTTGCGGCCATCTCCGGAACAGGATCCGCGACGGTGGCGGCCATCGGCCTCGCCATGATCCCGGCTCTGGTCGATCGGGGCTACGACCGGGCCTATGCAGGCGCCATGGTGGCCTCCGCAGGCGGGCTTGGCGTCATGATCCCGCCGTCGGTGGTGATGATCGTCTATGCGGTCTCTTCCGGCGTCTCGGTGACGGCTCTCTTCATGGCCGGCATCGTTCCGGGCTTCGTGATCGCGCTGACCCTGATCGGCTACAACGTGATACAGCGTCGCTCCGGAAACCAGGGTGCGGGCAACCCGGTACCGCCAACCCGCACCGGCAGTCTCTGGGCCGCCCTTTGGGACGCGAAGCTCGCCCTCGCCATGCCGCCTGTTGTTCTCGGCAGCATCTATTCCGGCATGGTGACACCGACCGAAAGTTCCGCCGTCGCCGTCGTCTATGCCCTGATCGTGAGCTGCTTCGTCTATCGGGAGCTTCCGCTGTCCGCCGTTCCGAATATGATGCTGGAAGCTGCGTTGCTGGTCTCCGCCGTGCTCGTCATCATCGGTGCTTCCTACGCCTTCGGCCGCATCATCGCTCTGGAGCGTATCCCGTCCGATCTCGCCCAGCTCGTGCTGTCGCTGACCCAGAGCAAGGTGGTGGTGATGCTGGCCGCGATCGTCCTGCTTCTGATCGTCGGCACCTTCCTGGAAACACTGGCGGCAATCGTCATCCTGACACCTGTCCTTCTGCCGATCATGCTGAAACTCGGCGTGGATCCGGTTCACTTCGGCATCGTCATGGTCGTGGCGCTTGCCATCGGCTTCGTGACACCGCCGCTCGGAGCAAACCTGTTCATGGCCGCCGCCGTCGGCAAGATCCGGTTCGAGGACATCGCCCGCAGGATCTTTCCCTGGGTGGTGACAATGATCTTTGCGCTCCTGTTGATCGCTTTCATTCCCGTCCTGTCCCTTGGACTGCCAGAACTGTTCCTGGGCTACGGGCGCTAAACCTTCGGCGGGCAACCCGCTGAACCACACAACGGCGGCATTTCGGCCGCATTCGAAAGATGACGACGGACGATGCGGTTTCGCCGCGCAGAAAGTCGCCCGGAAAACTGAGGAACCTGAAATGACTGTCGAGTATCTGAAGAAAGGGAAGCCGGAAGCGGACCGTGTCGAGGACGATGCCAAGGTGCGCGCCGTTGTCGAGGCAACCCTGAAGGATATCGAGGAACGCGGCGATGCTGCCGTGCGCGACCTCAGCGAGAAATTCGACAAGTATTCCCCGGCATCCTACCGCTTGTCGCAAGAGGAGATCGACGGCCTGATCGCCCAACTGACCGAGCAGGAACTGTCCGATATCAAATTCGCCCAGGCGCAAGTGGTCAATTTCGCAAAGGCCCAACGCGACAGCATGCTGGATATCGAGGTCGAGACGCTGCCGGGCGTCATTCTCGGCCACCGCAACCTGCCGGTTCAGTCCGTCGGCTGCTACGTGCCGGGCGGCAAGTTTCCGATGGTGGCCTCCGCACATATGTCCGTCGCAACAGCGAAGGTCGCCGGTGTTCCGCGCATCGTTGCCTGCACTCCGCCTTTCGACGGCAAGCCCAATCCCGCCGTGATCGCGGCCATGCACCTTGGCGGCGCGGACGAAATCTACGTGCTGGGCGGCATTCAGGCCGTCGGCGCGATGGCCATCGGCACGGAAACCATCGAGCCGGTGCACATGCTGGTTGGTCCGGGCAACGCCTTTGTTGCGGAAGCCAAGCGCCAGCTCTTCGGTCGCGTCGGCATCGATCTTTTTGCCGGACCGACGGAAACCATGGTGATCGCCGATGAGAGCGCCGCAGACGCGGAACTCTGCGCGACGGATCTGCTCGGCCAGGCCGAACACGGCTACAACAGCCCCTGCGTGCTGCTGACCAACAGCCGCAGGCTGGCGGAAGAAACCATGGCCGAAGTCGAACGGCTTCTCGCCATTCTGCCGACAGCGGGCACCGCCCGCGTGAGCTGGGAAGAATACGGCGAGGTGATCGTCTGCGACACCTACGAGGAAATGCTGAAGGTCGCCGACGACATCGCTTCCGAGCATGTTCAGGTCATGACCGACCGCGACGACTGGTTCCTGGAAAACATGACCTGTTATGGCGCGTTGTTCCTCGGCCCGCGGACAAATGTCTCCAACGGTGACAAGGTCATCGGCACCAACCACACGCTGCCGACCAAGAAGGCCGGCCGCTACACCGGCGGACTTTGGGTCGGCAAGTTCCTGAAAACCCACAGCTATCAGAAGGTCATGACCGACGAAGCAGCGGCCAGTATCGGTGCTTATGGCTCGCGCCTGTGCATGCTGGAAGGTTTTGTCGGCCACGCCGAGCAGTGCAACGTCCGCGTCCGCCGCTATGGCGGTGTCAACGTCCCCTATGGTGAGGCTGCACCGGTTCTGGAGAAGGCCGAATGAGCCTTCCGCGCACCCCGTCCTTTCGTCTTGATGGCCGGCGCGCCCTCGTAACAGGTGCGTCCTCCGGCATCGGCAAGGCGTGCGCTGTCGCGCTTGCGGAAGCCGGGGCGGCAGTAACACTGGCAGCCCGGCGGGCCGCGCCGCTTCAGGACCTTCAGGCAGAAATGCAGGCCGAAGGCATGCAGGCGGACATATTGGTCCTCGACATGGCAGATCATGAAGCGCTTGAAAAAGCCCTCGCCGACCTGCCGGCCTTTGACGTTGTCGTGAACTCCGCCGGCATGGCGCGCCATGGTCCTGCGCTGGAAACCCGGCCCGAAGACTTCGATGCAGTGATCGACCTGAATTTCCGGGCAGCCTATTTTCTCGCAGCCCTGGCCGCAGGCCGGCTGGCAGCCGAAGGCAAGCCGGGTTCGATCATCAACATCTCGTCCCAGATGGGCCATGTCGGCGGCATCGACCGCGCCGTCTATTCAGCTTCCAAGCACGCAATCGAAGGCATGACCAAATCGATGGCGATCGAGTGGGGGCCGAAGGGGATCCGCATCAATTCCATCTGCCCGACCTTCATTCGCACCCCGCTGACCGAGAAGACCTTCGAGAACCCCGAACGGCGCAAGTGGATCGAGGAGAAGATCAAGCTTGGCAGGGTAGGCGAAGTCGAGGATATCATGGGCGCGGTCGTCTACCTCGCCTCGGACGCATCCTCCCTGGTGACCGGAACGGCATTGCTGGTCGATGGAGGTTGGACGGCGGACTGATGAGCAAGGAAAAGGTCACACTCAGCGAAGTCGCAAAGCTGGCAGGGGTTTCCCAGTCGGCAGTCAGCCGTGCATTCACGCCGGGCTCCAGCGTCTCGCAGAAGACCCGCGACCGCATCGAGGCGGCAGCCGAGGAACTCGGATACCGACCGAACCCGATCGCGCGGGCGATGATTACCGGCAGAAGTCGCATCATCGGCCTCGTCGTGGCCTACCTTGAAAACCAGTTCTATCCGCTCGCAATCGAGCGTCTCAGCCGGGCCTTGCAGGCCAGGGGCTATCACATCCTGATCTTTCTGGCAGAGAACCAGGAGGACGATGTCACCCGCGTGGTCGACGAATTGCTCGATTACCGCGTCGACGGCATCATCACGGCCTCTGTTGCGATCACCAACGACCTGACCACACGCTGCGAGGACGCCGGCATCCCGATCGTCATGTTCAATCGCGGTCAGGACGACAACCGCCTGTCGTCGGTAACCTCCGACAACCTTGCAGGCGGCCGGACCGTCGCCAACTTCCTGGTCGCCTGCGGACATGAACGGATCGCCCATATTGCCGGTTGGCAAGGATCTTCGACCGGGCGCGACCGCGCACGCGGTTTCACTGAGGCGCTTGCCGAACACGGCCGCGAACCCTGCGCCGTGCTCGACGGCAAATACAGCACCGATGTGGCGCGCCAGCTTGCGCGTGAGCTCTTCGGTTCAGCGGACAGACCGGACGCGGTATTCGTCGGCAACGACCATATGGCACTTCCCGTGATGGACGTTCTGCGTTTCGAACTGGGGCTTTCCGTACCGGGCGACGTCGCTGTGGTCGGCTACGATGATGTGCCCGTTGCAGGCTGGCCGACCTATGACCTGACGACAGTCCGCCAGTCGGTGAACCGGATGGTCGAGGCAACAGTCGAGACATTGCTTGGCCGCGTCGAGGGACATACAGAGCCCACACGCATCCTGATCCCGGGCGATTTGATCCAGCGCGGCTCCACGCGCAAGCTGGACCCGTTCGGCACATGAGGACACCGCTTCAGGCCGAGGAACGGCATCACACCTATCTGCAGAGCTTGAGATCACGGCGGCTGAACAACCACCCGCCGAACCGGCTGCTGGCCGCCCTACACTGACCAGATTTCTCAAGGATATTCGACATGAGTTCGATCAACGATCGCATCGTTCGCTACGGTGAACTGAAGCCGTGCAAGACTGCCTTCATCGACGCCCATACGCCTGGCTCGAACCAGAAGGAAAACTTCACCATCATCGGCGGCGGGGTTTCGGAAAGTCCCGACCAGCACGTCCACATCACCGACAAGGTCGGCTTCAATATCGGTGCCGCGGGACAGCCGCCGCATTGCCGCAACTCGCTTCACAACCACACCACAGCCGAAGTCTTCTTCGTGCTGAAGGGACGCTGGCGCTTCTTCTGGGGCCGCTATGGCACGGCCGGCGAATTCGTTGCCGAGGAAGGCGACATCTTCAACATTCCGACCGGGATTTTTCGCGGGTTCGAGAACATCGGCACCGACTACGGAATGATCATGGCGATCCTTGGCGGCGATGATGCCGGCGGCGGCGTGACCTGGGCACCTCAGGTGATCGAGGACGCGCGGGAACACGGTCTCATCCTTGGGGAGAACGGGGTCCTCTACGACAGCAAGAAGGGCCAGTCCCTGCCGCACAACGTGTCGCCGATGCCGCTTCTGACCGACGAAGAGCTGAAGGCTTTCCCGGAAACGCCGGTGGAGGACGTGGTCCGCGACTATGTTGCCCGCTACTGGGACCTGATGGCGCTGGCAGCGAAAAAGCCGGCCAAGGTGATCGGCGAGAACGCTCTCCTGAAAGACAAGCCCGGTTTCGAGGTCGAGTTCCTGACGCGCGGATCACTCTCCAGCGACACCATCACACCGGATAAGCCGACAGTGCTGATGCCGATGCGCGGCCACTGGGCGCTAAGCTGGAGCGGCGGTCAAACCGTGCTCAATCCGGGCGACACCGCCCTGATGCTCGCCGGAGAGGCTTACTCGCTTGAGCCGTCGATGACCGGTGAGGCATCGCTCTACCGGGTTGTCGCCACAGATGATCCCGCTGGCCTGACCTGGACCGGGAACTGACACCTGGCAGCCGGCGAGGCTCTCCGGTCTCGCCGGCTGCCTTCTTGAAAAGGAAGTGGCCATGACGCGTCTCCCGCTCGTCCTGATCCCCGGCATGATGTGCGACGCCCGGCTCTACAGGCCTCAGATCGCTGCCTTTTCCGGGTCGCGTGCACTGCATCTTGCTCCGATCTGCAACGAGGACAATGTCGAGGCCCTGGCAGCGGCGATCCTTTCCGGCGCACCGCAACGCTTTGCGCTCGCGGGCCTTTCCATGGGCGGGATCGTCGCCATGGAGGTCGTGAGGCAGGCGCCCGAACGTGTGGAGCGTCTGGCACTTCTCGACACCAATCCACGTACCGAACTGGACACGGTGAAGGAAAAGCGGGCGCCGCAAATGGCGGCCGTCCGCGCAGGCCGGCTCTCGGACGTCATGCGCCTCGAGGTCATTCCAAATTTCGCACATGACAGGTCGACCGCTGCTGACCTCGAGAGCCTTGCGCTTGACATGGCCGAAAGCCTCGGACCCGAGGTCTTCCTGCGCCAGTCGAAAGCGCTGATTGACCGCCCGTCACAGACCGAAACGCTGCGCGCCTACAAGGGCAAGGCTCTGGTCCTGACCGGCGAGAGCGACAGGCTCTGCCCCCTTGATCGGCATACACAGATGGCCGAACTGCTTCAGAACTCGGTTCTGGAAATCATCGAACAAGCCGGTCACCTGACGACACTGGAACAGCCTGCGGCAACGAACGCCGCACTCGGACGATGGCTTGAGGACTAGGATTAGAATGGATCAGGAACTTCTGGAACTGCTGAAACGCGTGGATACGCCGACGGTCTGCAATGCCATCGAGGTTGTCGAGGGCAAGCGCGGCTTCAATGGCTTCACACGAGGCACCATGCTGTGCAGCGCACCGGAGGGTGGCGCCATGGTGGGCTATGCCTCAACGGCCAAGATCGCCGCACTCGAACCACCCACAGAGCCTGCGGACGTCATCCGCGCCCGCCGCATGGAATACTACCGGCGCATGGCCGAGGCTCCCAAACCCTCGATAGCCGTCATCGAGGACGTGGATTTCCCGCATTGCATCGGGGCCTACTGGGGCGAGGTGAATACTTCAATCCACAAGGCCTTCGGCATGTCCGGTGCCCTGACCAACGGGGTCATGCGCGACCTCGGCGATATGGCAGAAGGATTTCCGGTCGTCGCGGGTTCCATCGGCCCCAGCCACGGGTTCGTGCATGTTCGCGAGTTGGGCACGCCTGTCAGCATCTTTGGGTTGACTGTCCAGGATGGTGACCTGGTCCACGCCGACCGTCATGGCGCCGTGGTCATTCCAGTGGAGGTCATACCCGGCCTTAAAGAAGGTATTGCCAAGCTCTTTGCCTCGGAAAAGATCGTTCTGGAAGCCACTGCAAAAGGAGCGATGGACTTTGCCGCCTTCGAGAAGGTCTGGAAGGCTTTCGAAGCTGCCCGCGTCTAAGGACACGGGCACAGCAAAGAGGACACGAAACAGGCTAATTGCTTTAGCTTGAAGTTCATTCTTTGCCTGTTGCCCGGTGGCCCCGGACTGGCTCAGACCGCGCTCGTATTAGCCGTCGAGATCGCGTTCGGACAGAATGCGATCGACCGGTCCAACGCCATCATCAAGGCATGGCCTGATCGTCAGAAACGTTCAGTTGCCGCTGATCGGCTGTAGCTGAAACCGCACGACACTTTCCAGAAACGGCAGTGGCTCATTGCTCAGCCGGAAATAGATCTCTTCGCGTGGCTGCCTTGCCAAGTTCCCGTGCCATATTGACGAAAGCCCGGAAGGCAGCCGAAGGGTTTTTACGCCCGGGATAATAGAGACACAGCGGCGACGTTGGCGGGGTCCAATCCTGCAGGACCCGTTCAAGTCGCCCGGCAGCGATGTCGTCGCGCACGTTGGCTTCCATGAAAAACCCGATCCCGATCCCGTCGAGAACGGCCATTCGTGCAAGCGAAGCTTCATCAAGTGTAATCGGACCCTCCACGTCGATCAGGAGGGCATTGCCATCCTTCTCGAAATGCCAGCGATAAAGTGCACCGTTTGGCAGTCGGACACGGATGCATTGGTGAGCCAGAAGATCGGGGGGTGCGGCCGGCCTCCCATGTTCTTCGAGGTAGGTGGGGGTGGCGACCACAGCAAAGCTGCGAGGCGCCCCCAGCGGCACAGCGATCATGTCACTTGGCACCAGGTCGGCGGTTCGGATTCCCAAATCGAACCCTTCGGCGACGATATCGACGATCCGGCCTTCGGTGACGAGATCGATGTGAACCTGTGGGTAGCGCTGCACGAACGCCAGAACAAGTGGCGCAAACACTTCCCGGGCAGCTGTTGCGAAAGCATTGATGCGCAATGTCCCCGAAGGCGTGTCCTGTTGCGAGCGCACGGCTGCCATTGCGTCCTGGATGTCACGCAGTGCAGGGGACACCTGTTCGACGAAGGTTCGACCGGCATCCGTCAACGAGACACTTCGCGTGGTGCGATTGAACAGGCGAACGCCGAGTTGCCGTTCCATCTTGCCAATAAGGTTGCTGAGCGCCGTCGTCGACAGCCCGAGTTCGAGCGCCGCCGCACGGAAAGACCCTCGATTGGCGATGGCCAGAACCGCTTCAAGTTCTCCCAGGATCTGACGTGACATTGTTCCGATTTTCGTGATGTTACATCCAGCTTTATCCCAATTATCGCGATTAAGGTCCAGCCATATATTTCGACCATCGACGCCGGAACACACCGCTGTTCCGGCTGGACCATCACCAGAAACGGAGATGTCAGATGGATATCCGGTTACCAGGACCGATTGCTGCCTATTTCGAAGCTGACGGAAACAGGAATGCCGATGCCGTCGCTGAATGTTTCAGCGAAGACGCGGTCGTCAAGGACGAGAAAAACGTGCATGCGGGACGCACCGCGATCCGCCGATGGAAGGCGGAAGCTTCAACAAAGTACTCCTACACGGTCGAGCCTTTCGCAATCGAGGTGGAAGGAGATCGCAAGGTGGTGACGGGTCACGTTGTCGGGAACTTTCCCGGCAGCCCGGTCGACCTGAGGTATTTTTTCCGCCTGACGGGCGAGAAGATTGCCGAACTGGAGATCCTGCCGTGAGCAAGTTCCTCAGTCTTGAAGGCAAACGGGCGCTTGTCACGTCCGGAACGCGAGGCGCAGGAGCTGCGACGGTCAGACTATTCCGGGAACTCGGAGCCGAAGTGCTGACAAGCGCCCGGACCAGACCGGACCCGCTTGAAGATGGCGTCCAGTTCGTCGCGGCAGACCTGACCACGACCGAAGGCTGCAATGACCTTGTCGCCGCTGTCCGGGAAAGGCTGGGAGGCGTGGACATCATTGTTCATATGCTCGGCGGTTCCTCTGCTCCAGGAGGCGGGTATGTCGCCCTGACGGACGCCGAGTGGCATAACGAGCTCTACCTCAATCTCTTTCCTGCCGTTCGTCTGGACCGGCAACTCGTGCCGGACATGGTTGAACGGGGAAGTGGTGTTGTCATCCACGTTTCGTCGATCCAGAGGGAGCTGCCGCTGCCTGAATCGACAACCGCCTATGCGGCGGCGAAGGCAGCGCTGTCCACCTACAGCAAGGCCCTGTCGAAAGAAGTCTCGCCAAGGGGTGTGCGTGTGCTGCGTGTATCGCCCGGGTGGATTGAGACGGAAGCGTCGGTGCGCCTTGCCGACCGTCTCGCCAAGCAGGCCGGCACCGATTACGAGGGCGGCAAGAAGATGATCATGGATGCGCTTGGCGGAATACCGATCGGTCGCCCGACAAAACCGGAAGAGGTCGCGAACCTGATTGCGTTCGTGGCGTCCGACCGCGCAGCCACGATCACCGGCACCGAATACGTCATTGACGGGGGCACCATACCGACAACGTAGACATGACGAACGCGCGGATCAGGCGGGAGTGCCCCACCCGCCGATCTGAGAATAGATCGTGTCGCGAAGATTTCGGATGTTCTTGTTGAGACTCGCGAGGTCTTCGGGGCTTTGCATCGAAGCCGTCAGCAGAGCCTCGCCAAGGCATCCTGCCCTGGACTGAAGCGCACGGCCCTTGTCGGTCAAGGCCACGACAACCTGTCGCTCGTTGTTTGGATTTCGGGTTCTTTGCAGCAGTCCCGCCGTTTCAAGACGCTTGAGAAGCGGCGTGAGTGTACTGGATTCCAACGCCAGGGTCTCGGCGATTGCCCCGACTGTCTTCTGGTCGTCGCGCCAGAGAACATTGAGAACGAGATACTGCGGATAGGTCACCCCGAGCTCGTCAAGAAGGGGTTTGTAGACGCGCTGAATGGCAATCCCTGCCGAATAGATCGCGTAGCAGAGTTGATCGTCCAAAGGCGGTGGACTGTTCTTCCGGTCATTCGTCATGCGCTGCTCCTTTGCCCCCGTATATCAAACCACATCACGAGAAACAATATCGCGATAACATTTCTCTTGACCTGAAAATTCGATCCCTATAATAACTCTTATCGCGATAACTGTTATCGCTACTTGTTTGGAGAAGAGCCATGAAGACCAAGACGAAAATGTTTGTTCTGGCGGCTGCCGCCGCTGCCGTCATCGGACCGAAGTCCGCGAATGCGTCAGACACCATTCCGGCGGATCAGACTGTCAGGAATGTTGTGCTTGTTCACGGCGCTTTTGCGGATGGCTCCGGTTGGCGCGGCGTCTATGACGAACTGACAACCCGTGGATACCGGGTCACCATCGTCCAGAACCCGCTGACATCTCTGGAAGACGATGTTGCGGCCACCAAACGCGCATTGGACCGGCAGGACGGCCCGGCCATTCTTGTCGGGCATTCCTGGGGCGGCACGGTCATTACCGAAGCGGGGGTCGACCAGAAGGTTGCCGGGTTGGTCTATGTCTCGGCGCTTTCACCGGATGCCGGCGAAACGACAGCTCAACAATATGATGGATTTCCAGCAGCTTCCGAGTTCGTCATCGACACTTCGGAAGACGATTTCGCCTATGTCGACCGGGAAAAATTCAAATCCGGCTTTGCCCATGATGCCAGCGACGCGGACGCCGCCTTCATGCGGGATTCTCAAGTTCCCCTCAACTTGGCAGCGTTTGGCACGAAGCTGAAGAATGCCGCGTGGCGCTCCAAGCCGAGTTGGGCGGTGATTGCAACCGAAGACAAGGCATTCGACCAGGCCATGCTGATCCACATGGCGGAACGTATCGGCGCAAAGATCACGAAGGTCTCTGCCAGCCACGCTCTCTTCATGACCCGGCCGAAAGTCGTCGCCGACACAATCGACGAAGCCGCACAAACGGTCTCGAGCCAGCATTAAACAACACAAGCATCGATAGAGGTCGATCACATGGACAAGACCATGCAGCTCGAAAAGACAAATGCCGAATTCGATTTCATCGTATGCGGTGCAGGTTCCAGCGGGTCGGTTGTCGCAGCCAGATTGGCCGAAGACGGCAATGCCAGGGTTCTGCTCCTTGAGGCTGGAGGCGACGATCTCGCCGAAAGTGTCATGGAACCGGCTCAATGGCCGTTGAACCTTGGCAGTGACCGTGACTGGGGCTTCGTTGGTGAACCAACACCTGGGCTCGCCGGCCGCCGGCTTCCCTTAAGCATGGGCAAGGGTCTTGGTGGTGGTTCAAGCATCAATGTCATGGTGTGGGCCCGGGGCCACAAGGAAGACTGGAACCATTTCGCCGCAGAATCCGGCGACGAAGCCTGGGGATACCAGTCCGTGCTCGGATATTACCGCCGTATTGAAGACTGGCGCGGAACACCGGATCCTTTGCGAAGGGGATCCGGCGGCCCCGTCCACGTCGCGCAACCTGATAGTCCCAAGCCGGTTGCCAGGGCACTTCTCGACGCTGCGGAGCTGATTGGTGTTCCCGTCTTCGACACGCCCAACGGCGAGATGATGGAAAGCGCTGGCGGTGCATCGATCGCGGAACTGAGGATCCGCAACGGCAAGCGGGAGTCGGTTTTCCGGTCCTACACCCACAAGATGATGGCGCAACCAAACCTCACTGTGCTGACCAATGCATTGGTCACGCGGCTCCTTTTCGAGGGAAAGAAGGTGATTGGCGTCGAAGCTTTGGTCGATGGCGAAGTTCGGCAGTTCCGCGCGCGGTATGAAACGGTGCTGTCACTAGGCGCTGTTCACACACCCAAGGTTCTGATGCAGTCCGGTATCGGTCCGGAGGATGAACTGCGGGTTCACGGCATCCCCGTTGTCCAGCATCTTCCCGGCGTTGGCCGCAATCATCAGGATCACATCGCGTTTGGGTGTACCTGGGCGTACCGCAAACCTGAGGAGGTCGGCGGTGGCGGCTGTGAAGCGACCCTCTACTGGAAGAGCAATTCCGGTCTTCAGCAACCCGATATCCTTCAGTGCCAGCTTGAGTTTGCCGTGCCCAGCCCTGTTGAAACGGACCTGGAAACACCTGAGCACGGCTGGACGATGTTTGCCGGGCTTGCACAGCCGAAAAGCCGGGGACGGCTGCGTCTATCCGGGCCGGATGCCCTCGACCCTATGCTCATAGAACCCAACTCCTTGAGTGAGCCGGAAGATCTGACGGCTGCATTGGCGGCAGTGGAACTATGCCGTGAGGCGGGAAACAGTGAAGCCTTCACGCCGCTGGTCAAAACCGAGACGGCACCGCGGTCCCGGAACAAGTCAGGCATGATCGACTTCATCCGGAAATCCGCTGTCACCTACTGGCATCAATCCTGTACGGCCAAGATGGGGCGGGACAGCGTGTCGGTGGTTGATAATCAGCTCAAGGTGTATGGCATCGAGGGACTTCGGCTGGCCGACGCCTCGATCATGCCGCGCATCACGACCGGCAATACGATGGCTCCATGTGTCGTCATCGGAGAGCGGGCGGCGGATATGATCCGGCTCCAGCACGGGTTGTCTGATGCGCCAAACACCGACCATTGACACGTCCAAGGGACGTTTAATCTCTGATTGAAACATGGTCTGGACGCGGCGGCTGCCTCCGCCGCGTCCACCTTAATTGATCACCTGGCCAAACCGAGCCGATCTTCATCTCGGGCAGGGCATGAAGGGACAGGTGTTTCCGAATGTGGATGCAGAAATCCGAACAGGAGAGACCAAACAGGCTTTCAGACGTTCGCTCACAACGGAAACCCCGCCCGCTGACATAGACAGGGGCGGGGGTAGGGGACGACGGTGTTGAAATATGCCAGTTTCGCTATCGCAACCGACGAAATCCGCTGCAAGGATGTCAGGCAGCCACCAGCTGCAAGTCGTCAACCACCTCATTGGCTGCCTTCTTGGCTGCGGCGATGGCCTCTTCCTGGAAAGAGGCACCGAAGGCAAGTTTCTCGGCGCGAATGAAGGTGACGTCCGTGATGCCGATGAAGCCGAGCAAGGTGCGCAGGTGAGGTTCCTGGGCATCCATCAGCTGCGCCGGTCCTTCGCTGTAGAGGCCGCCTCGTGTCAAGACGACGATCGCACGCTTGCCTTTCAGGAGGCCTTCCGGACCTGCTTCGCTATAGGAAAAGGTTACTCCGGCGCGCAGCACGTAGTCGAACCAGGCTTTCAGCGTGGACGGAATGCCGAAGTTGTACATGGGCGCACCGATGACCAGCATGTCGGCCGCTTTCAACTCGGCAATGAGTTCGTCGGAGAGGGCCTGCGCGTTTGCCTGCACTTCGTTTTCAGCTTCGGGAACACGCAAGGCAATCGTGGAATCCTGTGTCAGATGCGGCACGGGATTGCTTCCCAGATCGCGGGCAATGACCTTGCTTTTGCCGTTCTTGAGACGCAACTGGTTTACGATGTGGGTGGTAAGCTGGTTGGATACGGAGGCATCGCCCAGAACACTGCTTGTCAGTACGAGAACTTTAGACATTGATTGTACGTCCTGCTTTTCATGTAAGAAATTCAGTCGTCAACTTGGTTCCCGGATGCCTTTTCCGGAACCGTCATTTTCCGCACCAGATTGTTGCTCTGAGAGGAACGCATGATTGATCTGGACGATATGCGATGCTTCATCGAAGTCGTGGAATGCGGCAGCCTGAGCGCGGCTGCGACGCGGCTCGGCATCTCGAAATCCATCGTCAGCCGCAGAATTGCGCGGATTGAAGACCTGCTCGGCACCCGTCTACTGGATCGGACGACCCGCGGCATTGCCCCCACGGAGGCTGGTCAGGAATTCAAATCCAGAAGCGAGGATCTTCTTGCCAACTATGAAGACACGCTCGAAGCAATCTCCGAGCACTCGAACGAAATCGTCGGAGAATTGCGACTGTCGGTCCCTCTTGCCTTCGGGACAAGACATCTTGGCCCGATCCTCGGATCTCTGGCCTGTCGTCACCCGCGGTTGAAAGTGGATGCCTCGTTTTCTGACCGTGTTGTCGATCTGATCGGCGAGCGGTTCGATGCTGCGATCCGAATTGGGAAGTTGCGCGATTCCAGCTACGTCGCTCGCAAGATCGCACCGATCAACTCGATCGTCGTCGCCAGCCCGACCTATCTGAAGCAAAACGGTACTCCGCAAACGCCTGAAGACCTGACCGCCCACGAATGCCTCATTTACACAGCTGCGCTTTCACCGGACTGGATCTTCCACAGTGGCAACGGGAACATCTCGGTACGCCCTTCGGGACGTCTGCGCACTGACAACGGAGACATAACCGTAGCCTGGGCGGTTGCGGGGCTTGGAATTGCTCACGCGCCCCTGTTTCTCGTCAACGATGCGGTTGAGCGTGGTGACCTTGTTCCCTTGCTGCTTGACTATCCAACACCTGAAGTCGGCCTTTTCGTACTCCGCCCCCCTGGCGCGAATACACCCCGGAAGGTCAGAGTCCTGATCGACGCGCTCGTCGAAACTTTTTCCGGCAAGCTGGAATGGAAAGGCTGGACCAGTCCGTCCGAATGAAACGACATGGCAAGAGCCCCGCAATAGGCAAAGTTGAATTGGCAGCGGCGGCATGGCCGGGAAGGGCCTGCCGCCGCGGCTTTTGTTATTGCGGCGGACGTGACGCCTGAAGTTCAAGAAGCTTGTTCGCGCAACTCGGCGACATGTTTGCCGCATTGGCCTGAAGGCACTGCAGAAGCCTGCCGCCGCCCGGCTGTATGCCGGAGCACAAGCTGCGCACATCGGCTTCGCAGGCGGTCCTGATTTCCCGCATCTGCTGACGGGTCAGCTCCTGGGCATGAGCCCCGGAGACGCCCAGAAGCAAAAGAGCCGAAATCAAAAATCTCATGAAAATCATCCTATGTCTCGAGGGGGACGACGGGCGCGTAGAACATTGGCGGCCACGCGCCCGTCTTTGCCGGTGCGGCGGGAGCACCGGCAATTCTGTCGTATTGAGATGCGGGTTATCTGAGAGTAAGGCGAGGAAACCGGGAGGCCTCAAGCTGTTCTTCCGTTAGCACTGCGCGCAGGTTCTCGATTGCGGTTTTCAACGCTGCACCCTTTTCGCCATAGACGGAGAGGACTTCCGCCAGAGCTTCAATCCGGCCGAAGGCTTCCGGACCTGCCGGATCTTCATCAGGCGCTCCTGCAAGGGCGCGCACCGTGCCAGCATCCGGGACCAGAGCGAGCATTGCAGCGGTATAGGCTCGCCATTCGTCCTGTTGGCCGGCCCGGATGCCGATTGCCGTTTCCTGCGAACTCAACGCGCCGGCCAGCCTGAACCTGGCGGCTTTCCCGGTATAGAAATGCCGAAGATGATCGAGGCGCTCCGCAACGTCGTAGATGTCGTGAACGCCCCCGAAGACGACAGGCAATTCGGGTGGATAGGCAGGGCCTTTGATGGCGAAGGGATTGTCCTGCGACACCGCGGCAAAAGGCATGACGGCGGCAAGCGTGACGCCGGCCACAAGTGACAAGGGGATCAGCTTCTTCACGGTACTCTCCAACTCGTTGTCGATGGAGAGATCCTGCAAATTCTGCATCTCCGCCGGTTTTCCGGCTGATGGGAAATTGTAGCTTTTTGTTTCCCGCCCGATGGTCAGCTTGACTTGAAGAGGGGCAGTGTCACCTTCACCCGGCCACCCCGTGGGGTGTTTTCCAGACTGATGACCCCGTCATGGGCTTCGGTCAGTGACCTGGCTACCGAAAGACCGAGGCCTGCACCGCCAGTTCCCCGGGACCTTGATGGTTCCGCGCGCACAAAGGGCTCGAGCAACAGCGATCTGGCTTCTTCCGAAAAGCCGGGGCCATCATCATCAATCAGGATCGTTATCCGCTCTTCGTCCAGGTCGAAGGTTGCCTGCGCGCGGGTGCCATATTTGATGGCGTTGTCGACCACGTTCAAAATGATGCGCCTGAGCGCGACACGATCGCCGACGATCCATGCCTGCTTCCGCGCGAAATCCTCACTCGCTTCGGCAGGCAGTCCTGCTTCCCTGAACTCGGCAAACTCCGCGCTGACAAGTTCGCAGAGATCAAGCAACTCTTCGTCGAGTACGCCGACGCCGGCCCGGGAAATCAGGAGAGCATTGTCGAGCAGGGAAATCATGTCCGTGATATCGGATGTTGCCCGCTCCCGCTCCGAGGCGTCCGGCAGATTTTCCAGACGCAATCTGAGGCGGGTGGCGAAGCTGCGCACGTCGTGCTGGAGCCCGCCGATCAGTGCCATTCGCGAGCGGGTCATAGTGTGCAGCCGCTTTTGCAGCCTGTCGAACGCCCGGACGAGGGCTGTAATTTCCGGCGTACCGGCGCGGGTGTCCGGCAAGGGAACAGGTTCGGTAGACGGATCGATGCGGTCCACCGCCGCCGCCAGTCTTGCAAGCGGCCGGATCTCACGGTGGAACAGAAGCAGCGCGATAAACGCGAACACCGTACCAAGCAGACCCGCCCCCAGGCCGACAGGCAAGCCCAGAGGCGTGACCGGGAACGGCAGATGAACCCCGATTGCCAGAGCCTTGCCGTCTCCCGCTGTGATCCAGAACTTGAGCGGGCGCATGGGGCCGAAACGCCAGCGGCTGCCGTCCAGTCCGTTCAGCTTGCGAGACTGTGCGGCAAGCAGGCGCTCTCCCAGAATTGCCCGGTAGGGTTCAAGCACACCACTGTCACGCAGTTCGCTGTCGGTGTCGGGAACCTCGGAAACGGCCACCAGTTGAACATCAATCCCCGGCGAGCGGACAGCTTTCAGAACCGTGTCCTGCTGCGCGGTAGGAGTATCAGCAAAAAGCTCTGCAATCGCGGCAAGCTGTGCAGGTTCGGGGTTGGATGTTGCGCGCGAAAGACTGCCTTCGCGATAGGCGACGCCCAGCACCAGCAGCCACAAGACCAGCAGCAGGCTCGCGCCGATGGCAACAAGTCTTGCGACCAGGCCGAAGCGCATCTCACGCCACCTGCCGGACCGAGGCCGTCAGAAGATAGCCGCCATTGCGAACGGTGTTTATCAAGCTGCTGCCGGGGCTGTAGCTTTCCAGTTTCTTGCGGATGCGCGAAACCAGGATATCGACTGTACGGTCGAAAGGGCCGGCACTGCGACCACGGGTCCAGTCCAGGATCTGATCGCGGGAGAGAACCCTGCGCGGGCGGAGAACAAAACACGACAGAAGATCGAATTCGGCACTGGTGACGGACACCAGATCTCCATCGTCGGTCTCGACCTGGCGCGCGTCCAGATCGACAATGAACCGGTCAAAGGCAAACCGTCTCGACATGGGCTGCGAGGGGTTGGAGGCAGCTCTGCGCAACATCGCCCTGACCCGTGCCAGCAGCTCTCGCGGGCCAAAGGGCTTGACGACATAGTCATCGGCGCCGAGTTCCAGCCCGACCACACGGTCGGTTTCATCCCCTTTTGCCGTCAGCATGAGAATGGGCGTATTGCCCTGCGCACGCAGCCTGCGGCAGATGGACAGTCCATCTTCGCCCGGCAACATGAGGTCGAGAATGAAAAGGTCCGGCTGGACGCGTTCAAGCGCCGAATCCATGTCCCGGCCGTCCTGCGCAGAGACGACTTCGAAGCCTTCCCGGCTCAGAAACTCGCCCACAAGGCGGCGGATTTCATGATCGTCGTCGACGATCAATATTGTCTTTGCATCCGGTTCCATGAGTTCAATTGCACATGACGACCCTGCGAAATCAAACGAAAACAGGGAGCGATTACAAAATCATACAAACCGGAAATCTAACGAAATGCCTTGGCTGCTAGAGCGCCGCACGGTGCAGAACCACCGCGGCCACGGCAATTGTCTTCCTGTACGCGCCAGCAGGACTAACGCCGGCCGAACGGTCATGTTTTACAAATTGAAACATAACGCAACGCGCCGGAAAGACCCGGTGCAAGCGACGGGTCGAGGGTCTCCAGAGGCCGCTGCCAAGGCGGCGACGCATATGGAGAATACCATGATGAAACGACTGTACCTCGCGCTGGCGATCCTGATCGGCGCACCATCGCTTGCGGCGGCGGCAACGGTTGCCGTCTCTACCGGAAACGTGAACCTGAGGGCTGGCCCATCGACCGGCTATCCCGTCGTCACTGTTGTTCTGGCCGGAACACGGATCACGACTTACGGCTGCGTTTCCGGCTATTCCTGGTGCGACGTGAGCTTCGGCGCGTATCGCGGCTGGGTGTCGGCCAGCTACATTCAGGTCGTTTACCGCGGCAACCCGGTCATCGTCACGCCAGTGGTCGCACCCGCAGTCGGCCTCACCGTCGTCGCCTATAATCGCGCTTATTGGGACACCTACTACGCCGCCTATCCCTGGTATGGCCGCTGGGGTCATTATTACCGCCCGGCTTATCCGGTCGCGCCGGCGGCACGCGTTACTTCGCATGACAGGGCAGTTACCTGCACAGGAGACAGCTGCACGGCCACGCGGACGACGACGGGTATCTATGGCGGTTCGGCCAGCCAGTCCCGCACCTGTGCCAATGGTGAATGCAATGCCACCCGAAACGTGGTCGGCCCTTACGGCGGCACCGCGTCGCGCAGTCGCAACTGCAGCACCAACAGTCAGTCCTGCACCGTCAGCCGGACAGGACCTGCCGGCGGCACCAGAACGCGGGTTTTCCAGCGTTGAAACGATTACCGGTCTGCGGACGGTTCGCTCATTGCGAACCGTCGCCAGGCACCCTACAGCGCCAGCTTGACCTTGCCGCCCTTCACAGACCGCGAGCAGCAGGACATCATGCGCCGGTTTTCCGCGCGTTCGGTGCGCGTCAGTACCACGTCGCGATGATCGATTTCTCCCTCAAGAACTTCAACCTCGCAACTGCCGCACAAACCTTCCCGGCAATCGCAGGCAATGTCGATACCTGACGCAAGCAGTGCGTCGAGCAACGTTACATCTGCTGCGACTTCAAGCGTCAGGCCGGAATCTTTCAGTTCGACCTGAAAGGCGTTTTCCTTCGATGGATCGAGAGCGGTCTCCTGCGCGGAAAAATGCTCGAAATGCAAAGTTCCGGCCGGGTGACTTGCAGTAAGGTCTTCCAGCTGGGAAATCATCCGTTGCGGACCGCTAGCATAGATCTGTCCGCCGTCGTGCAAGCCGGCGACAATGGCAGTCAGGTCCGCACGTGCGCCTTCGTCCCCCGCATAGATCGCAAGCCTTCCGGAGTGGTCTGCATGCAACCGGTCCAGAAAGGCCATGCTTTCGCGGGATCGACCGCAATAGTGGATCGTGTAGTCTTGCCCCAATGCCTTGAGACGGTCTGCCATCGCGAGGATTGGGGTGATGCCGACCCCTCCGGCAATCAGGACGTATGAGCTGGCCTGTTCGTCGAGCCGGAAGAGGTTGCTGGGTCCGCGAAGGCGCAGTTCCAGCCCCTCTGCGGCGACCTCGTGAATTCGGCGGGAACCGCCCCGTCCATCTTCTTCAAGAAGCACGGCGATATCGTAGTCGCTGCCATCGGCTCGGCCGCACAGAGAATATTTGCGATCAAAGCCCTCAAGACACACTTCGATATGTGCCCCGGCACTCCAGCCCGGCAGGGACCGGCCCTTGGCATCCTCGATCGTCAGCCCAAGAATGCCGTCTGCTTCCCTGCGGACATTCTTGACGCGGATCTTGCGGGCGATGTCACGGCGCGCAGGCGCTCCAACCGGGAAATGATGGCTCCCGTTTGCAATCGACGGCGTGGCTCGCTCGGGGTTCTTCACCGGATCCCACTCGACCCAGACATGATCCGGACCTCTGAAGGAGGTATTGGCGAGGTAGGTGAATTCCTGTTCGGCCAACTGTAGATGCGGCAACCGGCGGGTCATTTCTTCCAGGAAGATCCGCATTTCCATACGGGCAATGTTCTTGCCCATGCACTGGTGGCTGCCGTAGCCGAACGTGAGGTGATCGACGGCGTTGTCGCGGTAGATATCGAACTTGTCGCCATCTTCGAAATGCCGCTCATCCTGGTTACCGGACGCCTGCACGATAAGCAGCTTCGCACCTTCCGGGATCTCGACGCCACCGATGCTGGTCGCCGCCATGGCCTGCCGCCGCCACGCAACGATGGAACCGGAATAGCGCAGGCATTCTTCCACCGCGTTGGGAATCAGGCTCGGATCCTCGCAGATATCCTGCCAGGCCTGCCTGTGGGTGAGCAGTGTCTTGAACATTCCTGCCGAGGCAAGCGACGTCGTTTCGTGGGCGGCAACGATGATCGCCATCATCATCGAATGTACGTAGCTGTCCGGCACGACATCCGGCATTTCCGCGTTCTTGCGGATCGTCTCATGCATCCAGCCGGTTCCGTCCGGCTCCTTGCGCATCTTTTCGATGATCTTGCCCGCGTAGTTCCAGAACTGCCCGACGTCATGTGCAATGGCGACCTGTTGCTCGTCGGTGGGCTTGCCCCAGGTATTGACCGAGTGGGCGACCGAGAAGTTCTTGAGGACCGCGATGTCGTCTTCCGGAACACCCAGAAAATGCAGGGCGACATTCAGCGGCACTTCGTAAAGCATGGCATCGATCAGATCGACCCGGCCGCTGTCGATGAAGGCGTCGATCTTTTCGCGCGTCAGCCGGCGCACCATCTCCTGCCTGGCTTCCAGATTATCCGGAAGGAAGTGGCCCATCAGGGCGCGCCGCCGTTCCATGTGTACGGGCTCGTCCTCGTTCACCATGGTCCGGTTCATCGCATAGCCGTAGCCCTTCAGAACCTCCACTGCTTCCGGCGTTGCCGGTGTGATTTTTTCCAGGGCGTTCCGGGGCGAGAAGAGGATGTTGTCACGAAAGACCGCCTTGATGTCATCGTAGCGACTGACCACCCAATAGCCGAGCTTGGGACTATAGAAGACGGGCAACTGCTCCCGTGACCAGCGCAGTGCTTCTGCGGGGTCCGCCTGATAGGGTCCGGCGAACGCATCGAATTCGGCAGCCTTTCTGGAAAACGGACACTGGGCTTCGGCAGCGGCCGGGTTGTCCGGTCTGACCTTTGAAGACTTACCGCCTGCCATCGCGTCTGCAGGGCTCGCAGTGCGTTCCATTTTCTCCTCCTCCCAGAAAAGTAGTCGGACCGCATCCCCCCTTTGAAAAGGTGCGTCTGCGGTCTGTGTCGGCTCCGATGCCAAAGGCTTGCCGGCAGATGCCAGACCAAATCTGATCCTACATCTGGTTTGGCAGCAAGAGCACTAGTCCCGGCAGTGTCAGCAAGATGATCAGACGAATGATATCGACCATCCAGAACGGCGTGACACCTTTGAAGATCGTGGCCGTCGGCACGTCGCCGACGACCGCTCGCAACACGAAGACGTTCAGGCCGACGGGAGGTGTGATCAGGCTGATTTCGGTTATCACCACGACGATGATGCCAAACCAGATCGGATCATAGCCAAGCCCTGTGACGACCGGAAAGAAAATCGGCACGGTCAACAGCAGCATCGACAGGCTTTCGAACACGCAGCCGAGCGCAATATAGATGAGCAGGATCAGCCCCATGACCATCCAGGGCGGCAGATTGTAGGCGGTCACCATGTCGCTAAGTGCGGTCGGCAGGCCTGCGATATTGACGAAGTTGGAGAAGATCCAGGCGCCGATCAGAACTGCAAACAGGCTGGCTGCGGTCATGGCCGTTTCACGCAGGGCTTCCAGGGCATCTGCGAGCGACAGGCGTCTGCGGGCAAGTGCGATCAGAAAAGCCCCCATGGCACCCATGCCGGCGGCTTCCGTCGGCGAGAAGCTCAGGTTGATCGGCGGCACATCGAAAACACCATAGAGCCCGCCGATCACAAGAAAGAACAGCAACAGGACAGCCCAGACATCCTTCAGGGCGGATAGTCTTCCGCTGAGGTTGATGCGTTCCCCTGCCGGACCGGCTTCCGGATCGCGCCAGACCGTGAACTGGACAGCAACCAGATAGAGTACGACACCCAGAAGGCCGGGAATGATGCCGGCGACAAAAAGCTTGCCGATCGAGGTTTCGGTCAGCAGACCGTAAATGACGAGGATCACCGAAGGCGGTATGAGGATGCCGAGCGTCCCGCCGGCGGCAATCGAAGCCGTCGACAGTTTGTCGGCATAGCCGAACCGACGCATTTCCGGCATGGCCACCTTCGACATGGTGGCGGCGGTTGCAAGGGACGATCCGGATATGGCGGCAAACCCGCCACAGGCAACGATGGTTGCCATCGCGAGGCCACCGCGGAAATGGCCGAGGAACGCGTTGGAAGCGGCATAGAGCTCCCGGCTGATCCCCGCCTTGTTGACGAACAACCCCATGAGGATGAACAGCGGAACAACCGAAAGGCCGTAATCCTGACTGGTATCGATGATCAGACGAGCCGTCATGGAAATCGAGGCGCGGTAGCCCGATTCAATCATGAAGCCGATCATTCCGACAAAGCCCATGGCGAAGGCGATGGGCACTCGCAGCAGGACCAGTACGAGAACCGCTGCAAATCCGAGAAGTCCTTCAAGCATGCCGGGGGCTCATCAATTTCGGTGCGAAAATATGGCCGAGCCCGCGAACAATGAGGACTGCGGCGGTAATTGCCGTGACGATGGAAATGAACCATCCGACATAGTGCAGGGGCAGGCGCAGATATTCCATGACGTCGCCATAGGAGCGGCTTCGTTCGGCCAGATCAAATACGCGCATGGCCGGGAGGACCAGCATCAGGCCACAAAAGAGATCCGTGAAAGCGTTGCGCCAGCGGGTCAGTCCGGCGCGCTTGAACATGCCGTCCGTCAGGTCGACGCAGATGTGGCCATCCTTTGCGGAAACGACCGGCAGAACCGAGAAAACCATGATTGCCATGAGCAGGCGCGTCATGTCGGCGGCAACTTCGATCGGCGCGTTGAACACCGACCGGAGCACCACGTCGCAGAACGTCATGACCATGAGGACGAACAAGGCAAACGAGGCAAGCAGCGCCGGCAGACTGGCCGCAAACTTGAGTAGACGGGACACGTCCAGATCCTTCAGCTGCGGGCGGTCCGGACAAACCGGACCACCCGGACTCGTTTAGTTTCCGGCCATTTCCTGCTTGACCATTTCGTAGGCGGCTTTCGCGTCCACCCCGGCTTCCTGCAGTTCCGCCAGAACCTTGTCCGTGACTTCCTTGCTGATTTCCTCGAACTTGGCGATGTCATCATCGCTCGCAGGCGTGATCTTCGTGCCTTCTGCGTTCTTCGTCGCTTCATAGGCAATCGTGTCGGACTCGTCCCAGGATGCACCTGCCATCCGGCTCGCGGGCTCACCAAACACTTGCTCGTCCAGGGCCTTCTGGACATCTTCCGGCAGGCTGTCGAATTTTTCCTGGCTCATGATCACGGCAAAGGAGCCGCGATAGAGACCGCCCGGCATGTCATAAAGATACTTGGCCACTTCGTTCAGCTTGAAGCCGACACGCTCGCCGACATTCATCGCAACCGCGTCGGCCGCACCGGATTCCAGCGTTTCATAAACCTTCGGAGCCGGAACGTTGATGCCGATCAGACCGAGCGCGGACCCCACATCGCCGGCAACACCGCCGCCGATACGCGTCTTCAGGCCGTTCATGTCGGCAAGACTGCTGACTTCCTTGCTGGAATGGATCTGACCGGGGCCATGGGTGTTGAGCGAAATGACCTTGACGCCGCGATGCTCATTGAGGGCAGCGAGGTATTTTTCATAAACGCGCCAATAGGCGACGGATGCGTCTTCTGCGTTGCCTTCATAACCCGGCAGTTCAATCAGCTTCGTCCCGACGAAACGGCCCGGTTGATACCCGTGGAAGATGATAGCCATGTCTGCGGCACCATCGAGAACCAGATCCATCTGGGCTGGTGGCGGGGCGAGGCCAAAGACCAGCTCACCCGAGACTTCGCCGCCTGTAGCTTCTTCCATCATGGTGATCAGATTGGCAAAAATGCCGGTATTCACGCTATGGGTTGGCGGCAGCCAGCTGGAAATCTTGAGAACGGTTTCCGCCGAAAGCGCCGAAACGCTGAGGCTCAGTGAAACTGCGGCAGCGCCAACAATCTTGAATAGCGACTTCATCTTCCTCTCCCTTGAATGATGCGTCTGTCTGGCTGGGCTCCTCCGCAGGCCCGAGACCGTTTTTGAATACTTCCATTGATGAGCATGCCTTGTCAATAAATATGAAACTGCATGTATTTTTTGCAATCGACAATAGAAAACACCGCCGCTCCGCAATCATTTTCACGGTGGATCAACGCTTCACGAAACTCCGAATATTCTTCTTGATTTCAGATCTTTATCCAGATTTCTCAGCGCACAGCCCGCGTTGCGCAGGCAAGGAGTTTACATCCTGGCGAACAATCCACGTGTTGAAGCCCCTCTGCGATGTGTGCAAAATCAAATAAATAAAATTGGGCCGCCGTTACATGGTGAGCCAGCCAGTGGCAGGGAGAAACGCATCTTGGACGTTCCATTCAAAACCACCCGCATGCTCAACTTCGGTGATTGCGACATCTCCGGCACAGCCTATTTTCCATCCTATCTGAACATCCTCAACGGTGTGAACGAGGAATTCTGGCTGAAGCTCGGCTATCCATGGCACAAGATTATCTGGGAGGAACGTTGGGGCACTCCGACTGTCCATCTTTCCAGCGACTTCTCAAGCCCTTCCTTTTTCGGGGAAGAGCTGGAGTTCGAAGTAACCGTGAAGCGGGTCGGCCGGTCGTCGGTCACCATGCATCACGAGATCAGCTGCAAGGGCGAAAAACGCTGGTCGAGCACCCAGGTGCTGGCCGCCAGCGATCTCGACAAGCATTGCTCCATCCCCTGGCCGGATGACGTGAAGGCAGCCCTGCTGGCCTGCATGCCGCAAGATCAAGAAGACAGCTGACGGCTCAGACGCTTCAGAACAAATCGCGTTGGTTTCCCGTCAAACGCGGCTCCCGCTAGTCACCCGAATCTGAAGTTCGTCTCAATTTCCGGCATGCTCCGAACGAACTTCAGATTCAAAAGGGTGACTAGCAAATATATGTTTCTAGTGTGGCTTTCGAATTTGAAATACGCTCTAGCGGTTGCAGCACCAATGAGGCGTATTTCAAATTCACCACACTAGATCGTCAGCGTTCCGACGCTCGCACCGCCGCAGACATAAAGCGTCTGTCCGGTCACGAAGCTGTTTTCCGGATCGCAGAAGAACAGGAAGGCATTGGTAACGTCCCGGACGTTGCCAATGCGCCCGACCGGGATGCGTTTTGCGAGGGCTTCCTGTTGCGGGCTGTCCTTTTCGACGATACCCCAGAAGTTGTCGGTCAGGATCGGGCCGGGGGCGACCACGTTGACGGTGATGCCATGTGGGGCAAGCTCCAGGGCCCAGGTGCGCGCCATACCGATCATGCCGGCCTTGCTGGCACTGTAGGCGGTTCGGGTCGGTGCGCCGAGCGCCGCCCGTGAGGCGTTGAACATGACACGGCCGAACTGGCGCGCCTTCATGTTTGGCAAGGTCGCCTGCAGGAGTGTTAATGCCGATCCCAGGTGCAACTGCGCAAGACCGGTGATGTCTTCGGGCTTGGCATCCTCGACAAGATTGGGCCAGATGAGCCCTGCATTATGGATCAGGTGGGTGACGTCGAACTCCGCCGCGATCGTGCCGGCGGCAGCGGCCACGGCTTGTGCATCGAGAAGGTCGGCTTCCACCGAGTGCAGGTTCGGGTGAGACTTTTCAGGTGCGGTTCGTGCCACCGACACCACCGTGTAGCCCTGACCGAGAAGCCTTTCGACCAGATCGGCACCAATCCCCTTGTTGCCGCCGGTAACGACTGCCGTAAATTCACTCATTCCGTCACCATCGCCAGAACCCGAAGCGGGCTGCCGGTTCCATTCTTGATTTTCAGGGGAGCCGCAATCAGCACGGCACCTGTCGCGGGCAGCTGATCGAGATTGGCCAGGCATTGCAGGCCGTATTTTCCCGCGCCATGCAGAAAGTAGTGAGCGGGGTAGGGCGGCACGTAGTGCGCCCCCTGGCCTGCATCCGTTCCGACGGTCTCAGTACCGAAGCCGCGGATGTTCCGCTTCTCGATCAGAAACCGGATCGCCTCCGGCGTCGGCCCGGGCGAATGCGGTCCGTCGGCGCGCATGTTCAGATAGTCGGCGCCCTTGCGCTTCGACCAGTCGGTGCGCATCAGCACCCAGGCATCTTCCGGGATGCGGCCATACTCGCTTTCCCAATTTGCGGTGACCTCGGGCGTCAGTTCGAAGTCGTCGTTCTCCGAAGCGCCTTTTGAGCAATCGATTACCACCACAGGCCCGACAAAAGCCTCGACCGGGATCTCGTCGACCGAGCCATTCGGCACGTCCTTTCCTGAAATCCAGTGCGAAGGCGCATCGAAATGGGTGCCGGTGTGTTCGCTCATGGAAATGTTGTGCCATTTCCATGCCGGACCACGGTGATCGTAGGCGCTGATTTCCTCCATCCGGAAACGCGCGCACTGACCGAACTCGGGCGGCAGCACGATGACCGGAAAGTCCGGATCGAGCGTGTGGGTCAGATCCACAATCCTGACGGCTCCGGTGGCAAGGCCGGAGACCAGCTGGTTCAGACCGCTCATGCGCCTTCTCCCCCTTGCGTGAGTTCACGTTCCAGGACTTTCGGGTCCTGCCGCCAGCGTTCGCGTATCTCCATGGCAACGTCACCGCACCACACGTCTTCAAGCCCCTGCTGCAGCCCCGTGACCACAGACCTTGCCAGAGCCTTTGCATTGACCTTGGGCGGCGGCACCGGCTGGGTCCAGTCGTCTTCGTCCGGTCCGGTGAAGACGGTCATCACACGCAACCCGGACGCACGGAATTCTCCGCGCAGGGACTGCGACAGCGAATAGGCAGCAGCGTTGGAGGCAGAAAAGCAGCCGAAGTCCGGTGTGTTGGACAGGGCGAAGACTGACAGGATATTCACCCAGGCAACCGCCGAGTTGACGCCATCATTGGTGCGAGCGCACATGCCCGGTCCGAAGGCCTGCGCAAGACGCATCAGACCAAGATAATTGGTCTCCATTTCCTCACGCGCGAAGGCAGTATCGCCTCTTGCCAGAACACCGCCCGGCCGCAGAAACCGGGCATTGTTGACCAGAATATCCGTCTTGCCGCCAATTTCCCCGGCAAGCCGCTCTACCGAAGCGGTGTCTGTGACGTCAAGCGGCAGCACGCTGACCTTTTCAAGCCCGGACAAGAGATCGCGGTTGGCGTGCGGACGCCAGCTTTCGGCCTCGCCGACAAAGACGGTTGAAGCCCCTGCCTCCAGCAGCGACGTCACCAGAGCCGGCGTGTTCGGGTTTCGCAGGTCCGTGATCAGGATGCGCCTGTGTTTCGGGTCGGCTGAAAGGGCACGCATTTGCGGATCGTCTTCCATATTGCTTGTCCTGTCCTTGGGCACTGCCAGCAAAACGCCCTGGCCGGACGCGTCAAGACGGTTCAACAGTGTAACTTCTCTGCCGCGCTCGCAGTCGCCATGCACATGGCACAGGACCACAGGACCGGCATCCAGTTGCACCGAGCCCATGCGCCAGGGCGTTCTCTCCCGGAAGTAGAGATTGATCGACGTGCGGATCCGGGTCTCTGCCAGCAGTGTGCCCGCCGGCGAGATGTCCTGCCATTCCAGCGCGGCCGACAGGCAGCTTCCGCAAACATCCCGGGGCGGATATTGCACCGTGCCGCAGTCGTCACAGACCTGAAGAGCGAAACGGCCCTCCGCCGCAGCCGCGGTCAGGCCGAGAGCCGCGCGGGATCGGGCCTCCGGGGGACGTAGCGGAGACTGCGTGCGCTTTTGCGGATCTTTCTTGAGGGGAGGGGAAAGCGGTGTGCTCATGCCGGGCTCCCTGTTTTCACAATGGCCGCACTCGTGCAGACGCCGCGGTCGTAATTGATCATGCCGAAGCCTGAAACCATCGCGGTCGTCGCATCTGCCACCTGCGTGCCTCCGGCGGTACCCAGTACCTGGCGCAGTGCTTCCACGAGGCCGATGAAACCACCCGCTGCCCCGGCCTGACCGGCAGACAGTTGTCCGCCGGAGG
The DNA here is from genome assembly GCF_012273635.1 of Labrenzia sp. PO1. Classification (NCBI taxonomy): domain Bacteria; kingdom Pseudomonadati; phylum Pseudomonadota; class Alphaproteobacteria; order Hyphomicrobiales; family Stappiaceae; genus Labrenzia; species Labrenzia sp. PO1. The sequence goes on from NZ_JAAXCR010000005.1 coordinate 52,548, forward strand.
TGTTGTGCGGAAAGTCTCCGGAAATTGTCAGGTCCCGGCTTCTGACGAAATCCGGGCCGCCGCCCTTGTCGCAGAAACCGAGATCCTCGATCTGCATCATCGAAATGACGGGATAATCGTCATAGGTCTGCAGGAGATCGATGTCGTCCGGCGAGCACTCCGCCATGGCGTAGAGTTCTTCAACATCGAGCGTCCAGCCGCCACGCAGTTGCACGGGATCCTCGGCATGGGCGTTGTGGCGCTCGATTGTTCCCCCGATCACGGCATAGGGCAGGTTCCGCCGCTCTGCCTCTTCAATGGACATGACGAGAAAACACTCGGACCCGGCGCAAGGCATGACACAGTCGAACAGGGCAATCGGATCTGCGATCGGGCGGGCGTCGAGATATTGCTCAAGCGTCAGCGGCTTCTTCATCAGCGCGTTCGGATTGCGCAGGGCATTGGCACGCTGCGCAACGCAGATCCTGCCGAAATCCGCGCGTGTCGCGCCATATTCCTGCATGTACCGGTCGGTCAGAAGCGCGAAATTGGCATTCGGCCCCCCAAATCCGTAAGGGTAGGAGGCGTCCTGGGCAAAGCGGGAAAAGCTCGACAGCAGGTTTCTGAAGCTGTCGATGTGGTTGGTGTCTCCGGCAACGCAGGCCACGATGTCCGCGTCGCCCGCCTGGACTGCACGTGCGGCCCTCCGCAGGGCAACCACACCACTGGCACCACCCATCGGAATATTGTCCAGCCACCTGGGGCACAGGCCCAGATGCTGCGTCAGCCCGACAGCCGTATCCGGAAACAGGGTGAAGCTTGCAACCGAAAACCCGTCAATATCCGCAGGCCTCAAACCAGCGGCCCGAAGGGATCCGCGCAAAGCGCTTGCGATCCACCAATGGGCCGTTTCGATGGAGTAACGCTGGTAGGGAATTGAAACCGGTGCAGTGACCGCAACGCCCTCATAGCTCTGTCGTTTCCCCATCAACTGGCCTGCCGCTTTTTCATATGACCGGTGGCGATTGTATCGGGATCGTCCAGAAGCTGCAGTGCCAATTCCTTCAAGGTGGCCCGCTGGATCTTCTGGGTCGGCGTCAACGGCAGCTTGTCGACAAAGGCGATGTAGCCCGGCGCCTTGTAATAGGCCATCTGCTCCAGGCACCAGCGTGTGATCGCCTCGGCCTTGTCTCGGCTCGGGTTCTTCACTTTCAGGCAGGCAAACACCTCGTCGCCGCGCACCGGGTCGGGCACAGGGGCAATACCGGCCGCCTCGATGTCGGGATGGCGCATCAGGATCGATTCCACCTCCACGGCGGCGATGTTCTCGCCCGACCGCCGGATGACGTTTTTCTTGCGGTCGACAAAAAACAGGTTGCCGTCTTTGCCCTGGCGGACGATGTCGCCGGTATGGAACCAGCCGTCTTTCCAGGCCTCATCCGTCGCGGCAGCGTCCTTGTAGTATTCCGAGAAGAAGCCGTAGCGCGGATCCGGCCCCGCGTGGCGCACCAGCAATTCACCCTGAGCCGCCTCCCTGCCGCTGTCGTCGACAAGCCGGCATTCGACACCCGTGCCTGGCTTGCCGATGCTTGCCTGGGCCACCAGCCGGTCTTCACCCGAGGCGGCGATTACTGCCCCGGCACCGGTTTCCGTCATCGCCCAGGCTTCGACCAGCGGAAAGCCGAAACGGTCCTCGAAGGCAATCTGCAGCTTCGGGTCGACGCCTGCGCCAAAGCCGAAACGAACCTGATGCGCACGTTCTTCAGGGGAAGGGTCGAACCCCATCAGCATGGACGGCATCACGCCCAGGTAATGCAGACAGGTTGCCCGGGACGCGGCAACGTCCTGCCACCACGCACGCGGGTGAAAGCGATCCAGAACGGTAAGACACCCGCCAACCATGACCATCGCCATAAAGGAATAGGCCATTGCATTCATATGGAAGACGGGCAGGGGCGTGATCATGCGCTCACCGTCTTCCGTCAGCGTCGCCAGTCCGCCGACACCGGCATACCAGCGGCCCGCAAGCAGGAAATAGGTATTGGGAAGGACGCAGCCCTTCGGTTTGCCGGTCGTGCCCGAGGTGTAGAGGATAGCCGCCTCGCGGGCCTCTCCTTCCAGCGGCCGGGCGGTGACTGCCTGGTCGCGCGGCCCGGGGACCGGGTCGCCGGGGGCAATCACGGCCGCCTTGATGCCGGCAGCGGCAACGGCGGCCTCAAGTTCCTTGTGGCGGTCTTCGATCGATATGATCAGCGCCGGTTCGGAGTGGCCGATGAGATATTCAAGCTCCGCGGCCCTCAGGTCCGGATTGACCGGCACAACGGAGCCGCCGATCCGGTTTACCGCGAGCCAATGCAGGAAGAACGTGGGCCGGTTTTCCAGAAGCAGGGCAACACGCATGCCTGCACCATAGCCAGCCTCCATCAGGTCCTGCGCAAGCGTGTCGACTTCCTGGCGTGCGGCGCCATATGTCAGCTCGCCGGGCGGTATGCCGTAGATGTCTGCAGTGCCGGGCAGAACGTTCAGAAACGGCCGGTCCGGATATTTCTCCGCCGTTGCAGCGAAGGCCTCATAAACTGTTTCAACTGTCATGGCTGTCATGGCAGCAACTGAATATTGCCGAAGGCGGCGTCGCAATTGAGGATGTCGACCCGCTTGTTGGCGATCCTGATCTCGCCATCGACCACTTTCAGTTCGTGCGTTGCCGTCAGCGCCAGCAGGAACTGCTCGTCCAGGCGCGTTTCGACATAATGCATGGATGTGTTGGTGACGATCCTATCCCCGTCCATCTTGTCGATGAAGGGCCGCTGGATGACATGGTGACAACGGCTCTTGGGCTTCTGGCTGAAGGTTCTGGCCCCGTTCAGCCGCTCCACGCGCAAGCGCAGCATGAACATGTCCTCGTAGAGCAGGGACGTCACCAGATGTGGATCGGTCTGCTTGTAGTCGAGCGGCATCCAGTAGTGGCCGTCTTCCAGCCACAACGACAGCCATTCACTGTAGCGGCCCTCGTCCAGCATTCTTGCTTCGTCATAGATGAAGTCGATGACCTCTTCCCTGGAAACCGCCATCACGCATTCTCCATCGTAGCTGTCATGAATTTCACCCAGGCATCGAACTGGTTGCGCATCTGCCGTTCCGTGGTGCCGTTTTCCACGGCCTCCTCGCTAAAGTCTTCCTCTTCCTTTCTGAGGCGCTGAACGTTGACCCATTCCATGCCGTTGGACATGAGGCCTTCCTGCGCGCGCTCGTACATTTCCAGATCGTCGTGGCCGACCATCGATGTCGGAGCGTTGATCATCCGGTTGTACATGGCGGTGCGCGCCAGAAGTTCGTCCGGCGCCCCGACCAGACGGTAGATGTAGCTTTCGACCAGTGTCTTGTCGGGCCCCAGCGGAATGAAATTGCGCAGCTGCTGGATCGGGCCCTTGATCATGATATTCGGGAAATAGACGGTGTTATGCCGATTCTCGCCGAGAATTTCCTTCGCGCGCTCCTCGCCGTGGGTTTCGCTCAAGGCCTCGAAATAGCCAGGTATCGCGGAATAGTCGGAATGGATCGAGTGATGCACACCCGTATGCCCGTGCCCATTCGGCCAGGTGCGGATACCCATGTTCTCGAAGAACTCGTAGGGCGACATGAAGGGCGCGATGATCTCCATCGCGGGCGGACGCGGTTCCGGGTTGCCCATCTCCTTCCAGATGTTCACTGCCGTTCCGGCGGAGCTTTCGTGGGCGACCATCGGGTGGCAGGTATCGGTTTGGTTTTCGACCAGCATCTTCCAATTGCACTTGTGCATGTAGCGCAGCGGCGGACCGGCGATCTCAAGCCGCCCTTCCGGCGAGCGGTCGACCATGTTGTCGATGGAACTCAGGCTGTCGCCGAAGTAATCCTCGAAGCTGATGCCCTCGGCAGCCAGGCGGGCAAAGACGAAACCGCGATAGTTCTTGACCGCACCAACGGCTGTCATGCCCTTGGCATTTTCGGTGTTTTCGAAGCCGGTGTTCTCGTACCCCTTCTTCAGCGGGATCGCGAGCAGGCAGCCGTCCGTCTTGAACGACCAGGCGTGATAGGGGCACCGGAAGAACTTGCCCGTGTTGCCTTCCCGGTCGATCGCGATCTTGGTGCCCTTGTGCGGGCAACGATTGTAAAGAACGTGAATTTCGCCATCGGAGTGACGCACCTGGATGACAGGCTGGTCGCCGATCTGCGTGGTAAAATAGTCACCCTTGTTCGGGGTCTGGCTGTCATGGCCGACAAACACCCAGGTGTTTGCGAACAGATGCTGCATTTCCAGCTTGTAGATTTCCGGGCTCGTGTAGACGTCCCGATGCACCTGCGGCCCCGTGAACAGAGCGGCGATTTGGCTGGCCGTTTGCATGCTGGCTCCTCCCTGGAATGCGAAACCCTAAAGATCGAGGACAAGTCGCGCGGATTTCGCGCGGCTGACACAAATCTGCATGACCTTTCCCGATGCCTTCTCGGCATCCGACAGCACGACGTCGCGGTGATCGGGCGTACCGCTGATCACATCCGTCTGGCAGATGCCGCAGTCGCCGCGCTGACAGTCATACATGACGTCGAGGCCGGCATCTTCCAGTGCCTGGATGATGGTCTGGTCCGGGGCTACGGTCACAACCTGTCCCGTGCTGTGTACCTCCACCTCGAATGCCGCATCGCCGGACTGCGCCTGGGGGGCAGTGAAGAGTTCAACATGAATGGCCTCTTCCGCCAGTCCGGCTGCGGTCGCGGCAGCGCGTGCGGCATCGATCATTCCCTTCGGGCCGCAGATATAAAGATGCGTTCCGGAGGGCTGGGCTTTCATCAGTGCGGCCAGATCGAGCGGGTCCGTGTCGTCAAGGTAAAAACGGGCGTTGTCACCGAAGGCGTTCTTCAGCTTGTCGGCGAACCCCATCCGCGCAGCCGAACGAGCAGAATAATGCAGCTCGAAAGACCGGTCCTGCGATTTCAGCCGGGTCGCCATCGAAATGAGCGGCGTGATGCCGATGCCGCCGGCCAGAAGCAGGACGTGCGGAACATCTTCGGCAAGCGGGAAGTCGTTCTTCGGTTCGCTGACGGAGATCGATTGACCAGCGCTCAGGGCATGCATGGCCTTGGAGCCGCCCTGGCCGCTCTCTTCCCGCTGAACCGCGACCGTATAGAGGTCATCAGTCTCCGGCCAGTCGATCAGGGAGTACTCCCGTTCGCCCAAAGGACCGAGATCGAATTTGACATGCGCACCGGGCTCATAGCCCGGCAATGACCCGCCGGCTTCCGCCCGAAACCTGAAAACACGAATCTGATCGGTTTCCGGTTCTACACCTTCAAGAACAAGTTTCACCGCAATGCCTCCTCCTGTAAAAAATATGAAATTTCATATAAAATGAGTCAAGCCTCTTTTTTTCCCGATCTGTCCGGGATAAATGACACTTTGAAAACAGGTGCATAGTTGGAGGGGGTGTTGACCCTGACGCCGGAAAAATTCGTTTCTTCTTACCTGCTGTACCTGCTGGCAGCATCAAGCGAAGCGGCAAGCCACCAGTTTCACCTCCGTGTGCGCGAGTTGGGCCTGCGCGTTCCGGAATGGCGGGTTCTTGCCTGCCTTTACGATCAGGACGGACTGATGATCACGCAGTTGGCGAAATACTCCCTTCTGGAGCAATCCAGAATGACGCGTATTGTCGATCAGATGGAAAAGCGAGGTCTGGTCGTGCGCAAGAGCGACAAGGGCGATGGCCGCCGCGTCCGCGTTCACCTGACCGACGCCGGGCAGAAGCTGAGCTCCGAAGTGGTCGAAGAGGCAAGGGAACACGAAAGAACCCTGCTGTCTGCCTTGAACCAATCGGATGCGGACCGGATCAAGCCGTCCCTGGAACGGCTCCTGGCATCCCTCAACAGCTGGAACAGCGCCAACGAATAGGCGTCTGGCGCTGGTTGTTCTTGCTGTGACGGACGACGGCAAAGCACATCAGGATCGCTGACAGTCTCGCGGTTCTTCTTCTTCAGCCTCGCCGGCGCCTTGACGCCAATGGCCGCAATAGCCGTCTTGCCTGGCTGTCATTCTGCCCATTGCCCACTTAACCCACCACAATCGCCTGGCTCTGCGTGCACTGCAGTTCCGGTTGCGGTTGGCTGCTGCGGCACACCAGACCGTTTTATACTTGAGTTGATGGCCGGCTGAACGCTCGGCCCGAACGACAGATGCCGCACTTCCGGTTCCATTCCTGACGAATCCCGCGCACGCCCGGACAATTCCCTGAATGGATCGGCACACCCAGTTCGCTGCAGCTTCTTTTCTGTTGGCTCATTGCCTGCGGGGCCTGCGATGGCGCCTTCCAGTCATGCACCGGGAAGAACAGAGCCCTTGCTTCTAAAAATCATATGTGAATATAGTATTCACATAAGAAATTGGGAGGAGCCATGGAAACGTCATTCGCACCGACGGTCGGGATCGCCAGCACGCTGCCGAAGGATATGCCGGCGGCGCATGCGGCCATCCCGGTCTGGAATTCGGAAAACTGGTTTTACGAAGACTGGCAGCCGGGGCATTGCATACGTTCCCTGCGTCGGACGATCGCTGAAGGCGAAAGCCACCTCTTCAACACGCTGGTCGTCGACATTCACCCTTATGTGCAGGACCAGATGTTCGCAGAAACGGAAGGGGTCTTCGGCAAGAGACTGGTTGCCGGAGCGTTCGTCTTCTCCGCAGGCCTCGGCCTTGTCGCGACCAACTGCGTCAACGCGTTTTCCTATGGCTACGACAAGCTGCGCTTCATCAAGCCGGTCTTCATTGGCGACACGATCTATACGGTCCGGACAAACCTCGACAAGAAGCCGAAATACGAAGAGATGGGCCTCATTCGGGCGTCCTACGAAGTCTTCAAGGGGGCAGGGGAACTCGTCCTCTACTGCGAGCATCTGCAAACCGTGAAATACCGCAATCCGGCCGCCCATGCGGACCGGACAGAACCTGAAAACCGGGCCTGAACCGACATGAACTCCACTTCAGAACTACCGCTCGCCGGGATCACCGTGCTCGACATGAGCCAGTTTCTCTCCGGTCCCTATGCCACTCTGCGCCTGCAGGATCTTGGCGCGCGCGTTATCAAGATCGAACGGCCAGGCTCCGGAGACCTGTCGCGCAGCCTCTATCTGAGCGACACGGAAATCGGCGGGGATTCGACCATCTTTCACGCCATCAACCGCGGCAAGGAAAGCCTCGCCGTCGACCTGAAGAAGCCGGAGGACATAGACCGTCTCAAGCGCCTGATCGCCAAGGCCGACGTGCTGGTCCAGAATTTCCGGCCCGGCGTGATCGAACGGCTGGGCCTCGACTACGAGACCGTACGGGCAATCAATCCGGGTCTGGTCTACGGCTCGATCAGCGGTTACGGGGAAGACGGCCCATGGGTTGCCCGCCCAGGGCAGGATCTGCTTGCCCAGGCCCGTTCGGGCCTCATGTGGCTCAGCGGCAACGATGGTGACGGCCCGGTACCGATGGGGCTTGCCGTCGGCGACATGTTTGCAGGGGCTGCCCTGGCACAGGGCCTTCTTGCAGGCCTCGTCCGGCGCGGTGTTTCCGGCAAGGGCAGCCATGTCCAGACCAGCCTTCTCGAAGCTCTGGTCGACTTTCAGTTCGAGGTTCTGACCACTTATCTCAACGACGGAAGGCGCATGCCGAAACGGTCCGGTTTCCGCAACGCCCATGCCTATCTCTCCGCGCCTTACGGCGTGTATGAGGCAAAGGACGGGTATATTGCGGTTGCAATGACGCCGATCCCGAAACTGCGTGACCTGATGGAACTGGAAGCTCTCGAGCCTTATTGCGGCGATCCGGCGGTCTGGTTTTCCGAACGCGAGACGATCAAGAAGCTGATCGCAGGCGCGATAGCCGAACGAACGGTCGACGACTGGATGTCCGTTTTCGAACCCGCCGACATCTGGTGTGCGCCGGTGCTCGACTGGGACAGCCTGCTGGAAAGCGAAGGGTTCAACGGTCTGGACCTGCTGCAGCGCGTCGAGCGTGAAGACAATGTCTCGATCCTGACAACCCGTTCCCCGTTGAGAGTGAACGGCGCCCGTCCGAAAATCGCCCGGGCTGCACCGCGCGTCGGCGAACACACGGCCGCGATCGAAAAGGAGTTCGGCCTGTGAGCACCGTTCGCCTGAAAGGCATGACCTGGAGCCATCCGCGCGGCTACGAGCCCATGGTTGCCTGCTCGAAGCTCTGGGAAGAGCAGACGGGTGTCGGGATCGACTGGGACAAGCGCTCGCTTCAGGACTTCGAATCCTACCCGGTCGAAGATCTCGCGCGCCAGTATGATCTGATCGTCATCGACCATCCGCACGTTGGTGAAATCACCACGCAGAACTGTCTTGCTCCACTCGACAGTCACGGGGACCCGCAAAACCGGCAGGCCGTCGCAAATGGCAGTGTCGGCGGTTCTTATGAAAGCTATTTCTGGGAGGGTCACCAGTGGGCCTATCCGATCGACGCCGCCGCACAGATCCAGGCCTATCGGGCAGACCTCGTCGGCGCGGCACCCACACGCTTCGACGAAGTCCTTGAACTGGCGGAAGCGGGCAAGGTGCTGATCCCGATGCGCCCGCCCCACTCGCTGATGACCTTCTTCACCCTGTCGGCAAACCTTGGAACACCCTGCACGACGACAGGACCGGGCGAGCTTGTTTCGATTGAGAACGGCGCACCGGTCTATGAGCTGATCTCGCGCCTGATGCGGCACGTTCCTGACCGGTGCTATGGCATGGATCCGATCGCGATCTTTGAGGAGATGTGCAAGACGGACAGCCCGATTGCCTGTGTTCCCCTGATCTACGGGTATGTCAACTACGGTATCGAAGGCTTCAGGCCGAAACGCCTGTCCTTTGCCGATATCCCTACTGCCGGCGACAACGGCCCGACGGGCTCCGCACTTGGCGGCACCGGCATTGCCGTTTCCGCGTTTTCGAACCATGTCTCGAAGGCTGCGGACTTCGCTCTCTGGATCGCAAGCGGATTAGTGCAGAGCGGGCCTTTTGCAGCTGCCGGAGGCCAGCCTGGTCATGCGGACGGCTGGTCTGACGAGACCGTCAATGAAGCGACAAACGGCTTTTACCGCAACACCCGCCGGACCCTGGACAACGCCTGGGTCCGTCCGCGCCACAAGGGCTACATGGCATTTCAGGCAGCGGCTTCAGAACGGCTGAACCTGGGCCTGCAAGGTGGTGAGACAGCGCAATCCGTCATCGGCGACATCAATGCGCTTTTCGCCGGGAGTTTTGAGTAAGCCCTTCCAAAACAATGCGTCTGCGGACAACCGTCCAAACGCGCCTCCAATCACATTGGGGGCGCGGTTCAGTTGGTCAAAGCTGCCAGATACGGTTTGCGTTTCCAGACAGCAGCTTTGTACGTTCATCCTCGCTGACGCCTTCCAGCAAGGCGTGGGTCGCAGCAACCCATGCCAGCAAGCCGCCACCGAGCGTGCAGACCGGCCAGTCACTGCCCCAGACAACACGGTCCCAGCCGAATGCCTGAATGGTGTGCTCGGCCCATGGGCGCAGGGTCTCGGCAATCCAGCTTTCAGGATCGGCATAGGCAACGATCCCGGAGATCTTGGCGCAGACATTGGGGCGTTTTGCGAGTTCCGTAACCCGCTCCTGCCAGGGCTGGCGTTCGTCGGCGGCGATATCCGGTACACCGCAATGGTCCAGTATGAAGGTGACGTCGGGAGCCAGATCGACAAGCTCCATTGCCCGCTCAAGCTGGCGGGGCAGGACGCAGAGGTCGAAGGAGAAGCGCGTGCCGCCAAGGCGCTTCAGGTTTTCCCGAAATAAAGGCTGATCAGACAACTCGTCCGGCATGACGTGCAACACACGCCGGAAACCCTTCACAAGCTCATTTGCCTGCTGCCGCTCCAGATAGGCAGCAAAGCTTTCCTTCTCGGGACGGCAGGATGCAATTGCCCCCGTGATGAGGCTGTCCGGCCGGTTTGCCAGAGTGCCGACATATCCTGTCTCAGCTTCGATGAGGGGTTCAGCGACATCCACCTCCATATGAAGCGTGGTCGAAATGCCTGCGCGCCGCGCATCACGGGCATAGGTCTCATATGTCCAGTCCCGATTGAGCGGTTCGACACCCGCCAGCCACGGATACTCCAGAGCCGACCGGTCTATGACATGAAGATGGGTGTCGACGATCATGCTGCTCCTCCTCGCAAATAGCCGGGTAATCCTTCCACAGGAAAATAGATTATTCAAATAAGAATTTATTCGGCCGATTTGCCGTCCGTTCCGGTCAGTTCCGACAACTGTCGCGCGGTCCTGGTCAGAAGTTCCAGCGTCCCGGTGATGTCGGGGGCCTGCGGGGTGTTCACCAGCGTGATGAAAGGAACAGTCAGTGCCGCGATGGCCCGTCCGTCCGGGCTCAGGATCGGAGCGGACAGGTTGTAGACACCGGCAGTCTGGAGGCTCGGCATCATTTCGTAGCCACGTTCCGAAATCTGGTCGAGCCGGTCGAAGAACTCCTTCTCGACGGTCGGATGTTCGGTGCTGCGGGAATATTCGTTGATCATCATCAGACGCTCCTCTTGCGGCCTGAAGGCCAGAAGAACGTGACCGGATCCGGTGTCATAGAGCGAAATATTCGAGCCGACGCGGATTGAAATCCCCCAGTAGCTCGGCGCCTCCTGCTGCGCGACGACGACAACCGATCCACGGTCGAAGACGGAGAGCTGGTTTGCCTGGAGCGTCTTTTCCGCAAGGTCGCGCATGAAGGGCGTTGCAAAGGAAACGAGACGGCGGACCGGCGCATGGGACTGCGCCAGACCGAAGAGCTTGAGTGTCAGCGAGTAGCGGTCACCGTCGATCCTTGTGACGTAACCCCGACGCACCAACCGGTCCAGCATGCGGTAGAATTCGTTGGGGCTGCGGCCGAGATGCTTGGCGATCTCCGCCTGGGTCAATCCGCCGTCAATGCCTGCAAGAAGTTCAAGAATATCGAGCCCCTTGTCGAGGGCGGGCGCCCGGTATCGATCCTCTTCCTGTTCCATACTTTTCTCCATGAAGTGCAATATTCATATACGCACACCCTGCTCGAAAAACAAACAAGAATGCGCCGGAGTAGCTTGACCATAAATGAAGAGCATGTTTGTATATAAATGAACCACTCATTAGTGAGTTGTTTGGGCGGGCACCCGCCTTCTTTGAAAGTCTCGGGAGGAGGCTCATGAAAAATCTACTGGCCGGCGCGTCCGCCGGCGTTATCGCTCTTTTTGCCGTTGGCTCTGCGCTCGCGCAGGATCTGCCGGGCAAGTTTGACGGGGTCACGATCGATGCCAAGCTGATCGGTGGCCAGCAGTACGAAAAGCTCTACGCGCGCATCGGCGAATGGGAGGCGGCGACGGGGGCCAAGGTCAACGTCATCTCCAAGAAGAACCACTTCGACCTCGACAAGGAGATCAAGTCGGACATCGCCGTGGGTGCGTTGAACTGGTGTGTGGGTTCGAACCACTCATCCTTCGCGCCCCAGTATCCGGGCATCTACACCGACCTTGCAGCACTGCTGCCGAAGGACGAAATCGACGCCTTCGTCGATGCCAACATCTCCGCCTCGACGCTTGACGGAAAACTGGTGATGCTGCCGCGCGCCCAGTTCGATGTTTCCGCGCTCTACTACCAGAAGAGCCTTTATGCGGACGAAGACAACAAGGCGAAGTTCAAGGAAAAATTCGGCTATGACCTGACGCCGCCGGACACCTGGCAGCAGGTGACCGATCAGGCCGAGTTCTTCGCCAATCCGCCGGACTTCTACGGCACGCAATTTGCCGGCAAGGAAGAGGCCATCAACGGCCGTTTCTATGAAATGCTGCGCGCGGAAGGTGGCGAATACCTGGATGCAGATGGCAAGCCTGCATTCAATTCGGAAGCCGGTGTGCGTGCGCTCAACTGGTTCGTAGATCTCTACAAAGCGAAAGCCGTTCCCGCCGGTACGACCAACTACCTCTGGGACGACCTCGGCCAGGGCTTTGCCTCCGGCACGGTTGCCATCAACCTGGACTGGCCGGGCTGGGCCGGCTTCTTCAACGACCCGGGTGCTTCCAAGGTGGCCGGCGATGTCGGTGTCGTTGCACCGCCCAAGGGGTCCTCGGGTGCCCGGACCGGATGGTCGGGACATCACGGTTTCTCCGTCACCGAAAACTGCGAGAACAAGGAAGCCGCAGCTTCCCTCGTCTGGTTCCTGACCAACGAGGACAGCCAGAAGCAGGAAGCAGCCGGTGGACCGTTGCCGACGCGCGACGCCGTCTGGGACTGGGTGATCGCGGAAGCCTCCGACGACCCGTTCCGCAAGGAAGTTCTGCAGGCCTTCCAGGAAGCCGCCAAAGGCGCTTACCCGGTTCCTCAGTCTCCGTCCTGGATCGAGATCTCCAACGCGGTCTACCCGCAGCTGCAGGCTGCCATCCTCGGCGACAAGACGCCCCAGCAGGCACTTGACGATGCAGCGGCCGAGGCCACCGAAATCCTGCAGGATGCCGGAGAGCTCTAAGCTCGCTCAAGGACAGGCGCGGCCCTGCCGCGCCTGATCCCGCCGGGTTTCCCGCGCGCGACATTCGCGGGTCGGCTAGCTCCTTTCGTAAAACGATATGAGGATAGAATGAGAGGCTGGAAGCCCGCGCCGCATGTGCTTCTGCTGCTGCCGGCGTTTATCGTCCTGGCGGCAGTGGTGGTCGTGCCACTCCTGTTGTCACTGTATTCAAGTTTCACGCCGTTCCGCCTGACCCGGCCGGACACGATCTATACGTTCATCGGCTTCCGCAACTACGTGCGGCTTCTGACGGACATGGATTTCTGGGTCGCCTTCGGCCGCACGGTGCTGCTGCTGACCTTCGCGCTCAACCTGGAAATGCTGCTCGGCCTGGGCCTGGCGCTGCTTGTTGAAAAGGCCACACGCGGACAGCGGATCTTGCGCACCATCATGATGTTTCCCATGATGTTCTCGCCGGTTCTGGTCGGCTTCCAGTTCAAGTTCATGTTCAACGACAACATCGGTGTCGTGAACAACGCCCTGCAATCGCTCGGGCTCACGGATATCGCCATTCCCTGGCTGATCGACGGACAGCTTGCCTTCATTTCCATCCTGATTGCGGAAATCTGGTCGTCCACTGCGGTCTTCGCGATCTTCATTCTGGCGGGCCTGATGGCCATGCCGCGCGAGCCGCTGGAAGCGGCCAAGGTGGACGGTTGCACCTCGTGGCAGAGCTTCCGCTATGTGACCTGGCCGTTCATCATGCCCTTTGCCTATATCGCCATGACCATCCGTTCGCTCGACATCGCGCGCGCCTATGACATCGTCAAGATCATGACCGATGGCGGCCCTGCCGGGCGTACCGAGATCCTCTGGACGATGATTGCCCGTACCGCCTATTCCGACGCGCGCATGGGGCTGGCCAACGCCATGGCCTACATCGCCATTCTTCTTTCAATCCTGTTCACGGCGCTGTTCTTCCGGCAACTCGCGAAGGCCCGCCAGCAGATCGGCGCGGAGTGGTGATCATGGACGAGAATACCGCACATCGCCTCAAGGGCCGTTTCCTGAAGGCCGGCCACCTGATCGGACTGTTCCTCGCCATGACGATCATCTGTCTGCCGGGGGTCTGGATCGTTCTTTCCTCGCTCCGCCCGACAGTCGAGATCATGGCCAAACCGCCGGTCTGGATCCCGCGCGAGCTGTCGTTCGATGCCTATGTGGCAATGTTCTCCGGCGTTGGCCAAGGCGGCATTCCGGTGCTGGAGTATTTCCGCAATTCACTGATCATCTCGGTCACCTCGACCGTGATCGCCCTGGCGGTCGGCATGGCCGGTGGTTACGCGTTTGCGCGCTACCGCTTCCGCGGCAAGTCGGCCATTTTCCTCGGCTTCATGCTCACGCGGACCGTGCCAGGGATCGCGCTGTCACTGCCGCTGTTCTTCGTCTATGCCAAGATCGGCATCATCGACACCCACTTCGGACTGATCCTTGCCTATGTGGCACTCAACGTGCCCTTCACGGTCTGGCTGATCGATGGTTTCTTCCGCCAGGTCCCCCGGGATCTTGCGGAAGCGGCCCAGATCGACGGCTGCACCCGGTGGCAAGCCTTCTGGCAGGTTGAATTTCCGTTGGCGCGTTCAGGCATCGCCTCCGCCGGTATCTTCGCCTTCCTGATTTCCTGGAACGAATTCGCGCTGGCATCCCAGCTCACCCGGTCGACCAATTCCAAGACGCTACCGGTCGGTCTGCTGGATTACACCGCCGAATTCACCATCGACTGGCGGGGCATGTGCGCGCTGGCCGTGGTCATGATCATTCCGGCACTCACCCTGACATTCATCGTACAAAAACACCTCGTCTCCGGCCTCACCTCCGGCGCAGTGAAGGGATAGACATGGCTACCGTCTCTTTGAAAAACCTGGTCAAGAAATACGGGCAACTGGAGGTGGTTCATTCCATCAACCTTGAGGTCAAGGACCGGGAGTTCATCGCGCTGGTCGGCCCGTCCGGCTGTGGCAAGTCGACCTCGCTCCGCATGATCGCCGGGCTGGAGGACATCTCGGGTGGCGAAATCCACATCGGCGACCGGGTGGTCAATGACCTGCCGCCGCGCCAACGCAACATCTCCATGGTCTTCCAGTCCTATGCGCTCTACCCGCATATGACGGTTGCAGAGAACATGGGATTTTCGCTCAAGATCGCCGGAAAATCTCAGGCAGAGATCGATGCGGCGGTCGCGGAAGCGGCGCGCACGCTCAGCCTCGAGGCCCTTCTGGAACGACGGCCGTCCCAACTTTCCGGCGGCCAGCGCCAGCGTGTTGCCATGGGCCGCGCCATCGTGCGCAATCCGGATGTGTTCCTGTTCGACGAACCGCTTTCCAACCTTGATGCCAAGCTGCGCATGCAGATGCGCACGGAGATCAAGAAACTGCATTCCAAGGTCCAGTCGACGGTCATCTACGTGACCCACGACCAGGTGGAAGCCATGACCCTGTCCGACCGTATCGTGATCATGCGCGACGGCCATATCGAACAGGTCGGCACGCCGGAGGAAGTCTTCCAGCGCCCAAGGACCCGCTTTGTCGCCGGGTTCATCGGTTCGCCGACCATGAACCTGCGCGAAGCGGTCATCGACGATGGCAAGCTCGCCTTCGCAAATGGCGCCAGCCTTCCGCTGCCGATGCAATTCCGGAACGCGGTCAGCGTCGGCCAGAAGGTCGTGTTCGGACTGAGACCGGACGATTTGTATCCGGCGGGACATGGCCTGCATTCCGGCGAGGCCCATGACGTGCACACGACGCAGGTGCCTGTCTCGATCACCGAACCGCTCGGCAACGAGACCCTGGTCTTTGCGGAGTTCGCTGGTGAGGACTGGATTGCGCGCATGCTCAACCCGAAGGCGCTGCACACCGGTGACAAGATCGATCTCAGTTTCGACCTCAGCCAGGCACATCTCTTCGATGCCGCCACCGAACAGACCTTGAGGAGCTGAACGCATGGCACGGATTGAAAAAGTCGAACTGCGCATGGTCGACCTGGTTCCGAAGGTCAAGCGAACCGATGCGATCCAGAGTTTCGTCAGCCAGGAAACACCGATCGTCACGATTACCGATGCGGACGGTGCGACGGGCACAGGCTACAGCTATACGATCGGCACCGGTGGATCGTCGGTCATGCGGCTTCTTGCGGACCATCTCGCCCCGGTTCTGATCGGCCGTGACGCAGACATGATCGAGGGCATCTGGCACGAACTGGAGTTCTTCACCCACGCCACCACGATCGGCGCCATTTCCTCCATTGCGCTTGCCGCCATCGACACGGCCCTCTGGGACCTGCGCGCGCGCAAGATGGGGCTGCCGCTCTGGAAGCTGGCGGGTGGAGCCAAGGACCGTTGCCCGCTGTATACGACCGAAGGCGGCTGGCTGCATATCGAAACCGAAGCCCTGGTCGAGGATGCTCTTGCGGCCAAGGCAAAGGGCTTTACCGGATCGAAGGTCAAGATCGGCCGCCCGCATGTCTCCGAGGACTACGAGCGGCTTGCCGCCGTGCGTGCCGCCGTCGGTGACGGCTATGAGATCATGACCGACTGCAATCAGGGCTTCACCGTCGATGAAGCCATCCGGCGCGCCGACCGCCTGCGGGACCTGGACCTTGCCTGGTTCGAGGAACCGCTACCCGCCGACGACATCGGTGGCCATGTGCGCCTGTCGCAGAGAACCTCTACGCCGGTCGCTGTCGGCGAGTCGCTCTATTCGATCCGGCATTTCCGGGAATACATGCAGGCCGGAGCGTGCTCTGTGGTGCAGGTCGATGCCGGACGGATCGGCGGCATCACCCCCTGGCTGAAGGTCGCTCATGCTGCAGAAGCCTTCGACATGCCGATCTGTCCGCACTTCCTGATGGAGCTGCACGTCAGCCTGACCTGTGCCGTGCAGAACGGCAAATACGTCGAGTACATTCCGCAGCTCGACGAGCTGACCAATAGCCGCATGACAATTGAAAACGGCCATGCGCTCGCACCCGTCGAACCGGGCATCGGCATCGATTGGGACTGGGACGCGGTGCGCGGAAAGAGCATTCCCGAGTTCACCAGCACAATTACCCGGCAGGAGGCGTAGGTCATGCAGCGCATGGGCATGGTGATCGGTCTCGAGCCGGGGAAAGTCACCGAATACAAGCGGCTGCACGCCGCGGTCTGGCCGGAGATCCTCGACATGATCTCCAAATGCAACATCCGGAATTATTCCATCTTCCTGAAGGAGCCGGAAAATCTGCTCTTCGGCTACTGGGAATATCATGGCACGGACTTTGAGGCCGACGCGGCGAAGATGGCCGCCGATCCGAAAACGCAGGAATGGTGGGACGTCTGCATGCCCTGCCAGAAGCCGCTAGACACCCGAAAGGACGGCGAGTGGTGGGCGATGATGGAAGAGGTCTTCCATCATGACTGAAGCTTTCGATCCGGCCAGCCTTTCCCAGGACTGGCCAAGGCCCGCCAATCCACGCCCCATCGTGACTTTCGGCGCAGGCTCCATCGTCGGTGATGCCCATTTCCCCGCTTACAGGAAAGGCGGCTTTCCGATTGCGGGACTTTATGACCCGGATGCCGGCAAAGCGCAGGCTCTGGCGGATCAATGGGGCATCAAGGCCTTTGCCAGCGCGGAGGAAGCAGCCAGTGTGCCGGGTGCGGTCTTCGACCTTGCCACTCCGCCACAGGTGCATGCCGATGTCCTCGGCCTGCTACCGGAAGGGGCCCCGGTGCTGATCCAGAAGCCCATGGGCAGCGACCTGGACCAGGCAACGGATATTCTCAGGATCTGCCGCGAGCGCAAACTGATCGCCGCCGTCAACTTCCAGCTCCGCTTCGCACCGATGATGCTCGCCCTCAAGGACGCCATCGCCAAGGGCTGGCTTGGAGAAGTTGTCGATTTCGATGCCTGGCTGGCTCTCGCCACGCCCTGGGAGCTCTGGGCCTTCTTGAAAGGACTGCCCCGGATCGAGATCACCATGCATTCGATCCATTATCTCGACTTGATCCGGCAGGTGCTTGGGGACCCGAAAGGCGTGCACGCGAAATCGCTCGGCCATCCGTCCCATGAAATGGCCCAGACCCGCACCAGCGCCATCCTCGACTACGGCGACAAGGTGCGTTGTGCGCTCTCCATCAATCACGATCACAAGTTCGGCCGCCGGCACCAGGCTTGCGAGTTCCGAGTGTGTGGCACGGAAGGCGCTGCCTATCTGCAGCTCGGTGTCAATCTCGACTATCCACACGGCGAACCGGACATCCTGGAGATCCGCCCCAAGGGTGGAGACGAGTGGATCCCCGTCCCCCTGAAAGGGGCCTGGTTCCCGGACGCTTTCGTCGGCCGCATGGCAAATCTCCAGCGCTTTGCGTCCGGCGAGGACGCCGAGCTGGTGAGTTCGGTCGAAGACGCCTGGAACACGATGGCTCTGGTGGAAGCGGCCTATGCCTCCTCCACGTCCCCTGCAACTCCACTCGCACAAAGACCATAAGTCATGGAACAAACGACCTATTTCGAAGAGTATGAGCTCGGCCATGAGCGCATCACCTATGGCCGCACGATTACCGAAACCGACTTCGTGGTCCACGCAGGCCATACCGGAGACTTCTTTCCGCATCACATGGACGCGGAGTTCATGAAGACCCAGCCCTTCGGCCAGCGGATTGCCCACGGTACCATGGTGTTCGCCATCGGCGTTGGCCTGACCGCCAGCGTCATAAACCCGGTTGCCTTCTCCTATGGCTACGACCGGATGCGCTTCGTGAAGCCGGTTTTCATCGGAGACACCATCCGTTCGCGCGTGACCATCGTTGCCAAGGACGATGACCCGAAACGCCCGGCATTCGGCCGCGTGGTCGAGCGGACGGAAGTTCTCAATCAAAGCGACGAAGTGGTTCTCGTCGCCGATCACATCCACATCGTTGAACGAAAGAACAAGCCCGCCTAACGGGCAAAGGGAGCCGACATGACAGACTGGGTGAAGGACAAGACCGTTCTGGTGACAGCCGCGGGACAGGGGATCGGACGCGCGACAGCGCTCGCCTTTGCCGCCAGGGGTGCGAAGGTTGTGGCGACGGATATCAACGAAACCGCCCTATCGGAACTCGAAGGATCAGCGGGGATCGAAACCCGTCGCCTCGACGTTTTGAAGGATATGGAC
This sequence comes from Labrenzia sp. PO1, assembly GCF_012273635.1. Taxonomy (NCBI): domain Bacteria; kingdom Pseudomonadati; phylum Pseudomonadota; class Alphaproteobacteria; order Hyphomicrobiales; family Stappiaceae; genus Labrenzia; species Labrenzia sp. PO1. The sequence continues at coordinate 71,236 of NZ_JAAXCR010000005.1, forward strand.
GTCCAGACCGTCGTTGCCGAGACCGGCCCGGTGGACGTCCTCTTCAACGGGGCGGGTTTCGTTCATGCAGGCTCGATCCTTGACATGAAAGACGAGGACTTCGACTTTGCGGTCGACCTCAATGTGCGCTCCATGATCCGCACCATTCGGGCCGTGCTGCCGGCAATGCTGGAACGGGGAGGCGGCGCCATCATCAACATGGCATCCGTCGCAAGTTCCATGAAAGGCGTGCCGAACCGCTTCGTCTACACCACCACGAAAGCGGCCGTGATCGGCCTGACCAAAGCGGTTGCCGCCGATTTTGTGGCGCAGAACATCCGTTGCAACGCGATCTGCCCTGGCACGGTGGAAAGCCCTTCGCTGCAGGACCGCCTGCGCGCCCAGGGCGACTATGAAGCCGCCCGGGCCGCCTTCATCGCGCGCCAGCCGATCGGCAGGATCGGTACGCCGGAAGAGATCGCTGATCTCGCAGTTCATCTTGCCAACGCGACCTATACCACCGGGCAGGCCTATGCCATCGACGGCGGCTGGACCATCTGACATTTCATTGAGGACGTGAACCCGTGACGACAATCACCGGTCTGAAGACGTACGATCTCCGCTTCCCGACGTCCGAAACCCTTGACGGTTCGGACGCCATGAACCCCGATCCGGACTGTTCCGCGGCCTATGTCGTTCTTCAAACCGACGAGGACGGCCTTGAAGGCCATGGCCTGACCTTCACCATTGGGCGCGGGAATGACATCTGTGTTGCCGCAATCGAGGCCATGCGCCACCTGGTGACCGGGCTTGATCTTGCCTGGATCTCCGAAAATCCCGGCCGCTTCTGGCGTCACGTGACCTCGGACAGCCAGTTGCGCTGGATCGGACCGGACAAGGGCGCCATGCATCTCGCCACCGGCGCCGTCGTCAATGCCGTCTGGGACCTCTTGGCCAAACAGGCCGGCAAACCGGTCTGGCGTCTTGTCGCGGACATGAGCCCGGAAGAGATCGTTTCCATCATTGATTTCCGCTACCTGACCGATGCGATCACGCCGGAAGAGGCACTTGCCATCCTGAAAGCGGCGGAACCGGGCAAGGCGGAACGGATCGCGCAGCTCGAAGCACAGGGCTATCCCTGTTACACCACCTCGGCAGGCTGGCTCGGCTATCCCGACGACAAGCTGCGCCGGCTGTGCCACGAAGCGGTCGAGGCAGGCTACACCCATGTGAAGCTGAAGGTCGGGCGCGATCTCGCCGATGACATCCGCCGGCTGAGGATCGCCCGGGAGGAGCTCGGGCCCGACCGGTTCCTCATGATCGATGCAAACCAGGTGTGGGACGTCGGACAGGCCATCGACTGGGTACAGCAACTCGCGTTCGCCAAACCCTACTTCATCGAAGAACCAACCAGCCCGGATGACATCGCCGGCCATCGCGCGATCCGCGAAGCGGTGGCGCCGGTGAAGGTGGCAACCGGTGAAATGTGCCAGAACCGGATCGTCTTCAAGCAGATGATCGCAGGCGGTGCCATCGACATCGTGCAAATCGACGCCTGCCGGATGGGCGGTCTCAACGAGGTTCTCAGCGTTCTGCTGATGGCAGCCAAATTCGGCACTCCCGTCTGGCCGCATGCCGGCGGCGTCGGTCTTTGCGAGTATGTGCAGCATCTGTCGATGATCGACTTCGTTGCGGTTTCCGGAACCAGGGAAGGACGCGTGATCGAATATGTCGATCATCTCCACGAACATTTCGTCGACCCCTGCACCATCCGCAATGCCGCCTATATGCCGCCGCAGATGCCGGGCTTTTCCGTGGAGATGAAACCGGCCTCCATCGAACATCACATCTTTCGAGACGGTGGCGCAGGCGCCGCCTGATGTCACAAGCCACACATCAAAACCAAGGATAACCCCATGAAACTTCTCCGCATTGGAGACGCCGGACGGGAAAAGCCCGCCATTCTGGACAGTGATAACCGGCCGCGGGATCTCTCCGCTCTCGTTTCCGACATTGCCGGCGACACGCTGACGCCGGACGGGCTGGCGAAAATCGCATCCGTCGATCCGGCCACCCTGCCGTTGCTCGAGGAAGGCCGTATCGGTCCCTGCGTGGGTCATGTCGGCAAGTTCATCTGCATCGGCCTCAACTATTCCGACCATGCCGCCGAAACCGGTGCGGAAGTGCCCAAGGAACCGGTGATCTTCCTGAAGGCGACAAGCGCGATCTGCGGCCCCAATGACGACGTGAAGATCCCGCGCGGATCGGTCAAGACCGACTGGGAAGTCGAACTTGGTGTCGTGATCGGCAAGGGTGGCAGCTACATCGAGGAAGCCGAAGCCCTTGACCACGTCGCGGGATATTGCGTCATCAACGATGTTTCCGAACGCGAATTCCAGATCGAACGCGGCGGCACCTGGGACAAGGGCAAGGGCTGCGACACCTTCGGCCCGACAGGGCCCTGGCTGGTGACCCGGGACGAGGTTTCCGATCCGCAGAACCTGAAGATGTGGCTGGAAGTAGACGGCAAGCGCTACCAGGACGGGTCGACGGAGACCATGGTCTTCGGTGTCGCCCACCTGGTCAGCTATGTCAGCCGGTTCATGAGCCTGCAGCCGGGCGACATCATTTCCACCGGCACGCCTCCGGGCGTCGGCATGGGACAGAAACCGCCAATTTATCTGAAGGGCGGAGAGGTGATCGAGCTGGGCATTGAAGGACTTGGCGTCCAGCGGCAAAACGTGGGCAAGGCTTAACGTAGCTTTTGCCGTGATGGCGACACTCTCCAACAAAGGGTGTCGCCTGACAGTCCAGACGCCCGCATCTGATAAGGAAATCATGATGCAAAACGATACCTACCGCCGGCACGTCATCCTGTCCGGATGTTCGGGTGGCGGAAAGTCAACGCTTTTGGCGGAACTGGAACGACGGGGTTTCGAGACCGTGCCGGAACCCGGCAGGAGGATCGTCGCCGAAGAGCAGCAAGCTGAGGGGAGGGCGCTTCCCTGGGTCAATCTCGAAGCCTTCGCCAGAAGAGCGATCGACATGTCATTCCGTGACAGGGAGCGATTGAACAGCTCTGAAGGATGGGTCTTCTTCGACCGAAGCCTGATCGACGCAGCAGTTGCCCTGGAATTCGCGACCGGCGTAGCCGTGTCAGACACCCTCGGCAAAACGAACCGATTTCATTTTCAGGTCTTTCTGACACCGCCCTGGCCGGAGATTTACGCCATAGACGCCGACCGGCAGCACGGTCTGGATGAAGCTATCGGAGAATACCAGCGATTGCTCGATGCCTACGGCCAACTTGGCTACGAGAAAATCATCTTGCCGAAGACGGATGTCGGGAAGCGAGCGGATTTCATCCTGGATTGTCTTTCCAGGCACCAGGAGACGCAGCACTAGATCGACATCGCCAATCGTACTGCGTACCTATTCTTCGCTCGGCTGCTCTCTCTTGCCGGCCAGGATCTCGCGCTTCCCGACGTGGTTGGGCGCACCGACAAGGCCTTCGTTTTCCATTTTCTCGACCAGGGTAGCCGCACGGTTGTACCCGATGCCGAGGCGGCGCTGGATATACGAGGTTGAGCAGCGCTTGTCGCGCAGGACGATCTTCACCGCCTTGTCGTAGAGGTCATCACCGTCTTCGGACGCGATCGCACCCTTGTCGAAGACAGCTTCCTCTTCTTCCAGCTCTTCCTCTTCTTCCGCGGTCACGGTTTCAAGGTACGCGGGCCGACCCTGGCTTTTCAGGTGGGCGACGACCTGTTCGACTTCCTCGTCCGAGACGAAGGCGCCATGGACACGGTTGATACGTCCGCCACCCGACATATGCAGCATGTCGCCCATGCCGAGCAGCTGTTCCGCACCCTGCTCGCCGAGGATCGTGCGGCTGTCGATCTTCGAGGTGACCTGGAAGGAAATCCGGGTCGGGAAGTTTGCCTTGATCGTGCCGGTGATCACGTCGACCGAAGGGCGCTGTGTCGCCATGATGAGATGAATGCCTGCGGCGCGGGCCATCTGCGCCAGACGCTGGATAGCGCCTTCGATCTCCTTGCCGGCGACCATCATCAGATCCGCCATCTCGTCAACGATGATGACGATGTACGGCATCGGAGCGAGGTCCATTTCCTGCTGCTCGTAGACCGGTTCCCCCGTATCGCGGTCGAACCCGGTTTGCACGGACACGATAACCGGTTCGCCCTTCTGACTTGCAGCGGCGGCACGCTGGTTGAAACCGTTGATGTTGCGCACGCCAAGCCGTGCCATCTTCCTGTAGCGATCCTCCATTTCGCGCACGGCCCATTTGAGAGCTGTCACGGCCTTTTTCGGATCGGTGACGACAGGCGTCAGCAGGTGCGGAATGTCGTCGTAGATGGACAGTTCCAGCATCTTCGGATCTACCATGATCAAGCGGCACTCTTCCGGCTTCAGACGGTAGAGCAGCGACAGGATCATCGTGTTGATGGCAACCGACTTGCCCGAGCCGGTCGTTCCGGCGACCAGCAGATGCGGCATCTTCGCAAGATCGGCAACAACCGGCTCCCCGCCAATCGTCTTGCCGAGGCTAAGCGCAAGCTTGCAGCTGGTCGCGCGGAAGTTGGTCGAATCGATCAATTCGCGGAAGTAGACGGTTTCACGCTCCGTATTCGGCAGCTCGATCCCGATGACGTTCCGGCCCGGAACGACCGCAACACGAGCGGAGATGGCCGACATGGAACGGGCAATGTCATCGGCGAGGTTGACGATGCGTGAGGACTTGATGCCCGGGGCCGGTTCGAACTCGTAAAGGGTGACCACAGGCCCGGGGCGCACGTGGATGATCTCGCCGCGCACCTTGAAGTCTTCCAGAACGCTTTCCAGAAGCCCCGCATTCCGTTCCAGTTGCTCCTGCGTCATCTGGAAGCCCGGACCATCCTGCGGCAGTTGCAGCAGATCGCCGGACGGAAACTCGTAGCTGCCGAACAGCGACTGTTGACCTGATCCCGCACCGATCGGCGGCAGAGCATGCGTGCTGGAGGACAAGGACCGGGGTGTGGGGCTTGGCATCGAAATCGACACTCGTGACCGACCGGTAGCGTCCTGATTGCCTTCCGGGTTTTGCTGTGCTGCCGGCCTTTGGCCGGCCGGCTGCGGAGACGGGTTTGCTGGCCTTGCGGCAATCGGTCTGGAAGAGGAAGGTGCAGGCGTGGGGGATGCAGAACCGTTGCATTCCACGACCTTGTACAGCGACACGATTCCCTCCGGTGGCCGCGCCACGTGTCCCGCGACAGGCACCTCCTCGTAAACCGTCCTCACGGCTCGTACCGGCTCCACGACCCTCTGCGCAGGCACTTCTGCAGCCGGCTGCGGAGTGATGGTGTCGTCGGACATGAATTCAAAGAAGGCGTGATCGGACAGGAAACCAAGGTGCGCCGTGGAAGAATGCGCGTCATTGGCAGGCGCCTGCACATTCACAGTTCCACTATCGGCGGGCTGACCAATCACCTGTGCAACTGGCATGGTTGCGGGCATAACAGGGGAGGGGTTTGGCGTGACCAGAGGTTGCTGCGCAACGGGCTCTACCTCGACCGGGGGTACAGTTTCACTGGCGCTGACTTCGCTCGCGTTTTCTACCGGTGCAGATCGCTGCTTTGAACCGCGGTCTGGCGTCCGGGTGAAGCGAACGTTGGGTGCAAGGTAGAAATAGCTCTGGCAGGATTCGTCCGAAGGGGTTTCCACCCCCTGGTTTCCATCTCCTGTCTGCTGCTGCGGATTGCCTGCAACATGTGGCAACCGGCGCGCCTCAGCCACCCGTTCACCATCTGTGGCGGCGGGTTGCCCGAGCGGGTTTTCGCCCTGCGCTTTCCGACTGGAATCATCGGTTGAAGCTGGCTGGCCGGCATCGTTCGAATTCGAAAGTGAGAAATTCTTCCGGGAAATACGCATGGACAAAGAAGACTAGTGTTTCGGGTTGAACGCCTTTGGGAGAGATGTAGGAAAATAAGGTTAACAGTCTCTATCCAATCCCTGTCATTCTCGACCTTTGAGCCACCTCCGATAGACCGTCAGACATTCAAAATTCGGCGAAAATGCGCTGAAAACAACACCTTGATGGCAGTTCAACGATGTCGCGTTTATGTGATGAGCCTTTTTGTCGGGCTCACCCTCCTAGCCGATGCAAAAACGGAAGCTGGCGGCGATGATCTTGCGGTCCATGTCGCTCAGATCGATCGCCCCGCGCACCTCGCCACCGGACGACATTCCAAGAAACAGGCTGAACTCGATCCGCTCGGTAACCGACAGCAGTTCAACAACCTTGTCGTTGATTTCGACCTCGACGCTGCTGTCACCGACAACCCGAAGGATATCCTTGGTGGCTGTCGCTGTGATGCCACGTCCTTTTGAGAACATGTTTATGCTTGTCGTCGGCAGGTTATCAGGGTTCAGAATACCACCATCGGTCGTGATCAGGACGTAGGGCTTGTTCTTGCGGCAATAGCTGGAAAACTGGCTCGCGAGATCATAAAGGCGCGTGGCGCTCTTGCGCTTGCTTGCTGCCACCAGACCCTGCTTGTAGGGCTCCAGAAAGAACGCCCCGAACCCTTCCGGCGTGACAAGGGCAAATTCCTCAAGCTGTGCCGCATCGGGAACGAACATGTCGTCCGGTTTCGCACCCGTGCCAAGAACGAAGATGCGAGCATCGATTCCCATTTCCAGAAGGTAACGTACAATCCGGCTGGACAATTCCTGCGCGGACATCAGTGCCTGGTCCACCTGACTGGACGGCACCTGGCCAGCCCTCTCTCCGGACAGGTAGAACTGGTGGAAGCCCAGACGGTTGCCGTCTGGAATACGTCTGACTTCACCCCCCAGGAACGCGTAGGAACAGGCGCTCATGCAGTAGCCGCCGTCTACTGTGTCCCCGAATGTGCCCTCGGACTTCCAGATGCCGATTTCCGTCTCCATTCCCCTGGCACGGATCAGCTCTCCCAGTTCCAGGCCGGCAATCAGACTGCCGCCGGGGCTGTGCAGCAGAACCTTGTTGCCGTCTGAATGCTCATTCTTCAGGTAGCTGGAAAAGAGCGCGGGCGTTTCCGCGGTAATCTGCCCTTCGGCTCGCACATAACAGGACGCCGCGTTGTTGCCCTTGCAGACGTTTTCGAACGTCATGCTTTCTGCCCGGGCTGCAACTGGCGACAATGCAAAAAAGGCAACAACCGCGAACGCCGCCACCCGCCAACCATGTGCGGCAAAAATCCGCCCCAAAGACTTTTTCATTTCTTTTCCCTGAACCGGTGAGACCTGAACGTCGGTCAAACGAGAAAACAACAAAGCCATTAAAGAGAGCCTGAAAAATCAGGACAAGAGAACGATCGCTCTCTTGTCCCAGTCTCATCAAGCCCGATGTCTTTGTTGCCTTCTGAACCGGCATCAGAGGAAAACGGAATTGCGTATTTCACCAACCCCTATTTGGGGAAGGCGGAAAGGTATTGGCAGCAGCCCGAGGCAGGTGTCATGGGCTGCTGCCGTTTGTCCGAAATCTTACTTCGGCATCATTCCGCCGATGGCATACATGCCGTCGTCGCCTTTCACCAGCATCAGGATCACGCTGTCGCCCGGGGTGAGATCATCCGACATCTCTGCGCCTTCCAGAAGGGGCAGATCCATCGTCATGGCCGGCCAGCCGATTTCCGGAATCGGATCGTGGCTGACGTTTGCAGTCCCGTCGCCGATGGAGTTGACGACGGCATTGGCGTGGACCGCCCCGTCCATCTGTTCGGCGGTCATGGGCATGTTGGAATGATCCATGCCGCTATGCGACGACTGGGCAAGGACAGCCGGGGTGGCCGCCATGGACAGGAACGCTGCGAGGATGAGGGTCTTCATTTCAGTTGCCTTTCTTGGGGTTTGTTTGTGAGTTGCAAAATCATTCGGCCGGCTGCACCGCACCTTTGATGTCCGGGGTGGCTGTGCTCAGCTCACGGTTGACCCGCGAGAGAGCAAGCCGCTTCCAGATCGTGAAAATGGCGGGAATGACGAAGAGGGTCAGAAGGGTGGCGGTTGCCATGCCACCAACCATGGGGGCTGCGATCCGCTGCATGATTTCCGAGCCCGTGCCGTCGCCGTACATGATCGGGATCAGCCCGGCAAAGATCGTCGCAACGGTCATCACCTTTGGCCGCACGCGCAAAAGCGCACCTTCGAAAACCACTTCCTCGACGTCGACAACCGTCAGGGAGCGGGCCTCGGCGGCCGCAAGCTTCTTGCGTTTTTCCCAGGCCAGGTTGAGGTAGAGCAGCATCACGATGGCTGTCTCGACCGCAACGCCGGCAAGGGCGATGAAGCCGACGATCACCGCGACCGACATGTCGAAATCCAGGTACCAGAGGAACCACACACCTCCGGCCAGTGCCACGGGAAGCGCGGCAAGGATGATGCCGACTTCAATGACCCGGTTGAACGCCATGAACAGCATGAGCGTGATGATCAGCAAGGTCGCCGGAGCCACCAGCTTCAGGCGTTCCTGCATGCGTTCGATGTACTCATACTGGCCCGACCAGGCGATCGAATAGCCGGGCGGCAATTGCACCTTCTCCGCTACCGTCCTGCGAGCTTCATCAACGTAGCCGCCCAGGTCTCGGCCGGTGATGTCGATGAAGACGAACCCGGTACGCCGGGCGTTTTCAGACCGGATCATGCCTGGTCCGTCGACAACGCTGACCTCTGCCAGGGCACCGAGCGGAATATGGGCACCGGACGGCGTGACCACCGGAAGTTCCCGCAAGCGCTCTGGACTGTTGCGCCAGTCCTGCGGATAGCGGAGGTTGATGGGAAAGCGCTCCAGACCTTCGACGGACTCCGATACCTGCATGCCGCCAATCGCGGTCTGCACGACGTCCTGGATGTCCCGCACGCTCATCATGAAGCGGGCAGCCGCCTCCCGGTCGACGTCGATCTCGATGAAGCGTCCCCCGACGGGCCGCTCGGCGTAGGCCGATGCCGTGCCGTCAATTCCTGCGACCGCGTTTTCGACTTCAATGCCGATCTTTTCGATGACGCCAAGATCGGCCCCGGTGATCTTGACCCCGACAGGGGTCTTGATGCCGGTTGCCAGCATGTCGATGCGGTTCTTGATCGGCTGGATCCACACGTTGGTGACGCCCGGTATCTGGACGGCCTGATCCAGCTCATCCCGGATCCGGTCCATCGTCATGCCCTCCCGCCACTCGGCGCGCGGCTTCAGCTGGATGGTCGTCTCGATCATCGTCAGCGGGGCAGGGTCTGTCGCCGTATCGGCACGGCCCAGCTTGCCGTGGACCGTCTTTACTTCCGGTACGGTGGCGATGAGACGGTCGGACTGCTGAAGAACCTCACGCGCCTTGCCGATGGAAACGCCGGGATAAAGCGTCGGCATGTAAAGGAAGTCACCTTCGTTGAGGGCTGGCATGAATTCCGTGCCGATCCTCTGAAGGGGCCACCACATGGAGGCGACCAGGACACCCGCCAGAATGGTCGTTGCCCAGGGCCAGGCAACGGCTGCATCCAGAAAGGGGCGGTAGAGCCAGATGACAATCCGGTTGAGCGGGTTCTTGTTCTCCGCAAGAATTCGCCCGCGGACAAAGTACCCCATCAGCACCGGAACCAGCGTGATGGAGAGTATGGCCGCGGCCGCCATGGCGTAGGTCTTGGTGAAGGCCAACGGCTTGAAGAGCCTGCCTTCCTGGCTTTCCAGAACGAACACCGGCAGGAAGCTGACGGTGATGATCGCCAGGGAGAAGAAGAGGGCAGGGCCCACTTCCGAGGCACATTCTCCCACGATCCGCCAGCGGTTCTCCGCGGTCAGTTTTTCATGTTCCAGCCGACGGTGCATCGCCTCGATCATGACGATCGCCGCATCCACCATCGCGCCGATAGCGATGGCGATGCCGCCAAGCGACATGATGTTCGCATTCACGCCCTGCAGCTTCATGATGATGAAGGCAGCCGCAATGCCGAGAGGCAGGGAAAACAGGATGACGAGCGACGAGCGCAAGTGCAGGAGGAACGCCGCGCAGACCAGAACGACAACGATGAATTCTTCGGTCAGCTTTGTCTGAAGATTGTCGATCGCACGTTCGATAACGCCGGAGCGGTCGTAGGTCGTGACGATCTCCACTCCTTCGGGCAGGCTGCTGCGCAGTTCGCCGATCCGTGCTTCGACTGCCTTGATGGCTGCCAGCGCGTTGCCGCCCCAGCGCAGGATCACAACCCCGCCGACGGCATCGCCTTCGCCGCCGAATTCACCGACACCACGGCGCATTTCCGGCCCGAGTCGAATGTCGGCAACGTCTCCGAGCGTCAGCGGTGCACCCCGGTCGTTGACCATCAACGGCGCCTTGGCAAGATCGGCAAGCTCATCGACGTAACCGGTCGAGCGCACCATGAATTCGGCTTCGCCCATCTCGATCACGCTGCCGCCGGTTTCCCGGTTCGCGGCTTGAATGGCGCCTCGGATCTGCGCCAACGTTATGTCGTAGGCTCTGAGTTTATTGGGGTCCACGACCACCTGGTATTGCTTCACCATGCCGCCGATCGTGGCGACTTCCGACACGCCGTCGACGGTCTGAAGTTCGTATTTCAGGAACCAGTCCTGAAGGGCACGCAGTTGGGCAAGGTCATGGTTGCCGGTGCGGTCTATCAGGGCGTACTGGTAAATCCAGCCGACACCCGTCGCATCGGGGCCAAGCTGTGGTGAAACATCTTCAGGCAGGTTTGCAGCGATCTGACCGAGGTATTCCAGAACACGGGTTCTGGCCCAGTAAAGATCGGTGCCGTCCTCGAAAACGATGTAGACGTAGCTATCGCCAAAGAAGGAAAAACCGCGCACATCACTGGCTCCTGGCACGGCAAGCATCGCCGTGGCGATGGGGAATGTGACCTGGTCCTCCACCACCTGAGGCGCCTGGCCGGCGTAGGGCGTGCGCACGATGACCTGAACGTCCGAAAGATCCGGGATTGCATCGACGGGCGTTTCGCGGATTGCCCAGATACCGGCGACGGCGATCATGGCGGCGATTGCCAGCATGATCACGCGGTTGGCGATGGAGGCACGAATGATTGCGGCAATCATCACAAACCCTCCTCACGCCGAACGCCGACCAATGTCATGGAGAAATCCGGATTGCGCTGGAGCAAGAGTGTTACCTCCTGATCCAGTGGCAAATCACCAAGGGCAACTGCCTGATCAACGGCAAAATCCATGGTCATGCCCGGCATGCCTATCTCTGCCATCGGTCCGTGAGTGATGTTGGCCGTGCCTGCATCCCGATCAAGGGCGTTGATGGTGCCGCGGACTTCCATCGGCGGGGTGACCGGCTCTACCTTTGCCAGGACCATTGTCATTCCGTCCGGCCTTGAAAAGGTGAGCGTGGTTTCCGTGCCGACTGGCAGGGCATCCAGATCCAGGGTCTCGTCCACCGCGAATGCCATGGTCATGCCAGGCATGCCGATTTCGGCAATGGGGCCATGGGTGATTGTAGCCTTCGCGTTTTCGGTATCGATCGAGTTGATCGTTCCCGACACCACGATGGGTGCGACTTCTGCTTGCGCGTCGTCGGCAACTTCCTCGGCCTGCTCTGCCGACGGATCCTCGGCAACGCCCGGCTGCCTTACTGCCACGATCGAGAAGAGACCGCCGTCGCCCTTGGCGAGGTCGAATTCGACCGGAACATTCACCGGAACCGACTGCGGATCGAAGCCCGAGACATCCAGGTCCATTTGCATGGCGGGCCAGCCGAGATCCGGGATCGGACCATGTTCCATCGTCAGTTTGCCGTCGCTTGTAACAGCAAGAACGGTTCCCGACCCCGTGGCTGCAATGCCGTCGTCTGACCCGAGCTCGATCAACCCCAGCAGGCCATCAGCGCCGCGCGCTGCCTTAAAGGAAACCTGCTGGCCTTCGCTCAACCGGTCGAGAGGGATGGACGCCGCAACAGGAAAACGTGTTGTCATCGCGGGCCAGTCGAGACTTTCCAGACTGTCGTGGCGGATGGTTGCAAGCCGGGCTTCGCGGTCGAGCGCGACCAGTTCACCGGTTCCGCGCGCAGGAACCTCGTTCGTCGGCGCCATGCGCATCAAGCCCGCATTGAGCGCGCTTTCGCTGTCGATCAGGAACTGGGCCGAAGCAACAACCTCTTCACCGGGCTCAAGCCCCTGAACAACCTCCGTGCGCCCGTTTTCTCCAAAATTGTCGCGCAATCCGGTGGTGATCAGCCTTGGCTTGAAAGTGCCTTCGCCGACCTTGATGACAACACGCTCCGCTGTTCCCGTCCGGATAACGGCTTCGGAAGGAATGGTGACGGCAGTGCGGGTCTCGTTTGGAAACAGCCTGACGTTGCCGAACATGTTCGGCCGCAACAGACCTTCGGCGTTGTCGAACAGGAGCCTGACAGGCAGGGTTCGCGTTTTTGGATCGAGTTCCGGGTAAATGTAATCGATCTGGCCTTCGAATGTCCGTCCCGGCAGATGTTCGAAGCGGGCGATCGCACGCATGTCTTCCGTCAAACGCGCGATGTCGCGCTCGAAGACATCCACAATCAGCCAAACCTTGTCGAGATCCGTGATGGACATGGCCTGAGCGCCGGGCTGCAGGAACATGCCGTCGGCGGCAGCAAGGGCAATAACGACCCCGTCGCGCGGCGCGACCACCTTGATCCTGCGGGCGACCTTGCCGTCTGCCTCGATCTCGGCAATCTGCTCCTCTGAAGCCCCATGGCTGCGCAGCTTGTTGCGGGCAGCCTCCAGGGACAGACCGTTGCCGTTCGAAAGCGAGCGCAGGAAATCGAAGCTGGCAATGCCGAATTCGGGCGAAAACAGCTCGAACAGCACTTCGCCCTTTTTCACCCGGTCGCCAACGGCGCGAATGTTCAGCGTCTCGATCCAGCCGTCCACCCGGGTGTGAACATGACTGGTCAGATGTTCGTCGTAACCAACGAAGCCGACCGTTTCGATTTGCCGGGAGATTTCACCAACACGGGCCAAAGCGGTACGTACACCGATGGCGTTGACCTCGGCCGCCGACAGGTTGACTTCAGCCGGATCAGCGGAAGGTTCCTGTCCGGCATAAACCGGTATCAGGTCCATTCCCATCGGCGACTTGCCGGGCCCGGGCTGGCGGAAGTTCGGGTCCATGGGGGCGACCCAATAGAGAATTTCTGGTCCCCCCGACGCATTGCCGTCGCCCGGGTTCAGATAAAGGCGCTCAAGAAACACCCCGCCTGCCACACCTGCGGCAAGGGCGATGATGCTGAGCGCGGTATAACGTCCACGCATAGTAACCTCTGAGTTGCCAGCGGCTGTTTGCCGAAGGCATGTCCATCACTTCTGGCTCCGCGAAAATCTGCGGAGGAACGATGTTTTCAGAGGAGGCGGGGAGGTCGTTCGGGAAGGGTGGTGTCCGAGACGTGCAGGGCATCAGGCGGCAACTGTGTGAAGGCGAGGGCCTGGGCAAAACCCAGTGCCATTTCCTGGCTATCGCGAACCGTATCGGCAGCGCACAACGCACCGCCGCAGCACAGGTCGAATTTCACCTGTCCGTCGTCCGGCATTTCATCGCCCATCATTGCCGAGGCATGACCCATCATCGTTTCACACGGCATGCCGGCGTTGACCGCAACATGTTCTCCAGGAGCCATCATCGCCTGGTGAGCCGGTGCAAACCCGGCAAACAGCAGGGCAATCGCGAACAGGATCGTCGCGGCCAGTCTGCTGATGTGATGCACAGGTCGGGTCATGTTGCGCGATATAATCCAGTCCAGCACAAATACAAGTGCCTGATAGGTGCTGTTGAGCATACCTTCGATGGGCGGTTAATAAATTTCCGTTCTTGATCTGGAACCGTGAAACGTACGGTTCTGCGATAGTTCATCCGATCACAAGTCAACCTGAGACCTAAATACGCCTGGCGGGGCCGAAGCAGAAGCGAATATGAGCGCCGACCCTTCAATTTTTCGTTTGCGTCTGGGAGATTGATGCGGATCTGAACAGGGTCGCGTCTATTCAAGCAATTGGATACCAGCGAAAAGGATAATGAGAATTCCGGCAGTCGCATCGAGCGCTCGGGAAACCACGCTGAGGGTCGCGCCGTTCCTGAGAGCGACATCGAGAAACAGGCGTTGGCCGAAAACCGCCAATCCTGCCACTGCACAAAGCGTAAAGGCAATGCCGACAAGCATTGATGCCGCGAACATCAGACCCGCCCCCGGTTCGCCTTGCGACAGGGCTGCCACCACGACAAACAATGTCAAAGGACACGGTACGAGACCGGCTGTAAGGGCCACCCAGAAGCCTTCGGCTCGCTTCCTGCCCGGCCTTGAGCGGATTGCCCGGACAAAAAGCCATGCGCCGATACCGATCAGCGTGAGGCGGCTGATCAACTCGAGGGCCGGGGCCCGGCCGCCACCAACAAAGGATCTTTCCACAAGCTGGGAGGCAAAGAAGGCGATCAGAACGGCTGTGAGCACATGTGTTGCCGCCAGAAGTGTCGAGACCGAAAATGCACGGGCGAAGCTGCTTCTGGCTCCGGCGACATAGCTAGCCAGGATCGTCTTTCCGTGCCCGGGCGTCAAAGCGTGAATGGCGCCGAACAGCACCCCTGTCCCGATCATGCTCACAAGAAGCCAGAAATCCCCCGACTGGCTGAATTCCAGCAACGAAGCCCGCACATCGCCATAGATCCAGCGTTGCCAGGAGATGAGAAGATCCATCATGGCTGGCGATCCGGCCAGGTGTGGTGAAGACTGTCGATCACGAACGCATGTGCGTGTCGTTTTCCATGCGCTTTGGCAAGATGTGGGTGGTTTGCCGGCAGGTCGGGGTGCGCATGGTCGAGAATACTGTGATCGTCTGCAGGCCAGGACTTGCCGGCCACAACCCAGCCAAGCACAGCCAAACCGGCGAGAACGACCATTGTCACAGACATCGAGGAATTTGCTCCAAGCCAGCCGGCAAGCGGATAGGCAATCAGCCAGCAACCGTGCGAAAGAGCAAATTGCGCAGCGAAAACCAATGGACGGTCCTGGGGATGGGCGGAATTTTTGAGAAGCCGTCCAGAGGGCACGAGCACCGCCGACATGCCTGCCCCCATGGCAAACCAGACCAGCAGCAGGGCTGGCCAAACGAAAGGCTCCGGCAGGACCGCCAACAGGCCCGCGAATATCAGCAATGAAACGGGAAGCAATGCTCCGCCGGCGAGCATGACGAACCGTTCGGAACGGCTTGCAAGAAGCTTTGGCAGCGTCAACGCGACAACCATGGAGCCTCCGCCATAGGCCGCCATCGACAAGGCCAGGTCGGTGTCATCGAGACCAAGGTACGATTTCACGATGACGACACCGTTGACGATCACCATGGCCCCCGAAGCGGCAACCGCGAGATTGAGGGCCAGCAATCCTCTCAGGCGTGGTGTCTTCAGATAGATCTGCAGGCCCTTGACGGTTCTTCGGAACGCGGGCTCTTCCGCGTCGGCCTGCGGCGAGACGAGCCGAATGGTCAGGATCAACCCGGCAGAGAACAGGAAGCCGGCAACGGTACCACCGAACAACCAGTGGAAGCCGACAAGGCCAACCAGGACGGCTGCAATCATCGGGCTGAGAAGGTTTTCAAGATCATACGCCATGCGCGATAGCGACAAGGCACTCGTGTAGTCCTTTTCATCCGGAAGGATATCGGGAATGCTGGCCTGGAAGGCAGGGGTGAAGGCCGCGGACGCGGTTTGCAACAGGGCGATCAGAACGTAGATCTGCCAAATCTCGTCAACGAAGGGCAGGGCCACCGCGGTCAGAGCCCGGACGATATCCAACGTGACGAGAAACATCCGACGCGGAAACCGGCTCGCATAAGCGGCAGCAATCGGGCTGATGCCGACGTAGACAATCATCTTGATCGCAAGGGCTGTTCCCAGAACGGCGCCAGCCTCATCGCCTGCAAGATCGAAGGCCAGCAGCGCCAGGCCAACCGTCATCAGACCTGTGCCGAACAACGCGATGACCTGCGCGAAAAAAAGATGGCGGTAGGTTTGATTGGCAAGTACCGAAATCACTTAACTCTCCAGCCGTCCAGCTTCACCGCGCCTTGCGATCGAACCTGTGCCGCAACCGCAATGCTTCATAGCCGTATGGCGAAAACGCACGGCCTTCAAGACGATGGGGCTCCTCCTTGCGCATTGATGAGGTCATGCCTTTCACGAATTTCCTGCGGCCACTGTGCCTTGATCCAGGACAGGACGGCGATGATTTCGGTATCTGTCAGCACTCCTTCGAACACCGGCATGTTCGAATTGAAATTCTCAAGGCCAACTGCCTTCGCGGTGCCAAGCTTCGTGATACGGAACAGCAGGTCGTCCTGATGATGCCAGGTGTGCCCGGTTTCGTCGTGCGGCGGGGCCTTCAGGGAACCGTCCGGATTGGCGTCCATCCAGTCGCGCTCTCCTTTCAGGTCGTCTCCGTGGCATGCTGCGCAATTCTGCGCGTAAATGTCTGCTCCCAAACTCACAAGCTTGAGGTCGCCCGGCTTCAGCCGGACGACACTTTCGTCAACATCGGGGGGTGCCAGGAAGAAAATGGCACTGGCGACGACAATCACCACTGCCGCAGAAAGTGCGCCGAGCAAGATGCGGCTTCTCATGGTTTCTCTCCTTCACACGGTCAGCCGTCCCTCTCCAGGAGAAAGGTTGCGATTGCTTCCCTGTCCTCTTCGGACAGGAAAGCTGTGCCGTCGCGCACGACCTCGCCCATGGAGCCGCCAAAGACATCCCCATCGGGCATGATCCCGGTTTTGAGCGCATACTGCAGAGAACTTAACGTCCAGCCCTGCCTCTTCAGCTCGGCACTCGTGATGGGTGGAGACTTGCCGCCGTCAGGCAGTTCGCTGGCGCCATGCAGAGCCAATTCCGCCTGACGTGCACCAGCGGCATTTCTAGGGGTGTGGCAAGCGCCGCAATGAGCCGGTCCCTCAACAATGAACTTGCCCCTGTTCCACAGATCAGAGCGCGCAGGATCCGGGTCGAATGTCTCCGGCGTGTAAAACAGTCCGCGCCAGAGTTTCAGACCCATTCTGAGATTGAATGGCGGCAACATGTCATGTGGTGTCGATGCTTCAGCAACGGGGGGAACCGTCTTGAAGGCTGCCCACAGGTCCGCGATATCCTGGTCGCTCAAGGAACCGTAAAACGGATAGGGAAACGACGGATAGTAGGGCTCTCCTTCCGGCGAAATACCCTGTCGCACCGCCGCTGCAAAATCCTGCAAGTTCCAGTTTCCAATGCCGTGATCCGGATCCGTCGTCAGGTTGGGCGAATAGAACGTGCCGAAGTCCGTCGGCAGCCTGACACCGCCAGCCAGAGGTTTCCCGCCACCTTCCGTATTGGTATGGCAGGCGATACATCCCGACATCCTGGCAAGATAGGCGCCGCGGCCCGGATCGCCGGCAAGGACTTCGATCCGTTCGGGCTTGTCGACAGGCCAGAGGTAAAGCACGGCGAACGCCGCTCCCGCCAACGCGGGAGCAACGATCGCAACAATGAGCCAGAGGCGCATCGATCAGTTTTTCTCGACCCTGAATTTTGAGTGACAGGCCGAACAGGTCTGCGCGACCATGTTGAAAAGCCCGTCCGCAGGCATCTGGGCCAGCATTTCGGGATCGGCCATGTGACCGGCGTTCCCCATCATGCCACCCGACCCCATCATTCCTCCGGAGCCCATCATACCACCCTGGGACATCATGGAATTTCCACCCATCATGGTGTCTTGCCCCATCATGCCCGACTGACCCGTCATACCTGCACCGCCCTTGCCGTGTGCCAGGCCGTTTTCGGCCGCTGCGCCAAGTCCTGCTGCAAAAACGTCCAGCTGTTTTGCGAGCTCAGAGAATTGTTCCCAATCGGTCCAGATTTCCGGTTTCGCCTCCGATGGGCCTTCGATGCTGTGTTCCGGGAACAGCTTGGTCAGGGCCTCGCCGGAATGGGACTGGATAACCGCAGCGCCCTCACGCACTGCGTCCGCATCATAGTCCTTTTCTCCACGCATGATGGCAGTCAGCGACTTCATCACGTCGCCCATCTCATCCATCGCGTCCATGCGTTCCTTGACGATTCCGGACGCCCCACCATGTGCAAAGGCGCCGGCAACGCCTGCAAGCAACAGCGCGCCAGTCACTGATATAACCGTAAGTTTCATTGATCTTGTCCTGTATCCAGATTGCGTGGCGGATATTTCGCCTCAAGCGATTTCAAACGGATAAAGGAGCCGGTCGCGGGGGAGGCGGATCAATCTTCCACACCCGGGACACATTGGACACCACGGTATCGCGGACGCTGTCTTCGATGACGTCAGGGATGCTCAGATGCTCGTCATCCGTCAACGCCAGCAAATAGGCCCCACAATGCACGGTTTCATGATCTGCCACATTGTGATCGGAATGGTTTGAAGCATGATCGTGGGGAATATCGCCGCCGGAGGCGGCAGCGGTTTCATGTGAGTGTTCGTGGGCAGTTCCGGCAAGCGAGTGACTGAACGATCCTCCGGCAGCAACGAAGGCCGCCACGAGGAGCATTTTCAAAGTCGTCCAAAAGCAAGACTGCAACCGCATCAACAATGACCTACTGGATCCTGTTTGCCAGCAACGAACCCGAACCTCTGTCACAATCCGGTGAACCTGCGCCCCGGTCAACCCTTCTCTGGCCGGCATATTGCCGATCCGCACCATAAAAGCTTGATCGAGGCCGTCTTGTGGGCACTCAGGCCAATGTCCTCAAAGCAGCGTATGATCTTGGTCGGTAGCCCGGACTGGCGCAAAGGTTCTCCAATGTTCATGTCACCCCCTCCTATTCAGCAGGCGCGGCTTCGGCACTTGGCGTGAAAGCGACCCTGGACCTTGCTTCATCCATCACTGGCGCGATCCGGCGAAGTCGCAAAGCATTGGTGAGGACGAACACCGACGACAACGCCATGGCGCCTGCTGCAAGAACGGGTGACAGCAACAGGCCAAAGGCTGGATAAAGCGCCCCGGCGGCCACCGGGATCAGGGCCGTGTTGTAGGCAAATGCCCAGAACAGGTTTTCCTTGATGTTGCGCATGGTGCGGCGCGACACTTCGTAAGCGTTCACGACGCCTCTCAGATCGCCCGACATCAGCACGACATCGGCGGATTCAATCGCCACATCGGTGCCTGTGCCGATCGCGATACCGACATCGGCATGGGCGAGGGCAGGGGCATCGTTGATGCCATCTCCAACGAAGGCGATACGGCCCTCGTCACCCTTGAGTTCAGTCAGGGCGTCAACCTTGCCGTCGGGCAGAACACCCGCGATGACGATGTCGATCCCGGTTTCCGCGGCAATTGCCTCGGCGGTTTCCCGTTTGTCGCCGGTGATCATCGCGACCTTCAAACCCAGCTCATGAAGCGCTGCAATTGCGGCCCGGCTCGATGGTTTGACCGGGTCGGCAACTCCGACAACAGCTGCAATTCTGCCGTCAATGGCTGCATAGAGAGCTGTGCGCCCACGGGTCGCGAGCCTGATCTCCTCGTCCACCAGCGCATCGGTCGCAATACCTTCGCGCTTCATCAGCCGGTCAGCGCCGACGAGCACCCGTTGACCGTTCACAAAAGCGGAAACACCATGGCCGGTGATGGAGTTGAACTCACTGACCGCGAACCTCTCCACGCTCTCCTTGCCCGCTGCCCGTACGATGGCCTCGGCAACAGGATGTTCAGAGCGAGCCTCAACCGCAGCAATGCGCGACAGAACGAAAGAGCGTTCAAAACCGTCCGCCAGGACGAGGTCGGTCAGTTCCGGCCGGCCCTCCGTTACGGTGCCCGTCTTGTCCAGCGCAACAATGTCCACGTCGGCAAGCTGCTGCAGCGCGTCCCCCTTGCGGAACAGGACGCCCATCTCGGCTGCCCTGCCGGTGCCCACCATGATCGATGTCGGCGTTGCAAGGCCCATGGCACACGGACACGCGATGATGAGCACCGACACACCGGCAACAAGGGCCAGTGTCAATGCCGGGTCCGGACCGAATGTCAGCCACACCAGGACCGTGGCCACGGCAACGGCCATGACAGCGGGAACGAACCACAGCGTAATGCGGTCCACCAGCCCCTGGATCGGCAGCTTGGCGCCCTGGGCTTCCTCGACCATGCGGATGATCTGCGAAAGGGTCGTATCGGAACCGACACGGGTTGCCTTGAACTGAAGTCCTCCGGTGCCATTCACCGTGCCCCCAGTCACCGCGCTGCCAGCCGATTTCGCGACAGGCACGGGCTCGCCGGTGATCATGCTTTCATCGACGTGGGAGAACCCTTCGACCACTTCACCGTCAACCGCGAGACGCTCTCCTGGGCGCACCACGACGATGTCGCCAATGGCCAGCGTTTCGATAGGCACTTCCACCATCTCTTCGTCCCGCAGCACCCGGGCCGACTTGACCTGAAGGCCGAGGAGGCTCTGGATGGCCGCGCCGGTGCGCCCCTTTGCCCTGGCCTCCAGGAAACGGCCCAGCAGGATCAGAACGACAATCACGGCGGCTGCCTCGAAATAAACGGCGCGAACCTCGGCGGGCACCAGATCCGGCAGGAAGGTGGCAACCACCGAATAGAGATAGGCGGCTCCGGTTCCCACGGCCACCAGGCTGTTCATGTCGGGCGCCCCCTTCAAGAGCGCCGGAAACCCCTTCAGATAGAAAGATCGGCCCGGACCGAAAAGTACCACGCTCGTCAGCACGAATTGCAGGATCCAGCTCATTTGCTGACCAATGGTCACCGCGATCAGGTGGTGAAAAGCGGGGATCAGATGCCCGCCCATTTCGATCAGGAACACGGGCAGGGCAAAGGCTGCGGCGATCGCCATCTTGCGCGCCAGCTCACGGGCTTCTTCCGCCTTGCGCTCGCTGCGATCCTGAGACGTTCCTGCGTCTGCCAGACTTGCGGGATAGCCGGCATCCGTGCTGGCCTTCACCAGCTCCTGAACGGTTGTGGCACCTTCTGCAAAGACGATCGTTGCCGTTTCGGCCGCAAGATTGACGCTGGCACTGAGGACCCCGGGCACCGCCTGCAACGCCTTGTCGACACGTCCGACACAAGAGGCACAGGACATGGACTGAATAGTCAGCGTGACTGTCTGCGTTCGCGCCGGATATCCGAGATCATCCAGTTTGGCGACAACGGCGGTGATCTTGTCAGCAGTGGCCGTAAATTGCGCACTTTCAGTTGCCAGGTTCACACCGACATCTTCAAGCCCTTCGACAGCCGCCAGGCCGCGCTCGACGCGTCCGACACACGATGCGCATGACATTCCCTGAACCGACAAGGAAAATTTCTGTTGCCCAGACATGGGTCCAACTCCGGCATGGATTGTTCGATTTCCCTCAAATGAGGCTTCCAGTCACTGGAAGGTCAAGGATCGTTCAAGATATTTTTCAAACATTTTTCTTCTTGACCCTCCAGCCGCTGGAACCGGGAAAAACAGAAAATCGATCAACTACGGAGCCAATCATGAAGTTCAGCGTTCCAGATATGAGCTGTGGTCACTGCAAGGCAACCATCGGCAAGTCCATTGAGCAGGCGGACGGATCTGCCCAGGTCGAATTCGACATGGCGAACAGGACCGTGACCGTGACGAGCGCCCGGTCCGCACAGGAAATCGCAGGCGTTCTCAAGGAGGCCGGCTACAGTTCCGAACTATTGCAGCAAACCCCGTAAGAATTTTATCCCTCTTCTCCGGGGACATTGCCTGATGTTTTCATCCATTGTTCGGCTGGGCGGCCCCGGCGACGTAGGTCGCCGGGTGGTCAACCTCTTGAACGAACACACGGATTGTAGGATTTATCTGGTCTCAAGGAAAGGCGGCACAGATACCGAGCGTGTCCGGCACCTGAAGATGGACCTCGGTGCAAACGAGGCAGAGGACAGGCTCCCGAAAGGCGCTGCGGTCGTGAACCTCACGGAAACGACCTCACCCGCTCTTACTGCCGCGGTTGTCCGGAAAGGGGGACTTTTCCTCGATACATCCGCGTCTCCCGAATATGTTTCGGCTCTTGAACCCAAATCACGACCAGGGTCAGTGATGGGGTGACTGGCCGGACGCCAGTGCGAGATGGTGTTCCTGATGATGCGCTCCCAGTGTCATCACGCCGATAAACCCGAGTCCCGAGAGCTTCTGCAGGTCTGAAGGCTTGCTGACGTAAACCGACAGAATCGCGCCGCCGGGCACTTCTGCCACTTCATAGCGGAAACCATGGGTTCCGTTCATGGTGGCGGCATGGGCCGTCAACATCCGCCTGATCGAGTTGGTGACATCGCCGTCTCCCGTCACGGTGAACCGGTAACCATCCTCGACCGGCAAGGATTTTACATCTGCCCGCAAGGTGACATTGTCCATGTCGGCAAGATGGTTCCGCAGTGCTTCGATATCGACCCTGGACCAGTCTGTTTCAGGATCTGCTTCAAGGATCGCCACGATTTCCTGAATTGCTGCGAAAGCGGACTGCCCCGGTTCACGCGGAACCGCCTTAGCGGACGATGGTTTGGTGCCATGTGCCGCATGCTGCGTGGCAGAATGGTCATGATGCTGCGTTGTCTGGGTCTGGGTCTGGGTCTCGGCCAGAACCGGAGTGCTGCACACAATGGCGGCGGTCAGGGCAAGAATGTACCGGCTCATGGTTTCTCCTTTGCTTTGCATCCCATCTTGCCTGAGGAACCAAAATCAGAACATGATAGCTATCATGTCGATGGATATTCCCGCCTTCTTTGAAACGTCTGGAACCTTTGAGCGCCGAGTGCCGGCGGGAGCGTATCTGTTCCATCAGAACAGCAAGGTGGAGAACCTGTTTCTGGTGACCGCGGGTGAAATTCAGCTTGTCCGCCACCAGACAGGGGGAGCCGCACTCGTTCTACAACGCGCTTTTCCAGATGCAGTCGTGGCTGAAGCCTCTGCTTTTGCCGCAATTTATCACTGCGACGCGATTGTCCGATCAGATGCCACCGTACGTGGGATCTCGAAGCGGCGCTTCCTCGACCTTTTTCGCACTGATCCGAAACTGTCAGAAGCCTGGGCGGCACGGCTTGCACGGGAGGTACAGACAACTCGCCTGAGGAGCGAAATTCTGGCCCTCAGAACAGTCGCGGAACGTCTGGATGCCTGGCTCGCCTGGCACGGCACATTGCCGCCAAAGGGTGAATGGCACCAGATTGCACGACAGATTGCAGTCAGTCCAGAAGCCCTCTACAGAGAAATCGCAAAGCGACATAAGAGTAAGAGCCAGTTCCTCGCATGAAAGCTCAACTTACTTCGAACCGCTGTAGCGTGCCGCAAGGCTTATCCAGGCCTGTCCGAGAACCAGCGGCAGAAAACTGATCGCGCCAGCGACCAGAAGACCCGTCAGTCCTGGCCATGGCAATGCCAGAAGCGCTGACAGATCCGTATTCAGAAGTGCCATTGCGACAAGTGAGAGGCACAACGAGATAGCACCCCAGACATAACCATTGCGAAGGACATCGCTTTTCCAGAACGGGCCTGTTGCGGCACGCATGTTGAAGACGTTCCAGAGCTGTGACAGTGCCAGCGTCAGAAAGGTAACCGTGATGGCTCTTTCCGTTTCCAGACCAAGCAGAAACAACGCGATGACAAATGCAGCAAGCGTCGAAAACGTAATCGCACAACCAAGATAACCGATCAACATCCAGCGGGACCCGTCGACGATAGGCTCACCAGGGTCCCGTGGCGGGCGCTGCATCACCCCGTCTTCCCCCTTACCGAGCCCCAAGGCAAAGGCGGGGAAGACATCGGTCACCAGGTTGAGGAACAGGATCTGAAGTGGCAGGAGCGGGACAGGCAGGCCGACACCAACCGCAATGCCCACAATCAACACCTCGCTGACGTTGCAGGACATCAGATAAACGACGAACTTGCGGATATTCTCGAAAATGATCCTGCCCTGGCGCATTGCGGCGATGATCGTCGCGAAGTCGTCGTCCTTCAGGACAATGTCGGACGCTTCACGGGCAACCTGTGTGCCGCGCTTGCCCATGGCAATGCCGATATCCGCTTTCTTGAGCGCCGGAGCGTCGTTGACGCCATCGCCCGTCATGGCGACCACATGGCCGCCATCCTGAAAGAGTGAAACCAGGTTCAGCTTGGTGTCGGGTGCCACCCTTGCAAAGACATCGGTCGCCATGAGCTGTTCGCGCTGCTCTGCCGTCGCCTGTGCCATGTCGATCCCGTTTAACTCATGGCCGGACAGCACTTTCAGGCCGGACGTTCCGATACCTGCGTCCTGTGCGATCTTCGCCGCGGTCTCGGCATGGTCACCGGTCATCATCACAACCCGGACACCCGCCTGCTGACTGGCCCTGATCGCTCCTGGAACGTCTTCCCGTATCGGATCAAGAAAGCAGACCAGTGCGACCAGCGTCAGACCCTCATAGGGATCTTCGGAAGGTGTCGCTGCCGTTTTGAAGGCAAGGGCGAGGAGACGCTGGCCGCATCGGGCTGCCTCTTCCTGACGGCCGCGCCACGCGGCACGGTCCGCATCCGTGAAGGTGCGGGTACCTTCGTTTCCTAGAACCTCTGATGCCGCGTTCAGGACGGCTTCCGGAGCGCCCTTGACGGCATAAAGAAAGTGCCCGTCACCATGATGGACCGTCGCCATCATCTTGCGTTGTGGAGTGAAAGCATACTGTTCTGCCGGCTTCATTGTCTGCAGCAGACGAGATCTTGCAAGACCTGCGGCAGATGCAGTGGCCAGCAACGATATCTCCATCGGATCACCGATCCGTACTTCATCCGGAGCATCTGAATATTCCGCCGAATTGCACAGCGCACCAATCCTGAGAGCGGTTGCGAGGTCCTCCGTGGACGCTGGTTCGATGTCCTGGCCCTCTGAACAAAAACGAATGCCGTTGCCTTCATGCAGAATGTCGATATACGCGCTGTCGAGAAGATAACGGACGGCCGTCATCCGGTTTTCCGTCAAGGTTCCGGTCTTGTCGGTCAGGATCAGTGTCGTCGCCCCCAGCGTCTCTACAGCCGAAAGTTCGGTGACGAGCGCGTTGCGGGCCGCCATGCGCCACATGCCTCTGGCCAGGCACAACGTCGCCACGATCGGCAGACCTTCCGGAATGGCGGCAACCGCAAGCGCAATTCCGGTTTTAAGCATCTCTGACAGAGGATGCCCCCAGAGAATGCCTGCCATGATCGTGAGCGCGGCAAGCACCAGCGTCAGCCAGACCAGTTTCTGCCCCAGCCTGTCCAGTCTCCTTTCTAGGGGAGAAATTTCGGCGTCGGCCTGCTGCGCAAGGGCGCTGATCCGGCCAAGTTCCGTCGACATGCCGGTGGCAACAACGATGCCTTCGCCAAGCCCCTGGGTGACCGCCGTTCCGCTGAAAGCCATGTTGAAGCGTTCGGCAAGCACCGTCTCTTCGGCCATCCTGGGAGTCTGCTTTTCAACCGGGACGCTCTCCCCGGTCAGCAGGGACTCATCGCAATGAAGATCGGAAGCAGCCGTGAGCCGAAGGTCAGCCGTGACGACGTCTCCTGCCTCAAGGATCACGATGTCTCCAGGGACCAGCGCCGTTGCCTCGATCTCAAGCACCTTGCCGTCTCGGCGCACACGGGAGTGCGTCGTGGTGATCCGCAACAGGGCTTCCATCGACCGGGCCGCGCGCAACTCGGTGAAGAACCCGATGGCACCGTTCAGAACCAGGACGATGGATATCGCGATCGCGTCCGCGAAATCGCCCAGAAGCAGAGACATGAAAACGGCGGCTGCAAGAAGCCAGACGATGATGCTCGCAAATTGATGGGCAAGGATTGCGAATGCACTCTTGGTTTTCAGCTCGCGAAACCTGTTGGTGCCGTAACGCCGTCGACGCCTGACAACTTCATCCTCCCCAAGCCCCGCCATGGGGTGAACCGAAAGCTCCTGAGCAACCACTTCAGGGTCGATTGCGAAGGGAGCGTCGATGCTGGTTTGGTGCAAACGGTTCAGGGCTGATGGATCCGTCGAGGCAGCGGCAACTTGGCCGTTCAGGATAAGATGAGAATGCTGAATACACTTGTATCACGGACGAATTCTCGCGGGTGGAACGCGGTACGCCAAGTCGGGAGCAATGCTTATTCCACCCGGAACACCCTGCCGACTGGCTACGTAGTCACCACCAGTTTGCCTCTCAATCGTTTTCCCGGACAATGCAGATGAAGCTCTGTACGGCGCGCGCCCACGCAGGCGAACAGGGGAGGGAGCCGGTACGATGACCTACAAGACCATACTCGCAATAACGGAACTCGATGTCTCCACGGAAACCGTTGGCAAGGCTGTCACGGTAGCGAGGGCTTTTGATGCTCATCTCACAGTTTTGCCGATCGGTGAAGTCCCGCAACTGCCGTTCTACGGATCTGGCGGGCACGGATACATCGAAATCTGGGCGAAGGAATTCGACCAGCGAAAGATCGAGCTGACATCCCTTGCTTCCCGAATAGAAGCACAGCTTGCAAGGGAAGGTATCTCGTTCGACGTCCGGCCAAGTCTGTCTTCTACCGCTCGCCAAGACAATCTTGTTGCCCGCCATGCCATCTATTGTGATCTGGCTGTTGTCCTGCGCTCCGTGGAGCAAGAGCTCAATTCCGTCGAAAAGAATGCGATCGATGGTGCGCTGTTCGATTCCGGCCGGCCCGTGCTTTATGTTCCCAATTCCTTCAAAGCCGACCGCATTGGCACAAAAGTGGCCATCGCCTGGAATTCACGGCGGGAAGCCGCCCGTGCCGTATCCGAGTCGCTGCCGTTTCTGAAGTCAGCCGAGGAAATCACGCTGCTGCTGGTTGACCCGGTCGTCGGCGACAATGATCACGGAGAAGACCCTGGCAGCGATATCGCAACGGTCCTTGCCCGCCACGGTCTCGGCATTTCCGTTCAAAGTGTGGCGTCCGCCGACAGGCCCGTGTCCGAAGCCTTGCTGGACAGTGTACGCGAACTGGGAGCCGACCTTCTGGTAATGGGTGCCTACGGACATTCACGCCTGCGGGAGAACATTCTGGGAGGAACAACACGGGAAATGCTGGAGCAAACCGTCATCCCCCTGTTGCTGTCGCGCTGAACGACGCAGCTTCTGGCCCCTGGATTTGTCAGGGGCCAGAGGCCCGCGAAAGGCTCAATGCTGACCTTTACCGCGCACGCCGTTACGTTCGCCACGAATACACCGTTGGATTTTCGGCTTGTTCCTCGCTGAGTTCTGCACTCTGCTCGTTAGCTCTGATCCATGTATTCATCCTCGTCATCAATGTGACGATTGGCAAAATCGAACCAGTTCATGCCGTTTTGCCGCTGGGTCATTACCGGTTGTGCGCCGGGGAAGCTGGGGCTGGGCGTAATGGGGGGAGGCATGCCGATCGGATCTACCTCGTCCATTTTCGAATCCAGTGGGTCCGCAATGCGCCAGAACATTTGGTCATCGACGGAGCTGTGGGTGTTGTCGATCTGGTAGCGTTTGAGCAGCGAGTTCGTGTCGTTCAAGGTCAGGTCTACCTGGAATCCCGAGGGGCAAAGCCCGCGGGTGTGCGACAGAGAACCATTGTAATAAAGATGCACGGTCATCTTCACCAGATTGTCGTGCGCTTCTTGCTGCTGCGCGATCTCATGAACCTCGACTTCCATTCGCCGCCATTCGCCGTTCCGTTGGAATTGCGACCATTGCGGACAGATATTGGCCGGGACATCGGGGCCACCCAACTCCAGAGCAATGATGTGTCCCTTGTCCATGTCGACCTTGCCGCTATTGCGTGGGCTGATCAGTTTGGCCTTCTTGGGAATGCGCTTGGTCGCGCCAATCCGGAAACCCGAAAACGGCTCCGGCGCCGACTTACGGCCCGACGTGGTGTCAAGAGGATAGACATATCCATAGACCGAGGTCTGCCGCTCGTACTGATGATGGGTTCCAGGGGCAATGATTTCAGTCAATACAGTCACCGCACCGTATTCGTCGGGACGTTTTTCTTTTCGATCGTACAAAGTGTTGAAGGTGTAGACAGGCATCCGGCAGACCCCTTGATAGCTGATCAAGTCATTGGTTGTGAAAATATGTCAATAAACGCGAATGTTGCAGACAGAGAAGATCCGTTCAAGTAACGGATGCAGTTTGATCGTTTTTAGAAGGATTGAACATCCCGTCTGCATTCTCTGGAACGCAGGTTACTCCGGGCCAGGACACCGACGGCGGAAAGGTCCAGCGTACCGCCATCACGAACGACACTTGGAGCTAGGAGCTTCGCCGCTGAACATGGCATCAAAAGCCACAGTCGGTGTCATTTCCAGATAAATCGTCGATCAGTGTCGTCCAGGGATCATCACAATTCGGCAAAGTGACACTTTCACCTGGCACCAGCGTTCAATCTTGCGGCGCTCATCCAGGATCAGATGACTGTATATTGATGGCATGACACAATCGTCTTGTCTGATAACCTATTGGCTTCAAACAGAAGTCGCACTTGGGAATAGCGCGCAATCACCCACAAGCGAGAATCGCGTAATTTTGATTATGGAATATTTTTAGCGCGGGCGACATTTCGGAATGCGGCCCGCGCTGTTCTGGTCACGATGTCAGTTTGCAGGCGTAACGTTTCTATCCGCTTCGGAATCAATCAGCTCCTCAGGAGCTTTCTCAACCGGTGCATTGTTCAGATCCTCAGCGGTTGCCGGCCTGGTTTCATTCACACTTTCATCAGCTGGAACGGGGCGATATGCAGCTTCCTCGAAGGGCTCCAGCGCATCCAGCTTTTCTGCGGTCGTTTCAACCACCAGCACCTCGCTATCGTTGCGATCTTCGAACTTCACAAGGCCGTACTCGATTGCGACGTTTTTCTCGCCCAGGCCAAGAAAGCCTCCGACTCCGATCACGATTGCCTGAATCTGACCGTCAGGACCCACAGTGAAGTCGTTGACGTCGCCAATTGCTTCAGACTCTTCGCTCGTACCATTGTAGACCGTTCGGCCGAGAAGGTCCGTGGCAAGGTGTCCTTCTGCCTTTTTCACCATTTGAACGGGCTCAGGGGTGGCAGGAGTTGCCGGCACGGTAGTCGTCGGTACTTCAGTCGAGCTTTGCGCATACGCACCGCCGACCATTAACAGTCCGACTGCGGACGCAGTGACAAGTTCACGTAGCATTGTAACTCTCCCAGATTGAAGTCGCCGGTATCTGACAGGGATGAGGCGACGATATGGGAGCAACGCTCCGGAAATCACCGAGTTCCGGCGCATTTCAAGATTGAAACAGAATGTGAATGTACTGCTCTCATATGCAGCCATAAATTGAAACTGAGATCGGGAGTACTGAGCTTCCCAAGAACGCGTAGCTGTACCTGCAGGGCATTCTCTGTGAGCCGATCTTCAGTTTCCGAAGATTCTTCAGCGCCGTGAACGTATTTGAAGACCAACGCAATTGCGGCGGAAAAGGTGCTCGCTAACTTGCCGACAGAACTAGGTTTGCAGACCAACCGAATGCCTAAAGCCGGATCCACAAAAGATAGCCACGTTGCTAGTCCTCGAGACGCAGTTCTTATCAACCCGGCAGTTATGGAATCAGTGTATTTCCACAGCAAAAGTGGAACTCATTCCATACGTAATCCATGTTCGCATGATCAGCGGAAGAGATATTAATTCAATCTTCTCTGATACTTAGAGATTTATATTTCGAAACCTAGGTAACTTTCGCAAGGTATCATTGGGTACTGTTGCATTAACCTTTTCGGAATCAAGTTCACTCAGTTTCATCACGTCAGACCGACAGCAAGCGACCTCAAGCTCTCGATAATAGAACATGCGCACACCGAGATACCTACTGGCAGTTTCCGTAATCAAAGGCGTAATCACAGGCACTGCGGCAGCGGCCTCCGCAACAGTCACGCCTGTTCACGCTGAGAATATTAAACCTTACGTCTGGTCTTTTTCAAAGCCATCTGAAAGTTCCTACAACATGACGGTAGGCGCTCAACTTCCTGTTCCAGGCCGGCCTGCATTTGGATCGGATATCAACATGCCAGCAGCATTGCCCAGGCATGTGCTCAATGCGCCACGCAGCTACGTACCGAGTGGAACGCTATGGACACGACTGCGTTTCGAAGACGACTACAAATTGGCAGGAATGGACGAGACGGACCTGACCTTGCGCTTTGACCCGGACAGCGACCTTGCATCGACCAGATTCACTGCAGGAAAGAAAATCAAACTTACAAGGCACGCCAACCTGATCTTGCGAGATTCCTATTCTTTCCGGACGCCCGGTTTCGTGACGAATGACATTGACTGGAACACCACCAAGAGCGTGGAAGTGTCTCTGGGCCCGACCGCAACAGTGCTGGCAGCGGAATTCAACAACTCAAAAGACGACGCCGTGTGGCATTCGAGCGTTTCGTTGCAACAACCCTTGACCAAAGCCTTCACACTTCGGGCAAGCATCAGGGAAATACAGACACAAAATCCCAGTTCTGTATTCAAGGCTCGGTATTCCCGCACCTGGTGACTGTGCCCTTTGCCACACCGGGGATTTATTCCAATTCCAGGTGCTCCGCTATCAGTTGCCCGAGCCAAGTTTCACTCAGGACATCATCGCCGCCTTTCAGAAAAGCGCGCGCCTCCACCGGGTCACGCCCGTCGATCTTGACATCGAACGTCAAGCGCCAACGATCCGTACCGACGACAGGTTGAACGAAAAGATTTATTGGCTCGCCCTTGGAAAGCTCCACAACGGCCTCAACCTCGTCCTTCTTCTTCATCCCGTTCAAGGAATTGCCCTGGAATTCGACCACGACTTTCATCTGGTCCTTCGGTCGAGGTTGTCCTGGAATTCCTCCCTGGCCGATACGGGTTGCGAAAACCTGAGCACCTGACTGAGGCAGCGGATGCTGATCACGCCATGTCATCTGGTAGGAAAACGTACGTTCGTCACCCGCTTTCGGCAGTTCGTCCGGCAAAAAATAAGCGACTATGTTGTCATAGATCTCGTCGTCCGTCGGGATCTCCACCAGTTGAACCACGCCCTTTCCAAACGGTTCGTCAGGTTCGATCCAGACGGACGGCCGACGATCATAAAACACTCCGTCATCCTGAAAGTTCTCAAACTCCCGGTCTCGTTGTGCGAGGCCAAATCCTCTCACATTGTCCGCCCGAAAGGTGGACGTGCGAACCTCGGACGGGTTGTTGAGGGGCCGCCATATCATCTCTCCCGACTGGCTAATCATCGCAAGACCATCGGTATCGTGCACTTCAGGGCGCCAATCCCGGCCTTTCAGGCGATTGGACTCAGAGTACCAGTACATGCTTGTGAGTGGCGCTATTCCCAGTCTTTCCACGGACTTTCGGAAGAATAGGTGGCTTGTCACATCCATGACCTGCCCACTGCCCTCCTCATTTTTCATGTGCATTCGATAGGCGCCGGCGACAGATGGGCTATCAAGAAGTGCATAGACAACCAAACCGTCATCTTTCGATGCGGATGGTTCGAACCAGAATTCCGTAAATCTGGGAAATTCCTCCGGCATCGAAAGTCCGGTGTTAAGGGCAAGTCCGCGCGCCGACTGCCCATACTGGCGAGACTGGCCATCTGTCCTGAAATAGGATGCGCCCAGGAAGGAAACCCAGTCGGTTTTCAAATCCTCCCGCATGACGCGGAACCCGGCAAATCCGAGATTTTCGGGCAACTTTCGCGCCGGACTGTCGTGCGGCATGTCGAAATAGTCAGGTGAATAGAGAATTTCTCGGGAAACGCCATCAGCGACTTCGTTCAGCTTGACCGGTTGCTTGAAGAAGCGGCCCAGGTGAAAAAACTGAATTGGGACGCCTGGTACCAGCTCCAGGGTGGCCGACTTGCGAAAGCTGATCTTCCAATGTGCGTCGTAGTCAATTTCCTCCAGAAGATCTTCAGATCGCACTTTTTGCGCTTCATACGGTCTTGTCCCGAGTTCCCGAGCCTTCGCGATCACCGTCGCAAAACTGAATTCTTCAGGGTCTCCCCGGTGGTTCTTCAGGTCACTGGATTTCGCATAAGCGCTTTGGACAAATGCCATGAAAAAAAGTGCAATGAAAACAGATCTGCTCATGAAGTTTCCAGTCGGTCTTGCTTCGTTGTCGTTGAAAGACGAACGAACGGACAAATTAGTTCA
Organism: Labrenzia sp. PO1; assembly: GCF_012273635.1. Lineage (NCBI taxonomy): Bacteria > Pseudomonadati > Pseudomonadota > Alphaproteobacteria > Hyphomicrobiales > Stappiaceae > Labrenzia > Labrenzia sp. PO1. The sequence goes on from NZ_JAAXCR010000005.1 coordinate 103,379, forward strand.
TGGTGCAAAACACCGGGCTTCCAGGTTGGGAACAGGATCGCAGGAATGAGGCGTCGTTTTGACAAAAGTCGGCCATGCGTAAGGCAAGTTTATGAAGGCTCGAAACCAGCGCCACCGACGTGCCCTGTTGCGATTATCCGTGTATGTGCAGGATCAGCACTCCCGGGAAGACCGCAAAGTTTCAAGGTCCCTTCATTTTGGCGCCCCCTGCCCGGAAGCAGTACTCGCACAAGAGGATCCCGCTCCCCGCGGCGCCCGATCAGCGCGCAGCGAGGCCGAACAGGGATTTTGCCAGCGCAAGTTTGCCTTCGGTCGCCCGTTCACAACATGCCCGGAAGTAACCGCCCGGCGAGCTGATTTTTTCCGGATCCCGCAAGGCCTTTTCGGCCACCATCGCCAGAATCGCCGCCGTAACATGCCGCCCCAGCCTTCCGCAGGCTTCGGTAAAGCCTTTTTCACTTAATCCGATACCGATCCTAAGCACGTCGGTTGCGGCAATGAGGTCCGGCCAGCTTTTGAGAGATAGCCCAAAATCGCCCTGGATCGACGTACATGCGCTTTCCAGCAAAGAGATCGAAACAGCGTCCAGGGTTTCCGATCGGACAAAATCCGCCTTACCGGAGCCTTTCTGCAGTGTATATCCTCTGTTGGAGCCCCCACCCCGCTCCGCTTGCTCCCTTTCAGGAGCTATTTCGGCGCCGTAGGCGACGTTAGTCTTATTTTTGATTTCATCTGCGTGAGCAGATGTCCGGTTATTTGAACAAGAGTCTGGTGAGTTTGTATTAAATATAGGGGTGACATTGATGTCATCTTCGCATGACGAATCCCCATTTTTATGTGCTGTTGGCTGTGTATTGGAGGCCTCCTTCAGAGCTTCCATCACCAGGTCATAAAGGTCCAGCAACGCCTGAGCTTTTGCCTGAACATCAATCTCCGCGTCCAGAATGCCTGCCATCTGATCCAGGAAGTCTGTCAAGTCGACGTCTTTCGTTGCATCGACGATATCGACAATCGCCCTAGAGATCCTCATGACCGTCCGTTTGGCTTCCCGGACGGCATTGAGATGAGCCTGCCATTCATCGGCCAGGCACTTGATTTCGCGGTATCGCACTCTTGCCGGCGTGAAATCGAGACCATAGGCAAAGGTAATGTCGCCACTGTCGTTGCGGTGCACCCACCTGCGGCCGGTAGAACTGTCCCTGTAGGCGAGAATACGGGCCTCGACCAGCTGCTTGATGGCGCGAATGACCGTTCGTTCACTCTTGCCGACATATGAGGCAAGCTTCTCGTTGGAGATGGCAACGACGGGCCTGTTGTCCCCTTTCCAGTCGTCCGGCTTTGACAGGCCAAGCAGGATGTCCAGGACATGGTAGGCAGTCGACGTGAGACCGATCGGCTGGGCCGCACGTTTCAAGGCAATAGCGACTTCGGATTTTCCAATATCGGGAATGTCGTTCGACATTGCCAGACGCTGGGACGCAAGTATCCCCGGCGTCACCTTCCGGAAGGAAGAGACGTTCGAAACAGCAGGCATGACAACCTCCGTTCACCGACACGAGCCAACGTGCGGCGTTATGCGTTTCAGGAGGTTCAACTTCGGGAAATCGGCAGAAATCCACCGTTCACACAAGATGGATCTTGCGCGTGATTCGGAATTCGCCTAAAACAGGGAAGTGTTGAGGTTCCTGTTTGGACGTTCCAAGTTGAACCGTGATTAAAGAGACTGAACGGTTGCCGCCGTTTCGGTCTCTTTTCATTTAGTCTCTATTTCTCTCGCACCGTCTCCTTCCTCACGGGGCCTGGCCGAAATCCGGCCTCTTGCCGATATGGCCCGGGACGACACTTGAACACCTGCCCCGGATCATTGTGCGCCCGGCATACCCTTTCGAGGTATGCCGCGATCATCTTCAGCCCTTCGTACGTCCCGTTTCCTGCCGTTGCCGCAGATAATCGCGATAGACGTCCGGAAGGTTCTCCTCCAGCCAGTGACTGAATTCAGCTTCGGATTTCGGTATCGAGAACACGGTTGCCGCCGATGTTCTCTTCAGTTTTGCCAGTACCGTTCCGTTCGATGTGATTTCTGCTGCAGCCTGAGTTGCCGGTGCAGCCTTCTTTTGTTTGCCTCTTGCGGCCTGCGTTACCATGGACATTCTGTCCTGCGCAGCAGCCAGCCTGAAATCCTCACCGTCTATGACGGATCGAACGCGCTGTTCGGCGGCAGGGTCTTCAAACAGCTTTGCCAGTTCCATCCATGCCGGCCGGCCGACATTCCTGGCACGGCCAATCGCGCGAATGATGTCGTGCGGGATGCTGTCGGCGATCTTCCGCATATTGGAAATGACCGTTTGAACCTGGCCGAGCACCGGCTGCATCTCGCGCTGCTTGAGCCCTGCTTCGCGCAGCTGCACAGCCCACAGGACCATCTCCGCGAAGGTCAGGTTTTCGCGGACGCCGTTTTCAAGCGACTGTTCCTTGATCAGCTCGGCATCGCTCAGCTTGCGAACGTACGCCTTGACCTTGAACGTCTCCGGTTTGCCGGCTTCCGCCATCAATGTCTGAATGGCAAACAGCCTGCGGTGTCCATAGGCCAGCTGATAGCGGTCCCGTTCCGTGGGGTGCGGGCGCACCAGAACGGGGATCCTCTGCCCCTCATCCTGGATCGAAAGCTTGAGTTCCTCCAGGGCCTCCTGCGCTTCGAGGTCTGTTTCGAAGCGATCGGAAAACGGGCTTGGGTCGATTTTCGACGGATCAAGGGCAACGATGCTGTCCTCGCGCATATGCGACAAGGCCCGCCCCATGGAATTCACGACGGGCGCGGTTACCTTCTGGCCCGCAACCGGCTTGGGCGGCTCCTTCTTGTCGGCAGCTGCAGCCGCCGCGTCGGACATCATTTTGACGATCGACTTTTTCATCGTCAAACCTCCCTGCCCCATACACTCTTGATCAGATCGAGAATTTCGGCGTTGACGCGGTCTGCGCTTTCCAGCGCCCGCTTCAGGGTTTCCCGGCCGACTTCACCGGATTCGATCTCGTAGAGACTTTTCTTGGCAACGCCGGCAGATGCGATGGCAGTCGATTCAATCGCCTCGGCCACAAGGACGTCTGTCCCGAACAAGTCCCTCATGGTGCCGGACATGATCTTCTGCGGCCCGTCATTGGGGTTGACCCTGGTCAGCAGGAACTTCGTGAAGTCGTGTTCGAAAACCGCACCGCCTTCGGACAACGTATGGGTCACATCCGAAATCATCTTCAGGAACTGGGAGCATGACGAGACGTCGAGCATGGCCGGGTGAACGGTGATGATCAGGCCCGTTGCCGCATAGAGAGCCGCCATAGTCGTGTAGCCGAGCGAAGGTGGCGTATCGAGGACAACGACGTCATAGTGCTCTTCAACCGACTGGATCACGGCATCGAGGCGCTGGAAGAACAGGCCAAGCTCGTCGGTCGTCCTTTCGGCAAGCGCGGTAGGCGTATCGTATTCGAAATCCATCAGGCGCAGGTTGCCGCAGGCAAGGTGAATGCCCGGGAAGTAGGTCTCGCGTATGACCTCGGAGAACGGCACGCGGTAATTGTCATACCGCAAAGCATCGTAGGTCGTGTCGGTCCGTTCGTCATCGTCTTCGCCGGACCGAAGATCACGATCCGGCTGAATGCCGAAGGTCGTGGTCATGGAGGCCTGGGGATCCAGGTCGACACACAGCACCCGGTAGCCCTGGATAGCCAGGTAATGGGCCAGATGAACGGAGGTGGTCGTCTTAGAGCTGCCACCCTTGAAGTTCGCAGCAGCAACGACCTGCAGTTTTTCTCCCGGTCGGCGATGAGGCACGAGGCGATGCGCATCGTCAGGCCTGAGTTCCGCGAGGAATGCCCTCAGTTCCCAAACCTGATCGACTGTATAGATCCGGCGGTTGTTTTCGGCGCGATGCGGCTGCGGGCCCTTGCCTTCCAGCGTCAGGGTGCGAAGCGTGCTTTCCGGCACGCCCAGCAGACGAACCAGATCCGTCGTGGAAAACGTCCGGCCGAAAACCTTGCGGGCTTCCGGCGGGTAGGTCATTTCGCGCATCGTCTGCAAACGGTCGGAAAGCTTCTGCGTGAAACTTTCGATTTTTGCGGTCGTATCGCGTCCACCGGAAAATTGTTCGGTAACGGCCATTAATGCCCTCTGACGGTTTTGTACCCGATATAAGCGGTAACTCCGTCATGGATGCAGGATTCCAGCAGATGGTGCAAGGAAATTTAAGTTAACGAAACCCTAACCCGGCCTGGTTGAACCGGCATTCCAGATGCCTCTACGAAACTTTCCGACCCGACGGGTGTGCCAATCTTTGCCAGTTCCAGAGCATCATTCTAGCCGATCCTATTTTTTCCTTATTTATTTCAATTGCTTAATTTGCCCTTGAATCCTGCCGCGAGGTCTCCGGCGATGGACCGGCCACATTTTCAGAACCCTGGCTGAAGTTAAACCCACGCAAAATCTTCCTTGAAACTTTTCCGGGTGTTTTGCCGGTTAAAGGCAGATTTTCTGATGTTTCAACAGAATCGGTACGGTCGGAACAGGCGACCAGAGCTCGCTCAGGACTGGCGCAAGGTTCACCACAGAACTGGCAATCCGGCAAAATGAGAGCAGCTCACCAGAGGCAGTTCCTACTTTTTCAACTCTCCATAGAGCCCAAGCAGAGCGCCAGGAAGCCTGGAAAGGTCCGCGAGCTTTCTGACATTCTTGCTGGCAAAAATCCTGCCGGAATAATCGTTGCGGTTGTCGCCGAGCGAGAAACAGAAAACATCGATGCCGGCCATCGCCAATTCGCGCAAGGCGAAACGGGCGTCTTCCAGGAGATAATCCGGATCATCGACATCAATATCGGACGGCTCGCCGTCAGTCACCACCAGCAATACCTTTCGATATGCCGTCCTTTCGGCAAGCTCACGCCCACCGTGACGCATAACCGGGCCCAGCCGGGTCGAGAATGCACTTTCCAGACCGGCCAAGCGTTCATACACGCCTTGGTCGACCGGTTGGCCGAAGTCCTTGATCCGCGCATATCGGACCGTCTCCCGAGTGTCCGAGCAAAACCCTGCAAGTGCGCAATTGTCGCCGGTCGTCTCCATCGCCCCGGCCATTATCGCGGCAGACAGGCGTTCAAGATCGAGAACGCTGGCGCCCCCCTCGCCTGCCGTCTCGCCGGTGGAGTGTGACTGGTCGATCAGCAACAGAATGTCCAGGTCCCGTCCCTTGCAACTCTTCCGGCCGAAGATCCTCGGATCGGGGATCTCCCGGTTGCGGCGACTTGCCTGGGCATCGATGCATGCATCCAGATCGAGAAAGTCACCGGTTTCCAGCCGGCCCTCCCGCTGAAACGCATTCACATTGGCACCGGAGATCAGAGAGATGAGAGAACTCTGTATCCTGGTTTCATGCCTGAGGCTCCGCAACAGACCGTTTGCCGCCTTTCGCGGTGCCTCAGTGACATGAACAGTGCACCAGTCCGGACGCATGCGGCGGCTGACATGATCGTATTCGGGGTAGGAGATCAGCCGGGTTACCGCGTCCTCATCTCGAAGCCTTAGCTTTTCCGCAGCCGCGGCCTCTTCCTCGCGCTTTTCTTCCTCTTCGGGCTCCTGCCGCTCGGCCTCGTCGCGTTCTTGTTGCTCCAGGCGCACACCTTCCGTTTCAACCGCAACATCCATCTCGATCAGGTCCGGTTCCTCGTCGAAGGTCCAGATACCGAGGTTGTCGTCCCTGTAGGCCGGCTGCACCACATAGGTACGGGCGTCGAACTGCAGCCGCATCTGACCCAGATCGTTGGCTAGCAGTCCGCCAATTCTTCGGCAGAAGGTCTGGTCGTTGGGGGTCGCCGCAAAGGCTTCCTCGAACAGGCGTTTTCCTTTCTCCACCCAACCGTTGGTATCGCTGTATTCCGGATCTATCAGCGTGCGCGACAACCGTGCCATCAAGGTTGTCGCCAGGTCTGCGGAGCGTGCATCCATGGTGTGGAAGCTGCTCCAGAGAGACCTCAGTCCCGGCATCTTTTGCAGAGCGAGCCGTTCGACCCGCGCGTCTTCAAGCAAGGAGATAACTGCGACTTGCAAGGGTTTCAGGGACTTTCGCTCAAACACCTGCCGGGTGAAGGCAATGTGAGCGCCGACATGGGCAAGAGCCGCATGATAAAGCTTCAGGCTGTCCGCGCGGTCAAAACCCGGGAATCCCGACGGCAGACGAATGCCATCCCGTCCGAACCCGGCCCTGCGACGCATTTGCTCCGGAGCTATGGCCGGGGTTTCGACAATGGGCGGAAGCTGACCCCACAAGGCGGCATGAAACGTCTTCAACCGAAGCTCTTCGTCGTCAAATCGCAAGACTGACGACTGCCGGTCAAGAAAGTGCCGCGCTTCCGGATCTTCACCAGCGAGAAACAATCGCGCTTTTTCGCGGTTCGTCAGTCTGAGTGCCAAACCCATGCCGACGAATGTCCTGAAGCCGGACAAGCCGATTTCTGCCAAGGATCTGTCAGACGTCTCAAGCAGTGCTTCAACGGCTTCCGGCAAGTCGCGTCCGGTCCGTTCCAAAAGAGCGCACCACTCCGAAAAAGCAGGAAATGTCTTCAAGTGCTGCGCTGCGCGAGCCGCTGTATGCGGCACCCTTGCCGATGCGCGCCGGCCGGAACGAATGGCAATCCAGGAAACCAGGCGTCCGAGATCGGCTGCGGCTTCTTCCGAAACCGCCTCCGCAACCATCGGGCCACAAGTTCGATAGGCTTGCGTTACGGTTTCGCCGTAACCGGCCTGGGCAATCCGGGACAGGGCTTTAGTCCAGACGGCAGACAATTGCCGTTCATATTCGCGCGTCTCAACGGTGTTCGTCTTTGCCGTGGCAGCCTCGGTCATCGTCGCCGCCATGTCTTACAGGCAGGCAGAAACAGCGGAGGACATCGCAGCGCGGATCTCCGGCTCATCTACGAGCGGCAGCACGATGGCAATCTGACAGGCCTCTTCCAACGGCACGCCTTGCGCTGTCAGCTGACCGGCTGCAATCAACATGCGCGTCGATGCACCTTCGCGCAGTCCGTGACCCTTGAGGTTCCGGGATCTTTCCGCAACCCGGACAAGAACCCTTGCTGTTTCAGGCTCGACACCGGCTTCGCGCGCCACGATTTCCGCTTCGATTGCCGCATCAGGATAGTCGAAGGAAATCGCGCAGAACCGCTGCCGGGTGGATTCCTTCAGATCTTTAAGCACACTCTGATAGCCGGGGTTGTAGGAGATCACGAGCTGGAAGTCCGGATGCGCCTTGACCAGTTCATTCTTCTTTTCCAGCGGCAAATGGCGGCGATGGTCGGTCAGGGAATGGATGACGACCGTCGTGTCCTGCCGCGCTTCCACCACTTCGTCGAGATAACAGATCGCACCGTTCCGGACGGCCGCCGTCAGCGGGCCGTCGTGCCAGACGGTACCGTCGGCATCCAGCAGAAACCGTCCAACCAGATCCGACGCGGTCATGTCCTCATGACAGGACACCGTGACGAGAGGACGCTTCAGCCGCCAGGCCATGTGCTCGACAAACCGCGTTTTGCCGCATCCCGTCGGCCCCTTCAGAAGGATCGGCAACCGTGCGGCATAGGCGGCTTCATAATGGCCGACCTCCTTTGCAAAGGGGCGATAAAAGGGTTCGCTGACAATGCGATAGGCGTCAATCGGGTCCTCAACCGGACCAGCTATCGGTGCATTCATTCCTGGACTTCCTGTTGAAGACGCTGCAGCGGGGGAAATCGCTGCAGCGCCAGGAGGATGCGGCGCTGCGAACCGCATCGCTCGGGAGGATCGCCGGATCAGCGCGTGCTGACAGGTTGTTGGCCTGCGGCAAGAGCTGATCGATTTCGAACCGGGCGAGAGACTTCCCGCCCGGATTGGACCTGAGCCCTAGCGGTGGGTGCTTGCGCCGTTCGGGATGCCTTCCATCGGACATTCCTCGGTGCCGACCGTCGTGCGGGTCATGGCCTCGACCATCTCCCGCGTTCCTTCCGGATCGTTCACCCAGTTGGCGTAGAAGTTATAGGGGCAGGCTGCCTGGCCCTTGTCGCCGTCGCCGGAGTTGATAGTGCCGGTGTAGCCACGGTGCAGCAGTTTGAAGAGGTGGTTCTGCGACTGCATGTTCTTGCGGGCATCGCGGATCCCCGACACCGACATCTGGGCATATTGAATGCCGTTTTCTTCGGTGCCGCATTCCCCCAGCGTCCGGCCGTCGAAACCGATCAGGGCCGAATGGCCGAAATAGGAATAGACGCCATCGAAGCCGGCGGCGTTTGCAACCGCCACATAGCAGTTGTTCGCCCAGGCCATGGATTTGGAAATCTGGATCTGCTGCTCCTTGGCCGGATACATGTAGCCCTGGCAGCGGATGATGAGTTCCGCCCCGCGCATGGCGCAGTCACGCCAGATTTCCGGATAGTTGCCGTCGTCACAGATGATCAGGCTGATCTTCATCCCCTTCGGGCCTTCCGAGACGTAGGTGCAATCGCCCGGATACCAGCCTTCGATCGGCACCCAGGGCATGATCTTGCGGTATTTCTGGACGATCTCGCCCTTGTTGTTCATCAGGATGAGCGTGTTGTAAGGCGCCTTGTTTGGGTGATCCTCGTGTCGCTCGCCTGTCAGGGAGAACACGCCCCAGACGTTCGCCTTCTTGCAGGCTTCGGCGAAGATGGCCGTTTCCTCTCCAGGCACCTGGGAAGCGGTTTCGTACATCTCCTTGGGGTCATACATGATCCCGTGGGTGGAATATTCCGGGAAGATCACCAGGTCCATGCCCGGAAGGCCGACCTTCATTCCCGCGATCATGTCCGCGATGTTGCGGGCATTGGCCAGCACTTCCTCGCGGGTATGCAGACGCGGCATCTTGTAGTTGACCACCGCCACGCCGACGGTGTCGTTGCTGCTGGAAATATCACCGTGATACATCAATTCCTCCTTCTAGGAACGGGTTGCCGCGCCTCAGACCACGAGGTGTTCGTGGACAAGGTCGTCGGACAGTTGGGCAATGCCGGAAGTGACCGCGACGGTGCCGCGGTCGAGGATCGCGAACCGGTTCGAGGCCCGGCGTGCGAAAGTGAGGTTCTGCTCCACCAGAACGATGGTGAGGCCCCTGGTTCGGTTCAGGTCGATCAGGACATCCTCGATCTGCTCGACGATGTTGGGCTGGATGCCTTCCGTCGGCTCATCGAGAAGAAGCACCTTGGGCTGGGAAAGAAGCGCCCGACCGATTGCAAGCTGCTGCTGCTGACCTCCGGAAAGGTTGCCGCCCCGCCTGTTCAGGAACTCCTTCAGGATCGGAAACAGCTCCAGCACCCAGTCGGCGATCTCACCCTGGCCCGACTGGGCGGCGAAGGTGCCGATCATCAGGTTCTCGCGCACGGTGAAGGCCGGCAGGATGCCGCGGCCTTGCGGGACATAGCCGATGCCGGCGAGCGCTCTTGCGTGCGTCGGCAGGCTGTTCAATTCCATTCCGTCCAGTTTGACCGAACCGGACGTGCGGCTCATCAACCCGAGGACACTGCGAAGAAGCGTCGTCTTGCCCACGCCGTTGCGGCCGAGAACGGAGAAAAAATCACCCTCGTCAATGTCCATGGAAACGGACTGGAGCGCACGGCTTCGGCCGTAGAAACCATCGAGACCGTTCAGCTCAAGCATGGCCGGCCTCCTTCGTTCCAAGGTATGCTTCCTTCACCCGCGGGTCGCTGGAGACTTCCTCCAGCGAACCTTCGGCAAGCAGCTTGCCCTGGTGCATGACCGAAATGGTTTCAGCGATGTCGCGCACGAATCCCATGTCGTGCTCGACGACAATCAGCGTGTGCTCGCCCCGCAGCCTGTTGAACAGCTCGGCCGTCTTGCCGGTTTCCTGCGCGGTCATGCCTGCTGTCGGCTCGTCCATCAGGATGAGTGTCGGGTTCTGGGCCAGGATCAGCGCGATCTCCAGCCATTGCGTCTGACCGTGAGACAGATGTCCGGCAGCAAGATCGAGATCGTCCTGAAGGCCGACCAGAACCGCAAGACGTTCGATTTCCTCGTCGTCGTGACTTGCACCGAAACGCACGAGGTTGGCCAGAACGCCGGTGTTTCGTGATTGACCGATATTCAGGTTTTCCCGAACGGTCAGTTCGCGGAAGACACTCGGCACCTGGAACTTGCGCCCGATACCGACGCGGGCGATCTGATATTCCTTCAGGGTATGGATCGCCTCGCCCTTGAAGCGGATCTCGCCGGAGGTCACACGGGTCTTGCCGCAGATCAGGTCGAGCGCCGTGGTCTTGCCAGCACCGTTCGGTCCGATCAGGCAACGCAGTTCGCCGCTGTTCACATCCAGCGACAGTCCTGAGATCGCCTGGAAACCGCCAAAGGACACACTGACGTCCCGAAGGCTGAGGTGGTCGGTTGCTGTCTTCATGACGCCGCCTCCGTGGTTTTCATGACATTGCTCGCGGATTTCCTGGCGCTGCCGGCGAAAAAGGGCAGCCGGTCGACGGCCATCGAGACGGCACCTGCAATGCCTTTCGGCAGAAACAGGACAGCGAGTACGAACAGCCCCCCCATGATCAGCATCCAGCTTTCCAGGAAGACTTCGGATTCCGACAGGGCACCCTGGACGCCGGTCACGATCAGGGCTCCGATGGCAGCCCCCAGAAGGCTCTGCCGGCCGCCCACGGCGACCCAGATCACCACGGAAAGGCTGAGCGGCACGCTAAGGAATGTCGGCGAGGCGAATTCCATCACGATCGTGTAGAGCATGCCTGCCAGACCGGCGATGCCGGCCGACAGCGAGAAGACGAAGATCTGATAGAGCGCGACGTCGTATCCGAAGAAGCGGACCCGGTTTTCCTGATCACGGATCGCTTGCAGGATCATGCCGGTCTTGCTGCGGGTAACCGCGAGCGACAGGAGCAGCACGGCACACAGGCACAGCGCGACCAGGTAATAGGTTGTCGCGGAATAGGCGTCGAAGAAGAAACCGGCCACTTCGAACTGGGCGAGATCCGTGATGCCGTTGAAGCCGCCGGTGTAGCGCTGCTGATCGATGATCAGGAGATTGACCACCACCAGAACGGCCAGCGTGATGATAGACGCATAGACACCGGTGATGCGCCCGCGAAACATGAACCAGCCGAGCAGCGCAGCAAAGGCGGCAGGGATCAGGAGGCCCGCCAGAATGGCGAAGGTCATGGAGTGAAACGGCGCCCAGAACCAGGGCAGTTCGGTGACATTGTTCCAGACCATGAAGTCCGGAAGCCCTTCGCTGCCGGTATGTACCGGCACGGTGCGAAGCTTGAGGCCCATGGCCATGGCATAGGACCCCAGGCCAAAGGTGGCTGCCTGGCCGAGATTGAGAATTCCGGCGTAGCCCCAGGAGAGGCTGAGCGAGACTGCCAGGATGGCAAAGACCAGGTAGCGGGAATATTTGTTCAGGAGAAACGCATCGTCCAGCACGGACGGCACGAGCAAGATGGCTGCACAGAACGCCAGATAGAGCACCAGCCGTGCTGTTGATTTTCCAGTCAGGTTCATTGAATTGCGATCCTTTTTCCGGCCGTGATCACGAGCGCACACGGGTCGAGAACAGGCCTTCGGGCCGAAAGCGGATGAGGATGACGATCGCCAGCAGGACCAGCGCCTTGGCCAGGGTGTCGTTGCTGTGGAAGGCCAGGAAACCCGAAAGTTCACCCAGGATCCCGGAGCTTGCGACAGTGCCGAGCAGGCTCTGGGCACCACCAAGGACAACCACCATGAAGGCGTCGACAACGTAGGTCGTCCCCATTTCCGGAGAGACGCTCTTCAGCGGCGACACGAGCGCACCGGCGAGACCGGCGATGCCGGCGCCATAGGCGAAGGTCGACCGGTAGATGCGGGCGGAATTGATGCCGAAACTGGAGGCGATCTCCCGGTTCTGGGTAATCGCGCGCAGTTTCAGCCCGAAGCTGGTGCGCCGGTAGATGACCCAGGTGAGCCCGAAGAGGACAAGCGCAAGACCCAGGATGAACAGCCGGTAGGCGGACTCGCTTGCACCGAACAGGGACACGCTGCCACTGAGGAACGCCGGGATCTCGACATAACGCAGCTCGCCGCCGGCAATCAGCCGGATCGCCTGCTGCGCCATCACGCCAATGCCCCAGGTCGCCAGGATGGTGTCGAGCGGCCGGTCGTAGAGATGGCGGATGACCAGGGCTTCCACGGCCCAACCGAACACCGCAAGAATGAAAAAGATCGGGATCAGGCTTTCCAGCAATCCCATGCCAAGCTGGGACTGCAGAAACCAGGCGCAATAGGCGCCCAGCATGACGAATTCGCCATGCGCAAGATTGATGACCCCGGTCACGCCGTAGATGACGGCGAGGCCAAGGGCGACCAGCATCAGGATCGAAGCGATACTGAGACCGGTCAGGAGTTGGGAGACGACAAGTTCCATCTGCAAGCCTTCAAGGTCTGGAAAACATCAGGTCACGGAAAAGCCGGGCGGCGTGACGACACGCCGCCCGTTTGCGCGTGTCAGCTGCTCTTCAGACCGTCAGCGGTGCAGACCTGGCCGTCGTAGGCCTTGTAGGGAATGGGCTCGAGCCAGTCGGCGGACTGTTGCAGGATCTCGAACTGGCCATCCGACTTGCACTGGCCGATCTTCGGTCTCAGCCAGGTATGAAGGTTCTCGCCCTCGATCTTGACCAGTCCCTGCGGCGCGTTGAACTGCTCACCCTTGACGGCCTCGCGGATCGTGGTCGGATCGATATCGTCCGGCGACAGTTTCTCGACGGCCTGCTTGAACAGATGCACCTGGAAATAGGACGGCTCGGAGACGAAATGCGTGACCTTGTCGCCGCCCCAGCGGGACTTGTAGGCCTCGACGAATTTCTGGTTTTCCGGTGAATCCCAGACCATGAAATATGGTGCGGAGGTGAAATGCCCCGCGGCAGCGGCACCGCCCATCGCCGCCACTTCGTTTTCCGAGGTGGTCAGGCTCGCCATCGGCATCTTTTCCGGGTCGAGACCGGCCGCATGATACTGCCGGTGCAGGGCGACAACGGAATCGCCGACCACCGTCGAAAAGATCACGTCCGGCTTTTCCGCCTTCAGCTTGTTGATGACGGACGAGAATTCCGAATGGCCGAGCGGCACATATTCCTCGTGAACGACTTCGGCTCCAAGTTCGGCCAGCAACTTCTTGCAGTAGTTGTTCTCTTCCTTCGGATAGATGTAATTCGACCCGATCAGGTACCAGCGCTTGCCGAAATTCTTCACCAGCCAGGGCACGAACTCGTCCTGCTGCTGATTGGGAACAGCACCTGTGTAAATGACATTCTTCGAGCACTCGCGGCCCTCGTAGAGGGTCGGATACCAATAGAGATTGTCCCGCTTTTCGAACACGGGCAGCACGGCCTTCCGGCTGGCCGAGGTATAGGAGCCGAAGACCGAAACGCATTTGTCCTGGAGGACAAGCTTGCGCGCCTTTTCCGCGAAAGTCGCCGGATCAGAAGCCGGGTCCTCGACCACCGGAACGATCTCCATGCCGTTCACACCGCCGGCGGCGTTGATTTCCTCGATCGCCATGATCGTCGCCTTGTTGAGCGACTCTTCGATAATCGCAGTCGTCCCGGTCAGGGAGAACAGAACCCCCACCTTGATCTGGCCGCCGGCGGCGCGCGCCAGTCCGCTGTTCTTGCTCCAGATATGCGGGAAGGTGCCGAGACCGGCTGCCCCGAAAGCCGCCGACCCGAGAAGAAAATTGCGCCTGTTGGTTTTCACGTTGCTGCTCCATAAACAAAAAAAGCCCCGTCCGCCCTGCCTTGCGGCAGCTCGTTCGGGGCATCGTCGCCTCTGATTTTTGTGAACGCGGCTATGGTGCCGCTGAGGGAAATGTCTGAATTTCAGACAACAAAAAACCCCACGTTCCGCCAAGACGAAAACCGTGGGGCTCTTTTACCCGGATGTACGTGGCGCTGTTGCCACGAATAACTCTGAAAGATTAGCTAAGAAGTTCGTGCGAGTCAATTATCGCATTTGCAACTGCGCCAATAGTTACACGCCGTTCCATCGCCTGTCGGCGCAAATAGTTGTAAGCTTCCTCTTCGCTTACATTCTTGACGCGAACCAACAGAGACTTTGCACGCTCAACAAGGCGCATTGTTCTGAGATTTTCATCAAGTTTATCGATCCGGTTTCTTAGTCGACGCTCGTAAAGGAAGTGCTCGCGCGCCAGAGCGACACAAGTCTGGACCGCGCGCTGGACGACCGGATAGTGCAGCACGCCATGGGCGGCGCAATTATGGATCAGCTTGAGATCCAGATTGCTGACACCCCGATCCACCAACACCAGACCGGCTTCCGGCTCTCCCGGCAACCAGGGGATACGTTTGGGCATGTCCTCGACCAGCGTGCAGAACACAAGATCGCAATCGACAGGCAACTGAGGCGGGATCGGCCAGATATGGCGCACCTCGCAACGCAGGCGCTGCAACTCCCGGATCAGGCGTTCGCCATCCGCATCGGGTTCGACGATTACTACGATCCTGAGGTTCTGATGCGGAGTTGTCGCGGTGGCGTTCTTGCGCATGGCAGCCGCTGCCGACGTTCGTTGCGAAAGCGGACGCTTGGTCTTGGCCGCCGCGGTTGTGTCCATTTCCAGTGTCTCCCCGGTTGTCTGCTTGTTTGTCCAGGTTCTTCGGGAGGTTTGTGTCAGCTGTATTCGAGGCATCGGCCGTACCCAATCAAGTAAGGATCCGCCTTCACGCTGGAGGGCGATTCAAAAACGATATCGAACTGGCCGCTGCGGTTCGCGCGGCCGATGCGGGTCCACAGGTCGGCATGGCCCCACACGGGGTTGATGGAAACTTCGCCCTGCGGGGCATCGAATTCCGATCCCATGACCGACTGGCGGATCATCGAGGTGTCCATGGAGTTGGTCTCGGCAAGGGTCTTGGCGAAGACATTCACCTGGAAATAGGACGCCTCCAGACACATGTTGGTCGGCTCGTCCTCGCCGTAGCGCTTCTTGTAACGGTCGATGAAGGTCGCATTGCGGTCGTTACCGACACCCTGGAAATAGGAAGCGGCGGTCAGATGGCCGTCGCCGACATCATATCCCATCGCCCGGATCTCGGCCTCAGTGGTCGTCAGGCTGGCGATCGGCATCACCCTCGGGTCGATGCCGAGATCGGCATAGGCCTGGTAGAGATATGTGGTCGTGTTGCCGACCACCGTGGAGAAGATCACGTCCGGCTGCACCTGCCGGATTTCGCGCATGATTGGTACGAAGGAATTTCTGTCCGCTCCCAGCCGGACATAACTCTCGCCGACGACACTGCCGCCATTGTTGCGGATCAGCTCCCGCATGATGCGATTGGATTCGCGCGGATAGATGTAGTCCGACCCCACGAAATAGAACCGCGTTCCGTAGAGCTCCATCAGGATCCGGCACAGCTGGACACTGTTCTGGTTGGGTGTTGCTCCCGTGTAGATCACGTTGGAGGAAAACTCGAAGCCTTCGTAAAGCGTCGGATACCACAACAGGCCGTTCAGTCGCTCAACCACGGGCAGAACGGCCTTGCGGCTGGACGAGGTGTAACAGCCGAATATCGTGCTGCAGCCGTCCTCGACCATAAGCTTCTTTGCAAGAAGCCCGTAGTTGCGCGAGTCCGAACCCGGGTCATAGATAATCGGCTCGATGGGCCGTCCGTTGATCCCGCCGCTATCATTGATTTCATCGATCGCCGTCAACGTCCCGCGCAACTGGGTTTCCTCGATCACCGACATGTAGCCGGACTGCGAGAACAGCACACCGACGCGCCACGGTTCGGAAGTTTTGCATGAACTGGTCAACCCAAACTCTCCCCTTTCAGTCCTGCGCCGGCCGCCAAAGCGGCCGGCCGGACTGGCCTTGCCTGTCAGGCACTACCCGCAAGTATTTCCTTCAGCTTCCCGTCCAGAAACGCCACATCAACCGGGCTGGTGCCCGGCCCACCTGCAAAATGTCCCCATATGGATTCAATCGGAATCAACGTCGCATTCGGCATGTTCGCGACTTCGATTTCGCTGTCTTCCGGCGGGAAGTATAGATCCGTTCGGCCGGGCATCACATATGCCTTCGATTGTATTGCCCCCAGCGCCTTCTTGTAATCGCCATGGTAGATGTCGTTGGCGCTGATATCGCCATTCTGCCAGGTCCAGAGCATGGCCAGCAGGTTGTTGGCGTCTTTGGGAAGGAAAAATCCTTCCCAGAACGCAACCAGAAAATCCTCCAGCGAGGAATATCCAAGCGTCTTCAGGTCCAGCTCTTCCCGGTAGAAGGATTGCGAGAACCCCCAACCGGCATAGACACGCGCCATCGCCCGAAGCCCTCGTTCCGGCTTCTTCTCGTACCAGCCTTCCAGAAAGGCGGCATCGGCTGTCAGGGCCGCTTTCACCCCTTCCAGGAACACGAAGTTGTGCCGGGAGCATTTGGCGGACCCGCAAAACGGCACGATCCGCTCGACCATGTCGGGATACATCGCGCCCCAGTGGAAGGTTTGCAGGGCCCCCATGGACCAGCCCGTGACCATCTTGATGCGCTCGACACCGAACTTCTGTGTCATGAGCTGGTGCTGTGCGCGGACGTTGTCATAGGCGGTCACTTTCGGAAACCGCGCCGCGTTGTAGGGCTCAGGCGTGTTGGACGGCGAAGATGACAAGCCGTTGCCGAACATGTTCGGAATCACGATGAAATACTCATCGGGATCCAGCGCCATGCCCTTGCCGACCAACCATTCGTTGTCGACGTGCTGGCCGGAATACCAGGTCGGGTAAACGATGACGTTGTCCTTGGCCGCGTTGAGCTTGCCGAAGGTCTTGTAGGCGAGCTTGCACTCGCGAAGCGTTGCGCCGCTCTGAAAGGTGAAGTCACCCAGTTCGTAAATTTCGTAGTCCGCCATGGAAGGCTATCCTCTGGTTTTTGGTATTGTCCGGCGGCCTGAGCCGCCGGAAATGGGTCAGGCACCGGCCCTTGCGGCCTCTGGCATCCGGTTGAACAGGAGGTAGGCAACCCCACCGGCAAGTCCTGCGGAAATTGCCGTCGAAAACTGCGGCGCATAGAACTCGACGATCACCGCAACGATGGAACCTGCCGCCCAGGCGGCGAATGCGGTTGGGCGCCAGTCACGGTCGATCGTGGCGTTGCGGCGCTGCAGATACTGGTCAACCAGAATGATCGCGCCGATGGGCGGAACCAGGATGCCGAGCAGGGAAAGCCACTGAATGAAGAATGCCCAGACGTTGCCGGCGGCAATGACGATGCCGATGACACCAAGGACAACCGCCATCAACCGCATGCGACTGTTGAGAATACGCGACCAGCCGGTTGCGGCATTGTAAAGGCAATGAGCGCAGACAGAGCCGAGATTGCAGTAGAGAAAGAGGAAGGCAAGGACACTGAGAAAGGTCAGCTGCTTGCCGTTCATGTAGCCGAACATGTTGTCCGTGCCGAAGGGATTGGCATCGGGAACCGCAAGGGCTGCCGTCATGATCCCTCCGACCAGCATGGCGCACATGTTGGCGAACGGAAAGGCGCTGAACGTTGCGATGACGGATGCCTTGGTATCCTTTGCCCAACGGTTGAAGTCCGCTGTCACTGTCCCGGCATCGATGAACAGGGCGATGACCACTGTCAATCCGACACCCATCGACATGGTCGCCGCGCCGTTGTTGCCGGGATAAGCCGCGATTTCCGCCCAGCTTGTCGTCGACAGGCTGTCGGCAACCACCCAGCCGCCAAGCAGCACGAACAAGGGCACCGACACCAGCCCGATCAGGTGAAGCCCGTGTACGCCGACGAAGGTGATGCCGATGTAAAGCAGGCCGGCGATCACGGTCATCGCGACATAGTTCAGCTCGTAGGCCGAGCTGATCAAGGATCCCGTGATGCCGGTTTGCACCGCGTACCAGCCGAGCAGCAAGGTCGACAGCAGGCCGGAGGCAAGCATGTATCCCTTCCGTCCGAAGACCACGCTGGCGAGAAGTGCGAAATTCATGCCCCTGCGCGTGCCCAGAACCCCCAGCAGGCCGACATAGGCAAACATGATCAGATTGCCCAGGAGCATGGCCCAGACCGCATTTGTGAAGCCCATGCCCAGAACCAGGAGGGACCCGGTCATGGCGCCGGTGATGATCATTGGAAAACCGATCCAGACAGTCGTGACCGAAAAGGTGCTCCTGCGGGCCGACATCGGGACCGGCGTGTGTTCATATTCTTCTCCGAGAACATGATCCACTTCGTCCAAGGCTTCCGCCTCGCCGTGTAACTTGCTCATTTTTACCCCTCATTTTTATTGTTCTGCCGCGCCCCGGCAGTTGTTCGGGGTTTCTCACGCGGCACATCGCTGAGCGCAAAAGAAAAGGCCTCCCTACAGCTTCGTTTCCGAAGACATAGAGAGGCCTTTTCGCCTGCGAATTTTAAAGTGGCCCCGTTGCCACGTTCCAATCACTTGGAGATTGAAACGTTATCGAGAGGTTTTACTTCTGTCAACAAAATCGACACACGGTTTCTGCCGAATTTTTGACCAACCACCTAAAAGATTTTTCTTATTAATTTCAATTAATTACGGAACATTCATCACATAAGCGCCCGTCAGACAAACATCAAAGCACTCTATTCGGGCTGCTGTTTCGCGATGTCAGGGGTTGGAATTTTCTTTCGCCAAGCCCCGACACCAGTTTTCGAAAATGGCGCAACATCGGCCTCTTCAACTTCGTAGTCCGCCTGCGGTGACGCGCTTCTGCGTTTGTCTCGATGCCTATTCCTGGGTCAGATGCTCGAAGAAGGTCGAGCCTGAATAGTCCTTCCGGAAAAGGCCCAGATCACCCAATGCAGGAACCACCTGTTCCAGGAGCAAGCGTACCGCGTCCTGAGATCCGCCCGGAAAGGCGACGAAACCGTCGATGGCACCTGCCGCTGCCCAATCCTTGATTTGTGCGACCGCATCGGACGGTGTGCCGACGACGAGCCAATGGGCCGAGCCGATAACCTCCGGCCGGCGCAACAGGTCTTCGACGGCCGGTTCGTCCCGCTCGATCATCCGCCGCAGAAGTTGCGAATGGGTGCGGCTGCGCACCGTTTCCGGTGGCGGGGGCAGGTCCGTGGCTTTCACCTGTCGTTTTGCCGACCAGTCGCAAAGATCGAGCCCGGTCATTTCCAGAACTGTTGCCAGGCACCTGTCCCGGCTCACGCGTGCGTTGGTTTCGGCAAAGAGCTCCTCGGCCTCCGCCCTGGTCGGCGCAAGGTAAAGGCTCAACCCCGGCAAAACCCGGATATCGTCGCCCTTTCGTCCGCGCTGTTCGGCCCGTTTGCGCAAATCGGCCCGCAAGTCCACGGCTGCAGCCTTGTCCGGTGTCGAGGCGAAGATCGCGTCCGCCACCGAGGAGGCAAAGTCACGGCCTGCGCCCGATGCCCCTGCCTGCACAAGCGGTATCCGTGTCTTGCCGAAGCGCGGCAAGTTGAGCGGGCCTTTCACGTTGAAGAACGAACCTTCGTGGTCGACCGGTTTGACGAGTTCCGCATCGGCGAACAGCCCGTTTTCCCTGTCGAGCTTGAGAGCTTCATAAGGAAAGCTCTCCCAGAGCAGCCGGACGACTTCGGTAAATTCGGCGGCCCGTGCATAGCGTTCCTCCGGGCTCGGCATTTCGGACAGACCGAAATTCGCGTTGCCGTCCAGCGCAGTGACGATGTTCCAGCCGGCCCGTCCGTTGCTGAGCCAGTTCAGCGACTGGATCTGCCGGGCGACGATATAGGGTGGAAAGAAGGTCGTCGACGCTGTCGACAAGAGCCCGATCTTCGACGTCTCGCGCGCGATCGAGGCCAGCAGCAATGTTGGGTCAAGGCTGGCAAACCCGGTGCCGGATGCCAGCAGCCCGGTGTTCAGAAACAGCGAGTCCGGCAGAAACGCAAAGTCCAGTTTGGCCTGCTCCGCGCGCAGTGCGACGTCGAGATAAAAATCACTGCCGTAAAGGCCTTCCACGCCACTGTCCGCACGACGCCACGCGTCGCCGCTGAGCCATGTCGGGGCGAGCGACATGCCGATATGCAATTTCTTTGAGGGGGTCATCAAATCCGCTCTTGATTGGATTGGAAACGAGTTGGAGGGCTGGCTTTGGGTTTGCTGGCTCGTTTCGGATAGTATAAAGACTTCTGCATTGCAGAAGGTCAAGAGGTCGAAATTGCTGGAGACGAGACACGTAAGCGCGGCTTACGGACCCTTGAATGTGCTCAGTGATGTCTCCGTCCGGTTCAGCAAAAGCCGGCTTACGGCGATCGTCGGGCCGAACGGGTGCGGCAAGTCCAGCCTGTTGAAAGCCATCATGAGCTTCCTGCCGATCAGCGCCGGCGACATTCTGCTGGAAGGCGCACCTCTCCATGGCATCGACCGGAAAGCTCTTGCCCGCCGGATTGCCTATCTGCCTCAGGATTGCTTCTGCCCGGATTACATGACACTTGGCGAGCTGATCGAGCTTGCCGGCTATTCGCGGTATTCACTGACGGGTGGTCCGTCGGCGCAGGATCGTGATCTCTTCAAACAGGTTCTGGAGACGGTCGGCCTGAGCGACCGGGCTGGTTTTCCCGTCAACAAATTGTCCGGTGGTCAGCGTCAGCGCGCCTGGATCGCAATGGTTCTGGCACAGGATACCGATGTCATCCTGATGGACGAGCCAGTCAATCATCTGGACATGAAATACCAGTTCGCCGTTCTCGAACTTGTCAGGGAGCTGATCGAAACCCACGGCAAGACGGTGATTGCCGTTCTGCACGACCTGAACCTGACCACCGCCTTCGCCGACGAGGTCGTGCTGATGCAGTCAGGCCGGTGCATTACGGCAGGACCGGTTGCGGACACGGTCACCAGTGACAACATCGAACAGGTCTTCGGCCTCAGGACCCAGATCTTTCCACGCAATGGGCGCCTCGTCTGCTTTCCGGAGCGCATTGGGCACACATCGGTAGCCTGATGGACCGGCGTAGTCTCCACCTTCTGCTCATCCTTGCAATGCTTGCCATCGTGCTGGTGGTGCATTTGTTCTTCGGTTTCCACGCGGCCGATCTGCCGAACCTGATTGCCGCGCTCCAGCGTTTCGAAGCTCAAAGTTACGAAGACGCGGTCTTTCTGTTCCAGCGGTTGCCGCGCACCCTGATTGCGATTTATGCCGGCGGCATCGCCGCGGCCAGCGGCTTCGTCCTGCAAAGCCTGGTGCGCAATCCCCTGGCCTCCCCGGCCACACTGGGCGTCAATTCTGGTGCGGCTCTGTTTCTGGTTGCCAGTGCGCTCCTGTTCGGCGCCAGCGCCGAGCTGCAGGGCGTTGCGGCACTGGCCGGAGCACTTGCCGGTTTTCTCTCCAGCCTTGCGGTTGCCCGGCTCGCAGGGCGCCGGAACGACCCGCGCGGATTGTCCCTTATCCTGTCCGGCGCCCTGGTTTCCATGCTGTTCACCGGCATGACCAACGCCTTGCTGTTGTCCGACCCGGCCCGCCGCGCCGATTTCCTGAGTTGGGTAACCGGCAATATCAACCACGTCTATATCGATCGCCTTGCCATGTTCTGGTGGATCGGGGCCTTTTCCGTCGTAATCCTGCTGCTGTTTGCCCGGCCGCTGACCCTGATCCTGCTGGGCGCCGACAAGGCCGCCTCAACTGGTGTCAACGTTCCTCTTGTCTCACGTCTTGCCATCGGAGCAGCCGTGCTCGGGTCCGGTTCCGCGGTTGCGGTGTGCGGTCCGATCGGCTTCGTCGGGCTGGTCGTGCCACATATCGTGCGCCCCTTCATGGGCAACAATCTTGTTCACGCCCTGCCGGCCTCCCTGATCGTGGGCGCGATTGTCGGTCTGGCTGCGGACCTCATCGCTCGGGAAGCCTTTTACCCCTACGTCGTGAACACCGGCCTGGTTACGGATCTGATCGGCGGGATCGTATTCATCGTGATCGTCAAACGCTTCTATCTCTCCTCCGGTAGCCGGGAGGTCTCATGATCAGAGGCGGTAGAGCAATCGACGGCAAACGGGTTCTGCGTCTGACCGGCGGACTTCAGATGAGGACCGGCAATCTGCTTGCCGGAGCCTGCCTTGTGGCTGCTGCGCTTGCACTTGCAGCTCTTGCCACCGGCCTCGGGCTGACGGACACCGGGCTAACCGATCTTTTCCGAACGCTTGCCGGTGAAAGTTTGCCGGGTGCGGAGAACTATGCCCTCTGGACGGTCCGCCTGCCTCGGATCCTGCTCGGGTTCATGGTCGGCTGGGCGGTCGCACTTGCCGGGGCAATGCTTCAGTCGGTTGCCAGGAACCCGCTGGCTGACCCGGGACTTTTCGGCTTCAGCCAGGGGTCGATGACGATGATCATGTTGCTGCTGGTCTTCCTGCCGGCGGCACCCAAGAGCCTTGTGGTTCTTGCTGCGCTCGCCGGTGGGCTGACGGTTGCCGGTCTGCTTTTATGGCTTGTCGGCAGCGAGCGATCCAGCGGCCTTTCCATCGTCCTGACGGGGATAGCAATCGAGACGGTCCTGTCCTCATTCGGATCGCTTCTCATCCTGTATCTGCCGACCGAGACCTCCATCGCCCTTTCCGAGTGGCTGGCCGGCTCGCTGTTCCAGGCCAACTGGACAGTCATCGCCGCCTTTGCGCCGTTGTTCGTTCTCAGCCTCGCGGCAATCTTCGTTCTCGGCCCTGCCATGGCGACCTATGACCTGGGCAGCGAAATGGCGATGGCATTGGGCGAACCTGTTGGCCGTTCCCGCCCGTTGATCCTGCTCACTGCCGTTGTGCTGAGCTCCGCTGCCGTAACGGCGGTTGGGCCCTTGGTCTTTCTCGGCGTGCTGGCACCTCACATCGCCGGCTTTCTTTCACCGGCCGTCGCCCGGGCGCGGCTTTTCCTGTCCGCCTTGATGGGCGGGATCCTCGTCCTGATCGCCGATGCACTGACACGCGGGCTTGGCGGCTCCCTGCCAATGCCGCTCGGTCTCAGCCTGACGATGGTCGGCGTGCCGCTCTTCATCTTCGCGCTGCGTCTGCAGGCGCTGCGCAAACTCCAGTCACACTGAAAGGATCTTCATGCGTTTTCTCGTCTCCTACGCAATCGCAGCCCTACTGGCGACAAGTCCGGTCCTTGCAGCCGAGCGCACAGTCACCGACGACACGGGCCGGAAGGTCACGATACCGGAGCAGCCCAAACATATCGTCGTCATGCACGAGCCGTTGCTCGGCATTCCTCTGATGGATCTCGGGCTCGATCTTACCGGCAGCTTCGGCCGGGCGGACGACGGCAGCTTCGTTATCGCGGTAGACTTCATTGACACCGTTCTCGGCGAAGGCAAAACAAAACCAAAGGGTTTCGGCCCCGTCGGGCAGCTCGACCTTGAAAAACTGAGAGCGCTGGAACCTGATCTGATCGTCGCGAGCGAACTGGATGCCGGCAAAGCCGATCAACTGGCCACTGTCGCGCCGGTCTATCTGCAGAATGTCGGCAGCTCGAAGGTCTACGGTTTTGATGTCGAGGAAGACCTCGCAGCTCTCGTCGGCCGGGAAGATGTCTTTGCCGCCCGCAAGGCGGCCTATGAAAAGCGCGTGGAAGATCTGCGCGCCAAACTGCCCTTCGATCCTGCCGGTAGGACCTACCTTCCCGTCTTTCTGACCGACCAGCTCAATGTTGTGGGCGATTCCTCCGGGATGGTTCAGGCACTGGAAGATCTCGGATACAGCCGTCTGGAAGTCGGCGCGCCGAGTGGCGCTTCTCCGGCAGGCGGTTCCATGATGCTCATGCCTTTGAGTGCGGAGGAATTCGGCAAGCTCGATCCCGATGTTCTTGTCCTGCTCAACAGCTACATGGCCGGCGGCCGCGATGAGGCCGGAACCCGTGCTTCGCTGAGCAAGATTGTTCCCGGTTGGGATCAATTCATGAAACCGGCCAGGGAAAACCGGATCCTGTTTGTCGACCCCGCCAAGGTGATTACCCCGAGCGTTCCAAGCGCTGAACACATGCTGGATGCGATCGCAGGCTGGAACGAGGCGACGCAGTAAAACCGGAACTGCTCCGTCTATCGGTTTTCTGCATCGAACAGGCCCGGGCGGCACACCGAGTGCTTGCCCGGGTGTCTTGCCTTCTCCCGTCCAGAAATCATATCCGGCCCACCTGGATACCCGGACTTAAAAAACATGAGTATTTGATACAAGTTTAATTGCTCCCGCTGGCTGTGCCTGCTAACAAATGCAACTCATATCCGCTTACTCAGTGAGCCCCCGCGTCGTCGGTCTGAATGGCTGCGGACGAGCTCCCAAGGCAAGCAATCAGCACGACACATGAGTATCGGGAGACTGACATGACCGGAGGTTTCGACCGCCTGTTGACAGCAACCGAGTTCGAGCGTTTCGACGCGGAACTCAAATCCCTGGACGGGTCAACCCAGCCTGCCGTTCCGGCTGGCCGTTTGCCGGAAAAAGGCCGGGAGCCGCACACCGTCACGCAGCATCAGGAACGGATCTGGCTGGCGCAACAGCAAGATCCGGACAAGGTGCTGCGACATGCCCAGACCTACCGGCTCGGTGGCACACCCGATATCGCACGCCTCGCCCGCGCCGTCAGCGCGATGGTCGAAGCCCTTCCCGAGCTGGCGATGCGCTATTGCTTCAGTGACGAGGGAGAACTCGTGAAGTCCCCCTCGCACGGGCCGGACGGAACACTTGAAATCATCAAAGCTGAAAACCAGCAGGAAGCCGTTTCACTTGTCCTGTCCGCCCAGAAAGCACATTGGGACAGCGAAGCCGAACCCCCTTTCAAGGCGCTGCTGATCCTCTGCGGTCAAGCGGTGATCCTGGGCCTGCTCATGCACCGAATTCTCGAGGAGGTCTGTTCACCGGAAGATGTCCTGAGAAGTCTTCGGGCAGCCTATGACAGCAAGGTCATTGCTGCACCGGCGCCGCGTCAAGTGAAGCAATTCGAGCCTGATTTTCCCGGCCTTGCGCCGGTCACCTGGTTGCGACGGGGCGAAGGATTGGCTGATACGGCCGTTATCGATTTCAACGGAACACCTGGTCTTCTGCCAACGGGCGACCGGCTCGCGCTGAGGTTCGGAACCTTGCTCGAACCTGTCCTCCATCATGACCAGGGTTACCCTTCTTCGGACCACACCACATTGCTAGCACAGATTGGGGTTCGTTTCGCGCAGTTCCTGTGCAAGCTCGGCGGTCACGAACGGATCGAAGCCATTTTCCCGGCACGGCAGACAGACAGCCTGACTGATCCTTGCGGCGGATTTGCCCGTTCCGACAGCTTTGCTGTTTCGGTTGGACGGGACATGGCTCCCGAAGAGGGTGAACGGCAAGTTCTGTCTCATCTGAATGCGATTTCCAGATCGGAAAAACACGACAACAACACACTGGCAGCAGACCTTCCAAAGGTCTGGATCCATCGGCTCGCCGATCCGAAAACCATCGTCCCGACAGACACACTCGCCTTTGACCGGATACCCCTGCCAACATATGAAGCGCACCCCGATTTCGAGCTGGCCGTGGACTTTGACACAGAAGGCAGGGCAATTCTTGAACTGGTCACGGGACAGAGGATCAGGCGACATGCCGGCAGTTTGGTGCTGGATCTGTTTTCCGGTTATCTCCGGAACCCGGAGGTTCTTTCAATCGCGGTGAGCCAGCAGCTTCTCCAGAGCGAAAGTGCCCGTGTTTCTGACGCTTCTCTCCACGCAGGACAAGGAACCTCCCTCAACGTGACTGCCATTCAGGCGGCCATCCTGCAGGAGTTTCGGGATGCGCTCGCTGTTGCAGATCTCGCACCAGATGACGACTTTTTCGATTTCGGCGGACATTCGCTGGTTGCCACCCGGATCATCGGCCGCCTGCTTCATGATCATGGCATAGAGGTTCGTTTCAACGATCTTTTCGGCAACCCCACAGCAGCAGGCCTTGCCCGGCACGCAACACTGGTCGATGGCGCCGGCGAAAGCGTCGGGAACCACAACGTCGAGATCAGAAACGGCAAGGCCAGAGACGCTGCCACACCTCTTGCTCTGGCGCAGATGTCGCTGTGGAAGATCTATTCCGCGCTTGGATACCGCGAGATTTTCAACTTGCCGTTTGCCCTGGATTTTCTCGACCCCGTGGACGAAACCGTTTTCGAAGCCGCCTTTGGTGACCTGATGAAACGGCATGCCGCCCTCAGGACTCTCTACTTCGAAACGGAGGAAGGTGATGTCTTGCAGAAGGTTGTTCCCGTTGAGGAACTGGCGACCTACAAATGGTTCTGGACCAGCACGGAAAGCACCAGTGCGGACCGCAATGCCGAAGCCATTTATTGCTTCGACCTTGCAAAGGAATTGCCGGTCAGGTTGCGGTTTCTCACCGATCCGGAAACAGGTCGGCAAGTGCTCTCGTTCCTGTTCCACCATCTTGCGCTCGACGAATGGTCCGTCAACCTGATGATGGACGAACTGGTTGAAGCCTACCGCGCACGCAGCCTTGGCGTTGCGCCCGAATGGCCGGACGAACCAGCACCTTTTCACGAGTTTGCCCGCAAGCAGGTGCAGTTGGGCGTCAATGCCCGGCACCTTGCCTTCTGGACGGACATGCTCGGTGATGCACCCAGGGAACTGGTTCTCTTCACCAACGAACCCAAACTCCTCGATGAACCCGCCACTGACGATTGTTCGGTCGCAGGCGGCTGGGTTGAAATGCGGCTGGAGAGCGACGTTTCCGAGGGGCTTTATGCCATTGCCAAGGAAAACAGCGCTTCCCTTTTCAACGTCGTCTATGGCGCGATTTCCGCCGCGCTTCAGGCCCTTGGGGGATTGTCCGATCTGGTGATCGGCACCTCTGCCGCGGGCCGTACGGACCCCGACTATTTCGACACGATCGGCTATTTCACCACTGTCGTCGCCCACCGGGTTCGCTTCGGAAACGATCCGACTGTCGGCACCCTGATCGGCAACATCAAGGACATGATCAACGGATCGATGCCCTTTACCGACATTCCGATCGACCTTGTGGAAGATGCCCTTGGCATGACGCCTGGAATGGACCACCTGTTCGATGTGTTCATTCAGATCCATGCGCAAAACAAGTTGAACGGCAACCTGCCAGCGCCGGATGGCGGTACCATCGCGTTTCGCCAGGTCGACCCGGACAAGCATGAATCCCATCTCGGACTGCAATTTGAAGTGATGGAAGAGGTCATCGACGGCAACCGTGCCATCCGCGTGCTGATGAGCTACCAGGCCAGGCGTTATTCACCTGCGCAGGTAGACGCAATCCGCGCATCCGTCATGTCAATGTTCACGCAATTCTCGCGTGGAGATGCCTCGAACATGAAAATTTCCCAACTGGCCAGGACCTGACCTTCCCACATCATCGGAAAAACACCTTCGGGCTGACGGCCCGAAGGTCCCCGGCCTCAGGCACAGCTCCCGAAATCGCTGACCGCCTCCGGTTGGGCTGACTTCCGTTTCACGCTGGCGCGAGACGTCGAATTTCTGAAATGAATTTGATAATCGGCGGATCTTCCGTCGATTTTTCTGAATAGTTTTCCGTAAATGCAAAAATATGATTGTAGATGCGGCAGAAAACCTGCAGACCAACTTGACCGGCAACGTCGGTTTAATCGCTGCTCGATATCCACGGACGTCATTCCTGGAGAAACGATCAAACTCCGGAATACTGCGTGGAAGGCCGCATGAATGACCGTAACCTCTAATAATACCGCGGCCGAGCTCCGCCAAGGCTCTGAAAATTCGTCGCTGAAAAATTCGACTGCCGATCGCCAGAGCCGGTCCTGGATCGCAGCTCTTGCCAAATTCCGGAACATCAGTGCGCGCCGCAGCAGTTTCGAGATCGCGATCACGGTCCTCCCCTTCATTGCACTGTGGGGAATTACCGCGACACTCGTCGTGCACGGCTACTGGTTCGGATTGATCCTGACGGTCCCGGCGGCAGGGTTTCTGGTCCGGCTTTTCATCCTGCAGCACGATTGCGGCCATGGGAACTTGTACGCCCGGCGCAGCATGAACGACTGGATCGGCCGGGTCATCGGGGTACTTACCTTTACCCCTTACGATTACTGGCGCCGAACTCACGCCATCCATCATGCCTCCGCAGGAAACCTCGACCGCCGCGGCGTCGGTGACGTCGATACGCTGACCGTGCGCGAATACAGAGCCCTGTCCCGCTGGGGCCGCCTGCGCTACTGGCTCTATCGGCATCCGGTCGTCATGTTCGGACTGGGACCAGCATGGCTGTTCGTCGCCCAATACCGGCTTCCCTATGGCCTGATGCGCGCCGGAATGCAGCCCTGGGTGTCGACAATTGCTACAAATCTCGGGATCGCGGCACCGTTTGCGCTGATGATCTGGCTGGTCGGCGCAAGCACGTTTTTCCTTGTGCAGGTCCCGATCACTCTGATGGCAGCCAGCGCCGGCGTTTGGCTCTTCTATATCCAGCACCAGTTCGAAGAGACCCATTGGTCTGAAGAAAGTGACTGGGATTTCCAACATGCTGCGCTTGAAGGCAGTTCACACTACGACCTGCCGCCCCTGTTGCGCTGGTTCTCCGGGAATATCGGCATCCACCACGTGCACCACCTGTCTCCCAAAATTCCCTTCTACCGGCTATCTGAAGTCCTCAAGGAACATCCGGAACTGCGCAATGTCAGCCGGCTCACTTTGCGTCAGAGTCTTGGCTGCGTGAAGCTGGTCCTGTGGGATGAAAACGCAAGGCGCCTTGTCTCCTTCCGCGATGAGCGGTTAGCAAGACTGGCCGCCCCGGCCTGACCGGGTTCGAAGCGGCAAAGCCCGTCAGGAGCGCCCTGAAAAAGGACCAATGAAACAACGAGGCGTGACGGACACCGCGACCCCGCTCTCAATGCCGCCGGACAACCGCAGCATGAGGCAAGTTGTATCCATATGAAATAACCATACGTATAGATACAATTCTCAATAATCTTCACACCAGGACTCGGCAGCATCCATAGACTTGTTTCTGCCAATTTACATTCAGCAGATTGGACCATTCCCGGTCGTTGGCAGAGTTTTCGAATTTCAGCCTAACCGTGACCGCCGGCGGATCGATGTATCTGAAGATATGCGGCGGCTGCTTCAGTCCTGTTTGATACGCCCATCTTCGAAATGATGTGGTGAATGTGAAGTTTGATCGTGTGCTCCGACAGCGAGAGATTTGCAGCAATATGCTTGTTTTGCTGCCCTCGTGCGATCAACTCCAGTACTTCCCGCTCTCGGGGTGTCAGCGAACTTACGATGTGCGCCCCGGACACGCCGGTGGCAGCAGTCGCCTTGCGCGCCTTTTCCAGCTGCACGCTCCTGTCGATCTCGAGAAGTTCGACAAGATCCGGCGGCATGTAGGAACCACCATGCAGCATGATCTGGATCGCATAGAGCCAAAGATCCAGCCGGAGGTTCATGGGTATGACGTTATTGATGATACCGGTTTTCAGACATTTTCGAATGTGCAGCCTGGACGTGTACTCACCGTTAAAGGTTAGACACAGGATGGCATTGGGATACGAGTCCTGGAACACTTGCAACAAATCGGCATTCGTGGCGCCAAAGGCTTCATCAACCAGGATCAGAGAAGGCAAAATCCCTTCCTGTTCGGCCTTTTCAACCAGCACATCCCAGTCAGTTGAAACCTGCACAACGAGACCCGGCAGCTCCCGAACCAATGAATTTTCCAAGGGTTTAGGCAATTTGTCCCTGGGACCTATAAAAAATAAGTAACGCAAATGCTTGGACATTGAACGTCTCCCGAAGGACCATGACCAGCTCTATTGATTACGTAAAGGAATTTCAAGTCATGACTCGGCTAAAAAGGATCAATGGATTTTAAATTCCAGCCAACATTTTAGGGCAATTAGTCTACACCGGGGAAAAAATCAGTGACATAAATCATTATATCTAATCGCACAGATATCATCGCCGCAACTTCTTCTTTTTATTCTGAATACAAAAGCCTTCACCAAAAGCAACGCTCGACACGGACGAACATATTTAATGCAATTACAGTCGAACTCACCTCTGTTTTATTGTTTTTTTCATGTAGGTTTTGATTATGATCAAACACTTCTCCAGGCAAATATTTAACCGGAGAATTCGACTGGCAATATATCTTCAAACCGCCTCTTAAACGCTAAAGTCTTACCTACTTCCGCGTGGCACTTAAAATGCGTGAGAAGCACAACCAGCAAACAAACAAATCGGTGAAGACTGGCCGGCTTTTGCCTGTCGCTCCGCTGGCGACATCCTGGATGGCGGAGGCGGTCTCGTCTTTAGCGGCGCGCACTTGAAAACAGGCGCATCACCACTCAAGCAATCGATCACTTCTTGTCTTCAGCGAGCGTGGCCGCGACGATCGCATTTGCATGTCCGTGCCCAAGTCCGTGCTCTGTTTTCAGAAAGTCGACAATTTCCATGTGCTTCTTTCCGGCCTGGGTACGCACGAGAGCTTGCCAATCGCCGATAGGCTTGCCGTATTTCTTTTCGATAGACGGAAAGTACGACGCAGGCCCCTTCACCTTGGCGACCTGATCTTTTTCAGCCACCGCACTCTCCTCTCGTGATGTATGCGACGCCCGAGACCAAGCACCTGACGTCACCGGGTTGATTTATCTTGCGCGAAAGATAAACTGAATTGTCTCGCACGCAAGATAAAATCGAGAATGAGCAAAAACGATACGGATCACGTTGAACGCCGACGTCGGCAATGGGAGCTGGAGTTGCCGGAGGTTGATACGCGCGGCATGGCAATCCTTGGCCGCGCGCGGGTGATCACCCATTTGGCCCGGCCGGGCATCGAGGCCATTTTCTCAAGACACGGCCTCGATAGCCGGGAATTCGACGTGCTGTCGACGCTGCTGCGCTCCGGATCACCTTACCAGCTTCGCCCTACGGAACTGTTCAATTCCCTGATGCTCACCTCAGGAGGGCTAACCGGCATTCTGGCACGCCTGGAAAGGGCTGGATTGATCGAAAGGCCAAAGGACCTTGCAGACGGCCGGAGCTCTCCCGTCCGCCTATCCAAGAAGGGGATGGACCTCATCCGGTCCGCTTTCAAGGAAGACATGGCTCACGAAGCCCGATTGATCGACTGCCTCACAGATGAGGAACAGAGCACGCTTTCGGCATTGTTGGGGAAGTTGACGAAGGCTCTGGAAGGACCGGGAAGCGGTCGCAAGAGCTGAAAGGCCGAACAGCCTTACTGCTCTTGCCAAAAAACTATCCGTAATGTCGCAATTCGAATGTCAGAACCGTCCTTGTAACTATGGAACCGTTTTTCATGTTGTACAT
Organism: Labrenzia sp. PO1; assembly: GCF_012273635.1. Lineage (NCBI taxonomy): Bacteria > Pseudomonadati > Pseudomonadota > Alphaproteobacteria > Hyphomicrobiales > Stappiaceae > Labrenzia > Labrenzia sp. PO1. The sequence goes on from NZ_JAAXCR010000005.1 coordinate 134,715, forward strand.
GCTGCTTTGCTATAATGATGAAGAGGTCACCTCCGCGTGGAGTGACGAGGAAGACGCTGCTGTCATGAAACGGCTGCAGGTCGTCCACGAGAAATGGGCTGATCAGTATGAGCTGGCTGCCCGCCTCATGCCCACCAATACGGCCTCTACCCTCCACAAGAAGGAAAATCTCGTTACCGATGGCCCCTATGCGGAGACCAAGGAACAGCTGCTCGGCTTTTATCTGGTCGAGGTTGAGGATCAGCAGCAGGCCCTGGACTTTGCCAGAGACCTTACCGAAGCCAACCCCGGTGGAGCCTATGAACTGAGGCCGGTCAAGAGCTTCCACCCGGGAACCACGACTGACACCGACAATGCAACCGCCTGATCTCACATGGATTGACAGCAAATTGACTGCCTCGCGGCCACGGGTGATGGCCGCATTGCTCCGGTATTTTCGTGATCTGGATCTGGCCGAAGAAGCTTTTCAGGAAGCCTGCCTGCGCGCCTTGAAAAACTGGCCGGACAACGGACCGCCACGAAACGTGGAAGGATGGCTGATCACCGTCGGCCGCAACCTGACGCTGGATGTGCTGAAACGCGGGGCAAGGACCTCCGGTCTGCCCCCCGAAGACGTTCTGTCGAACGTGGAGGATGCCGAACCGGACCTGGTTGAACGGCTCGATACGGCGGACTACCGTGATGACATCCTGCGCCTTCTGTTTATCTGCTGTCATCCGGAGCTGCCGGCTACCCAGCAGATCGCGCTTGCATTGCGCATCGTATCCGGCATTCCGGTTGGTGACATCGCCCGGGCATTTCTGGTCGGCGAACACGCGATGCGGCAGCGGATCACCCGTGCAAAGGCGACGATAGCCGACGCTGGCGTGCCGTTCGAGACACCCGATCAGGCAGAGCGGGCAAACCGCCTGGCGGCTGTATCCGCGATGATTTATCTCGTCTTTAGCGAAGGCTACAGCGACCCTGATCCGGCTGGCGAGCGCTCGGGGCTGTGCCACGAGGGTATTCGCCTGGCCAGGCTGCTGCTGCGGATGTTTCCCTCCGACCCTGAACTCATGGGACTGCTTGCGCTCATGCTGTTGCAGCATTCCCGTCAAGAGACGCGAGTTGACGCAAACGGCCTGTTGGTCCTCCTGGAAGATCAGGACAGATCACTATGGAACCGGCCCATGATAGCCGAAGCCCTTGTCCTCATAGACAAGGCGATGCTCCGCCGCGGACCGGGGCCCTATCAGATACAGGCGGCAATCGCTGCTCTGCATGCGCGTGCCGCGACACCGGAAGACACCGACTGGAAAGAGATCGAACAGCTTTACGCCGCACTCGAGCGTCGCTCGCCATCTCCCGTTGTCACACTCAACCGTGCCGTTGCGGTGTCGAAAACGGAAGGGGCCGCAGCTGCGTTGCAGATGATCGAACCGCTCGCAGTCAAACTTCGCGGATATTTCTATTATCATGGCGCGCGTGGGGCGCTGCTCAAGCAATTGGGGCGGACAAGCGAGGCACGCTGCGCATTTGATCAGGCCATTTCACTTGCCGGGACGGTCGCGGAAGCCGCTCATATTCGCCAACAGCTCGACCAGATGATGGGCCTTGAAAAAAACTGAACTCATTTGTCGCACGTGCCCTCCTTCATTCGTCCTTGAGCTATCAACAACAGCGCAATGGACGAAATCAGATGTCAGAACAACAGCATGCACTCGAACTGATCCTTGACCTGGATGCTCCGCGAGAAAAACTCTGGCGTTGCTGGACGGAGCCGAAACTGCTTGAAAAGTGGTTCTGTCCCAAGCCCTGGTATGTCTCCGATGCCCGTATTGATCTGCGGCCTGGCGGCGAGTTTTCCTGTCGCATGCATGGTCCAAACGGCGAGGAATTCCCAAATACCGGTGTCTTTCTGGAAGTCGTTCCAAACGAACGTCTGGTCACCACCGACGCATTCCATCCTGGTTGGAAACCAACCGGTCGCCCCTTCATGGTGGCTGAGGTAACCTTTGAAGATCTGGGGGGGGGCAGGACCCGTTACCACGCTCAGGCTCTTCATTGGACGAAGGAAGCCAGGGAAGAACACGAACGGATGGGGTTTCACGAAGGCTGGGGCAAGGCTGCCAAGCAGCTTGAAGAACTTGCCAAGTCAATCTGATGGAGCGCGAAATGAGTAACGGGACAACCATGCTTTGGGCAGGCCGCATTCTGACGGGCCTTTTCGCCCTGTTCATGCTGGGCGCTTCCATTGCGCCGAAGCTGCTCCATCTGCCTGTTGCCGAAGACACGCTGGCCGAACTTGGCTGGCCTGCGGGGTACGCATTTCCGATTGGCTTGATCGAACTGGCCTGCCTTGTTCTTTACCTCATTCCGCGCACCAGCGTATTAGGAGCAATCTTGATGATGGGCTTGCTCGGCGGTGCCATGGCAACCCAAATCCGGGCCGGGTCACCCCTGTTCAGCCATGTGCTGTTCAGTCTTTATCTGGGCCTATTCATGTGGGGTGGCCTGTGGTTACGCGCTCCGGACCTGCGCAGGCTGTTCCCGTTACGGGGATGGACTTGAACTGACACTCCCGATCAATCGAGAAAGACCTGTCCAAGGGAAACTCTTGCCGCTCACTGGCCTTGTCCCCTTCCCGGTGGCCCTTCGTGAAAGGATACTCGTCTGCCCGGACAGTAAGGGCGCTTCGCGTTGGACAGGTCTTTCTCGAGGCCATCGGTCTCTCAGTGTGATAATGCGCATTTATGATGCGCATTGAAAATGCGTAAGCATGCGGCTATTATCCGGGTACCGGATATGAATGGTTTGGAAACACGATGGCACGCGTTCACGCACGCAAGGCGACCAATTTGACAATTGATATGACGCTGGTCGGTTCGGCGAAGGAACTGGGCGTGAATATTTCCCAGGCAGCCGAAGAAGGTATCCGGCGCGCGGTTTCACAAGCCCGTGCGGAACGGTGGAAACTGGAAAACAGGGCAGCCCTGAACAGCTCCAACGACTTTGTCGACGAACACGGCCTGCCGCTTGAAGCGAGACGCCTGTTTTAATGGCCAGAAATCAGCTCTACCGGCTGAAACCGGACAGCGTTCTGGTGCTGGATGTGCAGGCGGACCTTCTGGAAAGCCTCAACACACGCGTCGTCGTGCCGCTTTTGCCCAGGTCTCGCGCACCGGCGCCCGCGGCCTACCTGAACCCGACATTCGGCTGGGAGGGCGAGGAATACGTCATGGCGACCCAATTCCTCGCCGCCGTGGCGGTTTCCCAGTTGGGAGACCCGATCGGCAGCCTCGACGAGAACTTTGCGGAAATTACCCGCGCGCTGGACACCCTGTTCCAGGGCTTCTGATTACCGGCTCAACCAGTTTCAAAAGACACCGTACCGCTCAAGCCATTTCCACCCGGCTTTCACATGCGGCATCGAAGTAGATGGCCTGATCGGTGTCATAACCGATCCAGACGGTTTCGCCTCCGGAGGTCATGTCATGCCGCGGGGCGGTCACGATCAACCTGCCTACGTCGCTTTCACAATGCAGGACCAGATTGGCACCGGTCATCTCCGAAAAGACAATCCGTGCGGGGATCGCGGGAACGTCCGGTGACGAGGTGTGTACCTTCATATGCTCCGGCCGCATGCCGACAGTGAGGCCTGTTCTGTCGGACCAGAAGGGCAAGGTTTCAATGGGCAGAAAATTCGTCGGCAGCATTCCGAGGAACCCGGCGACGAAGCGGTTCGCCGGCCGGTCATAGATCGTGCCGGGCGTGTCGAACTGCAGAAGATCTCCATCTTTCAGGACGGCGATCCGATCCGCCAGGGAAAGGGCTTCCCCCTGATCGTGGGTTACGTAAACGACAGTCGCCCCCAGTTGCCGGTGGAGCTCCTTGATTTCCGAGCGCATGGCAACCCGCAGGGCGTTATCCAGATTGGACAGCGGCTCGTCCATCAGGAAGATGGAACTGTTGCGCGCCATGGCCCGACCCATCGCGACCCGCTGACGCTGGCCGCCGGACAGGGCGCCCGGCTTTCGGTCGAGATAAGGATCAAGCTTCAACGTTCTGGCTACTTCCTCTGCCCGGGCGTTGCGCTCCGATTTGGCGACGCCGCGCAACTCCAGACCAAAGGCGATGTTCTGGCGCACGTTCATATGCGGATAGAGGGCGTAATTCTGGAAGATCATTGCAATGTCCCGATCCTGCGGCGCAACGTCATTGACGCGTTTGCCACCGATGCGGATATCGCCCTGATCGCATTTCTCCAGGCCGGCGATGAGGCGTAGCAGCGTGGATTTTCCGCAGCCCGAAGGGCCGACGATCACGACGAATTCCCCGGCTTGCATATCCAGCGAAACGCCATGCAGAACTTCCGGCCCGCCAGGATAGGATTTGCGGATATCTGTCAGTTCTATCCCGCTCATGACCGCCCCTCCCCCTGCCAGCGGTTCCGGATCGCGATCGCAAGGCTGGGCCGGTCGGTGGTGAAAACCTTCACACCGAGCCGAAGCGTCTTTTCGATTTGCGCACAGGTATGTGCTGCCCAGCAGCCGAACTGAAGTCCGGCGTTCTCGACAGCAGTCATCAACTCTTCATCTGCGCAATCGACATGAACACCGATTTCCGGGATCCTGTGAGCCTTTGCCACTTCGAGCGTGCCTGCGGTTCCCAGTTGCTGAAGAACCGGCGGGCTGACAAGCCATAGTCTTGGCCGCTCTGTTGCCCTGGCCAGCTCGTCCTGTGTTTCGACCAGAAAGGAGGAAAACACCGTACGCTCCAGCATGTCTTCTGCGGCAAGCATTGCGACCACCTTCGGAACGAAGTCGGCATAGGGTCTGCGATCCGGACCAGGCTTGATCTCGCAGCGGAAGCCAACGGCACTGCGCCGGTAAATCGCGCAGAGCTCCTGGAGGGACAGAGGATGGCTTCCCGCGCCGTAATCGATCGTTGCCGAGCGAACCTCGGCCTCGCGCAGATCGCAGATCGCGCCGGACCTGTCGGTCGTTCGCTCGAGTGTCGCATCGTGGTGGACCATGATGGCGCCATCTGCCGTCGGGTGCAGGTCGAATTCGACTTCCTCAAGCGCCATCCGCGCAGTGGCTTCGAAGCCCGCCGGTGTGCTGTCGCCAAACTCCAGGGTGCCGCCGCGATGAGATGCAATACGTGTCATTGAAACTTCCATTTACTTGACCGCACCCATGGTGATGCCACGCACCAGGTGCCGTTCGACGAATATGAAACCGAGCAGGACGGGAAGAATTGTGATGGTGGAAGCCGCCATCACCAGCGGCCAATTGACCACGTCTTCGCCCGGATTGACCCGGTAGAGACGCGCAAGACCGATCTGGAGCGTGTAGAGGTCTTCATCACCAACTGCCACCAGCGGCCAGATGTAGCTGTTCCATTCCGTGATGAAGATGAACAGCCCCATGGAGAATATGGCCGGGCGGGCAATCGGCACGATCACCCGCCAGAGCACCTTGAGCGGTGTTGCTCCGTCCATATAGGCCGCTTCATCCAGGGCGATCGGAATGCCGCGGATGTACTGCCGCAAAAAGAAAGCCGCGAAGCCGTTGGAAATCGCCGGAAGAATGAGCCCTGCATAGGTGTCCAGCAGCCCCACCTTTGCAAGGGTCAGGTAGTTCGGGATCAGCGAGATATGGCTGGGGATCATCAGGGTTGCCACCACGGCCGCAAACAGCAGGTTGCCGCCAGGAAAACGAAACCTGGCAAAGGCAAATGCGGCCATTGTCGACACCGTCAGGGCAATGAATGTGACCAATCCCGATACGACGACGCTGTTCAGCAGATAGCGGGCAAAATGGTATTGCCCGATGGCCAGCTCGTAATTCTCCAGTGTGAACTCGAACTTGCCCGTGTAATAGGCGTCCACCGTCTGGAACGACATGAAGACCGAATAGAGCGCCGGAGACAGGAACAGAAGGCCGGCAATCAGTGCAAGCGCTGCGAGGATGCGGCTGTCAGGCTTCATAATGCACCCTCCGGCCCAGAACCCGTGCCTTGAAGAGGGCCAATGCCATCAGCAGCACGAAGAGCACAACGGCCAGTGCAGAGCCCTGACCGATATCGAACAGCGTGAAGCCGACACGGTAGAGCATGTTGACCAGCATGTCGGTGGCCCCCGCCGGACCACCCTTGGTCATGACGTCCACGACGGTGAACACCTGAAAGGCCTCGATCACCGAGACGACAAGCAGGAAATAGGTTGTCGGCATTACCAGCGGAACGGTTACACGGCGGAAGACGCGGCCTTTCCTGCCGCCATCGACGGCGGCGGCGTCATAAAGTTCCTGCGGGATTGCCTGAAGCCCGGCGATGTAGATGACGATATCGTAGCCGAGCTGCTTCCAGGTGTTGACGATGATCAGCACCCAGAGCGCGAGCTGCGGGTCCTGAAGCCAGGGAACCTTGCCGAAGCCGAGAGTTTGCAGGAAGGCATTGATCATGCCGTAGTCCGTCGCAAACAGCCAGGAAAACACCACCGCGATGGAAACGGTGGACGTAACTGACGGCAGGAACAGCGCGCCGCGCAGAATACGGGACGGCAGAGCCTCCCGGACCAGGTAACTTGCAACCACAAGCGCAAGGCAAAGCCGGATCGGAACAGAAATGACGGCAAAGATCGCAGTCACCTTGAGCGAATTCCAGAACTCGTGGGACGAGAACAGCAGCCGGTAGTTTTCGAAGCCGACAAGGGGCATCGTCGGCGACAGGAAATCCCATTCCCGGAAGCTGAGATTGAGACTGGCTGCAATCGGAATGTAGGTGAACACCGCGATGAAGGAGATCAGCGGTAGCACCAGAATATAGGGTGTCAGGCGGGACAGCATCGGAAAGTGCTCCGGAGACACCGGGCTTCTTCTGGAAGCCCGGTGCTGATGTCGAAAGAAAATCGGGCGATCAGTTGGTGCGCTCGGCTTCCTTTCGGGTGCGGTCCGCGAAATCCTTCAAGGTTTCCGTGACATCACGCTGACCAAGGGCCATGGCCTGCCACATGTCGTATTCGGTTGCGCGCATCCAGGTGACCACCGGCGGGCGCGGACGGCCACGGGCGAAGTCCAGCTGGTCGATCGCAACCGTGATGCCGGGCTTGTCCTGAACGGCGGCGGCGGCCAGCGGCTGTTTGGCGGTATTCTTGTTGATCGGCATGTAGCCGGTGCCGGAGAACCAGGTGGCGTTGGACTCGGGTGAGGCGGCAAAGCTGATGAACTTGTAGGCGGCGTCCTGGGTTTCCTTGTCGGCTGACGACAGAATGCCGATACCTGCCCCACCGATCGGCACGGCACACACCTTGTTGCAAGGCATCGGACGAACGGCAAGGTTATCGCCGAGCGCCTTCTTGGAGCGGCCGTAGTTGCCGGTTGAATTCAACATGATGCCGACCTTGCCGGCCAGGAAGGCATCCCTGCCGTTGTTTTCCTTGGTCACGCCGTCGGCAGAAGCAACCTTGTGCTCATGTACCAGCGAGGCCATCCATTCATAGGCTTCGATCGTGTTCGGGCTGTCGATCAGGATCTCGCCGGTCTTGCTGTCGATCAGGTCACTGTCGTTGTCCATGATGAGACCCCAGCGTGCGAACTGGCCCGGTGCGGCAATGCCCGTGATGCCTTCGTCGCCCAGCTTCTCGGTAATCTGCTTGGATACCGCCAGAAGATCGTCGTAGGTCTTGAGCGCCGGCTCTTCGGTAAAGCCGGCCCGCTCGAAGATCTCCTTGTTGTAGTAGAGCACCGGCGTGGAAGAGTTGAACGGCACGATGTAGTTCTTGCCCTCAAAGACGCCGACTTCGCGGGCAAAATCGAACAGGTCGTCCTTTAGCGGGTCGTTGTTGACCTTTTCGGTCAGATCCAACAGCACGCCGCGGTCAGCGAAGAGACCATACCGGGTAACTTCCATGATCACCGCGTCCGGCGCCCGGCGCGCCGGGATGGCAGCCTGGAGCTTGGCGACGATATCATTGTAGTTGCCGATGAACTGGGCATCGATCTTGATATCAGGGTTGGCAGCCTGAAAGTTCTCGATGATCTCGCCAAGCGCTTCGCCGCCGCTCCCATCGAAGCTGTGCCAGAATTCAACCGTGACGTCCGCCTGCGCGGCACCGACGCTGCCAGAAAGGCCGATCAGGCCCGCCAACAGCACTTTCTTCAAATTCTTCAACATGGAGTCATCCTTGTCAGAGTGAACTATTTCCGTTTGCGCACGAGACTTTGCCGCCGGTTCCAACGGCGGTCTTTTTTGGTTTGTTCAGCGAATTCCGTGTCCGGCCCCGCTTCCGGGAAGGGGCAGGATTGCTGGCGAACTCATCTGCGCCAGCGTGGCTGCAGTGATTGACGAAATGCCTTGAATTCCTCCAGGGACCGGATTGATCTACCGCCATCGATACCGGCGAGATCGAGAATGACCGCGTTGGCAATGGTCATCGGCACAACCAGCGACTGGGATTCGCCCGCCTCACCGCGCGAGGCGCAGATCTGATGATCGGGCGCGGGGTCGAACCGGGCCGCGAGCAGGTCCGTCAGCGCCAACCTTGTCGCGCCGCGCATGGACGCAATCCCGTTTGCATCGCTGATTTGCTGAGAAGGGCGGCGGAAGGCGAGCAGCCAGACCACATCGTCCGGTGAGAGCCTGTTCAGCATCTCGGCAAAGTGATGGGTGCGGTCGCCAAGGTCGGCGGCATCATAGCCGGAGCGCTGCAAGCGCAGGGCAATCAGCGAGGACAGGCTCGCGGCATGACCGCGACCGAAAATGAAGATCTTGCGGGCATCGCGCAGGGCTTCGGAGAAGGCGCGGATATCGCTGTCGGGGACGGCAGTACGCAAGGCCTCGAGGGCGGCAATTTCACTGTCGAGCACGGACGACAGCACTTGCCCTTCTCCCGCCCGCACCAGCCGGGCCGCCATGCGGGCGGCCGGGTTCTCGAAGTCGTTGCCTTCCTCAACCAGATTTGCCTGCAGGTAGGCTCGAAATTCCGGATAACCTTCAAAGCCGAGCCGCTTGGCCAGACGCACCGCTGCAGCGGGATGCACGCCCGCGCGAAGGGACACTTCCTTGCCGTTTTCGATGGCGGCTCGGATCGGGTCCTTGACCAGCACATCGAGTAGACGGGTATCGGACCCCGTCAGCCGGGAGGCGTTGCGGGTGATGAGATCGGACAGGAAACCGGAGGATGGCACAGGTTTTGACATGCCATCGTTCTAGTTTTGCAATTTGAATTGCAGGCTACAGTTCGATGAAATTTTTATTACAAACCCCGGAGCCGGTACAGACGCCGGTACAGGCGCTCGCACCGCCGGACAGCCGTCCAGCCAACTCAGGTCTTTCGTTGCAGTTTGAACCGCGAGACGAATTCAGCAGCAAGGGACGCGTCTCCCGACACCTCGACCACGCCTTTGGCGATCAGATCCGCAAGCGGAACTGAGCCATAAACGGCTGAAGCCATCCGGTTGCCGTTGCCGGAAAGCACAAAGGGCGCGTCAGGACGGGAAACCGCCTTGGTGTGAACCTTGCCGGAGATCAGCTGCATCTCGAATGCCTCGCCCTTGAAATCGAACCCGGCAAGCGCGTCTGTTTGCGCCGCAGCCTCCGGAACGACGTTGACACCCATGGATATCATCAAGGCAGACGGGCTGATGAAACGCGTCGGATCGTGACCGGGCACCAGCAACGCCCACCGGCACAGCGCTTCCAGCACAGGCAGCAGAGCCTGGCCCGCCTCCGTCAGGGAATACACCCCCAGTCGCTCGTCGTGTTCGATAACATCGACCTCTACAAGCTGTGCAAGACGGCCAGTCAGAACACTCGCGGTTATGCCCGGCAACCCGGCGCGGATCATCTGAAAGCGTTTAGCGGAAAACATAAGCTCGCGCACAACGAGCAGAGCCCACCTGTCACCTATTAGGTTCAGGGCGTGGGCGGCCAGGCACCCCTCGTCATAACGAAGGCGCGTTGTTGTTTTTGTCTCTTTGGTCATTTTTTCATACTGGCAGTTGTTTTTTCATACTAACGCTGTCACGATAATGCTGCAACCGGGATGTTCCCATCATCCCGACAAAAAGGAGGAAATGATCGCCATGTCCTATTTCACAGGTGCGGTAGCGGCTGTGCCGGCCGCAAACAAGCAGAAATATGCCGACCACATCGCCGCTGCCTGGCCTCTGTTCAAATCCTACGGCGCCACCCGCATGATCGAAACCTGGGGTGTTGATGTTCCGAAGGGCAAGGTTACGGACTTCTACGGCGCCGTCGACGCCAAGGAAGACGAGGCAATCGTGTTTTCCTGGATCGAATGGCCAGACAAGGCTGCTGCCGATGCTTCCTGGGAAAAGATGCAGAACGACCCTGCCATGAAGGAAATTCCGGAAATGCCGTTCGATGGCAGCCGGATGATCTTCGGCGGATTTGCCCCTGTCTACGAGGCAGGCAGACACAGCGATGCTGGCTATTATCAGGGGTTTCTGCTGGCAGTGCCCGAAACGAACAAGAAGGCCTACGCCGAGATGGCGGACGAAGGCTGGAAGATGTTCGAGAAATTCGGCGCTCTCGGGATGATCGAAAACTGGGGCACGGATGTACCGCGCGGCCAGAAGACCGATTTCTACCGGGCCTCCAAGGTGGAAGACACCGAAGTGCCCGTCTTCAGCTGGGTTGCCTGGCCGGACCGCGCCACATGTGATGCCGCTGCCAAAGAAATGGAAGCGGGGATGGCCGACATGGACATGTCCGCAATGCCTTTCGACGGAATGCGGATGATGTGGGCCGGCTTCGATCCGCTCTTCGACTCGGAGAAAGCCGCATGACCCTTACCCTCTACACCTTCGACTGGCTGCCGGAGTTTCCACGCGGGTTCGTGCGGGATCTACGGGTCCGCTGGGGCTTGGAGGAGATTGGTCGCAGCTACCAGGTTGCGACCGTGCCCGCACACCCCAAGAGCGCCGAACACCGCAAGCTGCAGCCATTTACGCAAGTGCCCGTAATCCAGGACGGTGAGCAGACGCTTTTCGAAAGCGGAGCGATCCTTGTCTACCTTTGCGAAGGCACCCCGTTGCTGCCGGACGACCGGAAAGCGGAAATCTGGCAGTGGCTGTTCGCCGCGCTGAACACGGTTGAATTGTCGGTGATGCACTGGGTCAGCATGATCCTGGCCGAGCGGGTCCCGGAATTCTTTGGCCCTCCTCCGGCAGCCGACGTCACGGCTCACGCCAAGGCAGACATGGATACCAAGCTGACTGCGCTACAGCAGGCTCTGGGCGACAAGGAGTGGCTCGCCGGTGACTTCTCCGTCGCCGACATCGCGATGGTGGACGTGCTGCGCGTGGTCGCGGCCGAAGAGGCCCTTGATGCCCATCCGGATCTTGCAGCCTATGTCGAACGGGCAACATCCCGCCCCGCTTTCAAGAAGGCCATGGCAGATCACATGCAGCATTGGCAGGCGGCGGACGCCGAACAAGCGAAACGTAGAACGGGCTGACGCGGGCTTTTCCGCAAACAATGTCATGTCGCCTCTGGATCTTTGAGTACAGCCATCCGGGGCGACGGTATAACTCCAGGACTGGAAACAATGTCGATTGCAAAGAACACGATTTGCCTCTGGTACGAAAAAGACGCCGAGGCCGCGGCACGATTTTACGCTGAAACCTTTCCAGACAGTGCTCTGAAAGCCGTCAACCACGCCCCCGGCGACTATCCTTCCGGGAAAGAGGGCGACGTTCTGACCGTGGAATTTACCGTGCTGGGCATTCCTTGTCTCGGCTTGAACGGCGGCCCCACATTCAAGCACAGCGAAGCGTTCTCTTTCCAGGTTTCGACCGAGGATCAGGAAGAAACCGACCGTTACTGGAACGCCATTGTCGACAATGGCGGCGAGGAAAGCGCCTGCGGATGGTGCAGGGACAAATGGGGCATTTCCTGGCAGATCACCCCACGCACGCTGATGGAAGCCCTGGCTGCCGGCGGCGGCGAAGCAAAGCGCGCCTTTGGCGCAATGATGGAGATGAAGAAAATCGACGTAGCTGCCATCGAAGCGGCCCGCCGGGGCGACTGAACACCACCAAACCGGCCCGCCCACCCAAGGAACTCCCGGTTTTAGCTGGAGCCGCCGGCAGTCGGCTTAGCGAGCGTCATCTTTATTCCAGCTTCCTTGAGCATGATCTCGGAAACCTCAAAACTGTGATCGAGCTTGCCGTCATGCGACGGTCTGGGCGGGCATTCCACACAGGACAGCCCGCTTTGAATGATCGCCCTCGCGCAGTCCGCACAGGGAAACCGGTTGACGTAGAGGGTGCAACCGGCAAGCGCTACACCGGCGCGGGCTGCGTTGTAGATCGCATTGCGTTCGGCGTGTTCCACCCAGAAGAACTTTTCACCGCTCGGGCGGTCGAGACGGGTTTCGTCCGTTCCGGAGACCCCGCGCGGCAGGCCGTTGTAACCTGTCGCGCGGATTTCCTGGCCAGGTCCGACAATGACTGCGCCCACCTTGAAGTCGCGATCTTCAGACCATTGTGCGATGTGATCGCACAGCCCGAGAAACCGGTTGCGCCATTTGCCGGAATTGCTGCCCAATGTGCTTCTCCTAGCCTGCAAACAGGTAGCTGGTCTTGACCGTGGTGAAGAATTCCGCCGCGTAGCGGCCCTGTTCACGTGGCCCAAAAGACGATCCCCTGGTGCCGCCGAAGGGAACGTGAAAATCAACACCGGCGGTCGGCAGGTTGACCATCACCATACCGGCCCTGGCACGCCGCTTGAAGTCGCGGGCATGTTTCAGGCTTGTGGTGCAGATACCGGCTGACAGGCCGAATTCGGTGTCGTTTGCAACTGTAATGGCTTCCTCAAAGTCGGCCACCTTGATGACGGATCCACAGGGACCGAAAATCTCTTCCCGGTTGATGCGCATGGAATTGGTCGTCTCGAGAAACAGTGCCGGGGCCTGAAAATAGCCGGGCACGGCAAGTTCGAGCCGCTCGCCGCCAATCACCTTTGCTCCTTCCTTGCGGGCGAGGTCCACATAGGCAAGGTTCGAAGAGAGCTGCTTTTCGTCGACCACCGGTCCAATCTGGGTAGCGGAATCGAGCGCATCCCCAACCTTCAAGGCCAGCATCGCTGTTTGCAGCTTCTCAACGAAAGCGTCGTGAATGCCCGCCTGCACGATCATGCGCGAGGACGCGGTGCAGCGTTGGCCGGTGGAAAAGAATGTCCCGTTCAGGCATGCGGAAACGGCGACATCCAGATCGGCGTCATCCAGCACCACCATCGGGTTCTTGCCACCCATTTCAAGCTGGCACTTGCGTTTAAGCCGTCCGCACACTTCGGCAATATGGCTTCCCGTGGCAACGGAACCGGTGAAGGAAACCGCATCAACATCCGGATGGGTGACGATGGCCTCGCCAACAACAGAACCGCGCCCCATGACCAGGTTGAAGACACCGGGCGGACAGCCGCATTCATCCAGCAGAGTTGCGATCACATGAGCGCAGCCCGGCGTCAGGTCCGCCGGTTTCAAAACCACGCAATTGCCATAGGCCAGCGCAGGTGCTGCCTTCCAGGCGGGAATGGCGATGGGAAAGTTCCACGGAGTGATCAGGCCAATCACACCGACCGGCTCACGCGTAACCTCAACGTCGATGTCGGGCCGCACGGAGGCCTGCATATCGCCGGTCACGCGCAGCGCTTCACCGGCAAAGAACTTGAAAACCTGGGCGGCGCGCATGGTTTCGCCGATGCCTTCCGCCAGCGTCTTGCCTTCCTCGCGCGACAGCAGACGGCCATATTCTTCGGCCCGTTCCGCCAGCTTTCGCCCAACCGCTTCCAGCAGATCATGGCGTGTCTGCGGCGTTGCCGCTGCCCAGCCCGGCGCGGCCTTGCGCGCTGCCGTGACGGCGGCATCGACATCGTCAACGCTTCCCTGGGCATAAAGGCCAACGACGTCATCGGTGTTCGAAGGATTGCGGTTTTCGGAATAGGTGTTGGAAGGCAGCCATTTGCCGCCGATCAGATTATCGTGCTTTGTCATTGGAATTCCGGTTTCAAAGGGTTTCGGCAATGCGGTCGAGAGACCCGCATGCGGCATCGTCCAGTTGTTGAAAGGGAGGCAGGACGCGGTTCCAGGCACTTTCATCAGCGCGCCGGCCGACAAGATATTTGACCGCAGGCACCAGCGGGTGGGCAGCAATGTCCGCCCGTATGCTGGCGACCCGGCCAGCCACTGCCTTGTCTGCAGGATCCTGCAGGAGCCGCGCACAAAGGGGCGCGCTGATGTTCACGGTGGCGGAAATGCAACCTGCGAACCCGGCTCCAGGCCCCTCCGCGAGTGCCGTTTCAGAACTTGGGAACACCTTCAGGTCTGGCAGCAGCCGGACAAGCTCCCGGCAATAGTCGAGATCGCCGGAAGAATCCTTGATGCCCGTGAACCTTTTCGGATGTGTCTTTGCTAGACGCTCGACGACATCCGCGGGTATCTTCAAGCCCGTCATCTGCGGGAAATTATAGAAATAGATCTCGATCGGTGTCGCGCCGAGTGCCCGGTCCAGCGCTTCGTACCAGGCAACCAGCCCCTCTTCGGTGACAGGCTTGTAGTAGAACGGCGGCAGGACCAGCGCGACACCATAGCCCATGTCGGCAGCTGCGCGCGTGAGGTCCAGCGTGTCCTCAAGGGACGTGAGACCCGTGCCGACCATAAGACGGCTTGTGTCAAAGGCCTCGGCCGCCCAGGCCATCACTTGCTTGCGATGGGCCAGACCGAGAGAATTCGCCTCACCGGTCGTTCCCAGGATGTTCAGGGCATCGCACCCGTTGGCCAGCGCCCAGGCGCAATGTTCCAGAAAGGTATCTTTCACCGGTGCGCCATGCGCATCGAGCGGTGTCGGCACCGCCGCAACTATCCCCTTCATGTCGTCTGTTCCTCAAAATCGCGTTTGAAAAAATCCCGCACCGCAGGGTGATCGCGGAAAGGCGTATCGCCCCTGGTCCAGCCACCCGGCGAAACCAGCCCTCCGTCCGGACCCTGGAACACATCCTTGTTGATCTCGATGAACGCCCGGTCCGCACCGGTCGCCTCGTCGTCGTAGCGGATCGCGTCGACAGGGCAGATGCTCTCGCACATGCCGCATTCGATGCATTCTTCGGGGTGGATGTAGAACATCCGCTCGCCTTCATAGATGCAGTCGACCGGACAGGACGTGGTGCAGATCCCGTCCTTCACATCAATGCATTCGCTCTTGATGATCAGCGCCATCTTGATCTCTCAACTCATTTGCCTTGCCAGACCGGCGCGCGCTTTTCCCGGAACGCCCGAACCCCTTCGAGGGAATCCTCTGACGTTAGGGCGGCGATCAGTTCGGGAGACCGCACGGCCTGTGCCTGGTCGGGCGGCATTTCACCGGTTTCGCGTACTGTGGCCTTGATCGCCTGCACGCAAAGCGGCGCACTTGCCAGAATGTCGGCAATCCAGCGGTCCACTTCCGCATCGAGTTCGTCCTGCGGCACGACGGCATTGACGAGCCCGTAGCGCTCCATCTCCACCGCGCTTGCCATCCGGCCGGTCATCATCAGTCCGACAGCGATATTGCGTGGGACAAGACGTTGAAGCAGCGTCATCCCGCCTGCCAGCGGAAGGTTGCCCACCTTTGCTTCGGGCAGGCCGAACCTGGCCGTATCGCTGGCAATCACGATGTCGCAGCCGAGAACCATTTCCATGCCGCCGCCGAGCGCAAGACCGTTGACGCGGGCAATCACCGGCACCTTCAAGGAGCGCCTCAGGGCGATGCCGCCGAACCCAAGCGGGTTTGCGGACGCCCAATATTCAAGCCCACTCAGTCCGTTGCTGTCCTTCAGGTCCGCACCGGCGGAAAAGGCGCGTTCACCCGAACCGGTCAACACCACGCAGCGCACGGTCGGATCGGCTTCGATCTTCCGCCAGATGGTTTCCAGCTCGTCCGAAGTTGCCCTGTCGACCGCGTTCATGCGCTCCGGGCGGTCTATGACAACCCGGGCGACATGGTTTTCGAGGGTGAAAAGGACACTCATTCCGCCGCCCCTGCCACTTGTTGCAGGCCGAACTCCGCAATGACTTCGTCGGTGTGTTCACCCAGGCGCGGCGGCGCGTGCCGCAGTTTCAGGGGTGCTTCACTCAAGTGCACGGGTGACCCCACGACCCTCACGGGGCCAAGGACCGGATGGTCGAAATCCAGCAGCATGCCGTTGATGGCGGTCTGCGGGTCTTCGAGTGCTTCTCCGAGCGCCCGCACGGGTGCGCAAAGCAGGTCCTGCTCTTCCAGCCTGGCGATCCAGTGCGCCGTCGTGTCCGTTGCGAAGACGGCCCGGAACCGGTCCTGCAGATAGGGCTTGTTGGCACGCTGGCTGGCGAGGTCCGGATAGGTGGGTGAAAGGTCCTCGATGCCAAGCGCGGTGCAGATGTCGCGCAACGGATTAGCCTTGAAGGCACCGACCACCACCAGAGCACCGTCAGTGGTGTCGAAGACACCGGTCAAGGGCATTGCGGCCCAGTTCAGCACTTCGCGGTGCTTGGTCCACTGTGCGGCTTCCTGCATCTGCATCGCAATCATGGAATCGTAGAGCGAAACGGAGACCCTCTGGCCGCGACCGGTCTTCGTCCGTGCCAGCAAGGCCGCCAGAATGCCCTGAACCAGGTGCATGCCTGCCGTATAGTCGCACAAGGTGGTGGGATAGATGGACCGCTCGATAGACGGGTCAGCGGTCTTTTCCATGACACCGCTCATCGCCTGGGCCAGAACGTCCTGCCCACCCTTGTGGGCATAGGGGCCCTTCTCGCCAAACCCCGTTCCGGATGCACAGATGATGCGGGGATTGATCGCCTTGAGCGCGTCATAGCCGAAGCCCAGACGGTCCATGACACCGGCGCGGAAATTGTCGACGACCACGTCCGCGTTGCGCACCAGATCGTACACCATCTGCTTGCCCTCATCGGACTTGGTGTCGATCTCGACAGACCGCTTGTTGCGGTTCAGCGACGAGAAGACGGCATTGTTCATGCCCTCTTCCGACCGCACGTCGAAGAAGTGCCGCGACAGGTCGCCTGCACCGGGGCGCTCGATCTTGATGACGTCCGCGCCGAAGTCGGCCAGCATCTGGGTTGCACATGGCCCCAGCATGACCTGGGTGAAGTCCAGAATGCGGACACCGGAGAGTGGGAAAGCTTGGGTATTCACGTTTGTTATCCTTTTTATTCTGCCGCGACGGTGCCTTCGACGAGCGCATTTGCTGATGGGATGTCGCCGGGGTCGGCGCCCTGGGCACGCATGCGTTTCTGGATCGTGGCAACGTCGGCGTCGCGCAGTGCACAGTTCTGTTCCAGAGCGACTGAAACGGCGACGCCGGCCGCTTCGCCCTGCGCCATGCACGGCGGAATTTCCCGCGAAAGCTTCTGGGCTTCGCTCTCAACCGAGTAGTGGCGACCGGCAACGATCATGTTGTCGATGCCCTTGGGCAGCAGCGCCCTGTAAGGCGTGTAGTAGTCCCTGCCCCGGCAGACGCTGTCGGAGAAATGACGGCGGGAGCGCACGTCATCGCGGGTGACCACATATTCACCCTGCAACAGACGGGTCTGGCGAATGCCGAGTTGTTCCGCAGCACCCAGCATCTTGGCGTTTTCGAAACCGGGCAGATTGGCGCGCACGAAGGCAAGCAGCTTCATCATGCGCTCACGGCCTTCGACTTCCGCCGCCAGCATGTGTTCCGGCGACAGACCGTCATATCCCGGCATGTGCGGGCAGTTGCACCAGACGATGCCCGGCAGCGGCGTCTTCAGCCACCACATGCCCCAGGCGCCACCGATCACCCGGCGCACCTGACGGTCCAGAGCCTTGTATTCTTTCGGATTTTCGAACTCGAAGGCTTCTGCCTTGTCCGTGTCGACGTCGCACAGGCGGAACACGGTCGTGACGATGTACTGTCCGGTCTGGAAAGACGCCCCTGCGGAGGATGCAACATCCAGATCGCCGCTGGCATCGATCACCATCTTCGCCTTGATCGCCTGACGGCCAAGCTTGGTCTGGCAGATCACGCCGGTCACACGGCCGTCTTCCACCATTGCTTCGGAAAACCAGGAGTGCAGGCGCAAATTGACACCTGCCTCACGAGCCAGGTCGAGGCTCACCCGTTTCCAGCAATCGGGGTCGAAGGCAACTGCGTGAATGATCGGCTGAGGCATGCCGGTCTTGTGAAAATCGATGCAGCCCCAACGGGACCACTTCTTCCACATTTCCCAGTTGGTCAGGCAATCTTCCGGCGGCGGAAAAACTGCGCCATCCTGAGCCGACATCCGGTCGACGAATTCGTTGACGATGCCCGTCGTGACGATTTCATTGCCCTCGTTGACCATGTCGTCGAGCACCAGAACCATTCCGCCGGAGGCCATGCCGCCAAGGTGGTGGTAACGCTCGAGCAGGGTCACCGAGCAGCCGTTTCTGGCGGCCGATACGGCGGCACTCAGGCCGGCGGGGCCACCGCCGATGACGACCACGTCGCAGTCTGCGACGACCGGAACCTGCTCATTGCGGGTCAAGGAAATCTGCGTTGTGTTGGTGCTCATTTCGGCGCACTCCTCCCGTTGGGCCGCCAAGCGACGGCCCGGTTTCAGTTCAGATTTTCGTTTGGTTCAGATCCGCTTCACCACCGCACGATCATGCGTTCGGCAATGGAAACAGCGGCAAACATCAACACCGACAGGCCCGACGACAGGAAGACTGTCGCGTAGAGCAAGGCGGAGCGGAAATTGAACGTGGCATCGATGATCAACGCACCCAGCCCGACATCCGCGCCAACCCATTCCCCGACGATGGCGCCGATGACACAGGTGGTGGCTGCGATCTTCAGTGCCGAAAACAGGAACGGCAGCGAAGACGGCAGGCGGATCTTCCAGAACACTTCCGACTTGGAGGCGGACAGGATCCGTGCCAGCTCCAGTGCCTGAGGGCTGACGGACTGCAGGCCGCGTACCATGTTGACCAGTGTCGGGAAGAAACAGATCAGGGCAGCGATGACGACCTTTGCGGTCAGTCCGGCTCCGAAGATCAGAACCAGGATCGGGGCAATGGCGAGGATCGGAATGGTGTTGATGAACACCGCGATCGGGAAGAACGCCCGCTCCACCATCCGGCTGTGCACGAAGGCGATCGCGATCAGCACTGCAGCCACATTGCCGACGACAAAGCCGAGCACGCTTTCGAACAGTGTTGGCCAGAAGTTCCGCATCAACTGCGGAAATTCGGTTACCAGCGTTGTTGCGACTTCGCTCGGAGCCGGGGCGATGTAGCTCGGCACTCCAAAGGCCCGGACGCCGATTTCCCAGGTGGCGATCAGGCCGACCGCAGTCAGCACCGGGGTCGCGACAGCAGTCAGCCGTGCCCTGCGCGCCATGGCCTTTTCGGCAGCGTCATCATCCACCGGCATGCCCATCGTTTCGTCGACGGCAGTCATCAGCACGCCTCCAGAAGTTTGCGCAAATGCGCGGAGTATCGGGTGAATTCCGCCGTATCCCGCAACTCGGTGGTGCGCGGATATGGCAGATCGATATCGACGATCTCGTGCAGGCGGCCCGGATGCGCCTTGAGCATCAGCACCTTCTGCCCCAGAAAGACCGCTTCCGGGATCGAGTGGGTTACGAACAGGATCGTCACGCCGGTTTCCTCCCAGACCTTCAGGAGCTGAAGATTCAGGTGGTCGCGGGTCATCTCGTCGAGCGCACCGAAGGGCTCGTCCATCAGCAACAGCTTCGGCTTGCAGACCAGTGCACGGGCAATCGCCACACGCTGGCGCATGCCTCCGGAAAGCTCGTGCGGCAGTGCGTGTTCGCGGCCCTTGAGCCCGACCAGCTCAAGCAACTCCATCGGCGACTTGTCGCTGACGGGGATCTGGATCCCGCGGCTCTGCCCCATTTCCAGGGGAAGCTGGACGTTCTCCAAGGCCGTGCGCCAGGGCAGCAGTGTCGCGTCCTGAAACACGAAGGCAAATTCCCGTGCCAGGCGGGCAGCCTCGGTCGTCTTGCCGAAGATCGACACGTCCCCGGATGCAGGCGGGATGAGATCAGACACCAGCCTGAGCAAGGTCGACTTGCCACACCCCGACGGACCAAGAATGGAATAGAAGGCTCCCGCCTCGATCTCCAGGCTGATGTCCTGGATCGCGGTGAACTGACCGAACTTGACCCAGGCATTGCGCAGGCTGGCTGCAGGCACCAACGTGCCTGCGTCCAGATTTTCCAATACCGCTTCCATGGCCTTAACCGACCTTCGGGCGGCTGTCTGCGGTGCTCTCCAGGACCGACAGCGTCATCACATCGTCGACGGCAGGCGCCCCGTTCGCGAATTGCTCGAGATTTTCGTAAGTCTCGATCTGGGCCTGCCAGTTTTCGCGGGTCATGGTGCCCCAGCCGTTTTCGGCGGTCTTTTCGTTGAAGGAATATCCGACCACCAGCGGCACCGCCTTCAGTTCGCTTTCCCTGTCCAGGTTCGGCAGGCGCTCGACCAGATAGTTGACGGCTTCTTCCTGGTTCTCACGAACCCAGCCCCAGCCGCGCGAGATGGCGCGGACCATGGCCTGCACCTTGTCGCCATGCTCGTTCAGCACAGTGTCCGTGGTGTAGAAGGGGTTGGCATAAAGCTGGATGCCGGCATCCCACAGGGACATGTCGACACGCTGGTCCCCAAGGATCGAAAGCGCGTTGACGTTTGTCTTCCAGCCGGTAATCGCATCGACCTGCCCCGTCAGCAGCGGCGCCATGTCACTGCCGATGACCTTCAGTTCAACCTGGTCCTCGGATATGCCGTTCTTGGCCAGAAGCGCGCGGAACAGGATCCGTCCGGTCGCCTGGGTGCCGATGGTCTTGCCGATCATGTCCTGCGGTGTCTTGATCGGGTTCTTCTTGAGCGAGAAATACGTGTAGGGATGCTGCTGGTAACCGGCGGCAATACATTTCACCGGAATACCCGCCGAGCGCGCCAGCATGAGAGAGGGGCTGGAAGACACCTGGCCGAGATTGGATCGCCCGGAAGCGACGGACGCCACACCATCGACATTCGGCCCCCCCGGCACGATTTCGAATTCAAGACCTTCTTCCGCGAAATAGCCCAGCTTGTCGGCCGCGATTTCTCCCAGGTTGCCGTTACCGGCCAGCCAGCCGAGCTGCATGGAGACCTTGAAGGTGTCCTGAGCAAAGCCTGGTACGATATTCACAAGTGTTCCGGCGCCTGCCAGACCAGCGCCCGCGGCCATGGTCTTGAGCATCGAGCGGCGGTTCAATCCATTCGAGAATAGGTATGACATACTGTTGGTCCCCCTCATTTGAGATTGGGCGGTTTGTGGCCGACTGTTCCCCTTGCCGACTTCACAGTGAACTCTAACGGGAAGATGCACGGTGCAAAAAGTGCAAAAACATGCTAACGGTGATGCATAAAATGCACCGCACTTTGTGATGCACTGTTTGCCACTCTGTCCGGGGGGACATCGTGCATTCGAATTTTCTGCGTTATTTCGACGAAGTCGCCCGCCAGGGCTCCATCCGCAAGGCATCTGCGGTTTTGAACGTGTCTTCCACCACGGTGAACCGGAAGATCATCAGCACCGAGAACGAGATGGGTGTTCGCCTGTTCGAGCGCACCCCCGAAGGCGTGACGCTGACCGATGCGGGGGCCATCGTCCTGGAACACTGCCGCAAGACGCTGCAGGATTATGAACGCACCCGCACCATGCTGGACGATATCCGCGACCTTCGGTCCGGGCACCTCAACATTGCCGCCATCGATTCCGTAACCTACGGCCTGTTGCCTCGTATCCTGCTCGACTTCAACCGGATCTATCCGCAGGTCACCTATTCAATCACCACCGCGCAGCCGGACGAGATCATTACCGCTGTCGCGGGCGGGATCGCCGATATCGGCATCACCTTCACCTTCGATCTGCATCCAAACGTTCGGGTAATCTCCGACAAGACCGCGCCGATCGGCATCATCATGCGATCCGACCATCCCTTCGCAGGCCGAACTAACCTTGCCATAGAGGAACTCTCCGGCCAGAAAATGGTGCGCACCGTGGATGCGCGCGGTCGCAATTCGATCATCGACCAGGCAATCTCGGGCATGTCCTCCGCTCTCTCGACCAACTGCTTTACCGACACCTTGCACGTGGCAAAACAGATGATCCTGGCCGGCCGTGGCCTCGGCCTTTACACCAAGATCGGTTTCATCGACGAAATCGACCAGGGCATTCTCCGGTTCGTGCCGCTGATGCATGACATCCTGTCCAACCTGCGCATTGGCGTCGTCATGTCCGCCTCTTCCGGCATCTCGCCGCCCGAACGGTTGCTCGGCAACGAAATCAAGCGCGCCCTCACCCAGCTGCGGCTGGATTCCTGAGTTTGCAAGAACACTGCCTCTCAGCTGAAGACCTGTTGTCCGTGAACTGCTTTTTTTTCCGATTGGCTAAAATCGGTCTTGCGAACCGGCGCAGTGAAACAGCAATTGTAATTATCGAAAAAAGCGATACAAATAACTGTTCCAGATTTACAGCCAGGAACAACCCATGCGCGCAAATTTTCTGATCGTCGATCCCGTCAAGGACAAGGTCGCCATGAAGGCGATCGCTTCCCAGCCTCGCCTGCACCTGTTGCAGGAGCTGGTACGGACACCCGGGATGAACATCAACGCGCTTTCGGAAGCTTCCGGCATGCCGCAATCCTCCGTCTCCACCCACATCCAGGTTCTGGAAGAAGCTGGCCTGGTGCGAACGGAAGTGCAGCGGGCGAAGAAGGGCAGCCAAAAGACGACCTTCGCCATCTACGATGAGATCATCCTGGCCTTCCGCTCGTCGGAAGAACGCATCGAGCCGAACCAGATCGAAGTATCGATGCCGCTCGGCCTTTACACCAACAGCCTCGTCACTGCTCCTTGCGGCATCTGCTCGACCGAAGGGATCATCGGCCTTCTCGATGTGCCGGAAACTTTCATGGATCCGGAGCGGATGAAAACGGCTTTGTTGTGGTTTACCAGTGGCTTCGTCGAATATCAGTTCCCCAACAACGCCAAGCTGACGGGCAAGCAGATCGACGGTCTGGACGTCGTGATGGAGGTGAGTTCCGAGGTGCCGGGCACCATGAGCAACTGGCCCTCCGACATCGTCCTGTCGATCAACGGCAAGGAGATCGGCGTCTGGACGTCCCCGGGTGATTTCGGCGACAAGCGCGGGGCCTACACACCCGACTGGTGGAAGCTTTCCGGTTCGCAATACGGCATGCTGAAGACCTGGAGCGTGGGCAGGAACGGCACCTTCGTGGATGGTCACAAGATCTCCGATATCAAGACGGAAGACCTCCAGCTCGATGAACACCGGTCGGTCCGGTTGAAGATCGAGGTAAAGGCCGAAGGACGGCACCCGGGTGGAATCAACGTCTTCGGCCGCGGTTTCGGCAATTACGATCAGGACATTATTTTGCGGCTGCACACCCGCAATTGACCGAAACTGCACTTGAAAAGACGTGGGGACATTCACTTCTGGTTGCACCGCAACAACATTGTCCAGTTGACAATTTTCGCCAAGCTCGCATTCTTATCAGAAATAAAGATTCATATCGATTTATTCGATATATATTTCTGGGAGAATGCGAATGAAGGCACGCGTCACCGTGCATCGGGATTTCCGGATCAGTTCCATCGATGAGCGGCTTTATTCCGCATTCATTGAACACATGGGACGGGCGATCTATTCCGGCATTTATGAACCTGACCATCCGCAGGCCGATGCCAACGGCTTTCGCAAGGACGTGCTGAAATTCGTACAGGACCTCAGGATCCCGGCCATTCGTTACCCGGGCGGCAACTTCGTTTCCGCCTACAACTGGGAAGATGGTATCGGCCCGAAGGACAAGCGCCCCGTCCGCCTCGATCTTGCCTGGCGCAGCAAGGAAACCAACCAGGTCGGCATCGACGATTTCGCAATCTGGGCGGAACAGGCAGGCATCGAGATGATGCTGGCCGTCAACCTGGGTTCGCGTGGTCTGGAAGAGGCACGCAACTTCCTGGAATATGTGAATTTTCCCGGTGGCACCCAATGGTCCGACCTGCGCCGTTCCAATGGCCGCGAGGATCCTTACGGGGTCAAGATGTGGTGCCTCGGCAACGAAATGGACGGCCCCTGGCAGATCGGCCACAAGGTAGCCACGGAATACGGCCGGCTGGCCAACGAGACGGCCAAGGCGTTCAAAGGCTTTGACCCGACAATCGAGGCGGTCGTCTGCGGCAGTTCAAACGACCGCATGCCCACCTATCCCGAATGGGAACGCGAAGTCCTGGAAGAGTGCTACGAGAACGTCGACTACATCTCGCTGCACAAGTATTTCGGCAACAAGAGCAAGGACACGCTCAACTACTTCGGCAAGATCGAGGAAACCGGCCGCTACATCCAGACCATTGGCGGTGTCATCGATTACGTGAAGTCCAAGAAGCGTGCGAAGAACGACGTCCATATCTGCTTCGACGAGTGGAATGTGTGGTACCACATCCGCGAGGACGACAGCCGCCGCATCAAGGAATGGGACTGGCCGGAAGCACCCCCGCTGCTTGAGGAGAACTACAACTTCGAGGACGCCCTCTTCGTCGCCGGCCTGCTCAACGAGTTCATCCGCCGCTCCGACCGTGTGCGTATTGCCTGCATTGCCCAGCTGGTCAACGTAATCGCCCCGATCCGGGCGGAAAAGGGCGGTCCCGCCTGGCGTCAGACCATCTATTACCCCTATCAGTTCGCGTCTCTTTACGGCCGCGGTGATGCACTGAACGTTGCCGTGGATGCACCTACCTACGACTGCTCCGTTGCCGACGACGTCTGCTACCTCGACGTTGCCGGGGTACACGACAAGGCAGCAGGCACACTGACGCTTTTCGTCCTGAACCGGCATCTGACCGAAACGGCCGATCTCGACGTATCCTTGACGGGTTTCGGCTCGCCGTCCCTGGCCGAACATCTGTCCATGGAAGGCTACGGCCTCAATGACACCAACGGTCCGGACAAGCCGGACAACGTGGTTCCCGGCAAGGGGACAGGTGTTGGCGTGGAGGATGGTCAGCTCAAGGGCAAGCTTGCGCCGCTTTCCTATCATGTCCTGCGGTTGAGCGTCGGCTGAGGGGATCCATGCAATGGGGGTTCAGCTTCGCAACATACGCAAGGTCTTCGGCCCGGTCGGGGTGATCCATGATGTCAGCATGGACATTCCGACGGGTGAATTCGCGGTCTTTGTCGGTCCCTCCGGCTGCGGAAAATCGACATTGCTGAGGATGATCGCAGGCCTTGAGGACACAAGCGGCGGCAAGATCTCGATCGAAGGCACCGATGTGACCTGGCAGGAACCGGCCAAACGCGGCGTTGCCATGGTCTTCCAGTCCTATGCGCTTTATCCGCATCTTTCCGTCTTCGAGAACATGGCCTTTTCCATGCGTCTGAAGCGGGCGCCGAAACAGGACGTGCACGACAAGGTGATGGAAGCGGCCCGCATCCTCCAGCTTGAGGAACATCTGCAGAAGAAACCGTCTCAACTGTCCGGAGGCCAGCGTCAGCGGGTTGCGATCGGACGGGCGATCGTGCGCCAGCCCAAGGTGTTTTTGTTTGATGAGCCTCTGTCGAACCTGGATGCGGAATTGCGCGTCCAGATGCGGCTGGAACTTGCCCGGCTGCACAAGCAGATCGGCGCGACGATGATCTATGTCACCCACGATCAGGTGGAGGCCATGACACTGGCCGACCGGATCTTCGTCCTGAAACAGGGTGTCGTGCAGCAGGCCGGAAAGCCGCTTGATCTCTACGACGACCCCGACAACAAATTCGTCGCCGGTTTCATCGGATCGCCGGCCATGAACTTTCTGCCGGCAACAGTGCTCGGCCGGGAAGGCGATTGCCTGCGCATTGCCATCAACGGAACGGATGCAGTCCTGCTGGCGAAAGTTTCCGGCGATCTTCCGGCCGACAGCCGGGTCACCATCGGACTGCGTCCGGAACACCTGACCAGCGCGGACACGGGCATTCCCGTGACCGTGGAAATGGCGGAGGACCTGGGAGGTGTTTCCTACCTGCACACGCATATGCCGGACGGCCGCGAGATTGTCGTTGAATGGCGCGGCAGCCGCCATGCCGGGGGCGGTGAAGCAATCAAGCTCACCTGCACGCCGGAACAGGTTCTGGTCTTCAACGAGCAGGACCAGCGTATTCGGTAGACCCTCTGTCTGCCTGGTACCTTTGAACCGGCCTTGATGGGAAATGCCGGTTTTTCATACGGGAGGAAGAGTCGATGAAATACCTTAAGACACTTCTGGCAGCGGGGGCGATGAGCCTTGCCAGCCTGCCGGCATTTGCCCAGCAGGACATCACCTGGTGGGACTTTCTGAGCGGTGGTGACGGCGTTCGCATGAAAGCGTTGATCGCACGCTTCAACGAAGAGCATCCGGACATCAAGATCAACGGAACCACTCTGGAATGGGGCGTGCCCTTCTACACCAAGGTGCGCACTTCCGTTGCCGTTGGCCAGGGCCCGGACGTGATGACCTATCACCTGTCGCGCATGCCGCTCGGGCTTGAAGAAAATGTGCTGGACGTGATCAGTGATGACGATCTTGCCGCCGCCGGTCTCAGCAAGGATGACTTCTTCCCGGCAGCCATTGCCGCCGCGAGCGATGCGGACGGCAAGCTCCACGCAGTGCCGTTCGATATCCACGCGATCGTGCTCTACGTAAACAAGAGTTATTTCGAAGGATCCCGCTTCCTCGATGATCAGGGCAACCTGACCGGCATTGAAAGCCTCGCCGATTTCGAGGAAGCGCTTGCGCTTGCCAAGGAAAACGGCTCCGAAGCACCCGTCTCCTACGCAACGGGTGACGACGGCGGCACCTACCGGGTCTTCTTCACCCTGCTCAAGCAGCAAGGCGGCGAGCTGATCACCGATGGCGAGGTTCTGGCAGGCGACAATCTGGACAAGGCCGCCAATGCCATCGAAATCATGACCAACTGGCACAAGCAGGGCTGGCAGCCGGAGCAGGCCGAATACGAAGCCTCGGTTGCGTTGTTCACGTCCGGCAAGGCCGCTTTTCACATGAACGGCGTCTGGGAAGTGCCGACCATGGTCGACATGGCGAAAAAGGGAACGCTCGGGTTCGACTGGGGTGCGGTACAAATTCCGACGCTGCTTGGAACCACGGCCACCTGGGCGGATTCCCACGCCTTCGCCATTCCTCAGGGAACGGAAATGAGCCCGGAAAAACGCGCGGCGGTGATGACCGCAATCGGCTGGATGGAGAAGAACTCGATCTCCTGGGCCGGGGCAGGACATATTCCAGCCTACAAGCCTGTCGCGACCAGCGATGAATTCGGGGAAATGGAACCCAACGCCACCTATTCGTCACTCGCCGAAACCGCGGCCTACGACCCAAGGTCGCCGATCGCAGGGGTAGCCTCGCCTGTCTATGACGCAGCCATCAACATCATCTCGCCCGCCATGCATGGTTATCTGGAGCCTGCACAGGCAGCACAGCAGATGAAAGACGAGCTTCAGTCGAAGCTTCAATAGACGAAGGCTTTGCCCGGGACGCCTGCCGCACGCACACAATATGCGGCTGGCGTCTCCTGTGGCGAGAAAAGGACGATTACTCAAGTGGCCATGATTACCAACCGGCGCAGGGAAGTGGCGGTCGCCATGACGCTCATCGCGCCCTTTGTCCTGACCTTCGTGCTGGTCTTTCTCTATCCGACGATCCGGATGATCGAGCTGAGCTTCACCAACGCGCCCCTGATCGGTCCGGGGGAATGGGTCGGCCTTGCCAATTTCAAACGGCTGCTTACCGACAACCTCTTCTATACATCTCTGAAGAACAACGGTTATTTCGTTCTCCTGACCGTCGTTCCAACGACCGCACTGGCCCTTGCCATTGCAATGATGATCACGCGCCTCAAGGGGCCGCTTCAGGCGCTGATCCTCGCGCTTTTCTTTCTTCCCTACATTCTGCCCGTGTCGGTGGTGACGCAAATCTGGGCCTGGATGCTGGACTTCCAGTTTGGCGTGCTGCAGCCGGTGTTCGCATTTTTTACCGGCAAACCGGTACCTGTCTTCAAGAACCCCTATTGGGTCATGCCGACAGTCGCCACGGTGACCATCTGGTGGACCAATGGCTTCAACGTGCTTCTGTTCATCGCGGGCCTTCGAAACATCTCCAGCGATTATTATGAAGCAGCGGCACTGGACGGGGCGACACGCTGGCAACTGTTCACCAAGGTCACCTGGCCCCTGCTCTGGCCGGTAACCGCTCTTGTCCTAACCCTTCAGCTGATCCTGCAGCTCAAGATTTTCGACCAGATCTACCTGTTGTCGTCCGGTGGGCCGTTCAATTCGTCCTACGTTCTGCTTCTGATGGTCTACCGGGAAGCCTTCCAGTTGAACCACGGCGGCTATGCCTCTGCCATCGCCCTTGTTCTGTTTGTGCTGATCGTGGTCGTGTCGGTGCTGCAGTTTCAGTTGCTGCGCGCGGGAGGGAACAAGCAATGAAGACCCGCAAACTGGAAAACTGGGTTCTGGGCATCGGCAGCCTCTTGGCCGCGGCCATCTGGATCTTCCCACTCTACTGGGCGTTCATCACCTCGATCCGCACCGAGGAAAGGGTCGTCAGCGAAGGCGCGGGTGTCATTCCCGACGAGTTCAACCTGACCTCCTATATCGACGTTCTGTTCGATACCAAGCTGCTCAACTGGTACTGGAACTCCATCGGCACATCCGTGATCATCACGCTGGTTGTCATTGTCTCCGGCATGATGTGCGCCTATGCCATTTCCCAGATGCGCTTTCCCGGCCGGAGGCTGCTTTACGGCGTGGTGCTCGCCAGTTTCATGGTGCCCTCGCAGGCGCTTGTGGTGACGCAGTTCATCCTGATGAACGACATGGGCCTGATAAACACCTGGGCCGGCATCATATTGCCGCAGCTCATCGTTCCGGTGGTGATCATCGTCTACAAGCAGTTCT
This sequence comes from Labrenzia sp. PO1, assembly GCF_012273635.1. NCBI lineage: Bacteria > Pseudomonadati > Pseudomonadota > Alphaproteobacteria > Hyphomicrobiales > Stappiaceae > Labrenzia > Labrenzia sp. PO1. Next base: position 163,726 of record NZ_JAAXCR010000005.1, read on the forward strand.
TTGACGCCGTACCGAAGGAAATGCGCGAGGCCGTCGTCCTGGATGGCGGCGGTGACTATACGCTGCTGTTCAGGATCTACCTGCCGCTCAACTGGGGTATCACGACCGCTCTGGCAATCATCACCTTCATCATGGCCTGGAACCAGTTTCTCTGGCCCTTCCTCGTCATCACAACGGAGAACCAGATGACGATCCCGGTCGGGATCACCCAGGTGAACGATGCCTTTGGCGTCTATTACGCCCGTCTGATGTCCGTCGCGCTTCTGGGTGCCATGCCCGTCGCCGTTGCCTATCTGATCTTCCAGAAGAAGGTGACGGAAGCCGTCATGATCTCCTCGGGCGTGAAAGGCTGAAGCCTGCCCTTTCGAGAGCATTTCCTCTTCCGGTTTTCTGTACCTCCTCAGCCCCGCGAACAATGTCGCGGGGCAATCGGTCTTCTGCTGGCACTTGGATGCAGGCGCCGCAGTTCATATGTCTACGTCAACAAGATCAGCATGACGAAGACAGTTGAGCACTCACACCGTGTGTGTTTGGCAGACGGATGAGGAGTTCAGAATGACAGTTGGAGCCGGTCTCCCGATAGTCCTGGCGGGACCGATCCTGCGCCATATAACGGCGAACAACGTTAGCGTCTGGCTCGCCACATCCCGACATTGCGATGTTCGATTTGAGTTTTTCCCCGAAGCACAGCCGGACCTCAACCAGACCTATGAAACCGGCGATCAGGACTGGCAGGTTCTGAAGGCGGGAGAGAGCCTCTATTATCATCTCGTCGATATCGAACTGGGCACTTCGCTCCCCATCGATGTCCTGATTTCCTATCGCCTGAGCGTCAAGCCGACTGGTGAAGCAGGGACAGCTTGGCAGGATCACACGGTTTGGGCGCCCGATCTCTGCTATCCGGGACGTGACCTACCCTGTTTCAAGGTGCCGGACCGTATCACCTCCCTGTTTCACGGGTCCTGCCGCAAGCCGCATGCGCGAACCCCTGACGGCCTTGCCGGAGCCGACCTTGTCCTGAGGCAGGCCCTCGGCCCTGAGGGCGAAACCACAGCCGGCAGTCCCGCCTTGCCATCGCTGCTCGTGATGAGCGGTGACCAGGTTTATGCCGACGACGTTGCCGGACCGATGTTGCAGGCAATCAGCCTGCTTGTCGAAAAACTGGGCCTGCCGGACGAACCGCTGGACGGCGTTGAGCCTGACCTGCCGGCGTCGGGCAACGAACTGCGGAATGTCGGTAATCTGCTCTATCACCGCGATACGCTTTTGCCCCGGGTCTACAAGAACAAAACCGTGTTCGACGTCCTGTTCGGTGGCACCGAAAAACCGGTTTTCACAACCCAGCACGCCCGCAACCACCTCGTCACACTTGGCGAAATGCTGGCCATGTATCTGCTGGTCTGGTCGCCGGCGTCGTGGCAAGGCATGCCGGAGCTGAAAGCGCCGGAAGGCCTGGAGGCCAAGGACGCGGAAATGTACGCCGAAGAGACGGCGACGCTGAAGGATTTCCGGGCTGATCTGCCTGCCTGCAGACGGGTCATGGCGCATCTTCCGACGGCAATGATTTTTGATGATCACGACATCACCGACGACTGGAACCTGTCGCTTGCGTGGGAGCAGGCCGCTTACAGCCACCCCTTGTCGCGCCGGGTTATCGGCAATGCGTTGGTCGCCTATGCTCTGAACCAGGCCTGGGGAAACCGGGCACGCACCATCGGTCCGGACATTCTTCCGCCCGTGCAGGCCGCGCTTGCCGATCCCGGTTCCGAGGCGCATGAGACCGCGATCACCACGCTGCTTGAATACGAGGAGTGGGACTACCAGTGGCAGACGTCCCCGCCGTTGATCGTTCTGGACACGCGCACGCGGCGTTGGCGGTCAGAACGCAATGCGCATAATCCGTCTGGCCTTCTGGACTGGGAAGCGGCCACCGACCTTCAGACCCACCTGAAAGGCAAGGACGCCGTTCTGCTTGTGTCCGCTGCCCCGATCTTCGGCGTCAAGCTGATCGAAACGGTGCAGAAGATGTTCACGCTGGCCGGCAAGCCGCTGACTGTCGACGCGGAATATTGGATGGCGCATGCGGGAACCGCCAGTGCGATCCTGAATGTGTTCGGTCACCGCGGCACCCCCCAGCACTTCGTCATCCTCTCCGGCGATGTGCACTACTCGTTCGTCTATGACGTCGAACTGCGCCAGACCGCACCGAGCCTGTCCGGTGCAACCGACGACGGTCCGAAGATCTGGCAGATCTGCAGCAGCGGGATAAAGAACAAATGGCCGGACAAGCTGATCAAGATCCTGGATCGCGGCAACCGATGGGCTTTTTCCCCTCGTTCGCCGCTGAACTGGTTCACCAAGCGCCGTGGTATGCGTGTCATTCCGCGCAAACCCGTTGGAACGCCACATGGCCGCCGGATCCTGAACGCGTCGGGGATCGGCCTCGTGGAGCTGGACGAGACAGGCGCGCCCGTCGACATTCACCAGGTTCTGCCGGACGGTTCGCTGGTGTCGTTTGAACGCCGTGAAGCCGAAGCCCGGGACGACTGACCGTTCCGGCGGACGGTTCTGCTTCAGCGCGTTACCGCCATCAAGGCGCTTCCACCGATCATGAACCCGCCTCCGGCATAGCCCATGCGGCGCCGGGCGAGGCGTGTCTGAAAAAGTTTGCGCGCACGCGCGGCGATCAACGCATAGCCCGCCAGAAACACCATGACGACAACGCTCGAGGTCAGCGTCAGCACAACGAGTTGAACCGTCATGTCCGCGGCAGGGTCGATGAACTGGGCGAGGAAGGCCATGTAAAAGACAATCGCCTTGGGATTGAAGATAGCCGTCAAGGTACCTGCCCAGAAACTGCCCCACGCAGACCCTGTGCGTACGCCCGGTTCAAGGGAAACGCTGTCGCGACGTGCCTCCCTGATCTGGCTGTAACCCAGCCAGGCGAGATAGACGACGCCTGTCCATTTCACGATCTGGAACAGCACAGTGGACGCGGCCAGAATGGCGCCGACACCTGCGAAGGAAAGGCCCGTCAGAACGATACTTCCGACAACGTCGCCGAGAATGCACATCACAGCAGCGGTTTTGCCGCGCATCAAGGTTTGCCCGACAACCAGCATGACGCTCGGTCCCGGAATGATGGTCAGAACGACACAAGCGAGTGTGTAGGCAAGCCAGGTTTCCAGAGACACGTTCAACTCTCCCTTGGGGTCAGGCAGCGGCGGGTTGCAGCAAGAGGCAGTGAGGCGAGGAGCGCGGCACACCCGATGAGGATTATGCCAGCCAGATCTGCCCTGTCTGGCATATCCGCGAAGAAGACGACACCCCAAACCACCGCGAAAACGAGATAACCATTGTCGAAAAGCCCGATCAGTGGCGCCGGTGCCAACTGATAGGCAAATGCCACGGCCACCGTGATGAGGGCAAGCAGCAAACCCAGCAGGATCAGAAGACCCCAGGCAGCAGCTGAAAGAGCTGGCCAGGCGCTCAGCAGGAACCCTGCCCCGGCAGGGACGGAAAAGAGATGAAGCCCCAGCACATAGGCACCGCCCGCCAGGACAAGCACCAGGTTCAGGTTGAACGCCATTGCCAGCGGAGCCTCGTTCCGGCACCTGGCCGACGTGACGACTGCCGCAAGCGCATAAAAGAAGCCTGCCAGCAAGGGCAAGACCACTGCCGCAGATATGCCGTCAATTCCCGGCCGCAGGAGCATGACAACTCCCGCCATCCCGAGGACAATTGAAACCGTGCCTTTCACACCGACGGGCCTTCCCAGAAAAACAGATGTCAGAATGGCCATCCACAGGGGCGCGGTGTAATAGCAGGCTGCCGCAAGTGACAGCGGCATCAGCGGCAATGCGGCGTAGTAACAGCCCCACATCAGCGCAAGGCAAACGCTGCGCGTCCAGACCCAGGCGTTTACCGCAAGAAGCGGCTGCGATGGGCGCCCGGTGTACGCGAATGCCAGCCCAAGCAGAATGGCTGCAACGAGTGAGCGAACCAGAAGCAACTGCCCAAGCGCGATACCGCCGCTGTTCAATTTGACCAAGGCGTCGGACAAGGACAGCAACAGCACTGCTCCGGTAATCGAAATGATCCCGGCAAGGAGCGATCCAGCTTGTTGTTTCGGCAGAAATAAAGATATCATTTCAGCATGGAAGCATTTCTCCTATCTTTGTAAAAATGAGAAATTTCGAGAAATACATGACTGAAACGCATGCATAAGGACGACCTCTCACTGGCCCGCCTGAAACCGTTCGAGGCCGCTGCGCGATATGAAAGTTTCACACGCGCGGCCGATGAACTCGGCCTGACCCAGACGGCCATCAGCCGGCAAATTGGTCAGCTTGAAGAGGAACTGGGTGTCCGCCTGTTCGAGCGGCGCAACCGCGCGGTGTTCCTGACCGAGGAAGGAAAACGCCTGGGCCAGGTTGTCGGAGAAGCACTCAGGGCAATCCGCACGGAAGTTGCCGCCATCCGCGGGACAGGCGATCCAGATACCATCGTCCTGCGATGCCAGCTATGCGAAGCTTTCTACTGGCTGATGCCGCGTCTCTCGGCTTTCCACGCGGCACATCCTGAAATCCAGCTTCAACTGGTCAGCGCATTGGAACCCCTGACGGAAGCTCGCGAACCATTTGACGTCGCCCTTCAGACCACCGGGCGGGCGGCCGGAGCGGCACGGTTGGTGTTCACGGCATCCGACGAGATCTTCCCGGTCTGCGCTCCGGCACTCTTGAAGGACGTTTCGTTGCCGCTGACACCGCAAGAGGTCTCCACCTTGCCGCTCCTGTCGCACCGGGTGGTGCCGCAGGACTGGTTCGACTGGCCGGACTGGTTCGAAGCTGTCGGCGTTCCGCGATCCGCCCACAAGAAGGTCATCTATTTCGACAGTTACCCGCTTGTTCTTCAGGCCGCCGTTGCCGGTCAGGGTGTTGCCCTCGGCTGGAAGCGCACGGTGGACGGCCTGGTCGACGAAGGCAAGTTGCGTTCCATCTGTGATGTTGCCCTGAAGAGACCAAGCGAAATCTCGGTTTACCGAGGCACCAAACAGTCACGGCACAATGCCGTCGACCAGTTGATCGCCTGGCTCCGCGCAGAGCTGGCGTAACTCGGCGATGCCCTGTGGGAACCCGAGTTTATCCAGGTCAAGAACGCATCCTGTTCAGTTGTAGCGCTGCGCCATCGCTTCCAGCGGCAACGGGCGAATGCGGCTGGCGTGGCCGGCTGTTCCGAAAGCCTCGAAACGGTCGCGGCACACCTGCGCCATCAATTCCATGGCCGGCTTCAGGTATTTGCGTGGATCGAATTCGGACGGATCGTTCGTCAGGGCCTTGCGTACGGCTGCCGTCATTGCCAGGCGGTTGTCGGTGTCGATGTTCACCTTGCGCACACCGCTCTTGATGCCGCGCTGTATTTCCTCGACCGGAACGCCCCAGGTCGGGCGAATATCACCGCCGTAGGAATTGATGATTTCCTGGAGATCTTCCGGCACCGAAGACGATCCGTGCATGACGAGGTGCGTGTTCGGCAGTCGGGCGTGAATGGCCTCGATCACGTTCATTGCCAGAACGCTGCCATCCGGCTTGCGCGTGAACTTGTAGGCGCCGTGGCTGGTGCCCATGGCAACGGCAAGCGCATCGACACCCGTGTCGGCAACGAAGCGTTCAGCCTCTGCCGGATCGGTCAGGAGCTGGTCTTCGCTCAGCTTTTCGGTCGCGCCATGCCCGTCTTCCTGATCCCCCATTCCGGTTTCGAGCGAGCCGAGCACGCCAAGTTCGCCTTCCACCGAAACACCGGCCGCATGAGCCATGTCCACGACCTGCCGGGTGATGCCCGCGTTGTAGGCATAGTTGGCAGGCGTCTTGCCATCCGCTTCCAGCGACCCGTCCATCATCACGGAGGTGAAGCCATGCTGGATAGCTGTCACGCAGGTTGCCAGGTTGTTGCCGTGGTCCAGATGCATGCAGACGGGAATATCGGGATAGGTTTCGGCGAAACCATCAATCAGGCGGGCAAGCACCCTGTCACCGGCGTAGGCCCGTGCGCCCCTGCTTGCCTGCAGGATGACCGGCGCATCGCAATCGGCCGCGGCGCGCATGACAGCCATGCCCTGTTCCATGTTGGAAATGTTGAACGCAGGCACAGCGTAGCCGTTGTCAGCTGCGTGATCCAGCAGCTGACGCAAAGTGATGCGGGCCATCAAAAGCTCCTTAGGTGTTGTCCGTGCAATAGGTAATGAACATGTCGACGTTTTCGGGTGACCCGAAAATCAACGGAATGTTCTGGTGCAGGCTCTCGGGCATCAGGTCGAGGATAGGCGTTTGCCCGTCCGTCGCCTTGCCGCCGCCCTGCTCGATCAGAAACGCGATCGGGACCGCTTCATAGACCAGACGCAGGCGCCCGTTCTCATAGCCGGGCCGCCGGTCGCCGGGATAAAAGAACAAACCGCCCTGAAGCAGGATCCGGTGAAATTCGCCAACCGCGGAGGCCAGCCAGCGCATGTTGTAGTTTTCGCCAAGACGCCCCTCCTTGCCTTTCAGAACGTCATCTGAAAAGCGCCGGACCGCATCCGGCCAATGACGGGCGTTGGAAGCGTTGAAGGCCAGTGTTCTTGATTTAGCGGGCACCTGATGGTTCTCCCGCAACATGCGGAACACGCCCGTAGCGCGGTCGAAGACTGCAAGGTGAAGGCCGTTGCCCAGGCTGAACCCCAGGTCTGTGGAATGGCCAAACGAAACATATCCCGCCGCAATGACGGATCTGCCCGTGCACAGAAAACCCTGGTCCGATGCCGGCAGGATCGAGAACAGGGTCCCCAGCGGAGCGCCTGTTCCGATACTGCCGGACCCGTCGATGGGGTCGATGGCAACGTCGAGCGTGCCTTCCGGATTGAGAAGAATAATCTCTTCGGCTTCTTCCGAAAGAAGCTGGCGGACACCCGCTGCCCGCAACACCTCGACCATGTGAAGATGGGCACCGACGTCGAGTGCCTTCTGCTTGTCGCCACTTTCATTGGTGCCGACGACCTCGCCGGGGTCCCCCGGCAACCGGCCTGCGGCAAGCCTGTCTGCCAGAACGCCGGTCGCATCCGCAATGGCCTGAAGAACGGCGGCGGTATCGCTCGCCCCATGCTGTCTTGCCAGATACGCCTGCAGCGTTTCGGCATTCACGTCCGTATCGTTCGGAAGTCTCAGCATGGTCTCATCATTCCTCAGGTCAGCAATTTAGATCAGACCGCATGATACTTCGAATCGACGGCATTGATCGCGTCAACATTGCTAGCAGAACGGCCGTTGACGTCGAATGTTTCCTTCAGGAAGGCGTCGGCGATGGATTTGGCGAGTTCGGGGCCAACCACACGCGCGCCCATGGTGATGATCTGGGCATTGTTGGAAAGGGCTGCCCGCTCGGCGGAGTAGGTGTCGTGGGTCAGTGCGGCGCGAATGCCCGGCACCTTGTTGGCGGCAATGCACACTCCGATACCGGTTCCGCACACCAGGATCGCCCGGTCGTAGGCACCGGAGATAACCTGGCTGGCAACACGCTCGGACAGATTGGCATAAAACGCATCCGGCCCTTCGGGCGTTCTGGAGATCTCATCGACCTCGAAACGATCCTTCAGGTAGTCCGCCAGCAGTTTCGCAAGGCCTTCGCCTGCACTGTCGCCCGCAATTGCAAGTTTCATGTCAAACCTCTCCGAGTTTCGACGAGCACCTGGCGAGAATGTCGAGATAACCCTCGACTTCCCAGGCGGATCGCCCGATGAACAGCCCGTCCACATGAGGACAGGAAATGAGCTCTTCGCAGTTTCCGGGATTGACCGACCCGCCATAGAGGCAGGGGATACGCCGGTTGAGAACGTCCTCGGCAACGGCAATGATCTCCGCCTGGCGAGCGTCGGCATAGTCCGACGTTGCCGGCACACCATTGACGCCGATTGCCCAGACCGGTTCATAGGCAAGCAGGATCTCGGCCTGTTTCTGCCCATCGGACAGATTGCCAAGAGCCGCGCGAACCTGCGCCTCAAGCACCGCCTGTGCCTGTCCGGCCTCTTTTTCCGCCAGCGTTTCACCGATGCAGATCAACGGAACGAGCCCGTGACGCACGGCCGCTTCGGTCTTCAGGCCGACGGTCTCATCGGTTTCACCGAAAAAACTGCGCCGTTCGGAATGCCCAAGTTCGACAATGTCGAGACCGCAATCGGTCAGCATGAGCGGCGAGACTTCTCCCGTCCACGCCCCTGCATCTTCCCAGTGCATGTTCTGCGCGCCGACCTTCACCGATGTGCCTGCGAGCATCGCCTTCACTTCGCGCGCCGCGGTGAAGGGAGGGATGACAAACCGCTGGATCCGGGGATCCCGATCCGCGTCGGACGTGACAAGCCCGTCCGCAAACCGTCTGGCATCTGCCAGCAGCTTGTTCATTTTCCAGCTCGTACCGACCCATTTTCCGGTGAGGGCAGCCATTCGCTCAGTCCTTTGCGATCATCAGCTTGAGCCCCGCAGCCTCGATTTCCTTCGCCGCGTCTCCGGCTGGCTGGTCATCCGTGATGATCCAGTCGAACCGATCCAGATCGGCGAGGGTATGAAGTGCGGTGCGTCCGAAACGCGTGTGATTGACGAGCAGGCAGCGCCGAGACGCAGCACCCATCATCTTTTGCTTGGAACGAACGACGTTGTCGTCCATGTGAAAGGCCTTCAGGTCCGCTACGGCCGGGGTCGACACGAAAGCGATATCCGCGCGCAACTGCGACAGCGCCGCTTCGGTAACGACGCCGAAAAAGCCGTTGAACTTGGCCGAATAGACGCCGCCGAGGCCCAAGAGGGTGATGCCGGGCTCATCCCGCAAACCATCGAGAATGGCGGCGTTGTTGGTGATGACCGTCAGCGGCCGCTTTTCCGGCAGCATTGAGCCGAGCACTGCGGCCATCGAACCGTCGTTGATCATCACGGTCATGCCTGGTTCGATCAGCTCGAGCGCCGCACGGGCCATCCGCTCCTTCGCGGCCGCGTCCTGGCGGGCCCGGATGCGGAAGTCGCTTTCGAACTGCGTTCCTGAATCCGCAGTGGCACCCCCGCGCACCTTGCGCAGCACGCCGGCCTGTTCGAGCTCGTCCAGATCCCGGTGAATTGTCATTTTCGAGACGGCAAATCGATCCGCAAGGTCGTCGAGATCGACTTCCCTGTGTTCCACGAGCAGATCCATGATCGCCTGTCTTCGTTCTTCGCGTTTCACGCAAATCCTCCTCGTCCGGCGTTCACCGGATGCTTGATACCTAACATCACAAAATCACAAAATCAAAGTTATTTTGTGATTTTGTGATTTATTTTTGTGACATCCTCCGCTACGCCTATGCCGTAAGCGCAGAGGAGGACCTCATGACTACAGACACATTTCTATCGTCGAAAGCAGCCCTGGACCCGGAAAATTTCAAACTCGCCAATTGTATTCGGGCGTTGTCCATAGATGCCGTCGAGGCAGCCGCTTCCGGACATCCGGGCGCGCCCATGGGTCTCGCGGATGCAACGACCGTGCTGTTTCGCAAACACCTGAAGTTTGACGCGAAAACACCGGACTGGCCGGACAGGGACCGCTTTGTGCTGTCAAACGGTCATGCCTCCATGCTCCTCTACAGCCTGCTGCACCTGTGCGGCTATGAAGACATGACGATCGAGGAGATCCGAAATTTCCGGCAGTGGGGCTCGATAACCGCAGGTCATCCCGAGCATGGTCACGCCAAAGGCGTCGAAACCACCACCGGCCCTCTTGGTCAGGGGATAGCGACCGCCGTCGGCATGGCCTTGGCCGAACGGCGTCTTGCAGATGAGTTCGGTGATGATCTCGTAAATCACAATACTTTTGTGATCGTCGGTGACGGCTGCCTTCAGGAAGGCATTGGTCAGGAAGCGATCAGCCTTGCCGGTCATCTGGGCCTTGGCAAACTGATCGTTCTCTACGACGACAATTCCATCACCATCGACGGCCCAACCAGCGTTTCCTTTTCCGAGGATGTTCCGGCCCGCTTCGCAGCCTGTGGCTGGCATGTGCAAACGTGCGACGGACATGACGGTTCTGCAGTCGACGCCGCACTGACCGCAGCCAAGGCGGCCACCGACAAACCCTCGATGATCGCTCTGAAAACGGTGATCGGCTTTGGCTCCCCCAACAAGGCAGGCACCGCCGGCGTACATGGCGCGGCGCTTGGCAAGGACGAAGCGGACGCGACCAAGAAAGCTCTCGGATGGACGGCTCCTGCTTTCACCATTCCGGATGATCTCGCCGGCAGCTGGAAGAAAATCGGCACACGTGGCCAGGACAGCCGCGAGGCCTGGGAAGGCCGGCTGGCAGGTGCGCCTGAAGACAAGCGCCGCGAATTCGAAAGACGCGTGAGTGGCACCTTGCCGGCAGGCTATGAGGCAGCAGTCTCCAGCGCGCGTGACAGCCTCTTTTCAGAGCCCAGGTCCGCTGCTACCCGCAAGGCAAGCCAGATGGCCCTCGAAGCCCTTGCCCCGGCTCTGCCGGAAATGATCGGGGGATCAGCCGATCTGACCGGGTCGAACCTGACCCGTGTTCCTGCCGTCAACAGCCAGTTTTCGCGCGAAGCGTCCGGCCGTTATATCGGTTACGGAGTTCGTGAATTTGCCATGGCGGCAGCCATGAACGGCCTAGCGCTGCATGGCGGCTTTCTGCCCTACGGCGGCACTTTCCTTGTCTTTTCCGACTATGCAAGGAACGCCATTCGCCTCTCGGCCCTGATGGGGTTGCGCTCCATCTATGTCATGACACATGATTCCATCGGTCTTGGCGAAGACGGCCCAACCCATCAGCCGGTCGAACATCTCCTCTCGCTGAGGGCAATCCCCAACCTGACGGTGTTCCGACCGGCAGACACGGTTGAAACGCTGGAAGCCTGGGACTGTGCCATTCGCTCCATGAATGCGCCGAGCCTTCTGGCCCTTTCCCGTCAGGCTGTCCCGCAACTGCGCCTGGAGCGGACAGAGGAAAACCTGACGGCACGCGGTGCCTATGTCATCCGCCAGTTCGGAGAGGGCCGCGACATCACGCTGATCGCGACCGGAACCGAAGTTGCACTGGCGGTCGAGGCAGCGGAAGGCCTGGCAGCCGATGGACTGGCCGTTGCGGTCGTATCGATGCCGTCGTGGGAACTGTTCGACGCCCAGCCGGACGCCTACCGCGCCGACGTTCTCGGCACCGCCCCGCGCATTGCCATCGAGGCCGCGGGAAAACTTGGCTGGGCCCGTTATGTCGGCAGTGAAGACAATGTCATCGGCCTGAGTGGTTTCGGAGCTTCTGCGCCGGCCGAACGCCTCTACGAGGAATTCGGCATCACGAAAGAAGGGATTGCCCGCATGGCGAAGTCTCTGGCCGGCTGATCAAGCCGTCTGCGCATCCTGACCGGTCACTCTCCGGTCAGGGCATGCGCCGTGGTCTCGTCGGTGATGAGGCCACGCAGGCGTCCGCTGCGCAAGATGGCGCGAATGGCCTCGATCTTTTCAGGGCCACCTGCAATCGCGATGATCTGACTGTCGGCCCGTTCGTCCAGCGTGGCCGCAAGCGTGCGGGCGGTCAGGGTCGTTTCGAGTGTCCGTCCACTGGCATCGAAGAAGTGGCCGAGCATTTCACCGACGCCGCCACCGGCCTTGATTTCCTGGATCTCACTGAGTTCGATCATGCCGGACGAGACCAGCTGCGCCTGCGGCTCGACGGTGCCAATCCCGACGAGCTTGATATCGGCTGCGTTCGCCATGTCGAACACGTCCTGAACCCCGCGCTGCGCGAGCAGCACCTCCCGGTCTTCCGACGAATTGGCAAAGAAGGGCACCGGCATGACAAAGGCGCTCGCCGCCGTCTTTTCGGCCAGGCGATGCATGACGTCGTATGGATTGGCGGAAAAGTTGCGGGTCAATCCGCCGAGCAGGGAAACGAACTGGACACCGCCTGCATCCATGCGGCTCATAAGACGAACAGCGTTGGAAAGCGTCCGGCCATGGCCAAGGCCAATGACCTTGTGCTCCTTGCGCTCGATTTCCCGGCGGATGAAATCCGCACCGGCCTGGCCCAGAGCCCGCAGCGGCATGCCGGGCTCGCCCAGATCCGGTGCGACATCACAGAATTCGAGGCCAAAACGGTCGCAGAGGCTGTCCTCCAACTCGACGCATTCGATGATCGCACCATCAATGGAGACCTTCACCACCCCTTCGGCAGCCGCCTTTGCGATCAGCCGGTGCGCCTTGACCGAGGCAACCCCGAGCCGCTTTGCCACGGCCGCCTGTGTCAGTCCACCGGCGTAATGCAGCCAGGCAGCCCGCGTCGCGAGCGATTCCTCCGGGTCGATATCCCTCACCTTGCGTACCTTCCCAATATTTCGCAATGCCGCTTGCCGCCGCCAGCCGAACCGCGACGGTCACCTGATTTCAATAGCTTAGATATCGGGGCCTTGCTACCGCAAGCCCGTTGGCAAATAGCCGAAGACGCGATCAGCTAGATGTTGAGATCCTGCTGGCCCGTATCGATATGAGGTGCCCAGAAGGCAACACTCTCGGCGATCTGCGGAATGACCTGCCGGTCATTTGGCTCGCGCTCCTTGAAGCTGAGTTCCAGGCAGATCTCATTGTCCTCGGCGCCGCCTTTCGCCAAAGCTTCCAGGAGCGGCTCCGGATGGATCTGGCCACGGGCGTTGAATTCCGCTGTAAAGGGCCGATGGCCGCTCTTGTCCAGAAGGCTCTGCTTGATGTGAATGATCGGCGATACCCGTGGAACGGCTTCGGCCCAGGCAAAGGGGTTGAAATCGTCCGGATTTGAGCTGGTCACGTCACCGTGGTCGATATCGGCCATCATCCACATCGGAACGGCCATCGGCGTGGCCGAAATTCGCTCCTGAAGCGCAAGGCAGGTCGCTATGGTCTCACCGAATTCCCGGCCAATGCTCATCGGCTCCCAGAAAACATATTCCAGACCCGCCCCCTTCGCGTGTTCGGCAACCTCCGCCCAGCAATCGATGGCGATCCTGATCAGGTCGTCCCGCCGGACCGGATCGTCGTAATCCTTGTAGGTGAAAATCGCGAACTGGGTGCCGACGGAAACGCCTCCGAAATCGCCGATGATGTCGGCGAAGGTCTTGAACCAGTCTACATAATAACGCCGCACATCGGCATCTGGATGACCGAAATGATTGAGACGGCCGTAGGGGCCCGTCATACCGCTGGTCACCCGCACACCTGTCCTGGCAAGTGACGCCGACATTTCGCGCGTCAACCGCCGGATAAGGGGCGCCGGCCAGCTGGGGTTGATGAACTCGTGCGTCAACTGCAGGTCGCGGATCTTCAGGTCGTGAGCGACCGTCTCGATCAGATCCGCGGGATCCGCGTAGCGATTGACCAGCGGGTTTGTGTTGAGCGAAAGCGTCAGGGGCATGAAGTGTCCAGTCGTCGGGGAAATGGCAGGCGTCCGAGCCGGATATCAGGCGGCACGTGCGGCGTATTCGGCGTTGAACCAGCTTGAAAAGGCCGCTTTTTCATCCGCACTCAGGTGCAAGCCGTGTTTGGTTCGCCGGGTCAGGATGTCATCGGCGGTCTGCGCCCATTCCTCGTTGACGAGATGGCGCACCTCGGCCTCATAGAGTTGCGCGCCGAAGTGCCTCCCAAGCCCGTCCAGTGCGGTGGCCGAGCCGACTATCCGGCTGGTTCTTGCCCCGTAGCAGCGCCCGTAGTGTTTCAAAAGGGCGCGCGGCATCCACGGATAAGCCTCCCGCATCGTTTCCGAAAAGCTTTCGAAATCCGCATTCGGAATTTCGCCGCCAGGCAACGTGGCGGTTTCCGTCCAGTCGCCGCCCATCTGCGGGAAGATCCGGTCAAGCTTATGCATCGCCCGCTCGGCCAGCTCGCGGAAAGTCGTGATCTTGCCGCCAAAGACATTCAGAAGCGGGACATTGTCCGTCATGTCGAGATCGAACACATAGTCGCGCGTCACCGCGGACGGATTGCCCTTGCCGTCGTCGAACAATGGACGCACACCCGAGAAGGAGGTCAGGACATCCGACCGGCGCAGCTTTGCCTTGAAGTACCTGTTCACGGCCTTGATCAGATATTCGATCTCGAATTCTTCGGCCTGCACGTCCTCGGCGCGGCCTTCATAAGCGATATCCGTGGTTCCGATCAGGGCCTTGTCGCCCTCATAGGGGTTTATGAAGATCACCCGTTTGTCGTCGTTCTGAACCAGATAGGCCTGTTGCCCCTGCCAGAACTTCGGCACAACGATATGGCTTCCCTTGACCAGCCGCACGTTCCGGCTGGAATTCGATCCGGCTACGTTCAAGATGACATCGGACACCCAGGGACCTGCCGCATTGACGATGCATCTGGCTCGAACTGTTGACGTTTCGCCGGTTTCGCTGTTGCGCAATGTTGCCAGCCAGGCTCCGTTGTCGCGGCGCGCGCTGGCAACAGCCGTACGCGTGAGAACCCGGGCCCCTTTCTCGAAGGCATCCAATGCATTGATGACAACAAGGCGGGCATCGTCGACCCAGCAGTCGGAATATTCGAAACCGCGTTTGTAACTGTCGAGGATCGGCGCACCTTCCGGATCCCTGTGCAGATCGAGCGTCCGGGTACCCGGCAGCTTCTTGCGGCCTCCCAGGTGATCATAGAGAAACAAGCCTAGACGCACGAGCCAGGCCGGGCGGTCTGCCGGGCTATGTGGCAGCACGAAGCGCATGGGCCAGATGATATGGCTGGCGGAATTCATGAGCACTTCCCGCTCGATCAGGGCTTCGCGCACCAGTCGGAATTCATAATATTCCAGATACCGCAGACCACCGTGAACCAGCTTGCCCGACCGGGATGACGTTCCTTGCGCAAGGTCGTCCTTTTCGCAGAGCCAGACGGACAATCCCCGGCCGGCAGCGTCGCGCGCAATGCCGGCGCCATTGATGCCGCCACCAATCACCAAAAGATCGATCGTCTGCGTTTCGCTCGTCATTTCATGCTCCTGTGGTGACACTGCTGGCAGGTTCCGTCTCGTCGCGGCTTTCGGTGCGCAGTTTCGCGAGCAGGTCCCATGTGCCTGCAAGATCCCTGCGAAGACCTGCAAAGACCGGGAAAATAGTCTCGTAGGACCGGACCAGGCCGGGATCGGGTGCTTCCGCCTGTCCAAGCAAGGGCGTGACCCACTCGCTGATGCAGCTGCGCATGTCCGGATAAACGCCCGTGGCAACCGCCGCCATCATTGCGGCACCCGCCGCTCCGGCCTCGTCCCGCGCCGAGACGCGAACCGGTGCGTTTACCGCAGCTGCCAGTATCTGGCGCAGTGCCGGGGAGCGTGCCGCGCCTCCGGTCAATCGAAGTTCGGATGGAAGTGCTCCCATTGCGGCGTAGCAATCACGGGCGGCCATACCGAGACCTTCCGCCACTGCACGCACCAGATCCGCGTAGCCATTTGCGGCGGAAAGCCCAGTAAATCCGGCGCGGGCGTTGGCATTGACGAAGGGGCCACGTTCGCCGGCTTCAGAGATGTAGGGGTGATAGAGGATGGCGCCCGGCTTGCCGGCGGCAAGCCAGCCCTCGATGTGGGACACCAGATCACGGTGAGAGACATCCTGTCCCATGCCGCGCATCACGTCCGCGGCAATGTTGAGAACCCAGTCGAGATTGAGCGTGGCCGCCATGTTGGTCTGCACCTGGGTGACGATGCCCGGCACCGGCAACGCAATCACATAACCTGTGCCTTCAGCATTGAGGTGCACTTCTTCGGCTTGCTTGGCATGCATGTGCACACCGGTGGAGCCAATCGTCGAACAGGCGGCATCCGCTTCGCCCGTGTAGACACCGGCGCCAAGTGCCGTCATCACCATGTCGACGTAGCCGAGCGAAACCGGTGTCCCCACCCGAAGGCCTGTCGCCTGCGCGGCCGCATCGCTCAAGCCGTGGGTTGTTTCCGTTCCCTCGACGATCTCCGGCAGCAGATGCCGCCGGTGCCTGAGGCCGAGCGCTTCGATAGCCACATCATTATATTGCCGGGTCCGGAAGTTGCCGAAGGTGAAACTTGCCTCGGACGGGTCCGTTGCCCGGACGCCCGTGAGGTTCAGGTAGAGCCAGTCCTTGCAATGAAGCGCGACTTCCGCGCGGTCCAGGCTTGCTGGATCAAACCGGTCCATATGCGCAAGCTGGGCGCCTTGCTGACAGGTATTCAGCCCTGTTCCCGTTGCCTCGAACCGGGCCCGGTTCAGCGCATTTCCTTCCAGCCGGCTGACAGTAGGTGCGGCACGGGCATCAAGCCAAAGCCAGGCATCACCGACCGGCACATTGTCCCGCCCCACCAGCCAGGTTCCGTCTCCCTGCGCGGTCACGCCGATCGCGACAGTGCGCCCGCTCAGGCCTTCGACCAGATTACCAAGCTGTTTCAGGGCTGTGACACAGTCCTGCCAGGTTCGGCTCATGCACTGGGTCGCGGCACCTCCGGCGCCAGTGTCATAGGCATTCGTGACCGAAGCCACCGCAATCTGGGTGCCTGAAAGGTCGAACGCCACCGCTTTCACCACGGACGTGCCGGAGTCGATTCCGATAAGAATGTCGCCCTTATGCATGATGGCGTCCACCGCCCAAGCCATGCTCAAGAGCCGCTATTTCGGCTTGCATTTCATTCCTCCCAGAAAGCTTCAACTGACCGGACTCTCGCAGATCCTGACTGTTTGCACAGCCCTGCATGCGCCGTTCGGGACGAAGCTTCTGCAGTCTATATATAACACTATTATCTCATATGCATGTATTTTTTTACTGACAAAGTAATTTATTTCATCTAGGGTGATTGTCATTGGGAGGCATGCAGTAGGCATTTCTCCCGGTGCGAGGGCGGGAGCAACGTTCGCAGGAACGGGACCCTCAAACGAAAAAGCCGCGCAAGCGCGGACTGGGAGGAGAACAATGGTTTTCACGTTAGAAATGACGGTCACCCGGAAGCGCATCGCGGATCAATGCCGCACGCGGCACCGGGCATTTGCGCATCCAGTTGCGCATAGCCGCTAAGAACGTGCTGAACGGGCGCGATTAACGGGCGCCCGACACATCCAGCTCCTGACACGAGAAGAACATGCCGGCCGCAAGCCTTGTCGCGGCCGAACGAGAATTGCATGCCGGAGGAAGATATGGCCAAGGTCGAAACAGCAGTCGGCGGCGCCTCATTCGTGAAGCCCAGCTATGGAAAGTGGATCGCGGTCGCGATCGCCGCTGTAGTGGCCGGCGCCATAGTCCTGGACACCAAGGTCGTGCGTGTCGGCTCCGAGAGCGACATTCGGCAACAGGCTTTTTCACCTGACGTCTATGGCGTGGACACTTTCCCGCGTATTCGCGACTTCGTTGCGCAGAAGGCCGTCGAAGCTAGCGAGATCGGAGCCCTGGCGCTTTCCGACAAAACGAAGCTGGCCGAAACCTACGGCACGGCTTCGTCTACCGGCTCGATCATTCCGGTGAAGTTCGAAGGTGTCGTCGGCGAAGGAAAGTCGGGACTTTACAACGTCACGATCGACGGTGTGCCGTCGGAAATCCGGGTTCGCGTCCAGACGGGTCCTGCCATCAACGGCACGGATCTTCGCGATGTCCCGGGGGATATCACCTTCGGCGATTTCAAGAACCAGATCGAGTATCAGAACGCCGCTTCCGCCATCAACCGGGCAATGAAGCAGGTGGTGCTTGAAGGCCTCGACACGAGCGCCCTCACCGGCAAGACCATTCAGGTCACCGGCGCGTTCCGCCTGATCAATCCCAAGAACTGGCTGGTAACACCGACGGAGGTCACCGTTCGATGAACGCGATCCATCCCGTTGCCGCAGTTGAAGACGAAGTCGTGCTCGCCGCGCGTAATGTCGCCAAGTCCTACGGTGCGATCCAGGCTCTGAAGGGTGTCAACTTCGACATTCATCGTGGCCAGGTCACCACCCTTTTCGGTGAAAACGGCGCCGGCAAATCGACCTTGATGCGCATCCTGTCCGGCATCACGACGCCGACGACGGGTGAAATCATCCTGGATGGCGCACCGATCACCTTTGCCTCGGCCACCGAAGCCCGGGACAGAGGCATCTCCATCATCCACCAGGAGCTGAGCCTGGCGCCGAACCTTTCCGTGCGGGACAACATCTTCATGGGCCGTGAAATTCGCGGACCGATGGGGGTCGACTTCGCGGAGGAAGAACGCCAGACGCGAGCGCTGATGGTGGAGCTGGAAGAGGAGATCGACCCGCTGACGCCGGTTGAGGATCTGCGCCTCGGCCAGCAGCAAATCGTCGAAATTGCCCGTGCGCTTTCATATGACAGTCGCATCCTCATCATGGACGAGCCAACCTCTGCCCTTTCTGCCTCGGAAGTGGAAGTGCTGTTCAAGGTCATTCGCGATCTGACAAGCCGCGGCGTTTCCATCGTCTATATTTCCCATCACCTGGAAGAAGCGCTCCAGATCACCGATCACGCGGTTGTCCTGCGGGACGGCGTGATGACCGCCTATGCACCACGCAGCGACATCGACCTGGAATGGATCGTCCGCAACATGGTGGGCGAGAACTATGATCTCGGCTCACCACCGACCGGTTACGAATTTGGCGAAACCGCCCTTTCCATTCGCAATCTGACCGTCGCCGACCCGTCAGGCGCGGATTACAACGTGGTCGACGACCTGTCGCTTGACGTGAAAGCCGGCGAGATCGTCTGCATCTACGGATTGATGGGCGCCGGACGCACCGAACTTCTGGAAACCGTCGCCGGGCGGTTGAAGCAGGAGACGGGAGACATCCTCCTGAACGGCGGCAATGTCTCGCCCCTCTCTATCGGCCAGAGAATTGCCAACGGTCTCGCGCTTGTTCCCGAGGATCGGCAGAAGGACGGCCTCGTCCAGACAATGACGGTCGGCCAGAACCTGTCGCTTGCCTCCATCATGGATTTCACGCGCGGCATCTTCACGTCCAGAAAGCTGGAATCCGATCTCATCGAAACCAGCATCCGCAAGGTCACCGTCAAGACCTCCGGACCGGACGCGGCGATTGGCTCGCTGTCTGGCGGCAACCAGCAGAAGGTCGTGATCGGCAAGATCCTGGCCACCGAGCCGAAGGTGATCATGCTCGACGAGCCAAGCCGCGGCATCGATATCGGCGCCAAGGCGGAAGTGTTCCGGCTCTTGGCCGAACGTGCCCGCGAAGGTTTGGCCGTCATCTACTCGACCTCGGAAGTCGGCGAATGCCTGTCCATCGCCCACCGCATCATCGTCATGCACCGGGGCCGGATCTCGGCGGAATTCGATTCAACCATCAGCAAGGAAAAGATCATGGCCGCCTCCGGCGAAGCCGTGGTCGCCTGACGGAGATCAGATCATGAGCGTTACGAGCGCCAACACGCAACCGGTCGCCAAGAACCGCCAGTCCCGCGAGCACAATATAGGACGGCTCCTTCTCGAAGGCCGCGCTTTCTTCGCCCTAATCGCGATCATTGCCGTTTTCTCGTTCCTGTCGCCGCATTATTTCACGGTCGGGAACTTCCTGATCATGTCCTCGCATGTGGCGATCTACGGCATTCTGGCCATCGGCATGCTGCTGGTGATCCTGAACGGCGGCATCGACCTTTCGGTCGGCTCCATTCTGGCCCTGTCCGGTGTCATTGCCGGCTTCCAGATGCAGGGCATCGTTCTGGATGCCTTCGGCGTCATCGTCTATCCGCCGGTCTGGGCGGTGGTCGTCATTACTTGTGTCGTCGGGGCGCTGGTTGGCGCGGTCAACGGGATCCTGATCGCCTGGTTCCGCGTTCCGGCTTTCGTGGCAACGCTCGGCGTCATGTATGTCGCCCGCGGCATCGCCCTGTTGATGACCAACGGTCTCACCTACAACAACCTGTCAGGCGATCCTTCGCTTGGAAACACCGGTTTCGACTGGCTTGGTTTCAACCGTCTGTTCGGCGTACCGATCAGTGTTCTGGTGCTGGCGGCACTTGCGATCGTTGCCGGCCTGATGCTCAGCCGTTCCGCCTTCGGTCGCTGGCTCTACGCTTCCGGCGGCAATGCCCACGCGGCCGATCTTTCCGGCGTCCCCGTCAAGAAGGTGCAGGTGTCGGTCTATACGCTCTCCGGCATTCTTGCGGCCATCGCAGGTCTTGTTCTCTCGTCCCAGCTGACATCCGCTGGCCCGACCGCGGGAACGACCTACGAGCTGACCGCAATTGCTGCTGTGGTGATCGGCGGTGCAGCCCTGACCGGTGGCCGAGGCACCGTCCGAGGCACCATGCTGGGTGCCTTCGTCATCGGCTTCCTGTCCGACGGCCTCGTGATCATCGGCGTCTCGTCCTACTGGCAGACCGTCTTCACCGGTGCCGTGATCGTGCTCGCCGTCCTGATGAACTCCATCCAATACGGCAGCGCGCGGAAGAAATAGCCACTGCCTCGAACAGATTTCGCCGCTCCCGGAGGACTTAGGGAGCGGGAATACCCGCCAATTGGCGACCCCCATTCACGCTAAGGGAGGAATACTCGATGTTGAAATTTACCAGACGGACCCTGCTTGCTGCTGCCGCCGTCCTGCCGATGATTGCAAGCCCGGCTCTTGCCGACGGCCTGATCTCGATCATCGTCAACGATCCGGCCAACCCCTACTGGTACACCGAAGGCCATGTGGCAAAGGCTACTGCGGAAGAGCTCGGTTACGAAGCACAGGTCAGCGCCCATAAAGGTGACACCAACACCGAAAGCACCCTGATCGACACCGCGATCACCAACCAGTCCAAGGCAATCATTCTCGACCCGGCCAATGCAGACGGTTCTGTCGGCGCGGTGAAGAAGGCCGTGGCCGCCGGCATTCCGGTGTTCCTCATCAACGCTGAAATCAACCAGGAAGGCCTTGCCCAGGCACAGCTCGTTTCCAACAACGCCCAAGGGGCTGCAATCGGTGCGCAGCAGTGGGTGGAAGCCGTTGGTGAAGAGGGCAAATACGTCGAGCTTTTCGGTGCGCCGTCCGACAACAACGCAGCGACCCGTTCCAACGGTTTCGAAACCGTGCTGACCCAGTACCCGGATCTGGAAAAGGCAGCACAGGAAGTCGCCAACTGGGACCGTACCCAGGGCTATCAGAAGATGCAGTCCATGCTTCAGGCCAATCCGGACATCATCGGCGTCATTTCCGGCAACGATGAAATGGCTCTCGGCGCCATCGCCGCCTTGAAGGAAGCCGGCAAGCTTGACCAGGTGAAGGTCGGTGGCTTTGACGGTTCGCCGGACGCTGTTGCTGCCATCCGTGCTGGCGAACTTCAGTACACCGTGCTGCAGCCGGTTGCAGTCTTCTCCGCTGAAGCAATCCGCCAGGCCGACAAGTACATCAAGACCGGTTCCACCGGCGCGGAAAGCGAAAAGCAGCTCTTCGATTGCGTGCTGATCACGGCCGACAACGTCGACAAGGTCACGGCAGCCTTCACCCTGACCCAATAATACCTCCCCACCTGACGGAGGCATCGCAAGGTGCCTCCGCTTTTTTCCGGGCAACCGGACCGCAACGCTGCCACTTTGCCAAATTCGGACTTTGACGTTAAGTGAAGCTGATCGAGCAGCAGCAGAAGCGACACAGCGTGGCATCGGACAACACCAGTTCCCCCGGAAACCGGCCCCACCTTCCCACCGACAGCCGACAGGCGCGCCAGATTGCGCGCAGGCGTTTGATCGCCGACTACGTCAACAGCCGCCAGAGTGCGCGCATCGACGAGATTTCGAAACGCTTCGGCATCAGCCTGATGACGGTCCACCGCGATATCGACACGCTGGTCGAGGACGGGCTTGTCTCGAAGTCCCGCGGTGTGATCACCTCCAGAACCAGTGCTGCTGGTTTAGCTGAACCGGCTGATACCGCGGCAACTGACGCCGGCGACTATCAGGCGATCGCAGCGGCCGCTGCGGATCTGATCCAGCCCGGCCAGACCGTTTTTCTCGCAGGTTCCCCGATCCTGAGGCACGCAGCCAGGCACCTCGCCAGCAAGGTGCCGCTCACAATCGTGACCAACTCCCTCGATCTGATGAACGATTTCCGCGAGCTTCCCGATATTTCTCTCATCGGGCTCGGCGGGACGTTCAAATCCTGGTCTGGCTGTTTCCACGGTCCGCAAACGATCCGCGAAATCAACGACATCGATGCGGATGCGGCGATTGTCTCTGCGGATGCGATCTTCGAGGAAAAGACCTTCTACGAGACAGAAGAAGACCTGGCCGTTCGGAATGCGATGCAGGAAAAGGCCAAGCGGATCATACTGGTTGCCAGCCATGGGATGTTCGACAAGAAAGCCTTTTACGGTGGCAACGATCTTCGTGACTACGACGCGGTTGTCGTGAATTCCGCCGTTCCCCCGCTGCTTGTCGACCGAATGCTGTCCAGAAAAATCCACGTCCGGCTTGCCTGAGATCCTCTCGACAATTCTTGTCTCCAGACATTCGTAACATTGTCGTCTTTTGTTGCAACAAAATGACAAATGTTACTTAATGTTGCCAAAAGTCAGATTCACTAATCGGCGGATTGGACTATCGGCCGAAATCGTGCAATTCAGATCGGCAACAAAGGGGGGAGCGGTCATGACAATGGAAACGTCTCGAGAGGTCAATCGCCGCGTACCTGCGGAGTTTGACGATGTCGTCGTCTGGGCAGCCTGGCTCTATTACGAAGAATCGCTCAACCAGAGCGACATTGCCGGCATCATCGGTGTCTCGCGCGCGACCATCGTGAACTATCTTCAGGAAGCACGAGAGCGGGGTGTCGTTCGCATCGCCATGGATGCGGGCGTCATGGCACGTTCCGATCTCTCACGGGAGATATGCGAACGCTTTGGCCTCAGCGAAACGCTGGTGGTGCAGCATCAACCCGGCGCGGATGCCCAGACACGGCTATTGACCCTTGGTGCAGCCGGTGCGCGCCAGCTGGAGCGGATGATCGACCCCGGTGAGATCCTCTGTGTTTCCTGGGGCAAGACTGTTCTTGCGGTTGCCGACGCGTTGAAACCCATGAGCGACGTCGACGGGGTCACGGTGGTTCAGGTGACAGGAGCCGCTACCAGCAAGCGCGACTTTTCCGCCGAACTCTGCACCGCAATCATGGCCCGTAAGCTTGGTGCGATCAGCATGAACCTGAATGCACCCGCAGTTCTGTCCAGCGCAGACCTATGCCAGGCGCTGCGACGTGAACCTGCCCTCGAACGCCAGTTCGACATGATCCGGCAAGCCCGTACGATCGTTTTCGGGCTCGGCGGCCTTGGGCCGGAAAGCACCATCCGCTTTGCCGACATCGCGACGGACGAGGAAATCGACGCCTACGGCGAAGACGGCGCGAAAGCCGTTCTGATCTGCCGGTTCCTCGATGAGGAGGGCAATCAGATCACGCGGGAATTCGACAAGCGCATGATGGGGATCGAACTCGATGAGCTGCGCGCCATTCCACGCCGGCTTTGCGTAGCAGGCGGATTGTCAAAGCTCGAGGCAATCCGCGCAACGCTGAAGGGTGGCTATGCAACCCATTTTGTCACCGACCTGGAAACGGCGCGGGCCCTCCTCAAGGGCTGAGGCCCGCGCGTTCTGTCGGTCAGGCAAGAACCTTTGCCGAATTCATGAAGTTGACGGTGTCCTCGAAGCTCTTGATGCCCGCGTCAGACCCGAGCCCCGTCGCCACAAGCGCCGCCGAGGCTTGCGCAAAGTTCAGCGCAGTCTTCAGGTCCATCTTGTGGTGAAGGGCCGTGATGAACCCGGCATCGAAGGCGTCGCCGCAGCCGGTCGTATCCACAACGGAAATTTCGAACGCTGGCTGGCGGACAAACTCGCCCTTGTGATCCATGAAGCAGACGCCGTCACCGCCGAGCGTGAAGACACACTGCTTGACGCCGCGATCCAGGAAAAAACGTCCTGCTTCCTGGATGTCGCCTGCACCGGAAATCAGACGGGCTTCTTCGATCGACGGCATGAAATAATCGACATGCGGAAGCAGCGGCAGGAGCAGGTCGATTGTGTTTTCGTTGGCTCCCAGCAGATCGAAGGTGACCGTGCGGCCACGTTTCTTGGCTTCCGCCAGAAGTCTCGCGCTCGGCTCACCGTCCAGTTTGGCCAGCAGTCCGGTTCCACCCAGGTGAATGATTGACGGCGCCAGCACGGCATCAAGCATGTCTGCTGGGACATCGAAATGATCGGACGCGCCGCGCTGGTGCAGGGCCGGACGGTCGCCGTTGCGGCGAACGTTCAGGATGGTTGCCGACGTCGGTACGCCCTCGAGCCGCTGCATCAGGCTGGTGTCGACCTTGAACCTGCCGAGCGTTGACAGCACGAAGTCGGCCTTTTCATCGTCGCCGACGGCTCCGACGGCCAGACAGTTCAGTCCGAGTTTCGCCAGATCGATCACCGTACCGCCCGCGGTACCGGCAACGGTCAACCGAATTTCGTCGATGAACTCGACGTTGCCGCCCTCGGGGATCGCATCGACCGGTCGACCGAGAACGTCAAGAATGTAAAGGCCTATGACAGCAGCATCGTGGCTCATTTTTCCTCCCGGGAAAGTATGTTTCAGGCGCGGTTGCGCAATGCGAAGATCGTGCCCGCCAGCAGGATGAAGGCGCCGATGATGGCGAGTTGGAGCGTGCTGGGGATACCGATGAAGACAAGAACGTTGCTGACCAGCGTGATCAGGACAACGCCGAGCAGTGTGCCGACCACGGTTCCCGAACCACCGGTGATCTTGGCGCCGCCGAGCACCACTGCCGCGATGATTTCCAGTTCCATGCCTGCAAGGTCGAACGGGTTGGCAAGCCGGTTCGAAGCGACATGCACGATACCAGCGACACCAGCCAGAAGGCCGGCCCAGCCGAAGACGAACAACCGGACATAGAACAGATTGAACCCGAGGCGCTCGGCAATGCCCGGATTGCCGCCAGCTGCAAAGATCGCCCGTCCCATGAGCGTTCTTTCGAGGATGAACCAGGTCGCAAAAGCCGCGGCCACCAGCACCAGCACTGTTGCCGGCAGGGTCGAGATCACACCATTGGTGCCATGCCACGTGATCAGCGAGGCTTTCCCGAAGCCATCCATTGCGGCCGGAATATTCATGAACAGGGCCGTTCCGATGAACGTCAGCAGGAAACTGCGAATGAAGTACTGGGTGCCGATGGTAACGATCAGCGAAGGCGTGCGCAGCGCATGGACCAGAAGCCCGTTGACCACGCCGAAAGCAGCTCCTCCGGCGGCGGCCAGCGGCAAGATCACCCAGATCGGCATGCCCGGAAACACATTCGTGACCAGCATGGTCAGCGCGTACATGACGAAGGCTGCGATCGCGGTAAACGATACATCGATCCCGCCGGCGGCAAGAACGGCAAGCACGCCCATCGCAAAGATGCCGCGGACCACCGAGGCCCGCAGAATGTCGAAGAGATTGTTGACCGCCAGAAAGTCCGGATTGGCAATCGCAACGCCGATCACCGTCAGGATGACGAGTGCAAGCGTGAACAGCTCCGGTCTGCGGCCCATCAGATCCCAGATGCGCTTGAACACGCCGGGTCCGCTGTTGGTAAGGGTCATGTCGGTCACTGTGCGGCTTCCTCGTCCATGTTCGCCGACGCTTCCGACGTCGGGCCTGCAGCCATTGTCTGGTAGATCCCGTCTTCATCGACCTCTTCGGCCGCATAGTCGGCGACGATCCCGCCCTGTCGCATGACGAGAATGCGGTCGCAGTTCTGCAGCAGCTCGGGAAGGTCATCGGAAATGATCACGACAGCCATGCCGTCGTCCGCCAGACGCTGAATGATGCGGAAGATCGTGTCCTTCGAGCCAACATCGACGCCGACAGTCGGGCCGTGCAGCACCAGAAGGCGTGGTTCGATGGTGAGCCAGCGTCCGATCAGAACCCGTTGCTGGTTACCGCCTGAAAGCGACTGCACCGGCACCGTGACATCGGGCGCGACCACCTGAAGATCAGTGATCTGGTCTTCAGAGAGCTTGCGCGCCTTGCGCTGGCTGATCATTCCGAAGAAATTGCGCAGCCTGTTCAGCACCGGCAGCGTGACGTTGTCCTGAATGGATTTCTCCAGGAAGAGGCCTTCGGTCAGGCGGTCTTCGGGAACATAGCCGACGCCTTCCCTGATGGCCTCGGCCGGTGAGCGCAGGGCAACCGACCGGCCGTCCAGACGGATCGTGCCGCGCTCTGCCGGGACGACACCGGACAGCGCGAGGGCCAGCTCGTTGCGGCCGGAATCCAGAAGGCCGGTCACACCCAGAATTTCACCCTTGCGTACCGTGAACGACAGGTTCTTGAAGGCGCGGCCCTGGCTCAGGCCTTCGACCTGAAGCAGCGTGTCGCCGATTTTCGGCTCGGTCCGATACCGGGCCTCGGAAATCTCGCGACCGGTCATCAGATGGCCGATTTCGGCCTTGTTGGTGGTGGTCACGTCGCGCTCGGCAACCTTCTGACCGTCACGCATGATGATGGCGTGTCCACCAAGCGACTTCACCTCGTCGAGCTTGTGCGTCACGAACAAGACTGTAACGCCTTTGTCCAAAAGCTTCCGGACCACGGAAAGCAGGTAGTTCACCTCCTGCCGGGTGAGCGAAGTGGTCGGTTCATCCATGATGACGAGCCGAGCCTCTGCGGCAATGGCGCGGGCAATCGCGACCAGCTGCCGGGTTGCAAGAGGAAGCGTGTCAATTCTGCGCGTCAGGAAGGCACGGTCTGTCGGCAAATGAACCTGCTCAAGAGCCTTGGCCGCTGTTTCGTAAAGCGCGCCCAGCTTCAGCCTCCGGGCGAGACTGCCGTCTGCTTCCACGAGCTGACCTGTGAGGGCGACATTTTCGGCAACCGACAGATTGGGGAGCAGGGAAAGGTCCTGATAGACGGTTTCGATGCCCGCACGCAGGGCACCGATGGCACCGAGATCGCCTGCGACCTCGCCTTCGGTCTGCACGCCATCGATGAAGATCTGTCCCGATGTCGCCGGTTGGGCGCCAGAGATGATCTTGATCAACGTGGACTTGCCGCAGCCGTTTTCACCCATGAGATGGTAGATCTGTCCGGCATGAAGCGTGACGCTGACATCCTTCAGCGCCTGCACGCCGCCGAACGACTTGCGCACATTACGGATCTCTAGAAAAGGCGCCGTGCCTGTCTTTTGAGACTGAGCGGGCTGGGGCTGCATGGTGACGTCCTGTGAATTCGATAGGTTCGGGGACGCGGTGTTCCCGCGCCCCCTGTTTTGCAGTCGTGTGTCAGTGGATCAGAACGGGTATTCGCCGTAGTTTTCCTTGCCGACATCAACCCAGGCCTGACCCTGAATGATGATGCCCTTGCCCGGACCCTGGCTCACCTTGACCGAGTTGTAGCCCTGCACGCCGAGGTCGGCGCCATCGGTGATTTCTTCGCCGTTGAGGATCTTTTCCGAAATGACGTTCATCACGTAGCCGGCATCCTTCGGATCCCAGAAGTAAATCCGGTCGACAGCGCCGGTCTCCAGGTAAGGTCCGGTGTCCTTGGGCAGACCCAGGCCGAAGACGCAGGTCTGATCAGACCGGCCGGCTTCCTCGATCGCACGGCCGATGCCGATGACGTCGATTGCGGAGGAACCCTGGAAACCCTTGATGTCCGGATAGGCGCGCAGAATTTCCTTGGCCTTCTCATACGCCTTGTTGGCATCGTTGAAGGATTCGTTTTTCGCAGCAACCAGTTCCATGCCCGGATACTTGGCTTCCGCGTTGGCCGCACCGGCATCAACCCACTGGTTGTGCGTCAGGCTGCCGAGCGAGCCGACGAAGGTCGTCCACTTGCCTTCACCGCCCATGCATTCAGCCAGACCTTCGTTGATCTTGGTGCCAAATGCCGCGTTGTCGAAAGCTTCGATGTCGGCATCCGCGTTGACGATGCTGTCACCTTCATGGGCGATGACCTTGATGCCACGGCCCTGTGCACGGCGCAGCACACCTTCCAGTGCGGACGGATCCATCGGCACTACCGCGATCGCGGATACGCCCTTGGCAACCAGATCCTCGATGATGCGTGCCTGCTGAGCGGCATCGGCCTGTGCCGGGCCGATCTGGGTGGCGTCGATAGCCTCCTTGTCCGCATTGAAGGCATCGACGCCTTCGTTCATGCGGATGAACCAGTTTTCGCCGGTAACCTTCACGACCGTCGTGATGGTCTGCTCGTCAGCAGCCAAAGCCGGGCCGGCAAGTATAGTGCTCAGGACGAGCGCGCTTCCAGCCAGTTTCTTGACTGATTTCATAGTCTTTCCTCCACGGTTTTTTAAAAGGGCTGTTCATTCTTGCGCCGCCCGGGGTGCCCTCAGGCCCGCGGCGCATCCGTTCATTGCCTTGATGGCAACCAGATGCTGAAGTTCACGCGAGCCGAGGCCAGCAGGGCGAGCAGAAGGACACCCCAGGCAAGGTCGCGGAAGAAGTTCGAGATTCCGAGAAAGTTGAACAGGCTCGACAGGATCTGCAGCGCCGTTGCCGCAAGAAGAACGCACAGCACCTTGCCGTATCCGCCTTCCGGCTTCACGCCACCCAAAACCGCAATCAGGATCGCGATGAGGACATACGAGCTGCCGTAATCCCATTTGACGGACAGATTGCGTGAAGCGATGACGACACCCGCGATAGAGGCCAGAATTCCGCAGATCGTATAGGTGATCACGATCATGCGGCGGGCCGGGATACCGCCATAGTGAGCGGCCTTCGCATTCGACCCGAGCAGCATCAGCTTCACACCGAAGGGCGTATAGCGCAGGACATAGGCAATCAGCGCGGCCACCACGACAAACAGCGTGAAGCACAGGGGAACGCCGAGAACGGGCAGGTTTCCAAAGCTGTCGAGCGGCGGAATATATCCGAGGCTGAGCGCCGATCCGTTGGTCAGCCAGACGGCGACACCGGTGAACAGCAGCTGGGTGCCGAGTGTCGCGATCAGCGGCGTCAGACCGGCAAAGGCGATGACTATTCCATTCAGAAGACCACCGACGAGACCGACCGCAATTGCAACGCCGGCGAACGTCCAGGAGAACAGCAGCGGATCGTCACCCGGCACGATAAGTGCACGAACGACCAGAAACGAAACGATGCCGGAAAGATTGGCCAGGGCGATACCGGAAAGATCGATACCCCCGTTCCCGGAGATCATGGCCAGGGTCACGCCAAGCGCCAGGAGGCCGAGCTCCGGTACCTGGGCAGCCATGATCTGCAGGTTATAGCTGTCGATAAAATTGGCACCTGCAAGCAGGGCACCGGTGACCAGCACGATCACATTGATCAGCGCCAAAAACACCGTCTGTCGGTCAGCTCTAGGCAACAATCTTTCCTCCCAGGGGCCGGAGCGTTTGCACTCCGGATCGTTAATTGTATTTAGACAAGGGTATCTGACAAATGTCAATCACTCTGATTCAAGGTTTGACAATTCACCTTTAACCCATTGCCTTTTCGTCACTTTCCATCCTTCTGCTCACCGAGTTCCGTCAGTGCAGGAGTGTGGCAGGGATGGTCGAGAAGGGTGATAAGCTCGTCGTCCAGCTTCATCAGCGAGAGCGACACTCCCTTCATGTCGAGCGAGGTGAAATACGGACCGACGAAGGTGCGGTGAACGCCGATGCCATGCGCCTTCAGACGCTGGCGAACACGGCGTGCCAGAATGTAGAGTTCCATCGTCTGGGTGCCGCCGAGCGAGTTGATGAGCAACGCCACGCGATCGCCGCGCACCGGTGCCATCTCGCTCAGAATGCGGTCCAGAAGCAGATCCGCGGCATCATCCGCCTTGACGATCTTCTGCCGCATCACACCGGGTTCACCGTGGATGCCGACCCCGATCTCCATCTCGTCCGGACCGACCTCGTAACTCGGCTGACGGGTATCGGGCAGCCTTACCGGCTCCAGGGCGAGACCCATCGTGTAGGTACAGTCGGCCGCGCGCCGCGCAACGATTTCGCAGGCCTCGAGCGAGGCATTGAGATCTGCCGCAGCCCCCGCGATCTTGAAAACGAAGACGTTGCCGGCAACACCCCGGCGCGACCCGCGAGCATCCGGTGGTGACGAGGCGATGTCGTCTGTCGTCACAACCTGACGAACACGAATTCCCTCCGCCGCTGCCATTTCGGCAGCCATGTCGAAGTTCATGACGTCACCGGAGAAGTTTCCGTAGATATAAAGAAGCCCGGCATCGCCATGAACTGCACGGCTCGCAGCCAGAATCGGATCAGGCGGCGGCGCGGCAAAGATGTTGCCCATGACGGCAGCATCAGCGCAGCCCTGGCCGACATAACCCCAGAACCCGGGGTCATGGCCCGAACCGCCCCCTATTACGATGCCGACCTTGCCGGACCTCGGCCCGTGCCGCACCATCACGGCACGATGGGTCCCCGGCACCTTGGCAAGCAAGGGTTCATGCGCCAGCAGAAGACCGTCGATACTCTCGTCGACAATGTCCCGTGCTTCGTTGATCAGTTTCTTGTCGCCGCCGTGATGGACGCGCGGTGCAGCCCCGTCGACAACAGGGGCCGGGACTTGCGAACGCCGCTTCGGCTCCTGCCAGCCATCCGCCGTGAGCACACCTCTTGCACTGGCCGCATCGGTGATCAGCACGTTGACGTATCCGCCACGCAGCGCAGCAAGGATCGCCGAAACCTTTTCAATGCCGCCGGCAACGGCAATGCGCTGCGGGATTGCCCGCAACGCTGCAAGATCAAGGCCGATCGTCCGATCATTGACCGGACCGATGACCGGTTCCCCGCGTGCCGAGATGAAGCGCCCGCTGACGCTGCCAACTGCGTCCTGATAATGCGCTTGCTGGTCGACCCCGTCGAGAAAGCCGCTTGTGTGAATTGTGCTTTCCGGGCGCATCGACGAAATGCCCATCACGATGCGATTGGCTTCCGAAAGAACGACCATCTGCTCGGACAAGACGGTTTCGGCCAGCAGCCGTTCGCGCATTTCCGGCGAGGATACGATGGCAGGTGCCGACAGGGGCACCCAACGAGCCCCGAGCGCTTCGGCAAGGCGCGCGGCGCAGGCCTCCGGGGTCCAGGGTATACGCGCCGTCGTGCTGCCGGACGCCTGAACGACGCGAATGTCGGCAAGGCCCGGATGGTGCAATTCCTCGGCAAGGGACAGAACAGACCGGCCCCAGGCCACCGCAATCGTGTCGCCGGCGCGCACCAGCCTCTTGAGCACCTGCGCACCTGCAGCGCCGAGCCGTTCGAACAGCGAACGATCACCGCCTTCGCTGGGGATGACCAGGCAATCCTGCAGGTTGAAGCGGTCCTTCATGGCCTTTGCGATCATGACCGAACGGAAACGATCCGGTTCGATCTCGATATTGACCAGCCCACGCGTGCGCGCATCGGCCAGATAGGTATTCACCGACGCCCGGGAGAGCCCCATGAGGTTAGCGATGTCCGCCTGGGTCATGCCGTCTTCGTAATAGAGCCAGGCAGCCCACAGCAGCGGATCGTCACCGAACCGCATCGGCATTTCACTCAGGATGGCCTTGTCGGGTTTCCCGCCGGAACGCTTCACCATCAGCTTGCCTCCCCTTGCAGGAGGTTCGCGAGACCCTCGCGCAATGCGGCAATGATGATGACTGCGGAGGCGGCTCCCGGGTCGACATGCCCGAGCGATCTTTCACCCAGTCTTGCGGCCCGGCCGACGGAGGCGACCATGGCGCGCGTGGCTTCTCGCCCTTCGCTCGCGGCCTCCAGCGCGGCATCGAGGCAAGCAACCGGGCCTGCCCCGTTCTGCTGTGCTTCTGTTACGGCACGCGCAGCCGGCCCCCAGGCGTCCAGCATAGTCTTGTCGCCGGGGGTCGCCTTGCCCCGTTGTGCAATCCCGTCGCAGAAGCAGACGACCATCTCCGGGAGACGATCCACCGGAATATCCTGCTGCGCATCAAAGGCCTGCCCAGCACGAAGAAAGGCACTGGCATAGAGCGGGCCGGTCGTTGCACCGACGGCATTCAGGAACGAGCGTCCTGCAATCGGCAACAGGGCACCGGCCTTCACGTCCTGGTTTGCAGCCTCAACGCATGCGGTAACGACCGCGGCAAATCCGCGTGCCATGGTGTTCCCATGGTCGGCATCACCGATGGCGCCATCCAGGGCACCAAGTTCGGCACTTGCTTCGTCGATCCGCATCGAGACGATGCGGAGCAATTCGGTCATTTGCGTTGCGTTGAGGTTTGTCATGGTTCGTCTGCTGCTCCGTTTAGCCCAGCCTTTTTTCAAGTGAGTCGGCCAGTGCCACCAGGATAAGGCAGCAGGATGTCGCGCCTGCGTCCAGCACACCGCGCGATCGTTCGCCCAGACGGCTGGCACGTCCGATCTTCGCGACCAGATCGATCGTGCTGTCACGTCCCTGTTCTGCGGCCTTGCGCATGGCAGCAAGGGCAGCAACGAACCCTTGCGATTTTGCTCCGTCAAAGGCTTCGACCGCCGGAACAAGCGTGTCGATCAGTGTCTTGTCGCCGACCTTTGCCGAACCGGTCCGGCGGACGCCTTCAAGCGCGGCATTGAGAACGGCCGAGAACCCGTCGGCATCGATGGCGGGGCGCCCCTGAACGGTCGTTGCCATTTCCTGGAACATGAAGCCGTACAATGGCCCCATGGATCCGCCGATCTCGCTCATCAGGACATCGGACAGAACGCTCATCGCCTCATCAAGTGAAAGGGACTTGCCGGAAATACGCTCCGCGGCACGACCAAACCCCTTGGCCATGTTGATCCCGTGATCACCGTCCCCGATCAGACCGTCGATTTCGGAAAGATAGGCCTTGTTCGCGACGATCACCTCGGCAACTTCCGCCACGATCTCCTGAGATCCCGCAACAGGCACAGAAGGTCCCTCGATGGTGACATCCTTTGCGACGGTGGACCGCGCTTCTTTTCGGCTTCCCCGTGACCTGTGGGTCTGAGCGCCTTCGGTAACTTCCGGTGCTTCGACCTTCCCGGTCGACATGCCCGGTGCCTCGGCGGCCATGTCCAGCAGCTCTTTCAGCTCACTGTCGAGCGCCATGACCGTCAAGGTCGCACCAATCATTTCCAGCGAGGTGAAGTAGTTGCCGACAAACGCCTTGTGCACACGAATGCCCTGCGCCTGGAGACGTGTCTCGATGCGGTTGTAGAGGACATAAAGCTCGTTCACGGGCGTGGCACCGAGACCCGAAACAAGCACGGCGACTTCCGCTCCGTCCTCAAGTCCGTGATCATCGAGAACGATCTTCAGCATGTCGTCGGCCACGGCATCGGCAGTAGCGAGCTTTTCGACACGAACTCCGGGTTCGCCGTGGTGACCTATGCCGACTTCCATCGTACCGGCTTCGATCGAAAAATTGGGATGACCCACAGCGGGCAAGGTGCAGGGCCCGAGACCCACACCAACGGACCGGCAGGCATCGATTGCCTTTTGCGCGGCCGCCTGCACTTCCGTCAATGACCCGCCGAGCGCAGCCTTCGCTCCGCCGATCTTCCACATGAAGATTTCTCCGGCGACACCCCGGCGCTTTTCCCGCTCGGTAAGGGGCGCAGAGCAGACGTCGTCGTTGGCCACCACCGTAACGACCTCGATGCCGTCGGGAGCCACCATTTCCTTGGCCATTTTCACGTTCATGTTGTCGCCGGCATAATTGCCATAAAGGACGGCAACACCCTTGCCGCCATCGGCGGCGCGGATCGCATCGGCAAAGCTCTTGGCGGTCGGTGAGGAGAACAGCTCGCCAACAGCGGTGGCGTCGACAAGGTTCCGGCCGGTATAGCCGATAAAGGCCGGCTCGTGACCCGATCCACCACCAGTGACGATACCCACACGACCTGGCCGCGGCGCTGTGGTGGACACGACAACACGGTCGTTTTCCGGATCCAGCCGGACAAGGTCGCTATGCGCCCTCACGAAGCCGGCAACGGTCTCGTCCACGAGGTTGTCTGGGTCGTTGATAAATCTCTGCATTCTCTTTCCGCTTGAAAAAACGTCACAGAAGGGCTCAGCCCCGGAAGCCATGCGCAAGACGCCTTTGAACAAAGGTCCGCGCTCGGCCAACCGAAGTTTCCGAGACAAGAGTGACGCTGATTAGCTCCTCCCTGAGCCGCCCTGAACGTGCAGGTCCGGTCTTGATGGGCTCTATGCTTCATCCTTATTTTGTCATTTGTCAAGCAAGAGTCGAATAATATCAAAAATTGACATTTTCCGTGTCGAAACGCTGTCGTCCAGCGACGCTACAGCATTGCAGCCGCAATCCCGGCCAGGGCCGGAACCGCATTCCCACTACCTAAGGTTTCGGTATCTGCACTTGTTTGGAGAACGAATTTCGATGCCGTCACTTTGACCTGGCTCCGTCCAAATCGACAGAACGGCGGGTAGTAACCCATAAATCTAAGGCACTGATCTAAATGAGCATTCAGACATGCCCTTTGGCTGCTCTTATCGACGCAGGGAAGCGAAGGCCTTGCAGATGCCGACAGCATCGATCGCCCTTCGCCACCCCTCGAACGCCCGACGGCACAAATTGGCACTTTCTAGTTATGAGGGTAAAATTCACCCGGATGCGGAAGGTCGAAAATCTGCCTTGGCCGGACCACTTCTTCCAAGGGTCCGACTTATGAAGAAGGTCAGTCCGATCAGTCCCGTCATCAGCGCCAGCCAGAAAAGGGAGCGGTCAGGGTGGCTGCCGATCTGGCTGAGCTGATAGGCGATCGTGGCGCCGGAATAGGCGACGAACGTTGTCCATGCCGCAGCAAAGACGGCCCAACCGGCACCGATCTCCCGAGCAATCGCAGAAAGGGTCGCAACGCAGGGGATGTAAAGCAATACCGCCAGCATGTAGGCAAATGCAGCGCTCTGGCTGCCGAAGTACCTGGACATTTCGGCAAAGACGGCTGGCTGGACGTTCTGTTCGCCTGCCGCAGCTTCAAAACTGGATATGTCACCGACATCCAGTCCAAGCGGATCAAGCAGGGCATCCGCCAGGCCGAGCAGGGATTCGCCCAGGGCAAGCACCGTGGCTTGTGCGGTATCCATCGGATTGGGAACCACTTCACCTGCCGTTTCGCCGGAGGCGTAGAGAGCCTGCAGGGTCCCCACGACGGTTTCCTTTGCGAACATGCCGGTGAAAAGACCGACCGCTGCCGGCCAGTTGTCGGCACTGACGCCCATGGGTTCAAGAACGGGCGTAACCTGCCGGGCTGTGAGCGCCAGTATGGAGGTGCCATTGTCCTCATTGCCGAAGCTGCCATCAGGGCCGACGGAATTCAGAAACGACAGGAGCGCAACCACGATCACGATGGTCTTCCCGGCCTCGGCAACAAATTGCCGGATCCGGGCCCAGCAGAGCCGCAGGACCCTGGAAAGTGGTGGCATCTGGTAGATCGGCAGCTCGATTGCCAGAGGCCTGGGTCGCTGCAAGGTCAGCCGGGGAGCCAGCATCCAGCCGGTGAATAGCGCAGCCGCGATGCCGATCAGATACAGCGCGAAAACAACATTCTGCCCCCCAACCGGGAAGAAAGCAGCGGCAAACAGCGCATAGACCGGAAGGCGCGCCCCGCAAGACATGAAGGGCGCCATCATCGAGGTCAAAATGCGCTCGGCGCGCGTGTCGAGTGTCCGCGTTGCCAGCACGGCCGGAATTGTGCATCCGAAACCGAGCACAAGCGGCAGGAAGGCGCGGCCCGACAGTCCAAGACGACGCATCACACGGTCCGCGACCACGGCGGCGCGGGTCATGTATCCGCTTTCCTCCAGAAAGATCTGGCACAGGAACAGGAACCCGACCACCGGCACGAAGGTCCCGACCGTCTGAATGCCGGTACCGATCGCGCTGACGGCAATGTCGAGGACTGTGCCGGACAGCCCCAGCTGATGGAAAACGAGCGCTGGCGTATCGACAAAGGCAGCCTGACCGAGGCCGTCGAACAGATCGATGAAGACGCCGGACACATTGATCGTCAGGAAGAACAGGAGATACATCACGCCAAGAAACAGCACCGGGCCGAACCATGGCGAAAGGGCGATCCGGTCGAACCTGTCGGACAGAAATCTGCGACCTGCAGGGGGCGGCATATCAATGCGGCGCGCCAGAAGGGTTGCCTGTGCGAGGGGCGCGTCCGCCAGATACTGGTCGAGCGGCACACCATCCACAGGTCCAGTCTCCTCGATCAAACGGTCACGGGTTTCAAGAAGGTCTTGTCTCGCGCGTTTTTCCGTCAGCCAGTCCCGTTCCATCAACCGGCGCGATGCGGCAACGGTGTTGGCGTTTTCATATTCGGGCCTACCGTCCAGTACCTGTTGCAACGCCTCCAAGGCGTCGCAGACCTTGCCGGGCAAGGATGTCTGCTGAGGAGAGGAAACGCGCTGCCGATCTTGCAGGCAACGTGCAAGCTGGTCATGGAGCTGATCGAGCCCTGAAAGGGTTCTGCCGGAAACGGCAACCACTGGAACATTCAATTGTTCGCTCAGAACCCGAGCAGCTGCGTCCACGGCAGACGACGTCCAGCAGTCGGCCTTCGTCAGAACCGCCACAACCGGCACGCCGTTTCCACGGGCCTGCAGCAACATGGACAATCCGCGATGCGGCGCGGACAGATCCACCGCAACAATCAGGGCATCATGCGCCACGTTGACGAGCGCGTCTCTGGCAACCCTTTCATCTATCCGTTCCGCCTGGGGAGCGGACAGGCTCGAGATTCCCGGCAGGTCAACGAATTCAACGGTCAGACCCTTGATGACAGCCGTTCCGCTCTTTCGATCGACGGTCACGCCGGGCCAGTTGCCGATCGTTTGCCGGGCGCCGGTGAGCATGTTGAACAGCGTGGACTTGCCCGAATTGGCAGGGCCGAGCAGGAAAACCCGGTACTGGGCCGGCGCACAGGGCAGAAGATCCCGCCGAACGCAACCGGGTGCGGCACAACTGGAACAGCCCATCAGACGTCCCTCCCCCGGAAAACTTGTTCGTGGGCCTGTTCCTTCTGGCGATTGCTGTCGCAACCGCAGCCGCAGTCACAAGGAGAAAGATGGACCGACAAGGCCAGATCCACGCCGATGGCGGCGCGAATGTCGCCACAGGCTACGATGCGCGGCCGCAAACCGTTGCCGCGAAGAAGATTGATGACCGTGTCAGGTGCAAGCCCGGCCGCAAGAAGTTCCATGCGTGAATGGCGTGTCTCGCCCAGGCAGACAACGTGATACGCCTTGCCCGGCACGGCATGCGCAAGCGTCAGAACATCCGCGCCATTGGCCGTCGGCGGCGGCGTTATTTGTCCACTTTCGGTTTGAAGGATTGGTTCAGACATTGGCGAAGCCCTTCTTGTTCCGAATAAGGGCGTAGCACCGGAAGAACCCGACCCAATTGACCATAATCAAGTCTGACAGGGGGCCCGGTCGCGGCGAAAGATCACAGATCGACCGACGCAGGGCTGCCGGAGATCCAATTTCAGGCTGGTTCACCAGTCCATCGCCGCAGGCTGTCTCCCGGATCGATCCCCGCCGTTGCGAGCGCGCGGGCAGCAATCTGCCGGATCATTTCCTCTATCGTTGAAAGGCCCAGATAAAACGGAGGCACCGGCGGTGCGACGATCGCACCCATGCGGGTGACCTTGAGCATTGCCTCCAGGTGCCCTTCGTGGAGCGGGGCTTCACGAGCCAGCAGGACAAGTGGCCTGCGTTCCTTCAGAGTGACATCTGCAGCGCGTGGCAGCAGTCCCTCCCCCGTGCCGTAGGCGATGGCAGCGAGGCTGCGCATCGAACAGGGCGCGACGATCATGGCATCCACCTGAAAGGATCCGCTGGATATGGGTGCGGCGACATCCGAAGCGGCATATTCCTGCGTCGCGAGATCGTGGATTTCCCGGCGGGCCGCATCGCCCAACTCAAGCTGTATCGTCCGTTCCGCCGCAGTGCTCACCGTGGTGAAGGTGTCGAGCCTGAGTGCCTTGCACAACCGCAGAATTTCAAGTGCAATTGCCGCACCCGATGCCCCTGAAATGCCGATTACAAGTCGTTTGCGCCGGCTCATGGGCGCACCTCGGCCGCAGGTGTTAGGCACAGCTGCTCGAAGAGGCTGTCAGCACGCGTTTCCATCTCCGCCGGCATAGTCAGTTTCTCCGCAAACGTACGTGCCGTCTCTGCGCCAATCTTGATCGTCGCATCAATGCCGAGCTTGCCACCCAGTCCCTCGCGCGGACTGGCAAAGTCCAGTTGATCGACCGGTGTTCCGGTCAGGACGAGCAGGTCGCGCTCCGGGTCGGACCGTGTCGCGACAGCCCACATGACATCGTCCCAGTTCCGGATGTCGATGTCCTGATCGACAACGATCACGTATTTGGTCATCGAGAACTGCGGCAAGAGTGACCAGAAGCCCATCATCGCCCTCCGTGCCTGACCGGGATAGGTCTTGGCCATCTGAAGGATCGCCACTCTGTAGGAGCAGGTCGCAGGAGGCAGATGGACATCGATAATTTCCGGAATTGCCTGTTGCAGCAGCGGGCGGAAGAGACCCGTCATGGCCTCGCCGATAACAGAGGGTTCGTCGGGCGCCCTGCCGGTGAAGGTCGACAGATAGACGCAGTCCCGGCGCATCTTCATGGCCTTCAGCCGGAACACAGGATAATCGGCGGCTTCGTTGTAGTAACCGGTGTGATCGCCGAAAGGTCCTTCCAGCGCCGTCTCTCCCGGCTGGACCTCTCCTTCCAGGACAATCTCGGAACTCGCCGGGACATGAAGATCGATCGTGTCGCAGGGAGCGAGCTTTGATGGCGTGCCGTTGAAGATGCCGGCCAGCGCCAGTTCACTCACGTTTGCCGGAGCCGGGATAACAGACGCCAGCAAGGTTGCCGGATCACAGCCGATTACCACGGCAACAGGCATTGCCTCGCCTGACTGCTGCCACTGGTGGTAATGCTGGGCACCGCCGCGAAACGGCAGCCAGCGCAGGATTGCCCTGTCCTTGTCCAGCACCTGGATCCGGTAGATGCCGAGATTGTAGCTCCTGGGGTCGTCCCTGCCGGGGCTACGGGTGACGACCATTCCCCAGGTGATCAGTGGTCCCGCATCGCCCGGCCAGCAGGTCTGGACCGGAAGCTGCGAGAGATCCGGCTCAACCCGGTGAAGATCCTTGGGAACGCCAGTCATCTTCGGCCTTGAGTTAAGCCCTGCCTTTGCCATCGGGATCAGGGTTCCAGCCTCCCGCCAGGAAGCGGGCGGCTGCGGACTGCGCAAGCTGGCCAGAAACTGTCCGAGGTCGGGCAGGTTTTCGGGGTGAAGACCCAGTCCGTTCGCAACGCGCTTCGAGGTGCCGAAGAGATTGATCAAAAGGGGTGCGGCAAAACCGCCCCGGTCTGCCCGGACTGGATTGGAAACGAGGACCGCGGGACCGGCACTCCCGATCACCTTCTGATGCAACGCGGTCGCTTCAAGATGAACATCCACGGGGGTGCTCAGGGTCTTCAGATCGTCTTCACGACCCAGAAAATCCAGGAATTTCCGCAAGTTCGGAAAGGGAGGCAGGTCGCGACCGGTCTTTTGCATCGTGATTCCAGCAAGACATGCGCGTGTGGCAACACGCTGCTCAGAGTGTCCGGCGATATCGGCAGAACGACCGATGCCCGCCTTGATAATTGTCAAGTTGGCAAGGGGCGATGCCGGTCTAGGCTCCGCTCACAGAAAGTGAGATCCGGATGCAAACACACCCCTCTTCGGAAAGCCTGCCACCACTCGTTTCCTCCCTTGTTTCGCCCCTGCCGAAACCTCCAATGGAAGCGCTGTTGTCGACCCTCACGAAACGCCTCGTCGCACGTCGGCCGGATCTGATCCGCAGGCTCGGCGACGTAGTCCAGGTGCCGATCGCGATCGTTCCGGACGATTTGCCCCACGCCTTTCTTCTGTCACTGGACCCCGACAACTCCAGGGTCCGGATCTGTGACAAGAGCAGGATCGGCGATGCCAGGGCGATCGTGCGCGCTCCCTTTCTGGTGCTGCTGGGACTGCTGGACGGCACCTATGATGGCGACGCCCTGTTCTTCAGCCGTGATCTTCGTATCGAAGGCAGGACAGAGCACGTGTTGGCCCTGCGCAACACGCTGGAAGAGGCAGATCTCACGCCGGGCGAATTCTTCGGCCTGAGTGGACAATCGGCCGACTGGGTGAACACCATCAGCGACAAGCTGCTGGGCCAGGTTCGTGCCTTTGCGCAAAAATCCGCCCAGGCTGACTTTTCCCGGCAGAAACTCTCATGAAATCACCTGAAGCAAAGCCGCTGGAACTGGTTTGCCCGGCAGGAACCCCTGCCGCGTTACGCGCAGCAGCGGAAGCTGGGGCCGACGCGATCTATTGCGGTCTTGCAAACGAGACCAACGCGCGCAACTTTCCTGGGCTGAACTTCTCGCCGGAAGAGCTGGCGGAAGGCGTTGCCTTTGCCCACCGCAAGGGGTCCAGGGTGCTGGTCGCGATCAACACGTTTGCCCGGGCCGGAGATGTCGGTCTGTGGCGAGAGGCCGTTGATACGGCTGCGCAATGCAGGGCCGACGCCGTCATTGCCGCAGATCTTGCCGTTCTCGATCATGCGGCAAGCAACCATCCTGAACTGAGGCTTCATCTGTCCGTGCAGGCGGCCGCCAACACGCCCGAGGCGATCCGGTTCTATGCGGACACTTTCGGGGTGAAGCGCGTCGTCCTGCCAAGGGTGCTGTCGGTGCCTGAAATCGCGGGCCTGAACAAGGAAATCGACGTTGAAACCGAGGTCTTCGTTTTCGGCGGGCTCTGCGTGATGACAGAGGGTAGATGTTCGCTTTCCTCCTACGCCACGGGCAAGTCGCCGAACCTGACCGGCGTGTGTTCGCCGCCGGAACATGTCGACTACACCGAAGACGCCGACGGCAAGCTTCAGGCCCGGCTCGGCGGGTTCACAATCGACAGTTTCGAGCAAGGCCAGGCAGCCGGTTATCCGACGCTCTGCAAGGGCCAGTTCACCGCGGAAGGCAAGACCGGCTACCTGTTCGAGGACCCGGTTTCCCTCAATGCCTTCGAGCTTCTCGGAGACCTTTCCAAGGCGGGTGTCACAGCGCTGAAAATCGAAGGTCGCCAACGCGGCAAGGCCTATATCGCGGGCGTCGTCGGCGCGTTCCGGAAGGCTGTCGACAGTCTTTCAGACGGCGGTGACCCCGGCCCGGCCATCGGCGCCTTGAAGGCTTTTTCGGAAGGCGGCCGTCAGACCGCAGGCTCCTACAAGAAAACATGGCGATAGATGATGCCGGACCATCCGAAAATTGAACTTGCGCTCGGGCCCTGTTTCTTCAACTGGTCTGCAGAGCGGCTTGTCGACTTCTACCGCGGCATCGCCGAGGAAGCGGACATCGACCGCGTGTATCTGGGTGAAGTCGTGTGCGGCAAGCGCATGCCGTTCACAGATGCACTCTGGCCGGACATCATGGAGATGCTGACCAAGGCCGGTAAACAGGTGGTCCTGTCAGGGCTTGCGCAAC
Organism: Labrenzia sp. PO1; assembly: GCF_012273635.1. Lineage (NCBI taxonomy): Bacteria > Pseudomonadati > Pseudomonadota > Alphaproteobacteria > Hyphomicrobiales > Stappiaceae > Labrenzia > Labrenzia sp. PO1. The sequence goes on from NZ_JAAXCR010000005.1 coordinate 205,212, forward strand.
CCGTCAACAAGCGGGAACGGGAGATCCTGCGCCAGCAGGCCGGTTATGACATGCCGATAGAGATCAACGATCTGTCGATGGTCCCGGGTCGCGCTGGCCAGGAATTCACGGCAGGCCCGTTTCTGAATGTCTATAACGAAGCCAGCCTCAGACTGCTTGCCGACAGAGGAGCCACGGCCTGGTGTCCTCCGGTCGAACTGCCTCTTGTTTCGATCCAGAAAATCGCCGCGCTCGTGCCGGAGGTGGACATTGAACTCTTTGCGTTCGGCAGGCTTCCACTCGCACTCTCGTCCCGTTGTTACCATGCAAGGGCACATGGGCTGCGCAAGGATGCCTGTCAGTTTGTCTGTGATCGCGACTCGGACGGAATGAACATCGCCACACTGGACGATCGCAGGTTCCTGGCGGCAAACGGAATTCAGACCCTGTCGGATGCCGTTCATGTTGCGGGCGTAACCAGCGGACAATTGCAGGCAACGGGTATCCGCCGGCTACGCCTGTCTCCTCATTCGCTGGACATGGTGAAGGTCGCCGGCACATTCAGGCGCTTTCTGGATGGCGAGCTGACATGTGAAGACTTGAATGCAGAGCTCGCAGGCCAAGGCCTGCCCGGCCCTGTCTGCAACGCCTATCTCGCAGGAGATGCAGGATGGAAGACAGCAACGCTCCCGGCCTGAGACCGGGCACCGAAGCGCGAAGCGAACCATTTCCGGATGTCATCGAGCAGATCCACCGTGAACTGCAACGCCTGGACATGCCCTGTACGTGCAAGGAACAACTGGACCGGACGATCGTCGCCATAGAAACCTGGAGAACCCTCAAGCTGCAGAGGGACCTGACCGGCAATATCGAGACCGAGTATGCCCAGATGGCGTCCGGTATATCCTTTCTGAGCGACCTGGCGCTCCTCAGCCGCAAGCCGCTGACAGCGCAGGAAATGCTCGATCATGCAGAAAGCCTCAAGTTTCTGGCAGATATGGCGGATCGGTGTGCCCGGCGGCTGACGGAACTGGCCAGAATTTCCGGCAAGACCTGAAGACCGCTGCCTTACGGCATCAGCGTTGCCACGGGATCGACACCTGCAAACAAGGGGTGCGCGACTGCCAGGACAATGTAGAACACAAGCCCTGCCGTTGCCCTGATCAGGATTGCTTGCCAGTTGACCGGCACCAATCTAGACGAATGCTTCATGTCGGCTAGCAGGCAATTCCAGGTATTGCCCATTTCCCTTTGTTTGCGCCGATCAATCAGTTTCATGCCCGCCAGAGAGAAAACCGCAAACGTTCCAAACAGGATGACGTGTGCCAGGTCTCCGTTCGGAACAACATGCGCCACTGACCACAGAAACGCAGCCACCAGGATCGGGTGACGGGTCAGGCCGACGATGCCTGGACGCTCGGGATCGAACCGGCTGTTGTGCCGCCCGCCGAAGGAGAACGGGTTTGGTGCACCGATCCCGAAGGCGAGGATCAGACAGACGGGCAGCATCATCAATACGGGTACATAGGTCTGCCAAGTCTCCCAGGGCCAAAGCGCAACGAATGGCGCATCACGGGCTGCCACAATCAACCACCACAGGATCCCCAGTGAAAGCAGCGAATAGCAGAGTGAAAACCCGCGCGGTGAGAGGAAGGCGACCAGAAGGGGACGAATCGGCGCCCTGACCAAAACCATGTGGGAGGCGAAGAAGACCAGGAAGGCCGCGATAAAATTGAGCCAGTCGAGGCTGAGCATGGCAGGGGCGCTCTCTACAGGAACACGTTTCCGGAACCTCGCAGCTCCGTCGATATACATGACTCTTATAGTCATGAATCCAATCCGACTTGACGATGGTCAAGACACTTGCAGACCCGTCTTGGGATCATGAGCCAAGGGCCCTTCGGCCTTTTTCATCTTCAGCTGCATTTGCCGGCCTGCCGGCAGAAACACCCTGAAAGGCAAGCTCATGATGGCAACTCATCGTTTTGGGGCATTGGGCAGCCCTACCCGGATCCCGACAGTGATGACCGCCGGGTTCAGGTTCTTTTTCCTCTCCGCAGGCATCTTTTCGGTATTTGCCATGCTCGCCTGGACAGTCTGGCTCGGTGTGCACGCCGCCGGAGGCACCTTTATCTCCACACCCATGGCCATGGCACCGCACCTCTGGCACGCGCATGAAATGGTTTTCGGCTATACGGCTGCCGTTATTGCGGGGTTCTTCGTGACCGCGGTGCCCAACTGGACCGGAACGAAGGAAGCCGGTTCGCTGTTTGTCATTGCCAGTGGCACGGTCTGGCTTGCCGGACGGTTCGCGATCTGGTTTTCCAACAGCATCGACCCGGTGATCGTTGCCGCGGTAGACCTTGCCTTTGTCCCGGTCCTCTCCACCGCCGTACTCGGGCGCCTTGCTCGCAAATCCCAGGCCCGGAACATGGTGTTCCTGGCCCTGCTGACGGCTCTCCTCACCGGCAATCTGATGATGCATCTGGAGTGGGTCGGCTGGACCGACGACACCGCCCAGGCCGGCGTTCGGATGGGAATATTCACCAGTACGGCCATGATCGCGATTATCGGTGGCCGGGTCGTGCCGGCGTTCACGCGCAACGCCCTGCTTCGGGCGGGCTATCAAGGGTCCCTGCCCGTGTCACGTGTCTGGCTGGACCGGGCAGGTATCCTGCTTGTGCTGCTGACAGCTCTCGCATTCCTGCCGTTTGTGCCTGAGGTGCCGCGTGGTGGGCTTTGCCTGGCGGCCGGACTGGTCACGCTATTACGTCTTGCCGGTTGGCAAGGCTGGGCGGCGCGAAGGGAACCGATCCTCTGGATCCTGCATGCCGCCTATCTACTGCTTGGGTCCGGGTATCTGGTTTACGGTGTGACTTTACTGACCGGCGAATACTCCGAAACGGCTGCCCTGCATTTGCTTGCTGCCGGAGCAATCGGCAGCATGACACTTGCAATGATGACGCGCGCCTCGCTCGGTCACGCGGGTTTGCCGTTGAAGGTGTCGAGGCCGATCGTGCTCGCCTATGTGCTTCTGATCGCCGCCGCGCTGGTGCGAAGTTTCGGGCTCGGCGCCCTCGGCTACTTCGAAACCATGCTGCTGTCGGGCAGTTTGTGGATCGTGGCCTTCGCTTTGTATGTCGGGGTCTATTTCCCGATCCTGACGACGCCTCGAATACGAAAATAACAATATTTATCAAGGCGCTCGCCACAGGTGAGCGCCTTTTTTTCATCTCCTGAAAAATCAATTTCGACACGCTTGACTATCGTCAAGAAGTTCCAGGCCATGAAGGCCGACAACTAGCCCCAAGAGAAAACACACGACTTCTTGGAGCGCGTCTCGTGGGTCATCCCCGTCACATTTTTCTGTTCGCCTTCCTGAGCATCGCTGTTGCCCTGGGTCTGGTGGGAATCGCACCGGTCAAGGCAGATGAAGCGCTGGTCCAGCATTACCTCGACAAGGTAGCGCCGGGCGAACTCGTGCCGGGGGCCGAAACTTTCGGCCCGCTGAAGAACGATGTTCCGGTCGTGCCTGCCCTGAAAGGCAAAGACACGCTCGGCTGGGTTTACCTGACTTCGGATTTCGTCTCCACAACGGGCTATTCCGGCAAACCGATCCACACTCTTGTCGGGGTCGACAAGGACGCCGTCATCACGGGTGTCCGACTGGTCAAACACTCCGAACCGATTGTCCTGATCGGAATTCCGGACAAAAAAATCCGTGCGGTCACGGAAGGATATGCAGGTCTCGACCTGAAGGCGGAAGCCGCCAGTGGTGGCTCGGCACACGATCTCGACATCATATCCGGCGCGACCGTGACCATCATGGTCATCGACGATTCCATCATCCGTTCGGGCCTGAAGGTTGCACGGACCATGGGTCTGGGTGGTCTTGCTTCCGAAGTTGCGGAGAGTGGCCCGCAAAGGGAAGTCGATACCGGCAAGAAAGACATCAGTGACTGGATGACGTTGACCGGTGATGGCTCGGTACGGCGCCTCTCCCTGGATGTTGCTCAGATCAACGAATCCTTTGTGAGCCAGGGCGACAAACGTGCGGTCGACAGGCCTGAAAAAGGCCCGGAAACCGACACTTTCATCGACCTCTATCTCGCTCTTGCAGATGTACCTTCAATCGGCCTGTCGCTGTTGGGCGAAGCAGAATATGCCAACCTGATGGCACGGCTGAACGACGGCGACCATGCCATTCTTGTGGCCGGCCGGGGACGCTATTCCTTCAAGGGGTCGGGTTACGTGCGGGGCGGGATCTTCGACCGGATCCAGCTCATCCAGGACGATATCTCGGTTCGTTTCCATGACCGCCAGCACAACCGCGTCGGAACCATCGCCGCGGAAGGTGCCCCGGCCTTTTCCGAAATGGACCTCTTCATCATTCCGGCAGACTCAGGTTTCGATCCTGCCAAGGAATTCCGGCTGCAGCTGCTCGTGCAGCGCCCGGTCGGGCCGATCGAAAAGGTGTTCCTGACGTTCGACCTCGGCTACCGCCTGCCCGACAGTTATCTGAAGGCCGCTGCACCAGCCGCAGCGCCTGCCGCAGCATCGGGTCAATCCAGCGGAGCCGTCGCGGAAAAGGACACAGGTGTCCAAGCACTGTGGAAACGGATCTGGAATGACCGCAAGACGGACGTTCTGATCCTTGGCGCTGCCATCGCCGTGCTCACGCTGGTGTTCTTCTTCCAGATGCAGGTGACCCGTAACGAGCGTTTCACCTTCTGGTTCCGCATCGGCTTCCTCACCTTCACGCTGGTCTGGCTCGGCTGGATGGAAAACGCCCAGCTGTCGGTGGTCAACGTGCTGGCCTTCTTTTCGGCCCTCACGAGCGACTTCAGCTGGGACGCCTTCCTGATGGATCCGCTGGTGTTCCTGCTGTGGTTCTCCGTGGCTGCTGCCCTTCTGTTCTGGGGACGCGGCGCCTATTGCGGCTGGCTGTGCCCCTTCGGCGCCCTGCAGGAGCTGACCAACCGTATCGCCAAGCTGTGCCGTATCCCGCAGATCGAAGTGCCGTGGGGTCTGCATGAGCGCCTGTGGCCGGTGAAATACATCATCTTCCTGGGTCTGTTCGGACTGTCGCTCTATTCACTCGATGTGGCCGAACACTATGCCGAGGTCGAACCCTTCAAGACGGCCATCATCCTGAAGTTCCAGCGCGCCTGGCCCTTCGTCCTGTTCGCGGTGGCCCTGCTGGCAGCCGGCCTGTTCATCGAGCGGTTCTACTGCCGGTATCTGTGCCCGCTCGGCGCGGCCCTCGCGATCCCGGCACGGCTGCGGATGTTCGACTGGCTGAAGCGGTACCGCGAGTGCGGCAACCCCTGCAACCGCTGCGCCAAGGAGTGCATGGTCCAGGCCATCCATCCCGAAGGCCACATCAATCCCAACGAGTGCCTGAACTGCCTGCACTGCCAGGTTCTGTATCAGCACGACCAGAAATGTCCCGTTTGCATCAAGAAGCTCGCGAAAAGACGGCGGTTCGAGGTGCAGACCGGTCTCGTCAAGCCGGACACAAAAGCCAAGGCGGAAACGCCGGTGCCGGCCAAATAACCTTCAAAAGGCAACCTAAGGAGATCAGCCATGAAGGACTCTCAAGAACAGCGCGGCGTGTCCCGCCGGGATCTGTTGGGCGGATCAGCCAAGACCGCCATTGTCGCCGGAATGGGCGCAGTCGCCCTCAGCGGTGCAGACCTTGCATATGCGCAGGGAGACGGACAGAAGTTCGAACTCGCACCGGGTGAACTCGACGAATATTACGGCTTCTGGTCGTCCGGCCAAAGCGGCGAGTTGCGCATTCTCGGTTTCCCGTCCATGCGCGAACTGATGCGTGTTCCGGTGTTCAACCGTTGCTCGGCAACCGGCTGGGGCCAGACCAACGAGTCCCTCAAGATCCTGACGGAAGGTCTGCTGCCGGAAACCAAGGCGTATCTCGCGGCGCAGGGCAAGGTCACCTATGACAACGGCGATCTGCACCATCCGCATATGTCCTTCACCGACGGCACCTACGACGGTCGTTACATCTTCGCCAACGACAAGGCGAACACGCGCGTGGCCCGCATCGATTGCACCACGATGAAGTGCGACAAGATCATCGAGATCCCGAACGCACACGACATCCACGGCATGCGGCCGCAGAAATATCCGCGCACCGGCTATGTCTTTGCCAATGGCGAGCATGAAGCTCCGCTGGTCAACGACGGCAAGATCCTGGACGATCCGTCCCAGTATTCCTGCCTGTTCACCGCCATCGACGGTGACGAGATGAAGGTCGCCTGGCAAGTGATCGTATCGGGCAACCTCGATAACTGCGACGCCGACTACCAGGGCAAATACGCCTTTTCGACCAGCTACAACTCGGAAATGGGCATGAACCTTGCCGAAATGACCGAGAGCGAACTGGACCATTGCGTCGTCTTCAACATCAAGGCGATCGAGGAAGCCGTCGCTGCGGGCAACTACCGGGAACTCAACGGTGTGCCGATCGTCGACGGCCGGAAAGAAGCCAACTCCCAGTTCACCCGCTATATCCCGGTTCCGAACAGCCCGCACGGCTGCAACGCGGCACCGGACAAGAAGCACATCGTCATCAACGGCAAGCTGTCACCCACCTGCACGGTGATCGACGTGACCAAGGTCGACGCGCTCTTCTCTGACAATGCCGATCCACGCTCGGCTGTTGTCGCCGAACCTCAGCTCGGCCTTGGCCCGCTCCACACGGCTTTCGACGGCAAGGGCAACGCATTCACGACCCTGTTCCTCGACAGCCAGATCGTGAAATGGAACGTCGACAAGGCCATCCGCGCCTATGCGGGCGAAGAAGTCGATCCGATCATCTCGAAGGTCGATGTGCATTATCAGCCGGGCCACAACTCCACGTCCATGGGTGAAACCGCGGAAGCGGACGGCAAATGGCTGATCTCGATGAACAAGTTCTCCAAGGACCGGTTCCTGAACGTCGGTCCGCTGAAACCGGAGAACGAACAGCTCATCGACATTTCCACCGACGACATGAAGGTGGTTCACGACGGGCCGACGTTCGCCGAGCCGCATGACAGCATCATCGTGCATGCGTCGAAGCTGAATCCGGCAACTGTCTGGGATCGCAACCATCCCTGGTTTGACGATGCCAAGAAACAGGCAGCCGCCGACGGCGTCGAGCTGGAATATGCCGCAGATGTCATCCGCGACGGCAACAAGGTGCGTGTCTACATGCACTCGGTCGCGCCGACATTCAGCCTCGAGAAGTTCACGGTAAAGCAGGGCGACGAAGTCACCATCTACGTCACCAACATCGATGATATCGATGACCTGACCCATGGCTTCTGCCTGTCCAACTATGGCATCGCCATGGAAGTTGGTCCGCAGGCGACCGCGTCGGTCACCTTTGTTGCCGAACGCCCGGGCGTCCATTGGTACTATTGCCAGTGGTTCTGCCATGCGCTGCACATGGAAATGCGCGGCCGGATGTTCGTGGAACCGAGGAACGCCTAAGCCATGCACCGCGCCTTTTTCAGATCACTGGCCCTTTCCACCGCTGCTGTGGCGAGCCTGGCCGTCTGCGGTCCGCTACAGGCGGAAGAATGGCAGGTACCAGCCGAAAAGGGCGCCTTGCAGCAGGTTCTTCAACAAGCGCAGGCCGGGGACATTCTCCGGCTTGCACCCGGCAAGCATGAGGGCCCCGTGGTTCTCGACAAACCCTTGACGCTGAATGGAGCGGGCAAGGCTGGCATTGCCGGCAACGGCACAGGTAGCGTCGTCACCATCAACGCGCCGGACAGTGTCGTGGAAGGGTTGGAACTGACCGGTTCCGGCCTGTCGCAGGAAACGCTGGATGCAGGCGTCAAGCTGTCCAAGACCGCGCATCGCGCCATCGTGCGTGACAACCGGATCCTCGACAACCTGACAGGTGTCGATGTTCATGGTGCGCGCAACGCAACAGTTTCGAACAATCTCATCGAAGGCCGTCAGGACCTGCGCATGAACGAGCGCGGCAACGGCATCTACGTCTGGAACGCGCCTGATCTTCTGGCGGAATACAACACGATCCGCTACGGCCGCGACGGCATCTTCGTCAACACCAGTCCCAAGGACACCTTCCGCAACAACCGGTTCGAAGACCTGCGTTTTGCCGTTCATTACATGCACGGCAACAACGGTGTCCTCGAGAACAACGTTTCTGAAGGCAACGACATCGGCTACGCGCTGATGTTTTCCGACCGGCTGAAGGTACGCAACAACGTCTCGATCGGCGACCGCAATCACGGCCTCATGCTCAACTACGCCAATCACGCCGAGATTTCCGGCAACCAGGTTGAAGGCGGCGGCGAGAAGTGCCTGTTCATGTACAACGCCAACAAGAACACGGTGACAGACAACAGCTTCGAAGGCTGCCCCATCGGTGTTCACTTCACCGCGGGTTCTGCGAACAACGCCTTCAAGGGCAATGCCTTCATCGCCAACAAGACCCAGGTGAAATACGTCGGCAGCCGCCAGCTTGACTGGAGCACGGACGGGCGCGGCAACTACTGGAGCGACCACCCGGCCTTCGACATGAACGGCGACGGCATTGCCGACACCGCCTACCGGCCCAACGACATGGTCGACCAGGTCCTCTGGACCCAACCTTCCGCCAAGCTTCTGGTCGGCAGTCCGGCTGTTCAGTTGCTGCGGTGGACCCAATCTCAATTTCCGGCGCTGCTGCCAGGCGGCATCGTCGATAACGCCCCACTGATGCATCCGCCGGTGCGGGCGACACCGAATTCGGGAGTTCAAGGATGACCGAAACGTCCCTTTCTGCACCGACCCTCCGCGTGGACGGCGTCTGCAAGACCTTTTCCGGGCACAAGGCCGTCGATGACGTGTCTTTTTCCCTGAACGCAGGTGAACGGGTTGCCATGCTCGGGCACAACGGCGCCGGCAAGACCACACTGTTCAAGATCGTGCTCGGGTTTCTGAAGCGCGACCATGGAGACGTCGCCGTCATGGGAGCTGCCCCCGGCAGTCACGATGCCCGTGTCGGCACGGCCTATCTGCCGGAATCAGTCGCCTTTCCCGCCTCGCTCACCGGCAAGGAAGTGCTGACCTTCTACGCGAGACTGAAAGGCGAAAGCCCGGCCAGGGCCTTGCCGCTGCTCGAAAGGGTTGGCCTGGCGGAGGCTGCAAAACGGCGGGTCGGCACCTATTCCAAGGGCATGCGTCAACGCCTTGGTCTTGCCCAGGCTCTTGTCGGGAGACCTCGGTTGATCCTGCTCGACGAACCGACGACAGGCCTTGATCCGATCTCCCGGCAGACGGTCTATGAACTGATCGGTGAAATCGCCGGTCAGGGAACGACGGTGCTGCTGTCGTCTCACGCCCTCACCGAGCTGGAGGCCCGGACAGACCGGATCCTGATCCTGTCGAAAGGCCGGCTCGTTGCCGACGATGTGTTGAGCCGCCTGCGCGCCCAGGCAGGGCTGCCGATCAGGCTGAAGGTCTGGACCAGGCCCGAAGATCTTGCCCATGTCTCCGAAAGCCTCGGCGGCGGGCAGATGAACGGACGTTCGGTCGAATTCAACTGCAACGCGGACGATAAGGTCAAAGCCCTTTCGGCAATCAGCGCACTCGGCAACCTGGTTGAGGATGTCGATGTGCACGCGCCGAGCCTTGACGACGTCTACCGGTATTTTTCCAGCACCGCTGGCAAGGAGGCCTGAACCATGTTCTCCAGAATCCTCACCGTAGCAGGACAAGAAATCCGAATTGGAATCCGCAACAGGTGGATCCTGCTTGCAGCGATGATCCTCGCCGTGTTCTCGCTGGCGCTCGCCCTGCTCGGCTCGGCACCAGCGGGAACGCTCGGCGTCGACCGCCTGACCATTACCGTTGCCTCTCTGGCCAGTCTGTCGGTCTATCTCGTGCCGCTCATCGCGCTGTTGCTCGCATTCGACGCCATCTGCGGCGAGATCGAACGCGGTACTTTGCTGATGACGCTGTCCTGCCCGATCTCCCGTGTCGAATTCCTGATCGGCAAGGCCGTCGGCCACACGCTGGTTCTGGCATTCGCACTGGTTGTCGGCTACGGTCTGACCGCCGGGTTGCTTGTGGCAGCGGGTTTCGGCTCCCTCTCGGGCCTTGCGGATTTTGCGCGTCTGATCGCAACCTCGATCCTGCTCGGCGTCTGCTTTCTCGCCACGGGCTACGTTCTGAGTTCACTGACACGCCAGTCGCGCACTGCGGCGGCGGCTTCAGTTGCCGTGTGGCTAATGTTGGTCGTCCTGTATGACCTTGCGCTGCTTGGCGCGCTGGTCGCAAACCCAAGCGGTGTCTTTGCGTCCGACGTTTTCCCCTACGCCATCCTGCTCAACCCGGCCGACGCCTTCCGCCTGTTCAACCTGGCCGCCCTCGGCGCAAGCGATCTGGTGGGCGGCATGGCCGGGGTGGCAGACACGCTGCCCTTCGACCCCTTGCTCGCCCTTGGCTCCCTGGCCGTATTTGCCGGCCTGGCCATGGCCGGCTCCGCTCTTCTGATAAAAAGGATTGCGCCATGAAACGCGCGCTCATTTCGATATTCATGCTCGGGGTCCTGGCTGCCTGCCAGGAAGAGGTTCAGATTGCCAAACCCGATGCCGTGCATCTGACACCGGAGGCGGCTGGTCACTACTGCCAGATGACCGTTCTGGAACATGACGGCCCCAAGGCGCAGATCCATCTGGCAGGAAATCCCAATCCGCTCTGGTTCACACAGGTCCGCGATGCGGTTGCCTTCCTGCGTTCTCCCGAGGAGCCAAAGGATATTGCTGCCGTTTATGTCAATGACATGGAGCAGGCAGAAAGCTGGACCCAGCCGGGTACCGACAACTGGATCGATCTGGATGGGGCCTGGTTTGTCATCGGCAGCGACGTGGCAGGCGGCATGGGCGCCCCGGAAGCAATTCCCTTTGGTACGCAGGCCGGAGCGGACGCCTTCGCACGGGACAACAAGGGCCGCGTCGTCCGCGCTGAAGACATCCCGACCGACTACGTTCTGGGAGCCGTCGATGTATCCGCCGCCACCTCGGTCCCCATGTCTGCAAAACACGGGGCTGCGCAATGACACATGCAACCATCAATCAACCACCCATGAACCGCAGGCGTTTCCTGCGGATCTGCGCCGCCGGTGTTACTGGTCTTGCTTTGCCGGCGGGTGCCGCAATGGCAGGTGGACAGGCCCAATTGTACCGCTGGCACGGCATTGCGCTCGGGGCTGGGGCCGAGATCGATATCCTGCATGAAAGCGCAAGCGAAGCGAAACGCCTGTTCAGCAAGGTGGAAGCGGAAATCCGCAGGCTGGAAGCGATCTTCAGTCTCTACCAACCGGACAGCGAGCTGGTCCGGCTGAACGCCAACGGACGGCTTTCGGCGCCTTCTCTGGAAATGGTCGATCTGCTTGGCTTGTGCGACAGGCTTCATGCCGCGACTGAAGGGGCCTTCGACCCGACCATTCAACCTTTGTGGGCCTATTATGCCAGGCAGGCGTCCGGCGACACCGGCGAGGATCTTGCGGCTGCCCGAAGTCGCACAGGCTTCGGACACGTCGTTTATGGCCCGGGCGAGATCCGCTTTGCTCAAGAAGGCATGTCCATGTCCTTCAACGGCATTGCCCAAGGTTACATCACCGACAGGGTGACGGCCCTGCTAGCCGTGGAGGGATGCACGAACATGGTGGTCGATCTCGGTGAGATCGTCACCAGAGGCGGGCCGGATGAAGAACCTGCTCTTGACGCAGGCGCTCACCGTGGCTGGCCAGTGACCTTGCAGCCAGTGGCCGAACGCACAGAGGCGAAAACCAGGATCAGATTGACGAACGCCGCAGTCGCCAGTTCCGCGCGGCTCGGAACGACCTTCGATCAAGCCGGCCGGCGCTCGCACATCATCGATCCGCGAACCGGCCTGCCGGTTGCGGGTGCAGTAGATGGCGCCAGCGTCATAGCTCCGGCCGCAGCTCTCGCCGATGGCCTGTCCACGGCCGCATTGGTGCTTGAAGAGAACCGCCTTGGCAGAGCCCTTACCGACTTTACGGCAACCAGCGCCTTCGTGGTGCGCCGCGATGGTTCGACAGGGTGGCTGAGGGCTTGAGGAACGCGTCTGTCAGCGGATTGCGGCGCGCAGGGCGGTCGAGGTAACGATCGCCCAGAAGCCCGTTCTGAAGATCAATGCCACGAGAGTGCGCGTTTCATGAGGCCCACCCTGGGACACATACACAAGGAATGCACATAAGACGACCGCGGTCCCGATCAGAATCGCGATGGCCATCCAGCGAGCCCACCCTCTGGCGAACCAGAGGCCGATGCCGGTCATTACATATGCAAAGCCCGCCAGGAAATTGAACCACAGGACAAACGAGACGACGTTGCCAGCCAATCTGGATAGCTGATCGCCACCAAAGAGAACCGTTCCACCGCTCACGACTGTCATGACACCGAAAACAGCGGCGGCGGCACCAGCCATGCGCAGGCCAGTTCCTCGACGCAGGTCCCTTTGTATCAACATGGTCCGTTTCCCGTTTACGAGTGTGTCAATCTGCCGGTGGCAGTTTTCCATCTGCTTCGTCCATCAGTCGCCGCACCCACTTTGCTGCAAGCCATGTCGCCGGGATGCCGAGTGGCAAGCTGATCCAGATCGACACGATCGGCGACAAGGCCGGCAAGCCGATGGCCTGCCCCATCAGGCTGAGCATGAAGAGATTGATGGCAACGGCAGCGGCCGTGAACGGATAAAGCACGATCGCAAGTTTGCGCACCGGCCAGCCGGTTTCGATCCGGGTCACGCCGCCAGTTCCTTCCGATTGGCGCTCTCCAGCGCGCAGGCGATGAGTTTGGGTACGAAAGGCGCCTCGATCAGCGGAGCAAGGCGCAGTCCCTCGAACCCGGCCTTGTCGAGAGCTTCCGGAATGTCCTGGGTCACATGGTGCCCGTTTCCGGCAAACAGGGGCAACAAGACCGTTCTCATGCCGCAACTTGTAGCCGTTTGTTCCAGGAAGGGTGCTTCTTCCAGGAAGCCCAGCCGGATCGGTCTTTCCGGCAACCATTCGGCAAGACCAGCCGCAAAGCGGACGGTGCTTTGCGCGGTCGACCGGCAGGTTGCCGACCCATGGGCTGCCAGCAGCAGTTCATAGCCGGACGCGTTCCAGTGGGTCCTTTCTGCCGTCATTTCCAGAAAATGCGCCGTCAACCGTGGCAACTCGGGATGAATGCCGAGGGCAGGCAGCTGCCGGGCGCCCGTCCCTTTCAGCCTGCCTGTCAGAGCGGTCTGCGTGAACCAGCCTTCGGCCATGAAAACCGGAAAAACAAGCGGTTCAGGCCCGGCAAGGCCCAGGGCCCGATCAAGAGCGCCAGGCGCCGCCAGCGTGGCCGAGCGGATGGACCAGCCGGGTAGGAATGCGCGGACCTGCTGCGCAAGTGCGCGCAAATACGCTTCACCTGCCTGCGGGTGCGACGGCTGGCCGTGCGAGACGAGGATCGCCTCAATGGCTCGTTCCTTCCGAAAAGGTGATCTTGTTCCAGACATTGTACTTCCCCGAAGGTTTTCGCATGGGCAGGCGCCGGATCTCTTCCAGCGTGCTGGCGTCGTAGACAATCACCGCACCGTCGTCCTCCCAGACGGAGACAAGGGCATAGCGGCCATCTTTCGTGAATTCGACATGGGCAACCGTCGCGCCTTCGACGGGCTTCAAGGTCTTGACGATTTCCAGGCTTTCCTTGTCGATCACATGAATTTCGTCCTTGTTCGGACCGAAGAAGACATCGGCCCAGAAATAGGGCGTGTTCTCGTGACTGCGCAGGAAGAAGCCGGGACCGTCGGTCTTGATTGTCGCGATCTGCTTCCAGGTTTCGGTGTCGATGACCGACAGCTTGCCTTCTTTCAGATGCGGGGTCGCCATGACCCTGCGGCCATCCCGCTCCCAGCTGATACCGGACCCGAGATGCGGCATGCCTTCCAGCGGCAGTTCAGCGATTTCACGTCCGACATTCAGGTTGACCACGACACCGCGCGCGCCGTCGCGCGACGCTCCGACGAGATGCCGGTAGTCATCATCGAAAAAGAAATCGTCAAGCGGTTCTGCCGTCAGGATCCGGCGGCGGGCGAAGAGACCGACGGACGAAGGCAAAGCTTCGACCATGCCTTTTTCCCGGCTGTGCACGAAGCCTTCGTAGACCGGGTCGGCTTCCGGATCGGTCGCTACTTCCCAGATTTCCGGGGCATCCTTCAAGGCAAGGATGAAGCTCTTGCGGTTGGGAGCCTGATAGACCGCCGAAACGCGACTGGCCGTGCCGTCCTTGGCCGTCACATCCATCACGGTTGCGACCGAAAGGTCCTCGGTCGACAGGATCGTCAGCGTCATCGGCAGATAGTTGGCAACCGCCAGCCACTTGCCGTCATGGCTCATGGCAATGTTGCGGCTGTTGAGTCCTGCCCGCACCCGGCCAACTTCCTGAAGCGCGTAGAGATCGTATTTCTGGACCCAGCCGTCGCGCGACATGATGAAGACATAGCGCCCGTCCGGCGAGAATTTTGGCCCGCCATGGACCGCAAACGGCGTTGCGAACCTGTCGAGTGTCTCGAAGGTATCGCCGTCAAGAACACTCACGTGATGATCACCTGTTTCGACGACAAGGGTGATGTTCATCGGATCGGCCTGCCAGAGCGGTTTTTCGACCAGCTGATAGTCCTCGTTGATCACCTGGCTGGCGGCAATATCCATTTCGTTCCAGTCCGGAACGTCACTCAGCGGTTCCTTCAGGAAAGCGGCCAGGGCCTCGATCTGATTGGCACCTAGAATATCGGCGAATGCCGGCATCTGCGTCGCCTTGCGGCCGTCTCGAATGACAGCATCCAGATCCGGTCCGCGCATGCGGCCGAGGGTCTCCGGGATCAGTGCCGGTCCGACACCACCAAGACGGCCAGCTCCATGGCAGTCCTGGCAGTTGTCTGCGTAGTCCTGCGCGGGGCCTGCAACCGAAAGCGAGGTCATCAGAAGGAGTGCGCTAAGCGAAGCGGTGAGCCGGATCATGGCGTTTTCCTCGGAACGGGGTCACAGCCAGGCGCTCGCCGCCAGGGCCAGCAAGCCCGATTTGGTCGTCATTGAGATAACAGGCAGGGTCTTCGGCCCAGGGGTCGCCAGTCAGTTGCAGTGCGCGGATACGGGTATTGCCGCCGCACACGTCCTTGAAGGCACAGGCACCGCAGCGTCCCTTTAGCGGACGCGGCCTTGTTCTGAGCCGGGCCAGCATGGGGTCCTCACCGGTCCAGAGTTCGGAGAACGGAACGGATTTCACGCTGCCGATGGTGTAGTCAGACCAGTAGGTATCCGGATGCACGTTGCCGAGGGTGTCGATGTTGGCGACACCGAGACCGGAGGAATTGCCTCCCCAGGCCGCAAGATGACCGCGCACTTGGGCTGCCGTCTCCGGACCAAAGATCCGCTGTACCCATTCCAGAAAGTAAACCGCGTCGGCATCATTGTTGCCGGTTACGATATCGAGTGGCCGGCCACCGCTGACACCTTGCCATGCACGGTCCATCAGAATGTCCATTGCCCATCTGGAGCGCTTGTGCTCGGCATCTTCGCCGCGGTGCTTGTCGCCCCTGCCGGCATAGACGAGATGGGACAGATAGAACTTGTCGACACCTTCATCGTCGCACAGACGCAGAAGATCCGGCAGGCTTTCGTGGTTGCCCTCGGTCAGAGTGAAGCGCAATCCGACCTTGATGCCGCGTGACTTGCATTCGCGAACGCCCCGCAGGGCAGATTGGAAAGCGCCCTCGACGCCACGAAACCAGTCGTTCGTGGCCCCGATCCCGTCAATGGAAATGCCCACATAATCGAAACCGATCTCGGCGACCTTGTCGGCAGTCTCGCCATGCAGCCTGGTGCCGTTGGTCGACAGAGCCAGCATGCGCACAAGGCTTCTGGCGCGCCCGGCAATCTCAAAGAGGTCTTTCCGGTCCAGCGGTTCGCCCCCGGACAGGATCAGGGCGGGAATGCCGAAGTGTCCAAGGTCCTCCAGGGTCGCCATGGCCTGGTCGTGGGTCAACTCGCCTGGAAAATCGACGTCTGCCGACACAGTGTAGCAATGGCGGCATTTCAGGTTACAGCGCCGGGTCAGGTTCCAGATCACCACCGGTTTGACCGCACCGGTGCCGCGGCGCGTCCTGACAGGTGTCGGCTCCACGATCTGGTGCATGTATTCCGAGAGGCGGAACATCGTTCAGCCCTCCTTGCCGCGAAGGCGCATGCCGGTCTTTTTCAAGATGCGCGTTGAAAACAGGATGTCACCGGCACGGCAGGCCTTGCCCAGCAGACTGGAAATCTCCGCCCGCTTTGCAATAACTTCCTCGCGGGTTTCTCCATGAACCATGGCAAAGAGGTTGTAAGGCCAGTCGGGCAGTGCCCGCGGACGGCGGTAACAATGCGTGACGAACGGCAAGGCGCCGACCTTTTCGCCGAGACTGTCGACCACTGCGTCATCGACATCCCAGACGGTCATTCCGTTGGCTGTCATGCCGAGCCGGTAATGATTTGGGGCGGCCCCGATACGCCGGATGACACCTTGCGCCTTCAGCTGCTTCAGGCGGTCGATCAGCTCCGCTTCGCTCAGTCCCAGGCTTTCCGCAACCACGGCAAAGGGTCTGGTGACCAGAGGCAATCCGGCCTGTGTGGCTTCGACGATCGTTCGGTCCTGTGGGGTCAAGGTCATGCGTTCACCCGAAAGCCTATGAAAAACTCGCGTTCCTTCGGAAACAGCAGCACCGGCAAGCCAGTGTCGCGTTCGATTGCTTCGGCAGTTGCCGAAATTGCGGCCTGACTTTCCGTTGCCAGGACGAACCACATGTTGAGCTTGTGGTCCCGTTCATAGTTATGGGCGACTTCAGGGTAGGCATTGACTTTGGTTAAGACGTCTTCGAAACGCGCTGGCGGTACCGCGATGGCACAAAGGCAAAAGGCACCGCCAAGGGCTTCCGCATCGAAGAAGGGTCCGAACCGTGTCAGCAGGCCGTCGTCGCGCAAGGTCCGGATGTGCCCGGCAACCTCTTCTTCACTCAGGCCCAGTTCCTGCGCCAATTCCTGAAAGGGATGCGGAACCAGCGGCAGATCGTCCTGCAGACGATTGATCAAGGTCCGCTCAAGAGGAGACAGTTTCCGGGTCATGCCGCAACTCCCTGACGAGAGATCAGCGCCCCGGTCTGCTTGAAGCAACGGGTGGAAAAGAGAACGTCGTGTCTGACGCCCGCCACTTCCGGCAGGCGCGATGCCTGAATGAGAACATCCAGTGCCTGCGACCGGCTCCGGCCGTGAATCATGCAGTAAAGCCGATAGGGCCACACGCCTGCCACGGGCCTGCGTTCGTAACACAGGGTCACCCCCGGATGCGCAGCAAGCGCCGGGCCCGCCGAGGCGATCCTTTCCGGTTCGATATCCCAGACAACCATGGCATTCGCGCGCCAACCAAGGGCGCGATGACGTACAATCACGCCGAAGCGGGAAATGATACCGGCGTCAAGCAGCCTTCCAATCCGTTCCAGAACGTCCTCTTCCGTTCGGCCGAGGTGTTCTGCGATACGCAGGTAGGGACGCTGTATGATCGGTAGTCCTGTGGTCAGAGCCTGCAGGAGGTCATCGTCTCCCTCCTGCAGTCGCTCCAACCGGACCGGCCGGGGCACTGGTGGCCGGCCCAGGCCGCCGTTCAAGCTGAAGCCTAGGTCTATATTGAACGGACGGACGATCGGGAGATCCAGTACGGCAAGCTGTGTCTGGTCTCGAATTGTGTCCAGAACCCCGTTGACATGCTCCCGGTCCGGGCCAGTGGCAACGAACCAGAGGTTCCGGTAATTCTCCCGTAGATAGGAATGATTGATACCCGGCTGAGCGCCGACGATCCCGGCAACGGCCTCGATGCGATCGTGTGGCACCGACATGGCCGCCAATGTGCTTGCCGAAACCGTGTTGGGTGCACAGGTGGCACCAACACGCGTGATCCGGCCGGTCGCGGCCATATCCTGCAGCCGCCCGATAACGTCACCTTCGGAGCAGTTCGTTCCCGCTGCAATGATTTCGAATGGTCTCGGCACCAACGGGAAGTCCCGTTGCCAGTTGTCGAGCAGGGTCAGGTCAATGGGATCGATGAGGCTTGTCATGGCTCACAACCCCGTCCTGTGTGCCCGGGCTGTAAAGAAGATGCCGGATGGGCTTTCGGCGTCGATTTCGCCTGTCTTCTCGAAGGTCCGGGTGTCGTAGATCATGACCTTGCCGGCATCACGTACGGAAACCCAGACCTCGTTACCGCGTGGCGTGAATTCCATGTGCAGTACGGCAGGGCCGGGTTTGAATTCGTGAACGACCTGCTTTGTGACTGTATCGATCACCTGGATGGTGTCATTGAGCGGATGTGCGAAGTTTACCCAGACCTGGCGGCCATCAGGCCGCGCCATGGCAAAGACCGGCTGACCATGGGTACTGGTGCGTCCGGTTTCGGCGAGCGTTTCACCATCGACCCACAGAACCTCGTGGTGCCCGACGGCAGGCAGGACAAACTCCTGGCCCGCGCGTGCCCAGCCTTCCAGATGCGGCATCTTGTAGACCGGTAGCTCCGCTTCCCCGCGGCCATATCCGGGCAAAACGCGAATTGGTTCGGGATCTTCCTGCCACAGGTCGAGCGCGGTCAATCCGTCTTCGCCAAACAGGCCTGTGATGTAGAGACGGCCGTCACCGGTGATCAGAGCATCATAGGGGTTGGTGCCCATGCCGGTAATCCTGGTGATCTTCGGTTCCTCCGAATTGAGGTCCGCGATCCAGGTTTCGCCTGCATCCCACAAAGTGAAGACAAAGCTTTTGCCGGGCGCATCGACAAGACCGATTGTCTTCGACCCGGTCGGAATATCTGCAACCATCTCCAGCGTCTGAGCGTCGAAGATACGCACACCGCCGGGCTCATAGTTGGAAACCGCGACCAGTGAGCCGTCGTCCGAGATGGCCCCACCGATGGCGTTTCCGGATTGAATCACCCGCTTGGCTATCCGTTTCTCGACAAGGTCGACCTTGGAAAGGCCGCCATCGCGGCCGAAGACATAGGCGAAACGTTCGTCCGGTGAATAGACCAGGCTTGCATGGGAAAGGTCGCCAAGCCCTTCTATCCGTGCCAGGGAGGCACGGTCGGACTGATCGACCAGCAACAGCGACCCGCTCGCCCGTTCAACCACAAGACCGAGATCGCCGGTGGCAACGACCGACTGCGCCTGGACATTGCCGGTCAACATGGCTGCTAGAACGGCTCCATATAGCCACTTCATTTCGTGTCTCCCTTCAAAAGATATTCGGCAATTTTCCTCGCGTCGGCCTCGCTCAGGATCGGACGCCAGGGAGGCATTGCCGTTTTCGGGATGCCGTCCAGAACCACCGTGGACAGGGTGTCGATATCGTAATGACCGAGGGCATCCGGCCGGATGTCCGGTCCAAGGCCACCTTTCAGTGTCATGCCGTGACACGAGCCGCAGTCCTGTCGCACCAGGTTGACCAATGCCGCAGGCGTTTCCTGTTCCTCGGCAAGCGCGAGGCTTGTGATGGCCAGAAGACAAAAGGCAATGGTGAGCAGCGTCTTAAGCATGGACCAGCCTTCCGGCTGTGCCGCTGTCCACGGCATTGAGCATGGCGTCCAGGGTGGCTGCCGGCCATTCGGCACTCAGGGTCACGACCTTGCCGACAACAAACAGCACCGGCGCCTTGAACCTGGCGTCGCGGATATCGATCGCGATCCTGTCGAGTTCCGAATAGAGCCTGGTTTCACGCGGTGTCGTCGCGTTGGCGATGGCAAGTACAGGGGTTGTCCCGCTCAGTCCTTCGGCAATCAGGCGCAGGGCAATCTGCCCGATGTTGGCAACCCCCATGTAGACGACCAGCGTGGTGTCCTCGCAGGCGAGACTTTTCCAATCGAGGTCGAGAACGCCGTTTGCCTGCCGGTGTCCGGTCACATAGCGGACGCCGGTTGCCAGACCACGATGGGTGAGCGGCACACCTGTTACGCAGGCAGCCCCCTGGGCAGCGGTAATGCCGGGCGCATATTCGACCGCGATGCCGCGTGACAAAAGATGTTCGGCTTCTTCCGAACCGCGACCGAAGATCAGTGGATCGCCGCCTTTCAGGCGGGCGACGGTCAAGCCTTCCAGCGCCAGTTCTTCAAGGATCTCGTTGATCCTCTCCTGAGGAACGGGATGATTGTCGGGCGATTTTCCAACAGGCACCTGCAGGGCACCGGACGGAGCCAACGACAGGATTTCAGGTGAAACCAGACGATCGAAAACGACCGCATCCGCTTCCTGGAGCATTCGCAGGGCCTTGAGCGTCAGAAGCTCCGGGTCTCCGGGTCCCGCACCGATCAGATAGACCTTCCCTGACTGTTTCATCGTTTGCTCCTGCAGGCGGCATGGAAGAAAGAAACGGGAGAGGCGGAATTCCGCCTCTCCCGGCGGGACGTCAGTAGACGTCGGCGCGCGTGTTGAAGACATTGAACTTGCCGGTCGGAGTGATCAGCCGTTCGTCCTTGATGACGTGCTTCAGCTCGAGCGTCTTGTCGTCAACGACGACGATCGCGCTTTCCTTGTCCTTGGCGTTCCAGACGGAGAACCAGATTTCCTCGCCCGCCTGGTCGAACTCACCCTGAACGACACGCGGCTGGCCTTCGCCGACATCCGCCCATTCGACAATCGGCAGAACCTTGTATTCAGGTTCTTCCTGGGTCAGGTCGTCGACGTTGAACACAGCGATCGCGCCCGAGACTTCCGCGTCCGGGTTCAAGGGTGCATCCACGTAGAGATGGTTCGACTTCGGATGGGACTTGACGAAGAGCGAGCCCCCGCCGAGACCATAGAGGGTCTGCACGACCTTCCAGGCACTGTCCGGATGGCCTTCCGGATCCGTCCCGATCAGGGCGACGGTTTCATCGCCGAGGTGCGAAGTTACCCAGACCGGTCCGTATTTCGGGTGGATCAGGTTGGCACCACGCCCCGGATGAGGTGTCTGACCACCCGTTTCAAGAAGGGCCGTCAGCTTGCCTTCCTTGGTGTCGACGACCGCGACCTTGCCGCGGGCATTGGCAGCCACGAGGAAGTAACGCTTGGTGCTGTCGAACCCGCCATCATGCAGGAAGCGTTCGGCTTCGATCTCGGTCGTCTTCAGGTTCTTGATGTCCGAGTAGTCGACCAGCAGGATCTTGCCGGTTTCCTTCACGTTGACGATGAATTCCGGATTGTAGTGCGATGCCACGATGGAGGCGACGCGCGGCTCGGGATGATAAGTCTGGTCGTCGTAGACCATGCCACGAGTCGACTTGATCTTGAGCGGCTCCAGCGTGTCGCCGTCCATGATCACATATTGCGGCGGCCAGTAAGAACCGGCGATCGCATACTTGTCTTCCCATCCCTTCATTTTCGATGTTTCGATGGAGCGGGCTTCGGTGCCGACCTTGATCTGCGCCACTGTTGCCGGTTCTTCCATCCAAAGGTCGATCATGTTCACAAGCGCATCGCGCCCGATCACGTAGAGATAGCGACCGGAGGCGGAAATACGCGAAATGTGAACCGCGTAACCGGTGTTGATCACCGCATGGATGGCATAGGTTTCACCGTCGATAAGGGCGACCTGGCCGCTGTCACGCAGGGTGACCGAGAAGAGGTTGTCGATGTCGATATCGTTCAACTTTTCTTTCGGACGGTCTTCCGGTGCAACCAGCACCTTCCAGCTCTTGCGCATTTCGTCCATGCCGAACTCTGGCGGTGACGCCGGTTCCAGCAGGATATAGCGCGCCATCATGTCGACCTGTTCCTCGGTCAATTCACCCGAGGTCCCCCAGTTCGGCATACCGGCGGGCGATCCGTAGGTGATGAAGTCGCGCAGATATTCGTAGCCGTTTTCCCGGGTGATATCCGTGGTCAGCGGCTTGCCGGTCGCACCCTTGCGCAGCACGCCGTGGCAACCGGCGCAGCGTTCGAAATAGATCTGGTTTGCATTCTGATATTCTTCAGGCGTCATCACGGGATCGCCTTCCTTGCGCCCCGGAATCTCGACCTTCAGCTGGCCGAGAGTTGACATGCTAGGCTCATAGGCAGCTGAAGGACCACTGCCGTGGTCCGCCGGCTTATCCTGGGCAGAAACGCCAACTGCCGACAATCCGAGTGTGAAAGCCACACTCATCAGCAGCGCATTTCTCCGAATGGCTCGTGTCGAGATCATGATTAGTCTCCGTTCGACTGGTGAGGCAATCGGACGGTGCGCGCAGGCAGGGTCTGCTTCCTTGACTTTCGTTAACTTGAAATTTTCAGGCAGGTTTGTTCAGCCATGTCCGTCGGGAAAACCGGCAAAACACGACCGTCATAAGCGCTAGTTTTTATTGAGATATTTACGAGTTTACCGCCTGCAAGACGACACAATTGTCGCAGGGGAGCATACACTTCACGGCAACATCGGCGAAGGCGTCGATCCCATTGCAATGAATTTCACTGTCTTCGGCACCGCTTTCCGGTCCACTTGACTTTGGTTAAGGAAATGCGGCTGCGCGCTGGCACCCTCCCGGCAGGATCAACTCCGGGGAAAGGAGCGCGCTATGCGCGAAGTCATGACCAAAAGCATGGCCCGAAACATATTCTATGGCGGGTCGCTTTTTTTCATCATCATCTTTGTGGGGCTGTCGGCGCACAGCCACCTTTACATCACCAGCACATCGACGAATGCGGAAACGCTGACCGAAAGCGTTGCCGCAGGCAAACGGGTCTGGGAGGACAAGGCCTGCATCAACTGTCACACGATCCTCGGCGAGGGTGCGTATTTCGCCCCCGAAGTCGGCAACGTGATGACCCGTTGGGGTGTGCTGGACGATCCTGACCTGGCATTCGAGACCCTCAAGGGCTGGATGGAATCCCAGCCTTCCGGCATCGAAGGTCGCCGACAGATGCCGCAGTTCCACCTGACGGACGAAGAGATCCGCGATCTCTCGAACTTCCTGATCTGGACAGACAAGATCGACGCCCAGGACTGGCCGCCGAACGACGCCGGCTGATTTTGAACGCTGAGGAAACCCAAGATGAAATACCAATCTCAAAAGGTTGCGCTGGCGTATTTCGCCGTGGCGCTCGGCCTGTTCGCCGTCCAGGTTCTGGGCGGGTTGCTCGCCGGCTACATCTATGTCGCGCCGAACTTTCTGTCGGAGCTGCTTCCCTTCAACATCGTGCGGATGCTGCACACAAACAGCCTGATCGTCTGGCTGCTGCTCGGCTTCATGGGCTCCGCCTACTTCCTGATCCCGGAAGAAGCGGAACGGGAAATCCATTCCACCAAGCTCGCCTATCTGCAGCTCATCATTCTGGTGGTCGGCACATTGGGTGTGGTTCTCACCTATGTCTTCAACCTGTTTGAAGGCAACTGGCTGCTGGGCAAGGAAGGCCGCGAGTTCATCGAACAGCCCAAATGGGTCAAGGTGGGCATCGTTGTTGCCGCCCTCATCTTCCTGTTCAACATCACCATGACAGTGCTGAAGGGCAAGAAAACCGCGATCACCAACATCCTGCTTCTGGGCCTGTGGGGCCTGGCGCTCCTGTTCCTGTTCAGCTTCTACAATCCAAGCAACCTCTCGCTCGACAAGCAGTACTGGTGGAACGTCGTGCACCTGTGGGTCGAAGGTGTCTGGGAACTGATCATGGCCTCGGTCCTCGCCTACCTGATGCTGAAGCTGACCGGCGTCGACCGCGAAGTCATCGAGAAATGGCTCTACGTCATCGTTGCCGCCGCGCTTTTCTCCGGCATCCTCGGCACCGGCCACCATTACTACTGGATCGGGACACCCGGATACTGGCAGTGGATCGGCTCGATCTTCTCCTCGCTGGAGGTGATCCCCTTCTTCGCCATGATGGCCTTTGCCTTCGTGATGGTCTGGAAGGGCCGGCGGGACCACCCCAACAAGGCCGCGCTGCTGTGGTCGCTCGGTTGCGCAACGCTTGCCTTCTTCGGTGCCGGAGTCTGGGGCTTCCTGCATACCCTTCATGGCGTGAACTACTACACCCACGGCACGCAGATCACCGCTGCCCACGGACACCTGGCCTTCTTCGGCGCCTATGTTTCCCTGAACCTGGCGATCATCACCTACGCCATGCCGCTTCTGCGCGGCCGGGATCCCTACAACCAGGTGCTCAACATGGCGTCCTTCTGGCTGATGGCCGGTGGCATGTCCTTCATGACCTTCGTGCTGACGTTCGCCGGAACGGTGCAAACCCACCTGCAGCGTGTCATGGGCGAATACTACATGGACGTTCAGGACCAGCTGGCCGTGTTCTACTGGATGCGCTTTGGGGCCGGTGCTGCCTTCGTCCTCGGCGCCATCCTGTTCATCTACGCAGTTGCAATGCCACGCCGCGAAGTCATCCAGCCCGGTGAAGCAGCCGGCGCCCCCGCGGAGTGATGGATATGGACGCTACAGTCTCCATGGAAAAGGGGGCGGCATCTGCCCCCTTCTACCTCTCGCAAGGCGACGAATGCGATGTCTTCGAAGCCGCGCACCGGAACGGCCTGCCGGTTCTGCTGAAAGGGCCAACCGGCTGCGGCAAGACCCGGTTCGTCGCCCATATGGCGGCAAGGCTCGGCCGCAAGCTTTACACGGTCGCCTGTCATGACGACCTTGCCGCCGCCGATCTGATAGGCCGGTATCTTCTCAAGGGCGGCGAGACCGTCTGGGTGGACGGACCGCTGACACGGGCCGTCAGGGAAGGCGCAATCTGCTATCTCGACGAGGTTGTGGAAGCGCGCAAGGATGTGACGGTCGTCCTTCATCCCCTCACGGATGATCGCAGGACCCTGCCGATCGACAGAACCGGAGAAGAGCTGATGGCCTCACCCGGCTTCATGCTCGTTGCATCCTACAACCCCGGTTACCAGAACATCCTGAAGACCCTGAAACCATCCACCCGCCAGCGGTTCCTGTCACTTGAATTCGATTTCCCGCCGGCGGATCTGGAAACGGAAGTGGTTTGCGAGGAAAGCGGCCTTGATCACGACCGGACCGCCTCGCTGGTACGTCTGGCCGGGAAACTCAGGGCGCTGAAAGGCCAGGATCTCGAAGAAGGCGTGTCGACCCGTCTGGTCGTCTATGCGGCAACGCTGATTGCCCAGGGCATGCCTGTCGGACGGGCGATCGAAGCTGCAATGATCGAACCGCTGACCGACGATGAAGACGTGAAACGCGGGCTCCTTGATCTTGTCACGGCCGTGTTTGGGTGAGGCCAGACCGATGGGCAAGATCGACATCGAGCCATGGGAACCCGAGGAAACTGTCGGGAAACTGTGGCACGCGTTTGCAAGCCGCCTGGGTGCACCCGAGGTGCATCATGGAGCCGCGGTCGGCCTCGATGAGGTCGGCGGGCGGCTTGCTGTCCTTTTCCGGGGATTGGGCGGAGCTCACAGTGTCGAGCTCCGCCCAGTCGCCCAGGAGGTTTCCCGCCATCGCCTCGGATTTCTGAGGCGGCTCGGCACGGAAGCCGAAACCGTGACACGGACCAGCTTCGACGGCGAAATCCTGAGATTGCCGGCCAGTCTTGCGGTGTTCCCGCTGCGGGAGGCAAATGCAGCACTCTATGTCTGGCTGACGGCCCTTGCGGCCCATGCACCAACCCATATCGCCGAAACGGATCCGCTCCGCGCCGATCTTCAAGCGCTCAGGGCGATTTCCGCGATGGTTCGAGACACGCTCGAACACGCTCCCGGCTTGCGGGATCTATACAGCGCACTCTGCCAGCAGGTGCTGGCAGCAAGACCACAGGCCCCGCTGCCGGACATGGAAGCAAGGGTCGACAGGCTTGTGCGTCAAATGCTGGGAGACCCCACGCTTCCTCCCCGCGATGTCCTGGAACTTCAGGAGCGGGTTCACCGGAATTCGTTCGAGGAGATAACTGCCCCACGCGGATACCGCCCTTTCCGGCCTGTGCCGCTTTGGCCGGATCTCAGAGAGGTCGTGTTTTCAGCGGGAGACGAAGTCGACAGCCGCGAGACAGACGGCCCGCCCGAGGAAGCGACCGGCAAGACCGTGCGCGCCCGCAGACGCAAGGCAGATCAAGCGGAACGCAAGGACAGTCTGATCCTCCACAAGTTTGAAGCCATTCTGAGTTGGGCGGAGTTTCTCAATCTCAATCGGCGTGTCGATGACGACGACCACGACAGCGCCAAGAAAGCGGCAGACGATCAGGACGAGATCGGCCTTGGGCAAATCTCCAAGGCACCGGCAACCCGTCTGAAGCTGCATCTTGATCTCGCCCCGGAGGATGTGGACCGCGAAAGACTGTCCGGACGGCATCTCTACCCGGAATGGGACACGCGCAGCGGCCGCTATCTGGCAGACCACGTCTGCGTTTTGACCAGCACCGCGGAAGCGGATCCTGAAAAGGGATCCGCCGGCATGGACGAGCGGGCCAAACGGCGCATCCGCTCGGTGAAGAAGCAGTTCGAGGCCCTCCGCCCGGGCCGGGTGACAACACGTGGACACCTGGAAGGCGACGGACTGGATCTTGATGCAGCCGTGCGCTCTGAAGCCGAACGGATTGCAGGCGGCACCGGCTCGGAACGAATCTGGCTGCAGACCCGTCCGGAAGCGCGTGATCTTGCGGTTTCCATCCTGCTCGACGTTTCCCGCTCGACCGAGAGCGCCGTCACCGGACGCGCCGTGATCGATATCGAACGGGAAGCCCTGACAGCTTTGGCCTGGGGTCTGAACGCCTGCGGCGATGATTTCGCCATCACTGCCTTTTCATCCCTGAAACGGCAGCGGGTGTACCTGCAGTCCTGCAAGGGGTTCCATGAACCGATGAGTGCTCTTGTCGAACAGAGGATCGGAACGCTGCGACCCGGCTTCTACACCCGTCTGGGCGCAGCCATTCGTCATGTATCCGCCGACCTGGCAGCGCAGTCGCGCAAGCGCAAGCTCCTTCTGGTGATCACGGACGGCAAGCCGAACGATCTCGATCACTACGAGGGGCGGCACGGCATCGAAGACACCAGGATGGCAGTTCGGGAAGCCCGGCGGGCAGGCCAATCCGTCTTTGGCGTCACCATCGACAAGTCGGCCAAGTCCTGGTTTCCGCGGTTGTTTGGTCAAGGCGGCTTTGCCGTTATCCCGCATCCCGATCGGCTGACACAGGCCTTGCCGCAGATCTACCGCCAGATTGTCGGAGGCTAGAGCCGCTGATGCACGCTCCGTCACCGAAGCCGGATCAAGACGGCGACGCCGGCATCCTCGACGAGTTGCCCGGGGAACTGATGATGTGGGTGCTCATCGTCAGTGAATTGCTGGTGTTCGGTGCCGGTCTTGCCGCCTTCATGGGCGTGCGAATATCCGATCCGGCAGGATTTGCTGCCGCAAGAGCTCATCTCGACCCGGCGCTTGCGGGCATCAATACGATCGTTCTGATCACCAGTGGTTTTCTGGCGGCCAGAAGCCTGGAGCTTCGGCTTGCGATGAAACGCACCGCGGCGCGTTTTCACCTGATTGGTGCCATGGCCCTCGGCGGCTTGTTCCTCGCCATCAAGATACAGGAATATACGGTCAAGATAGAGCAAGGGATCTCCACGGAGACCCACCCCTTCTTCACCTTCTACTACCTGCTCACCGGATTTCACGCGGCTCATGTGCTTGCCGGTATCGTTGTGCTGGGTCTGGTTGCCTGGAAAGACGAACCACGTACCATCGAAACAGGCACCGCCTTCTGGCATATGGTCGATCTCATCTGGGTTCTGCTGTTTCCGGTGATCTATGTCCTGGGATAGCGAACGATGACCCTTCCCTCCGTCACGCTTGCGTGGATTGCGCTATTGGGCCTGTCGGCCGCTACCGTTCTGGTGACTACAGGCGGAACCGGTCATTTCAGTCCGGCTCTTTTCGGCGGACTGCTGTTGCTGCTGGCCTTCATCAAGGCACGGATCATCCTGTCCCGATATCTCGGGTTGTGGCAGGCGCCTGCCTGGCTGTCAGGCTTCAGCTGGGTGATCGGGTTCTTTTGCCTGCTGTTGCTGGTGCTTTACGTGGCACCGGGGCTCAGTCCCTGAAAGCTTCGGCAAGCTGCTTTGGAAGATCGAATTCGGCAAGCACCCGGGCCCGTCCCTCCTCCGACATCTTCCGTGCCGTTTTCTGCACGATATCGAGCACCTTGCCGTCCTCGTGCTTGGCGGCAAATGGCGCGAAATACCATTTCAGGAACACAAAACAGATCACGTTTTCCAGCGCCTGCACGTCAGCGTCCCGCTTGAGGCCTTCCTTGCGCAGCATCTTCGCCGCCGCCTCGATCTCCTCCGGTGAATAGCCCGCGCTGGCCATGATTTCACCGACCCGGTCCGCGTGGTGACGGGCCTGATCCCGGCGCCAGGCGTGATAGCCGGCCTTGCCGTCCGGGTAGGACTGACGCGGTGTGATCCAGCGCTCGATGTGCTGGCCCCTGGCCGCAATCTTCAACGGATCGGTCGCCTCCGGGTAGAGCCGTTCCAGCTCTTCGCTCATCCGTTGCCCATATAGAAGAGCCGCAGGCTTGCCGTCTTCCTGGTTGGGGTCGGCGGCGTTCGCGGTGTCGATGGCCGTCAAGGCAATGTCCAGTTTCATCATGGTCACCCCTTGGTCCAGGCATCCACCGGATCTTCTTCGGAGAAGGCCCGAAGCCGCTCGATATCCTTGATTTCCGCATGATTTCGATTGATCCGGACCCCAGCAGATTTCAACCGCGCAAAAGACCGCGACAGGCTTTCCGGCTTCATGCCGAGACGGCCGGCGATCAGGAACTTGTCGTAAGGCAGGGTTACCTCGCAGCTACCGCTTTCCTGCTCGCACAATTCCAGCAAGAACTCGGCAACCCTTTGCGGTCCGGTTTGCGCCTTCAACTGTTCCAGCTGCGAAACGAGAGAATGCAGGTGAATGAAGGTCGATGCCACAACCGACACGGCAATGTCCGGGTCCTTGCGCATGGCTTCCAGGATGGCCGTGCTGGGTATGCGCATCACTTCGCAGGCGGTTACCGCTTCCGCCGAAACCGGATAGGCAAGCCCGCGGAACGCGACCGCTTCACCGAAGCTTTCGCCCTTGGCAAAGACATTCACGACCGCTTCGCCTCCATTGGGCGCGATCCGGTAAAGCTTGACCCAGCCGTCCATCACGATGTGGATTGCCTGGGCTGTCTCACCATGCAGGAACAACGTCTCACCGCGGTCATATGTCCGCCAGCTCGACATGCCGAGCACCATGTCTCGGATCTCCTGCGGGAAGCTTTTCAGAAGCAGGGAGTTCTGGGCAATTTTCCGCTGGCGGTCGGTTGGCATCGATGAAGGTCCTGGGCAAGTGATATGGAAGAACGTCTAGCCCGACCTAGTGACTTTGCACAATAGCAAGCGCGGACCATCGACGGATTCTTGCCTTTCTTGACTATTGTCATTCAGCCTGCCCCGCCCCGCAACTAGCGTCTACCGGACACTTGAGAAAGCGGGGACGTCATGGACTATCAAGCCTTTTTCAAAAGCCGTCTTGCAGACCTGAAGCATGATGGAAACTACCGCGTCTTCATCGACCTTCAGCGTAAACGCGGCAATTTTCCGGAAGCGAAGTGGACCAGCGGAGAGAGCACCAAAGATGTCGCCATCTGGTGCTCGAACGATTACCTCGGCATGGGGCAGCACCCTAAGGTTCTGGCAGCCCTGCACGAGGCGGTCGACCGCTGCGGAGCCGGGGCTGGCGGAACCAGAAACATTTCCGGCACGACACACGATCACGTGCTGCTGGAAGCCGAACTCGCCGATCTGCATGGCAAGGAAGCCGCCCTGGTGTTTACATCCGGTTACGTCTCCAACTGGGCGGCGCTCGGTACGCTCGCCTCGCAGATCCCCGACTGCATCGTTTTTTCCGACAGCCTGAACCACGCCTCGATGATCGAGGGAATACGCCACTCGCGCGCCGAAAAGGTGATCTGGAAACACAACGACCTGGAAGACCTGGAAGCCAAATTGCGGGCTGCCGACCCGGCAAAGCCGAAACTGATCGCTTTTGAAAGCGTCTACTCCATGGATGGGGATATCGCGCCGATTTCGCAGATCTGCGATCTTGCAGACCGATTTGGCGCCATGACCTATCTGGACGAGGTCCATGCCGTGGGCCTTTATGGGCCGCGCGGTGGCGGTATCGCAGAGCAGGAAGGCGTGATGGACCGCCTGACCGTCATCGAGGGCACCCTTGGCAAGGCCTTCGGCGTTGTCGGCGGATATATCGCAGCGTCTGTCGAACTTTGCGATTTCGTGCGCAGTTTTGCCAGCGGCTTCATCTTCACCACAGCCCTTCCCCCCGCCATCGCGGCGGCCGCAACGGCGTCTATCAGGCATCTGAAGGAAAGTTCGGTGGAACGGGATGCCCACAAGGCCATCGTCGCCAAGGTTCGGCGGCGTCTCGATACGCTCGGCATTCCACATGTCGACAATCCCAGCCACATCATACCGGTGATCGTCGGCAATCCGGCCAAGTGCAAATTCCTGTCGGACACGCTCCTGGAGGAATTCGGCATCTACATCCAGCCGATCAACTACCCGACCGTTCCAAAGGGAACGGAGAGGCTGCGGATTACCCCGTCGCCGGTTCACACATCCGGGGATGTCGACCGACTGGTCTGCGCGCTTCATTCGCTTTGGTCGCAATGTCAGCTGGCAAGACAGCCCGTTGCCGCCGAATAGCTGGAGGCTCGCTTGACGGATGTCAAGGATGTGAAAGGCGATCACCGGCTTTCTGGCCTCGCACCCTCACCATGACCTCGTCCGTCCGACAATGAGGCCTGGGGACGGACCGGTCAGGCCGGGCAAACAAGGTTTGCCCGGCCACCATGAAAACCCACCGCGGCCGTCCGCCGGCCGTATCGTCGGCAACGTGCCGGCAACAGGAAAGGAAACATCATGAGAAAGACACTCACCTGCCTTGTCACGCTTGCGGGTCTCTTCGCAGCGGCTCCTGCCTGGGCTGACGGCGACGCTGCTGCAGGCGAAAAGATCTTCAAGAAATGCCAGGCCTGCCATGCTGTCGGCGACGGCGCCAAGAACAAGGTCGGCCCGGCGCTCAACGGGATTGTCGGCGCACCTGCAGGCCAGGTCGAAGGCTATAAATATTCCGCCAGCATGACCGAAAAGGCTGACGGCGGACTGGTCTGGGACGAAGAAACCCTGACGGCCTATCTGCACAAGCCAAAGGAAGTCGTCCCCAAGACAAAGATGTCCTTCGCCGGGCTGCGCAAGGACGAGGAAATTGAGAACGTCATCGCCTACCTGAAGACGTTTCAATAAGCGGACTGCAACGGGCACACCGGGCTCGCGCCGTTAACTCAGGCGCGGTCCGGTCCTGGCCTACCTGTCGGTAATTCCTGGGCTCAAAAGCCCGGCACGGTTGGTGCACCGGCCGCGGTTACCTGGCGTTCCCCCAGGCTTTCCGAAAGCCGTTGGGTGATGGTTTTCATCACATCAGGAGCGTTTCTGTCGACGCCATAGACAAACCCCGGAAAGTCGAGCGGCTTCTGGATCGTCCAGATGGCTTCATGCTGGTCTGCCGACAGGATTCGGGCCGGGTCACCGACAGCGACCCATCCGATCGGAACGGTCGATCCGGGTTCCAGCCGCGTGCGAAGGTGAACCGTGCCGTTGACGCGAACCTCCGACCCGTGCCCCACCTGCGCGCCATGGAAAACGGCAGCTCCGGTTGCGATGAAGACTTCATCCTCGATTTCCGCGCCGACAACATGAGTGTTCGGGCCGATCAGACAATGATCTCCGATTTTGCAATCGTGACGGGACGTTGCGCGGATCACGGCGTTTTCGAGCACGATACAGTTTCGGCCGATACGGATTGTGCTGCCGCCTTCCGCCACCAGCCGGGCACCATTCATGATCCTGCTGCCCGCACAGATCCTGACATCGCCCGCAACCGTCGCGTCGGGCGCAACCCATGCATCCGGATCGATGAAGGGTGAGGTGCTTCCTTCTGACGTGCTCATAGCCGCTCCTGCGCTTTCTCGATTTCGCTTGCCTTGCAGCCAATCGGGCAAACATCGGCGCTGCACAGGTTATGCTCGCACAGCCGGCAAGTTGTTCTGGCAAAGGATCGCGATGTAGTTGCCTCTTCAAGAACCCTGTCCAGCAGCAAAACGAACCGGTTCCGGTCTTTCTCGGGCAAGGCGCCAAGCAAACCGTCCAAAGCGGCCAGCCGGCGCTGCTGCAACGCTTCGGCCTCATCGTGACCCGCCTTTGTCAGGCTGAGCGGGGTGACGCGCCCTATCTGCTCGCCGCGCTTGATCAACGCCTGTCGTTCCAGCCCGTCTATCAACCTGACGGCAGTCGGTTGACTGACGCCGACGACCGTTGCGATTTCACTCGTCGTCAACCCGGGCTTGAAGTGAAGCATCGACAGAACGGCCGCAGCGCTTGGCGACAATGGTCCCAGCGCCGCATCTGTCCGGTCGCGGATCAAAGTGCCGAGGGCACCCAGTTTGTTGGCGTCTAATAATTGCATAGCCTATGCATATATTAATTTCTCTCCTTGTCAACGTCCATGTCCGCCTCCGCCAATACAAACTCTTCGCACTCATAACGCTACGCAAGATCCGATGCGTTGGAGCAAGAAAATCCTGAAGGGTGCCCCCAAGAGGTCTTCTCATTTCGAAGAATTCAAGAAGGCAATACCTCGGAGGCTTCTTCTTGTGTCCACTCCGAAGGCATGTCCGACAGCTTGAAACGCAAACCTTGGATGCAATTTC
This sequence comes from Labrenzia sp. PO1, assembly GCF_012273635.1. Taxonomy (NCBI): domain Bacteria; kingdom Pseudomonadati; phylum Pseudomonadota; class Alphaproteobacteria; order Hyphomicrobiales; family Stappiaceae; genus Labrenzia; species Labrenzia sp. PO1. Next base: position 238,002 of record NZ_JAAXCR010000005.1, read on the forward strand.
GTGCCGAATGGAGTGTCAGCTGGCTGCTGTGACGTTTCGATAAAAACAGGGCCTTCCCACTTTGTCTGTATTCGACGCACGAGTTGCGAATACATTTTCCGGAACACTCTGAAACCTGACTATTCAGTACGTGTCTTGTTTCACAAGCCTGACAAAGTCTAGTGCCTCGATAAATTGACCTAGGTATTGCGATATCTAATGTAAATTATTTTCTTCACCCAATTCACATCAAGAATTATTCTTGAATTACTGCAAGCTTCGCATTGTCAAACTAAAGATTATTGCCTTCTTGAAGATTAATCGCGTTGACGAACTTTCCGATTAAAAGGTCTCAGGCCTCTCGGAAAAACTTTCGACATTCAAAGCTTTCCCTGCGTAGCGTTAATGGTGTATTATTTGTTAATATAGGGCGGATGGCTAATTATCATTTTTTTCTTCGCTCCAGTGCGGCAAGTTCAGGTAGTGGGTTGGGCAACCTGACAGCACGGTGAGGGAAGTGGCATCGTCCGATCTGCGAGCATGGAGAGTGCTCGTAGAAAAATGCGCAAGACCACGTTTGGAATGGCAGCTATTGCAATTTGATTTTGGAAAGTTTCCTAAAGGAAAACGACATTAACACGGAAGGTTCTATTTCAATTTAGAAAACAACAAAGCTTAGGCAACACAAGAAGATCCCAAAAGTAGTTGCTTCCTGATTGATAAAGAATGCCAACCATACGGTTGGTGGCAACGCTATATTTTTTACAGTGTATTTCTCGGTGGATATTCTTTTTACAGCTCATCACGGGCAAGCGAAATCCACCTTCAGCGTAATACGTCCTGTAAATCCATAGCTATAGATAATTCATACAAGAATAAATTTCGCTTCCAATTGAATATGGTGGGGTGACATGGGCAAGCTACATAGTAAACTTATCGGTCAATTATCCATTGAAACGTTCCCTTTAAGACGTCAAGCCAGAATTACGCGGACGAATGGAAGGGGACACAACAAAACTGCAGCGGAAGTAACGCTTGATACGGCCCGGCTTGATGGCTCTGCGTCGGCACTGACCCTCGGCAACGGCATTCACTGGGGTTTCGCCGCCCCGCATGAGTGCGCGCGGAGACATGGTGCGACCTCCGGACACCAAAGTCCCGTCAAGCAAAACAGGACCTGCACTACGGTCTTCCTTTCTTCAAATCATCACTAAAAGCCGATCTGAAGGGAAGCGTTACAATGACGCCAAAGCTTACCCGTATGGTCATCGTCGACGAGCATCAAGTGATGGTTGCTGGAGGCCGGGGCCACATCGCACATTCAGAGACTAATAGGCATCCGACATCGAAAGGCTTCACCAGCCCCGCAGCGAGAAAGGATCCGTAATGCGTGTTGTGTTTGTTCTTGCGGGCCTCGGAGCAGGCGGTGCTGAAAAAGTCGTCAACCTGCTGGCGCACCACCGCCTTGCCGCTGGCGACGATGTACATGTGATCGCCCTGAATGCGACCGATTCCACCTCTTATTTTTCCTATGACCCCAGGATTCAGGTCGAAGGACTAAGCCGCACCGGCAAAAATTCTCGGCATTTTGTCACCATGCAACGGGTAAAGGATCTACGCAGGCGCTTTGCAAGGATCAGACCGGATATGGTCGTCTCCTTCCTGACCAAGATCAACGTCATCACGGTCCTTGCGACCGCAGGTACCGGTACGCCGACGATCATATCCGAACGCAACAATTTTGATGTTCAGCAAATGAGCCGCTTCTGGCGCTGGTCTCGGCCGATGGCGGCCTTTGCAGCGACCAGCGTCGTCGTCATGACGGAGCGCGCGCGTGCAAGACAACCCGCCCGCGTTCGCAAAAAAACCATCGTTATTCCAAATCCGGTCACGCCGCTGCCGCGCGCCATGCCGCGGCCCGATGCAGGTCGCAGGGTGGTCGCGGTAGGACGGCTGGACCGGCAGAAAGGGTTTGATATCCTCATCGCCAGCTTTGCCCAGGTTGTGGAGCGCGTTCCTGATGCGGTGTTGACGATCTATGGCGAAGGGCCGGAGCGGTCCGCACTCGAAAAGCAGATTTCCGACCTCGGACTGCAGGAAGCCGTCCGTCTTGCGGGTGTCACGCAAGTTCCTGGCGAATGGGTATCACCCGGCGACGTATTTGCCCTGAGTTCGCGCTTCGAAGGTTTTGCGAATGTCGTCCTCGAGGCGATGTCGAGCGGGATGGCTGTTGTGTCCGTCGACTGCCCGTGGGGTCCCAGCGAGATCGTGCAGGACGGAACCACCGGTCTGCTCGTGCCGATGGGCAGCGAGGAGGCACTTGCTACGGCCATCACTCGGGTTCTTACCGACCCAGAGCTGCGCGGATCTTTTTGCGAGGCCGGCCCACCTTCGCTGGACCGCTTTTCCACGGCAACCGTCCTGGCCAAATGGGACGAGACAATTTCTCAAGCCGCAGGCCGTCCTCCATTGACCGTTTTTGCCGATGCTTGACATGAGGTTCATTGGCACCAAAACGGCCGTACATGCCTATTTCCGGTTTCACCTTATTGCCGTGCCGCCCTTGAGCGCAAAACAGGCCTCACACACCACAACGGTGAAAAGGCGCATGAGACGCCGGGGCATTGCCTATTTCGAGCGTCCAGGCGCTGGTTCCAGAATCGCGCAATCGAGAACTTCCTGGCTTAACGCCCTCTCCCCGACAGCCCGTGACAGGACAAGTGCCCCGACCATGCCGGTGATCAGCCGAATTGCCTCGCAGCGGGACTGGGCACTTTCGGCGCGGGTGTCGGTCAGCAGGGTGATGGATTTCTCAACGGCTTCACAAAACGCATCCTGAAGATCCTTGCCGTGACGCGGGGCTTCGGCCGCCAACGCGGCATAAGCGCAACCTGCGTCACGCCTGTCGACATGTTCCCGGGATAGATACCAGCAACGTAGAGCGTTCAAAGGGTCGTCCTGGTGTCCTTCAACAACGGATTGCCAGGCAACGAGATTTTCGTCCAGCGCCTGCTGCGTTGCTTCGGTGATGATGGCGTCCTTGTCGGCAAATTGCTTGTAGAAGCCACCCTGCGTCAGCCCGGCAGCTTTCATCAGTCCTGCGATACCGATCCCGTCGTAGCCGTGTTCCCTAAACTGTCTGCTCGCGGTTTTCACGACGTTCTCGCGGTTTCTGGCTGCCGTTTCCCTGCTGACACGCATTTCTACCTCCGTTGGCTATTGGAATCGTAATTCGGATTACGATCCAAATCTATTCTTGATTTTATAAATTATGATCATAATCTAATTCAGAACACCAACTAGGAGATACCCATGAGCGAACCCGATCCGATCGTTATCTGCGCCGCCAGACGCACACCGCTAGGTGCTTTCATGGGGGCCTTGAGCCCCGTAGCAGCTCCAAAGCTCGCCGCGGCAGCGATTGGAGCAGCAATTGAGGATGCGGGAGCTGGGCGAGACTCGATCAGTGAAGTTCTGATGGGCTGCGTTCTTCCTGCCGGTCAGGGACAGGCTCCGGCCCGGCAGGCGGCCCGTGCAGCCGGTCTTTCCGACCACGCGGGCGCAACCACACTCAACAAGGTTTGCGGCTCCGGCATGAAGGCGATCATGCTCGCACACGATCTCCTGATTTCCCGATCGGCAGACATCGCCGTTGCAGGCGGCATGGAATCGATGTCGAACGCACCCTTCCTGTTGCCGCAAATGCGCGCGGGTCGAAAGTTCGGCAGCAGCGAGGTACTTGACCACATGATGCGCGACGGCCTGGAGGATGCCTATGAGGCCGGCCGGCCGATGGGGTCTTTCGGAGAAGCGGCCGCTGAAAAATACGGTTTCACTCGCGCCGACCAGGACGCCTTTGCCCAGGAAACGCTCGTCCGTGCGCAAAAGGCGGTGACCGGCGGTGCCTTCCGGGATGAAATCGTCCCTCTTGAGGTCGCAGGCCGCAAAAGCACGGTCACTATCGAGGACGACGAAATCCCGGGACGGGTCGATCCGGAAAAAATCCCGAGGCTTCGCCCGGCCTTTTCTGATAACGGCACCATCACAGCTGCCAGTGCCTCGGCCAACGCGGACGGTGCCGCAGCACTGGTTCTGACCCGCAAGAGCTATGCGCAAGCCAACGGGCTGCCGCTGTTAGCAATCGTGCGTGGCCACGCGACCCATTCGCAGGACCCGGCCTGGTACACGACCGCGCCGATCCCGGCGATCCTCAAACTTCTGGATCGCACCGGCTGGTCTGCCGATGACGTCGACCTCTGGGAGATCAACGAAGCCTTCGCGGTGGTCGCAATGGCTGCCGCACATGACATCGGCGTTCCGCGCGAGAAGCTGAACGTCAACGGCGGCGCCTGCGCGCTCGGCCACCCGATCGGCGCGACCGGTGCCCGTCTGGTTGTCACGCTCATTCATGCCTTGAAAGCACGTGGAGCCCAGCGCGGCGTTGCAGCGCTGTGCATCGGCGGCGGCGAAGCCACCGCGCTGGCCATCGAACTCTCCGCCTGAACACTTTTGAACGCGCAGGACTAACGGCAGCGCATTCCCCCGCTTTCAAACTGACAAGAGACAATCTTCATGACCGAATTTGAAATCCACACAGCACAAACGGCGCCGGATCGCAGCAAACCCTTGCTCGAACAAACAAAGGCTACGTTCGGCGTCGTGCCCAACCTCCATGCGGTCATGGCGGAAGCTCCGGGCCTGCTGGAAGGGTATCTGGTTCTTCATCGGCTTTTTCTGGAAAGCAGCTTCACGGACGAGGAAAAGACTGTTGTCTGGCAGTCGATAAACGTCGAACACGATTGCCATTACTGCGTCCCCTCCCACACCGGCATCGCAAAACGCATGGGCGTTGATGATGCGGTCTCGGACGCCTTGCGCAACGAAACGTCATTGCCGACGCCCAGGCTTGAGGCGCTTCGCCGGTTCACGCTGCAGATGGTTCGCGAGCGCGGATCGGCCGGCGACCGGCAGGTGGAGGCGTTTCTGGCTGCCGGTTTCACCAGCCGACAGGTTCTCGAAGTCGTGCTTGCCATTTCCCAGAAGGTGATGAGCAATTACACCAACAAGCTGGCCAATACGCCGATCGAGCCGTATTTCGAGCAATTCGCCTGGCAACGCACACCATCAGCAGAGCTGGTCAGCTGAGAAGGTGACGAGCAAAACCTATTCCTCGCTGTCGCCCGGCATACGGCGCCGGGTGACAGCGGATCGTGCATATTTACCGGTGCAAGTGAACGAGATTGCCCTCTGCGTCTTCATCCGAGCTGTGAACAAGATGCAGAAAAGGCCTGCCTTGCCGTCTGGCGGATATCGGACCTTGCGGTACATCCAAGCGAACGCCACCCATGGCTTCTGGTTGGTAGGCAACCCCGATCACCGTAAGTGTCCTGCTCTGACGACCGAAACCAGTGAGGTCAATGCTTTGCTTTTCCGACATGCCAAGCAGGGCCATTCCCGTTGTCGTCGTGATCGGCAAGGTCAGGCCGACAAGACTGTCGGCTTCATCGGGAATGACCACCCTTGTGTCGGGTGCATGATCGTCCACCTGGAAGGTCACGCGGCTGTTCATGGTGACGACGTTCACCGGGATCTCCGATGAGGGCACTACGTGGGCTTGCGCCAATTTCCGGCGCAGCAGGGAAACAAACGGCGTATTGGTTCGCGGACATTGCGACACCATTCTGGTCAGGGTCGCGTAGTCCTTGTTGGTGAAGATAAACTGCTTTGGTTCGCGCATGCGGTGTCTCCTTCGGCCCCGCTTTGGCGAAGGCCGGTGTTGGAACTGGTTTCAGCTTCAAGACTGTTCCCCCTGTCCGGCCGTCTCGGGTGCGAGAGACCGGCAGGGGCTAAGTTCCTGCGAGAAGACTGCCTGCGTGATCCAGGAAACGGGGTTTGTGAAACGGCGAGCCGGAAGTCATGACTAACCGCGATCCAGGCACTGCAGCTCCGAACCTCCACCGACGAGCGGCGGCTGGCTGACCGACACGACGGTTAGGCGATGCCGGCGTCCGTCGTTTGCGCACCAGGTGATCGACTGACCCGCGGAAAGGCCAATGAGGGCGGTGCCGATGGGTGTCAGGATGGAAATCCTGCCGTTTGCGATATCCGCGTCGCCCGGAAAGACCAGCTGCAGGGTCTTTTCGTCCGTAGCATTGGTTCGGAACCGGACGACGGAACCCATTCTCACACTATCGGCAGGCAACGCCCCGTCAGGGACGAGTCTGGCCCGGCTCAATTCGGCCAGGAGACCCTCCGTGACAGTTGGCAATCGTGTTTCAAACGAGGAAGCGAGGCCTTCCAGTCGTTCATAGTCGGTCGTGCCGATGACGATGTCAGGCTTCGAAGCAAAATCAGTCGGTTCGCGCATAAAGTCCCCCTTGCCGGGTGCTTTCAGGCACCAATGGACGGATCACGTCCGGGCGGCGGAGTTAAGTCTCAAGATGTGGTGATTTGTGCGCTTCGATGATTTCAACGGCAGGACCGGTTCCTGTTGCATCATCTCAAGTGTTTACCCCGAGGCTCGGGGCGCATGACAGCCGAGCCGGGGGCTACTCTCCCGCTTTGGGGATAGCTCTGAAATCTCGTTTGTAGCTGGTCGCGGCGGCTTTGTTCATGACGGGATAGTTGCGAAGAATTTCATGCAAAGTCAAGCCGCCCGCACATGCTTTGGCTACACTGGCGGGCGGCAAGGAGAGTTGTCAGGTCTGAACCAGGAGTATCAAGCCGCTTCGGCCTGCTGCCGGTCCAGGATCTCACGAACCTTTCCGGCAATGGCCTTGCCCAGATCAATGTTGTTCTGGGCCGTGAAATGAATGCCGTCGCAGCCGTCAGTGGTGATGTGGTCCGCTGCGCTCAGGAAATCGACCTTCATGAAATCGGCCATGTTCCGGTATTGCTCGGCTAGCGCCGCCGACTTTTCGTGGGCCCCGCCAAACATGCCCTGGAAATAGGGATGCGGCATAGGCGTCAGGGGCGGCGGTGCAACGACAAGGCACTTTGGCGCCGGATAAGGCGTGCCGATGCCGCCACCACATGTCAGCACCTGCCCGACCAGCTTCGACATGCCATAGGCAATGTCATAGGGCGTGCGATTGAAGAACGGCTTGGTGTCGTTGGTTCCCAGAAGGATGATCGCCAGATCCAATGGCAGGTGGCTGGCCAGGGCCGACGGCAGGTACTGGCTGCCGTTCAGACGGGGATCGTTTGGATCATCGGCGCTCGTCGTGCGGGCACTGAGGCCTTCTTCGATAATCCGGTACCCTTCGCCCAGCTCGGCGGCCATTGCCCCCGTCCAGCGCTGTTCATAAGGGTAGCGCATTGTCGGGGCGCCTTCGACGACGGGGATCCAGCCCCAGGTCAGCGAATCCCCAAAGCAAAGTATCGACTTTTCGTTTGCCATTGTTTCCTCCTCAAATTTTACGGAAAGGCTCAATTGGATCTGGACGTTCTGATGCCGTAGAAGATGGCGGCGAGCAGGATGATCAGCCCCTGGGCAATGAGCTTGCCCGGGTCATCGATGCCGAAGGTGGTCATCACCACGAACAGGAGGGCGAAGGACAGGACCCCGAAGAACGGGCCCCAGACCCCGCCTTCGCCCCGGCCAAAAACGACCCCGCCGAGAATGGTTGCAGCCACCGCCAGGATAGGCAGATCGAGCCCAACCCGGACACTGCCGACCGCGATGGAGGCGGTTTGCACCAGGGCTGCAACCGCTGCGATGAAACCGGCCAACGTGTGGGCAAGAATGACGGTCCGCTCGACCGGTACCCCTGAAAAATGTGCGGCTTCCGGGTTCTCGCCGACCGAAGTGACATATCTGCCGAACACCGTCTTTGAGAGAAACAGCGCCATCACCACGGTCAGGGCGAACCAGAACAGCACCGGAACCGGGGCCGGGCCCCATTTGATGTTGTAGATGTCGTTCAGGTAGGACGGCACGTCGCCGGGTGGTTTGCCGCTTGAAAGATACTGCACGAACCCGACCAGGATGATGCTGACCGCCAGTGTGACGATAACCGCAGAAACCCTGCGCTTGCCGATCATCCAGCCGTTGAAGAGACCGATCGCGGTACCGGTTGCCAGACTAAGCCCGATGAAGAACGGCATCGACGCCCCGGGAAAGATCCCCGAGGAAATGAAATAGTTGACCAACAGGATGATGCCACCGCCGGAAAGGTCGATGCTCTTCACGCGCATCACCAGCAACTGAGCCAGTACCAGCACGCCGAGCGGCGCCACCTGGCGAATGAAGATGCCCATGATATTGGCGTTGAGCATGTGCGGCCTGGCAATCCAGAGCGTGATCAGCAGGATGGCGAACACGTAGTATGCCGGCGGAACACGCAGCAGGCGCTGCAGGAAAAGATGCTTCACGATCGTAGACATGATCAAAGCCCTATCTTCTTGCGGGTCTGGAGCCCCACGACCAGGAGCAGGAGACCGCCCTTGATCGCGGTCTGGATGAAGGGCGACACGTTGGTGAGGTTCATGCCGTTGGACAGGAGCGCCAGGACCAGTGCCCCGATCACCGTGCCCTGCAGGCTGCCGATACCGCCGGAGAGCTGTGTTCCGCCGACGGCGACGGCGGTAATCGCATCCAGTTCGAACAAGAGACCGACATTGGGATCGCCCGAAACAATCCGGCCGGCCAGGAAGACACCGGCAAGGGCCGCAAAACACGAACAGGCGACATAGGCGAGCAGGATGTTGCGACGATCCGGCACGCCGAAATTGCGAGCAGCATCCGGCGTGCCGTTTGCAACTCCGCCGCCGATCGCAAACAGATGCAGGCCGAAGCGCGATCCATGCAGCAGTTTCCAGGCCACCAGAACCACCGCGACACCCCAGAACACCGGCATCGGCACTCCGAGAAACGTGCCGCCGATCGACTGGATGACGATATCCGGCACGGTGCCTCCGGAAACCGGACGCAGGATGCGCGTGATGCCCAGAATGACATATTGCATTGCCAGCGTTGCGATGATCGGGTGGACATTCAGCCGGGTGATCACAAGGCCGTTGCTGAGGCCGACCAATACGGCGAACAGGAAAACCGCCGGTATCGTCACGTAGCCGGGCGCATCAAGCGCCAGAATGGCCGTCGTGAAGCTGATGAGGGAGCCCACCGACAGATCGAGGCCGCCCACCACAACCACAAACATCTGGCCAATGGCCGTGATGACCAACGGCATCGCCTGGGCAATCAGGTTGAAGAGGTTTTCAGAACCGAGAAACTGGTCGGTGCGAAGACCGAGATAAACGCTGATGGCAATGGCGATCAGCAAGGGCAGCATCCACAAACCCTGCCGGCCTTTCGGCTGCGTCAATCTCGCGAGAAATGCTTGTGTCATGATCACTTCAATCTTGTGGGCAGGGTCAGGCGCTCAAGGCAGCGTTCAGGATCTGGTGCTCCGTTGCGGTCTCGGCGGGCAGCTCCGCGACAATGGCCTTGCCATGGACGACATAAATGCGGTCGCACAGGCCGATGAGCTCAATTGTCTCGCGGGAAAGAACCAGAACTGCGCCCCCCTCGTCCGCAAAGCTGCGCAACAGCTTGTAGATTTCCGCCTTCGCCCCGATGTCGACGCCCCGGGTCGGTTCTTCGATGAGCAGCAGATCAAGACCGGCCGCAAGGTAGCGCCCCAGGAGCACCTTCTGCTGGTTGCCACCCGAAAGCGTGCCGACCTGCGCGGATGGGCCGGACGCCTTGATGTTCATGCTCGCCATCGTCTCGGCAATCGCCTTGCGATAATCGTGCGCGATGGAGAGTTCGCCATGCACGGAAGACAGACCGACGGCAATGTTGTGTGCGATGGAAAGCCCCAGGAAGAGCCCCTCTTCCTTCCGGTCTTCGGGAACGAAGCCAACTTTTCTTGCCTGGAGCTGCCGGATGCCGGATGCTTTCGGCGCGGGGAGCGGCAAGATCTTGCCCTTGATGGAGGCGGTGCCTGTCGAAGCCGGGTAAAGCCCGGCGAGCGATCTCAGCAATTGCTGTTGTCCCTGCCCTTCCAGTCCAGCAAGGGCGACGATCTCGCCCTTGTTGACATGAAGGGACAGCGGTGTGCTGCCCGGATCGATCCTGAAGTCTTCGAGGTCGAGGACGGTTTCTGTTGACGCTTTTCCGCGTGCGGGAAAGAGGTCCTGCAGTTCGCGGCCGACCATCAGGGCAATGAGGCTGTCCGGCGTCATGCCGCTCAGGGGCCGCGTTGCAACCAGCTTGCCGTCCTTGAGAACCGTCACCGTGTCGCAGATGCCGAATATCTCGTCCATGCGGTGCGAAATATAGACAATCGCCTTGCCTTCATCGCGCAAGCGCCTGATCTGCGCATTCATCACCTCGACATCGGCCGCATTCAGCGCGGCTGTCGGTTCGTCCAGAATGAACACCGAGGCATCCGCCTTGATGCCATGGGCGATTTCAACAAACTGGCGCTCCGCAATCGACAGCTCGGAAACCAGAATATCGGGGTTCAACTCCAGCCCCAACGCGGCAAGGGCTTTGCGGGTTTCGCGCCGCATCCTTGCCCTGTCGACCATTCCGAACGCTGTAACCGGTTCCCTGCCGAGGAACATGTTTTCCGCAATCGTCAGGTTGGCAAGCAGAGACAGCTCTTGAAACACGGTCGATATGCCTGCTTCAAGAGCTTCCCTCGGCGTCTCGAAACCAGCTTTCCGCCCCTCGCGGAAGATCTCCCCGCTGTCCGGCTGGTGGACACCGGCCAGGATCTTCATCAGCGTCGACTTGCCGGCACCGTTCTCACCCATCAGGGCATGGACCGTGCCGGGCATGAGCTTGAGTGACACACCGTCGACTGCTTTGCTTCCGCCGAACGATTTGGAAATGTTCGACATTTCAACGAGGCAAGTCATTGCCTTCTCCCCCGGATCATATTCTGGATCTTTGCTGTCGGTGACCAGCCGGTGCGCGGAACTGCAGCACCGGCTGGCCGTCCGGCCTCGGGAGGAGGCTATTTCTTGCCGTAAAGCTCCTGCAGCTTTTCCTCCGGCAGCTCGGTTGGCCACCAGACGTTGGCGGACAGGTCCTCGCGGTAATATTGCTTGGCCTTGTCGACGTCCCAGCCTGCCGGGTTGTAGTCGTAGTGCTTCTTCAGCTCCTTGCCTTCCAGCAGGGCGACAGCGGCACGCACACCAGCAGCCCCCTGGGCAGGCGCGTATTCCGCAGACACGGATTTAAATCCGTCCCGGATCCACTGACCGAAAAAGCCGTTGTTGCCTTCGCCGGAAATCGGCGGAATTTCAGCGCCGAACTGCTTGAACACGTCAACACAGGCACGGGTCATGTCGGCACCGGAAGACCAGATTCCGTCGACAGACGGGTTGTTCAGATAAAGCGTCTCACACAGGTTTTTGGCCTTGTCGTACTGCCAGTCGCCATGTTCCTCGGCGATGACCTCGACATTCGTGCCTTCAAGAGACTGCAGCAAGCCGTTGTAACGGTTGGTGTCTTCCGGGTGTCCGGCGAGACCGCGCAGAACCCAGATCTTGCCGTCGGCGCCAACCTCGTTGACAAGCCAGTCGCCCATCACCTTGCCGAAGTGTTCGGCGCCGCCCTGGATCTCGGTCGTATAGGCATCGCTCTCGATACGGCCGGTGTGCAGGACAACCGGAATGCCGGCCGCCACGGCCTTGGCGATCGACGCATCTGCAGACGTTGACGTCACGGGCTGAACGATGATCGCATCGACGTTCTGTGCAACCAGATCCTCGATATCGGCCACCTGCTTTTTCTGGTCGAAACCGGCGTCGAGCAGGATGAACTTGGTGATGCAGTCGTTCTTGGCAGCAGCCGCTTCGGACTCATGTGCCACCTGAACGGTCCAAGTATTGGCGTTCACCCCAAAGTGGCTCATGCCGATGGTCCAGGGGCAATCCTTCTTGTATTTGTCCGCTTCGACAACCGGATTGTCGCCTTCTCTGGCCGTAACACCATCCATCAGAAACGTGTCTTGCGCGAATGCAGGGTATGACGAGATGGCGACCGCCAGACAGCCCGCCAGCGTGGCAGGTTTGAAATATGTCATCGAAATTCCTCCTCCAAGGTCAGGCCTTTGATCTGCTTGCAGGAAGACTGCCGAGCGCCTGACCTCGGCGAACAGCCTTCCTTTACGCACAGGTCAGCCGTTCCGGCAGCGACAATGGATGCCGGCCGGCAGACAAGGCGATGCCGTTCGCCGAAACGCATTCCGGCGGCGGGTGAACGCAACTGCGATGGGTGGGACCTCCTCCCAGGTCCGTTAAAAATCACGGCAGGACTTGCCTGTCAATAGTTATTCATATTGAATGATTAATTGGAAAGCTTGTCAGATCCCGCGAGCGATGCAATGTATGGCAACAGAGGTTTCGGCCAACCTTCGGGACAACCGACTGTTTTCAATAACTAAATCAGGACGCTGCCAGCATGCGCACGATCTTGTGTTACGGCGACTCGAACACGCACGGACAAATTCCAGGGGGGACACCACTGGATCGCTACACTCTGCTGCAGCGGTGGCCGGGTGTGCTTGCGCGTGAACTCGGCAAGGGCTGGCACATCATCGAGGAAGGCCTCAGCGGTCGGACAACGGTGCATGACGACCCCATCGAAGGCGCGCTGAAGAATGGCCGCACCTATCTGCGCCCCTGCCTCATGAGCCATGCTCCGCTGGACCTTGTCATCATTATGCTGGGCACGAACGACCTGAAGGCCCGGTTCGGCCAACCGGCGTCGGAAGTGGCAATGGGCATCGGCTGCCTGATCCACGACATCAAGGAACTCTCGCCCGGCCCTGACGGAACGGTTCCCGAGATCATGGTGGTCTCGCCGCCGCCGATGCTGGACGACATCAAGGAATGGGAGAACATCTTCAAGGCCGCCCAGCAGAAGTCCCATGAACTTGCCCTTCAGTTCGAGATCATGTCGGATTCGCTTGAGGTGCATTTCTTCGACGCGGGGTCCGTCTCGACCTGTGATCCGCTGGACGGGTTCCACATCAATGCTCAGGCACATGAGAATCTTGGTGTCGCCCTGGCGCGGGAAGTGGAGGCGATCGGGTGGAAATGAGTTCGCTGCGCGCACAGCTGCCGGCAGGAATTTATCCGGCACGGCAACGGAGGGCCTTCCATGCCTGACATGAGATTTGCTCCGCCCAATCCGCTGCGTATAGCCGACCGTGCATCAGGCCTGAATGCCGTCAGTGTGCGAAGCTACAACGAGCGTCTGGTGCTTTCGCTGCTTCTGCAGAACTCCTCGACGACACGGCTGGAGATCGGTGAACAGACGGGCCTTTCGGCGCAGACCGTGTCCGTACTCGTCAGGTCGCTGGAGCAAGAAGGACTGGTGGCGAAGGGGGAAGCGCAAAAGGGCCGTGTCGGCCCGCCAACCGTGCCGTTGACCCTCAACCCCGAAGGCGCCTATTCCATCGGGATCAGCGTCGGCAACCGACACACCGATATCGTTCTCATCGATTTTGTCGGCAAGATCCGCTTTCACAAGACCTTGCCCAATCCGCAGCTTGCCCATGGCAGCAACCATTCGGAATTTCTGGAGACGATTGCGAGCGCGGTGAAGCTGCTGCCGGATGCGGAACGCGAACGCCTGGCTGGCGTCGGTCTTGCCCTGCCTCGCCGACTGTCGGGCGGCATGGACGAAGAAGCCTATTTCAAGGCCTTGCAGGCGGAGATCGAGGAACAGCTCGGCATTGCCGTTTTTGTCCAGAACGACATCACCGCAGCGGCCAGCGGTGAGAGCATGTTCGGCGCTGCCAAGACGCTTTCGGACTATATGTTCTTCTACCTCGGCGCCGACCTGCACGGCCGACTTGTCCTCAATCACCAGATCTACAACGGCAATTCCGAAGTCAGCTTCGATGTCGGCATTGCGGCACTGGAGAGGGACCTGTCGGCACAGGGCAAGGAAGTCGACCCGCTTTGGGACCGTTCAGGATCCTGGCCAGACTACGGTGCTCTGGTGAGCGATTGGGAAGAACGGCTGATTGCCCAGATGCGCGCCTCCCTGCATGGGGTTGGCCAATTCGTGGAAATCGAAACAGTCATCCTGTCGTCTTATGCGCCTGAAAGCATTTGCCAGGACATCTGCTGGAAACTGGAAGCAGCAGCCCCGCAGATCAAGGCAATCGCAGGCAACATCGTGCCGGCGCCGAAGGCGATCGGCGCTGCCAGTCTGCCGTTCAGTTCCAGGTTCATGGTCAGCGGAAACTGACCCGCTGAGGTCTATACCCTCCCGACAACCGCCTGATTTTTTCCGCGGTCGGAAATTGCTTGATTTAAAATGTTCATAATAATAATAAACATAAAATCATTCGGGAGAGAGCCATGTCGACGTCAGCGATCGTTCAATTCGGGACCAGCCGCTTCCTGCAAGCGCATGCGGATCTATTCGTTTCCGAAGCCATTGCCGAAGGGCAGGACGCCGGACCGATCACAGTGGTTCAAACCAGTGGCGACGCGTCCCGGGCACATCGCCTGAAGGCGCTTGCAGACCCTTCCGGCTACGAAGTCCGGATCAAGGGCATCGACAACGGCACCCTGGTGGACACAAGCAAGACCGTCAGCAGCATCAAACGTGCCTTGTCCTTGCCGGAAGACCTTGCCGAGGTCGCGAAAGCCGTGGCCGGCGAAGCAAGGATTATCCTCTCCAACACCGCTGATGCGGGCTATCGGCCAAGTGAGGCAGACAAGAGCACCGACTTTTCCATCGACATGTCCTATCCGGCCAAGTTGACGTGGTTCCTGTTCCAAAGGTTCGGCATGGGCGGCGCTCCGGTGCAGGTCATGCCGGCCGAACTCATTCCCGAAAACGGCAATGTTCTGAGAGATCTCGTCCTTTCCATTGCAGCTCTTTACCCGCCTGAATTTGCAGACTGGCTCCGCTCAAACGTGACCTGGGTGAATTCCCTGGTCGACAGGATCGTCTCCGAACCGCTGGAACCCGCCGGAGCTGTTGCCGAACCCTATGCGCTTTGGGCAATAGAGAAACAACCCGGCCTCATTCTGCCCTGCGTGCACTCATGCGTGCAGGTGGTCGAGGACCTGGAACAGGTCGAGACCCTGAAGCTTTTCATCCTGAACCTTGGACACACCTACCTGGTGTCACGATGGCTGGCTGCAGGCGGTTCGTCCCTGCAGTTTGTCCGGGAACTGATTGACAGTCCCGACTATGGCCCCGACCTTACAGATCTCTATCGACGCGAAGTCATCCCCGCCTTCGAGGCTCATGGCCGCAAGAACGAAGCGGAAGCCTATGCCGCCACGACAATCGACAGGTTCAAGAACCCGTTTCTGGACCACAAGCTTGCCGACATCGCACAGAACCACGGGGAAAAGATAGACCGACGTATTTCATCTTTCCTGTCCTGGGCACGGAAAGCCGACGCGTCACTTCAGATGCCCCGGCTGGATGCAGTGGCGGCTGGTGCCGAGGCAGCACGCGCATGAGGGCACGCAGACAGATCGGCAACACAAGTGTTCTGGTAACGGATATTTCCTTCGGAGCCTCCGCCATCGGCAACATGGGTCGG
Organism: Labrenzia sp. PO1; assembly: GCF_012273635.1. Classification (NCBI taxonomy): domain Bacteria; kingdom Pseudomonadati; phylum Pseudomonadota; class Alphaproteobacteria; order Hyphomicrobiales; family Stappiaceae; genus Labrenzia; species Labrenzia sp. PO1. Next base: position 253,517 of record NZ_JAAXCR010000005.1, read on the forward strand.
GTAGTGCCGGAACCAGAAGCAAACGAAGTTCTCCAGTCTGCCTGGGACGCCGGGATCCGGTACTTCGACACCGCACCTCATTATGGCCGTGGCCGGTCGGAAGAGCGGCTAGGCCGGTTCCTGAAATCCAGGCGGCGAGAAGACTACGTCCTGTCCACCAAGGTTGGGCGCGTACTGTCCCCTGGAACTCCCCTGAAGGAGGCCGACGGTTTTTTCGACCCGCTTCCGAACGCTGTTCGCTACGACTATTCCGGCGACGGCATTGAAGCGTCGCTGGAAGGCAGTTTCGAGCGGCTGCAGACGCGCCATGTCGATATCGTCTACATCCACGACATCGGCACCTACACCCATGGTGCTTCAAACGAAACACATATGCAGGACTTGCTGGCGACCGGGCTCGACCGGTTGCAAAGATTGAAAGACAGGGGAAAAATCCGCGCCTTCGGCCTCGGCGTGAATGAAACCCGGGTTTGTCTCGACCTTCTGAATGAGACCGACCTGGACGCCATCCTGCTTGCAGGACGCCTGACCCTGCTCGACCGGGAAGCCGAAGACCAGCTCGTCGGGCGGTGCCTGGAAAAAGGCACAAGCCTGGTTCTCGGCGGGATCTTCAATTCCGGAATTCTGGCAACGGGACCGGTTGAGGGCGCCTGGTTCGATTACGCACCCGCGCCAGCGGAAATCCTGGCAAAGGTGACCGCGCTCAAGGAACAGGCCACGACACTGGGACTTCCGCTTGCCAGCGCGGCCCTTCACTTCGCCCACAGCTATCCCGGTGTCGCCTCTGTTCTGCTCGGCACATCGAAGGCCTCATCCCTGAAGCGCAATCTCGACTGCCTCGCCGAAGCACCGCCCGCCAGCTTTTCAAGAGTGTTTGGCACCCCTGCGCAAGAGGGCCTTCAGGCGAACTTGTGAACCCGCAACGACTGCAGAAGCGTTTCCTTCGATCTCCGCAAATGCTTTAGCGCTGCGGCTTCCGACCTTGCGCCGTCCTTGTCGAGCATCGCGTCGATCCATTCGAGATGCTCCTCGATCGCGGCCGCATTGCGTTCCAGCTCGTCGCGTTTGTCCCACATGTAGTGGTAGTTGAAGATCAGCTTGATGAGCTTCTGTGCCTCGAGAACAAACCGGTTTTTGACGACGCTGTTGACGGCTGAATGAAACTTTTCGTCCAGCAGGGAAAAGTCGTGATACCGCTCCTCAAGAACCGATTTCAGGTCCTCATGTTCGCGCTTCAAGGCCTTGAGCTTTTTCCAGATCTCGTGCTCGGGCGGAAGGGTTAGCAGCTGCCGGACCGCATTCAGCTCGAGAACCATTCGAAACTCTGACAGTTCAACCGCAAATTCCGACGTGAACCCAAGGAGCGACCAGCCTCCTCTTGGACGGCGCTCCACAAGACCGAGACGGCTCAGTCCGGCCAGAAATTCCTGAAGGTTGTGGACGGGAACACCGAATTGCCGCGACAGTTGCGCCACGTTGAGCGACGTCCCCGCCGGAACGTCGAAACGCAGGATCCATTCAAAGAACCTGTGCTCCAGTTCCTCCGTGGACAGGGAACTTTCGGCAGGAACCAGGCGGTGCTCCGCCTGAGGTTTCCGGATCAACGTCTTGGTACGGCCTTCCCAGCGAATGAGATTGTCGCTGTCCAGCTTTTGCAATGCGGTACGTACGATGGTTCTGCTGACTTCCATCTTGTCCGCAAGCGCGGTCTCGGCGGGCAACTCGTCGCCAATCGCCATGGTGCTGCAGATGTCCAGCAACCTGTTGTATGCGCGCCTGAATCGTTCGTCCGTTCTTGCCATGGCAGCAACCTAACATATCCAAAACGCTGAACAATTCCGATTGTTTGTATTAAAAAATAAAAAACTGTTGACGCGTCGCATTACCTGACCTCATATTGTTTTTAATAATTTTATTCAATATCCGGCCCGGGAGGATTTATGGCGGATCTTGATCGAGGCGCAGAGCCTGCTTCCTGGACCTTCAAACTGTCTGCCGGTTCCTTTCACAAGTTATCGGCGCTCCTGACCCTTGCCCTGCTGATCTTCGCGTTCTCCTTCGGAAACGCGGCCTTTTTCTCCATCAACAACGGCCTGACTGTGCTGCTGCAGACGTCCGTCATCGGCTTGCTGGGCATCGGGATGACGATGGTCATCATTACCGGCGGCATCGACCTGAGCGTCGGCTCTGTGCTTGCCCTTTCTGGAACCATCACCGGATTGAGCATCAAGGCAGGCGTGCCGGTCGGTCCCGCCATGGCGATCGGCGTGATGGCCGGCGCCGCTTGCGGTTTCGTCAACGGCTTCGTCATTACCAAAATGCGGATCACCCCGTTCGTGGCAACGCTCGGCATGATGCTGATCGCCCGAGGCGTTGCCCTCCAGCTGACGGGCGCAGCGCCGATTTCACGGCTTGGGGAAAGCTTCGGCCTTCTGGGCAACGGCTCGCTGTTCCGCATCGTTGAGAAAACCGGCGGCATCTTCCCGAAAGTCGTCTTCCCCGGAATTCCCTATCCGGTCATTCTGCTCGCGGTTGTCGCGCTTGCCGCAGCCTATCTGCTCAGGCGTCGCCAGATCGGCCGGCACATCTATGCAACCGGATCGAACGAGGAAGCCGCCCGTCTTTCCGGCGTCCTGGTCGACCGCACGAAGATCTTCGCCTACGTCCAGTCGGGCGCTCTGGCCGGGCTCGCGGGCAACGTTCTGATGTCGCGCCTCGTGACCGTTCAGCCCAATGAAGGTGTCATGTATGAGCTCGACGCGATTGCGGCCGCTGTCATCGGCGGAGCTTCGCTCATGGGCGGCGTCGGCAATATTTCCGGAACGATGATCGGCGCAGCCATCATCGGCGTTCTGCGGAACGGGCTCAACATGGCCGGTGTCTCGGCATTCATCCAGCAAATCGTGATCGGCGTCATCGTCATTCTGGCGGTCTACGTCGATCAGATCAGAAACCGGCGCTGAGAAAGCCGGACGATTTCCAGAGCAACTTCAGACGGAGGAGAATTAAATGAAGAAGCTTTTGACAACAGCGATGATGGCAAGTGCCCTTGCGCTGTCCGCAGCAGCCGCGCAGGCCGGAGAAATTGCGGTCATCGTCAAGACGACGAATTCCAACTTCTGGCAGAACGTGAACAAGGGCGCCAGCGCAGCCATCGAAGGCCAGTCGGACCACACGATGACCTTCAACGGTCCGGCGTCGGAATCGGCCGTTGCAGATCAGGTCAGCCTTGTCGAGAACGCCATCAACCGCGGCGTATCCGGAATTGTCCTGGCACCATCCGATCCGGAAGCCCTGATCCCGGCGGTGAAGAAAGCGTATGAATCCGAAATTCCCGTCGTCATCATCGACTCCGGCCTCGCCGACAACGGCAAGGAATTTTACCAGTCATTCCTGTCGACCGATAACTGCGCTGCCGGTCAACTGGTTGCCGACAAGATGATTTCGGAAGTCGGGACAGAGGGCAAGGTTGCCGTGATGTCCTATGTCGCGGGTGTCGGCTCCGAACTTGGCCGCGTCGGCTGCTTCGTCAAGCGGATCGAGGATCAGTCCAAGATCGAAATCGTCGGCCCGTATTACTCCCAGTCGCAGATGGCCACCGCCTTGAACCAGACCACCGACGTTCTGGCGGCAAACCCGGATCTCGTCGGCATTTTCGGTGCCAACGAACCGACAGCCATCGGCATGGGCCGGGCCCTGGCACAAGCCGGAAAGGCGGGCAAGGTCACGGCAATCGGCTTTGACGGCAACACAGACCTTCAGGATTTCGTCCGCGACGGCACCCTGGCCGCGACTGCCGTTCAAGGCTCGTTCCAGATGGGCGAGATCGGCGTTCAAACCATTCTGAAGCTTTTGAACGGAGAACAGGTCCCGAACTTCATCGACACCGGCGTCGTCCTGGCGACCAAGGACAATATCGATCATCCGAGCGTTCAGAACGTCCTTTACTAACGCACCACAAAGCGGCCGGAAGCCTTTCTGCTCAAAGGCTTCCGGTCTTTTCAATCGTCGATCGGGACACGGAATATGAAACCAGATGCACAATCCGCGGCACCGCTGGTGCAGATGGAGGCAATCGAAAAGCACTTTGGCGGCATAAGGGCGGTGAATGGTGTTTCTCTGGAGCTTTATCCAGGTGAAGTCGTTGGCGTTCTCGGCCACAACGGCGCCGGCAAATCGTGTCTGATGCGCATCCTGTCCGGGGCCATGATCCCCAATGAGGGGACAATCCGCGTCAATGGCGAAATCGCCGACATTCAATCGCCCCACGACGCCCGCGATCTGGGCATCGAAACCATCTACCAGACGCTTGCCCTTGCAGATCATCTGAACGCACCCGCAAACCTGTTTCTCGGCCGGGAACTGAAAACAAGGTTCGGAAATCTGGACGACAGCCGGATGATGGCCGAGGCGGTCCGTGTTCTGAAAAGGCTCAACCCGAACTTCAAGAACCTGAACGATCCGGTGTCGAGCCTCTCAGGCGGTCAGCGCCAGGTTGTTGCTATTGCCAGAGCGATCTATTTTGACGTCAAGATCCTGATCATGGACGAGCCGACAGCCGCTCTCGGCCCTTCGGAAACGGCCATGGTCGGTGCCTTGATCAGACAATTGCGCGAAGAAGGAATAGGCATCCTCCTGGTGAGCCACGACATGCATGACGTGTTCGAACTCTGCGATCGTGTCATAGTGATGAACAAGGGCCGTAAGGTCGGCTCGCACCGGATTGAAGACGTGACCAAGGATGATGTTCTCAGCCTTATCATCAAGGGCGACCTTCCTCACGACTGGGCTCCCAGGAGCCGGAAAGCCGTTCAATGAATATTGAAAAAACCAAATCACCGGCAGTGGCCCGATCAATGGAATGCGGAACCGTCATCGAACCGGGTGTTTTCAGGCTCGAAACGCGGGTCCTGCCCGAAGACGCGCCGGACGGCTGGGTGCTTGTGGACATCGAGGCCGTCGGCATTTGCGGCACCGACTACCACATTCTGGAAGGCAAGCACCCTTTCCTGAACTACCCGCGTGTCATCGGTCATGAGCTTAGCGGCAGGGTCGCGGAAAGTATCGGCCCGTGGACTGCCGGGGAACTGGTGGTGGTCAACCCGTATCTTTCGTGCAACGCCTGCCGGGCCTGCATGAAGGGCAAACCGAACTGCTGCAGCAGCATCGAGGTTCTCGGTGTTCACCGGGATGGCGGAATGTGTTCCCGCATCGCCGTCCCCCAGCAAAATCTCTATCCGGCGACCGGCTTGACGGAACTTCAGGCGGCGATGGTGGAGTTTCTTGCAATCGGGGCCCATGCCGTTCGCCGGGCGGCGTTATCTGCCGACGACAGGGTTCTGGTCACCGGGGCAGGTCCCATCGGCATCGGCACAGCTCTCTTTGCCCGGCTTTCGGGAGCCGAAGTCCATCTTCTGGACATGAGCCAAACGCGGCTGGCCCAGGCGACGGAAAAATTTGGCTTCAAGAACACGCATCTCGTCGGAACCGACATTCTGTCAGGTCCGCTGCAAGACGGCTTCGACGTGATTTTCGATGCAACAGGCAATGCGGCCGCCATCGAAGCCGGCTTTCCTCTTCTTGCGCATGGCAGTCGCTATGTGCTGGTGAGCGTCGTGAAGGAAACCATCAGCTTCAGCGACCCGGAGTTTCACAAGCGCGAAACCCAGATCATCGGCAGCAGAAACGCCACGAGAGAAGACTTCGAGACCGTCATGTCGGCAATTCGCTCAGACCGGATAGACACGGATGCCCTGTGCACGCTGACCGTGCGCCTCGAGGATCTTCCGGCGAAGATCAAGGAGCTGGCGACAGACAGGGAGGCCTTGATCAAGGCCATCGTCACTCTCTAAGCCCCCTTGTCGGATCAGGCAGCGCACCAGCAGGCCTGCCCGATCCATGCTCGCTCAAGATTGAAAAAGCGACTTCATACCGTTTCCGAACGCGGCTCCCGGTTGGCCGGTGAAATGGTCGCAAGGGCGCTTGCCTGGCGTCGGGAGTTCCTGTGTTTGGCGATCTGATTGTCTGCGATGACACCGATCAGGATTACGCTGCCCATAACCGCAAAGTTGAGCGATGAGGGAATGCCGAGCAGATTGACGAGATTCTGAAGCATCTGCAGCAGAACGACACCCAACACGACGCCGACAACGGACCCCTCCCCTCCCCTTAGGGAAAACCCTCCCAGCACGGCGGCTGCAATTGCATAGAGTTCATAAAAATTGCCGTGGGATGCGGGGTGGATGGAGCGGGTATACATGGCAAAGAAGATGGCCGAGAGACCGGTTAGAACAGCGCAGATGACATAGGCCAGAACAATGACCCGCCTCGTGTTGATTCCGGTGTAGCGGGCTGCTTCCTCGTTCTTGCCTACAGCGAAAAGATGCCTGCCGAAAACTGTGCGATGAAGCACGAACCAGGCGATCACCGCTATAATGGTGAAGGCGATAATCGAGTGGGGGACACCGCCGCTCCGCCCCGAAATAAGCCACTCCAGAACCGGAAAACTGTCTCCGAACGAAAAGCCTGCCGTCCCGTCCTTGGTGTAGAACCGCGCGACCCCGCGATAGATCAGGAGGCCGCACAAGGTGACGATGAAGGGCTGAAGCTTCAACCGGGTGATCAGCCAGCCGTGGATGAAACCGAAACAGGCTCCCAGCAGAAGAACGATCAGGCAGGCAACAGGCCAGGGAACGCCCTGCTGGACGATCAGATCGACGAAGATGACACCAAGGAGCGCGATAAGAGAACCGACGGACAACTCGATACCGGCCGTCACGATCACGAAAGCTTCCGCAAGGGAAAACAGCCCGAAAAGGCCAATGAGGTTGGCCGTATTTGCCAGGTTGATCGGCGACAAGAACCGGGGATTGATCAGGGCGACAACTGCCCCGACCACCAGAACAAGTACCGCCAGTCCGATATCCTTCTTTTGCATTCTGTCTCCCCAAGTCCCTTACCCGACCGCCAGCCGGAGTATGTTTTCTTCCGTCAGTTCGTCACGACCCAGGATCCCCGACACGTGCCCCCTGCGCATGACGGCCACACGATCTGACACCCCGATGACTTCCTCCATGTCGCTCGAGATCATCAGGATACCGACGCCTTCGTCCGCGAGCGCCTGCATGAGGTGATAGACTTCCGCCTTCGCGCCCACATCGATGCCTCTGGTCGGTTCGTCGAAAATGAGAACCTTCGGCTTCATCGCCAGCCACTTCGCCAGCACCACCTTCTGCTGGTTTCCGCCGGACAACTCAGCAGCGGCCCGTGTGATGGCGCTGGTCTTGATGGAAAGCCGGTCGCGCGAGCTTTCCGCCAACGTTGCCTCGCGCGCCCGGTCAACGACACCGCGGCGGCTCAGCTTGTTGAGACAGGGCAAGGAAATGTTCGCGCAGATCGCAAAATCTAGAAGAAGGCCCTGCTCTTTTCTGTTTTCCGGCACCAACGACAGCCCTGCGGCAATCGCTTCTGGAACTGAATGAGTTTGCAATTCCCGGCCGTTGAGCCGGATGGTGCCATCAACCAGCGGCTCCACACCGAAGACAGCGCGTGCAAGTTCCGTTCGGCCGGCACCTACCAAACCGGCAACTCCGAGGATCTCACCGGCATGAAGTGTCAGGTCGACGTGTGAGCCGGGGAAAGTCGACGTGCGCACACCCTGCAGCTCAAGCACCGGCTCGCGCAATTGATGGGGCTTTTTTTCATAGAACTGACCGACATCCCTGCCGATCATCATCCGCACCATTCTGTCCTTGCGGATGCCGGCGCCCACCAGTGCGCCCGCGTTTCTGCCATCGCGCAGGCACACAACCCTGTCCGCGACGTCTTCCACTTCACTCAGACGATGGCTGATAAACAGGATTGCAACGCCCTGATCCTTCAGCTGCCGCATGACCTGAAGCAGCCTGTCGGTTTCCGACAAGGTGAGACTTGACGTCGGCTCATCGAGAATGACCAGGCGTGCATTCATCGACAATGCGCGGGCAATTTCGAGCAATTGCTGATCTGCGAGCGAAAGGTCCGCAACGGAATCGCTGGCACCGAAACGCGTACCGAGCATCTCCAGAATAGGCTCCACCTTGGCCACCATGGCGCGCCGGTCGAGCAATCGCAGCGGACCGGATGTGATTTCGCGGCCCAGAAGAACGTTTGCGGTCACGTCAAGATTTGAAAACGGATTGAGCTCCTGATGGACGAAGGCAATGCCGAGCGCAGAAGCTTCGGCCGGGGTCAGTCCACCGGTCCGGACGCCGTCTATGATGATATCGCCCCCGTCGGGGGAGATCGCGCCACCCAGCACTTTCATCAAGGTGGACTTACCGGCGCCGTTTTCGCCGATCAGGCCAACGATTTCTCCGCCCTTGATGCTCAAATCGACATCCTGAAGGGCAACGACACCGGGATAGACTTTCGTTACCCGTGTGAGTTCGAGGGAAATCTTCTCAAATCCGGGGATCAAGGTTTGGGCTCCGCCATATTGATCGGCTTCGGCTGCACGGGCCGGCAATAATCCGGTCCGCGCAGCCTCAGGGTCCGCCTGGGAGGGCCCGACCTAGCCTTTGATGCGCTCTTTCAGCTGCTGTTCGAACGGATCGACATTTTCCGCATCGATGATCTTCGTCGGCACGATGATCAGACCATCAGCCGGAATTCCGGATTTGTCGCCTTCCAGAAAGTCGGCCATCAGGTGCATGCCCTGGTAGCCCCACTGATAAGGATCCTGCACCACCGTTCCGGCGAAGCTGCCTTCACGGATAGCACCGAGAGTGATCGGGTCCTCGTCGAAGGCAATGACGGTGATTTCACGCAGTTTGCCAGCCGCCTGAAGCGCTTCGTAGATCTTCGGGGGATTGTATGAGTAGAAGCCGACCATGCAGTCGATTTCCGGATTGGCAGCGAGAACGTCATCGACGTTCGACCGGGCCTTGGCGAAGTCGACGTCGTCACCTCGGACGTCGACCAGCTCGATGCCCTTGTCTTTCACGGTTTCGCGGAACCCGGCGATGCGTTCCTTGGCGTTATCGGCACCGAGAAAGCCGACAAAACCCATGCAGGTTCCCCCGTCCGGCAAGGCCTTGATTGCAATTTCGCCAGCCTGATTTCCAGCAAGCGTGTTCGATGACCCCAGATAGGCAATCCGGTCACTTTCCGGCGCATCGCTGTCGGTCGTGAACAGCGGCACCTGTGCGGCAACACGATTGAAGGCGTCGGTCGATGTCTTGGGATCCACAGACGAAATCATGATGGCGTCAGTCCCGGCAGCCACCAGGTCGTCCATGAGGGCATTCTGAAGCGCTGCCGTTCCCTGGGCGGGATACCGGAACTGCAGCTCGTAGCCGGGCAGTTCCGCCTGCGCGGCGTTCACGCCGGCTTCAGCCAGTTTCCAGAAGTCGGAGGCCGCGTTCACAACGAATGCCAGTTGCGGCTTTTCCTGCGAATGCGCCGCCGTGGCGGCGAGTGTGGCAATGGCTGCCACGCAAAGGGTTTTACGAAGTTTCAATTTTTCCTCCCTGTCTCTGGGCAACGATACATCGCCCGCAACAAATTATTACTAATATTAATTAATTGAAGTTTTCAAGTATTAATTAACAAGCCATCCTTTGCAGCTAATCGAGGGTAATATTTCGAACCTTGGCACCCTTCACGAAAAAGATCTGATGGGCACACGCACGCGCGCCGACGGGAAAGCGCCATGTGAAAGCCATGGCCCCGCCAGGAAAAAGCGCCGCCGAACCAATGCGCCAGTTCGGCGGCCAGTGGAGAAGTTGTCTAGTTGTCTGCGCAGAAACCAGGATCTTCCTGGTTACAGACATCCAGCCCCGTATAGAGCGGATCGTCTACGCTATCTCCGTTGATGAGCTGCATCATCACATCCGGTGCACGATAGCCCATTTCAAACGGCCTCTGGCCGACCTGAGCATGGCTCCTGCCATCGCGGAAGGCTTTCGTCTGAGGCGGCAAGGTATCGCCGGCGATGATGATCAAATCCTTGGACTTCAGCTTGTCCATCACCTGATCCGTCACCTGCGTATAGGCCTGCGGCGCGAACTGAGCCCACCCACCGATCAGGATGAACGCATCAAGATCGGGATTGGCGATGAACGTGTCAGCCATCTGCTGGTTTGCAAGATCAGCCTGGTCATTGGTGAAAACGGGACATCCGTCGATCTCGGTCCAGCCGTTCTGGCCAGTCAGGCGATCGACGCCCTTTTCTCCAGCGGCCGTATCACGGAACCCCTGAGCCCGGGCATTGATATTGTCGGCAGCAACGTTCCCAAGTTGCAGGCACACCGTTCCACCATCCGCCTTGAGCTTCGCGGCCTCCTCGGCCATCTTGACGCCCATCAGATAATTGTCGGTGCCAAGATAGGTCTTGCGAAGGTCGCGGTCGTCGGCCAGGAAGTCCGCATCAATGGTCATGACCGGCACGCTTGGCGCGATCTGACGGATGCGGTTTGCCATGGCAGGTGCGTTGGACGGCGAAATGGCGATTGCGGCAACACCGCGGGTAAGCAGATCATCCACGATCTGGACCTCGCCAGCCTCGTCGGCGGATGATGCAGGGCCGGTATAAAGACATTCATATTCGCTGTCCGCGTTTTCGGACATCCACTTCTGGCAACCCAGATTGATCTGTTCGAAGAAAGGGTTATCAAGCCCCTTCACCACGATTGCGAGGGTTTTCTTGTCTTGTGCAAGGCTCGATCCGACTGAAATTGCCAAAACGGCAGCGGCGCCAAGCAACAGTAAATTCCGTCTCATGCGTGTCACTCCCTTCTGTCCAGCAGGTCCCGGAGCGATTTACCCCGGGTACCAGATTCTACGGGGATCTTTGATGTCCCTTCTGTAGTTCCAGGCCCCTTCAACAAGAGCCTCCAGGTCTACCGACGGTTCCCAGCCCAGCCTCTGGCGCGCCTTGGAATTGTCGAGCCAGTTGCTGTGGAGAGAGGTCGGAATTTCCGCGATTTCGTAAGATCTTGTGGCCGCGAGATGGTTGGCGACGCACCGGTAGTCGACCGGTTCGTTCATGGAGATATTGAAAAGCTGGCCAGCCGCCTTCAGACTGTCCAATGCCGCAAGGATCGCGGAAACCAGATCATCCACATGTACGAAATTGCGCTTGAGCGGCGCACCTTCCCGATCCAGCAGCAACGGGGCAAATCGGCCGCCGGCAAGGCGCTGGATTTCATCGGCGGCAAGAAAGTCCGACCACAAGGGGCCGCCGAACTGGTCCGGACCAAAGCTCAGCGCAAACTTGAAGTCGTCCTTTTCCATGATCCAGGGCGCGCGCAATATGCAGCCGTTCAGACCATATTGATGCCGGTATTGCTCCAGCATTACCTCTTCCAGAACCTTGGTCAGGGCATAACAACCCGGATAAGCCTTGCGCTCCGAAGTTTCCGTGACCGGCTCCGAATATGGCTGGAAGGCATGACCAACGGCACAGTCCCCGCTGATCAGAATGAATTGCCTTGCATTTGCCAGTTTCCGGAACTCTTCGAGAAGGACAAACATTCCCTTCACAGAAACGTCGATTGCAAGTTCGGGAGATTCCTTGACGGCCGCCATGTGAAGCACATGCGTAACACCGGCCATCGCTTTCGACACACAAGCGGGATCGGCAATTGAGCCGCGGATGACCTCCACGCGGTCCCCGGAATCGATCGTCCGGTTGTTGCACAGAGCCACAACGCCCCACCCGCTGAACATGTCCTCAGACAGAAAGCGCGACAGGAAGTTTTGCCCGACCTTGCCCGTGGCACCTGTAAGCAGAAGCTTCATTTATCTCCCCTTGCCTTTATTAAATAATATTTACTAATATTAATTAGTCAAGAATTGAAAAACGACACCAAAACGTGTGTCATGCGGTAAGCTGAAACCGGCCTGTCACGGGGACATGACCGGGAGGACTTCCCAAGTGGCGACGTCCATCTGGCCGGGTGTTTGGGGAGGAAAATCAGAATGTCGAGGCTGAGGCTGAGCGGAATCTCAAAAAGCTTTGGAGCCATTCAGGCTTTGAACGACGTATCCCTGGAAGTGGCTCCGGGCGAGGTTCTGGGACTGATGGGGGACAACGGAGCGGGTAAATCAACCCTGGTAAAGATCGTTGCGGGCAACTTCAGGCCCACCCACGGTTCGATTTCCATTGATGACACCAGCGTGGATTTTCATCGTCCGCTCGACGCGCAGGTAGAAGGTATTGAAGTCGTTTATCAGGACCTGGCGCTTTGCGATAACCTGTCGGCGGCGTCCAATGTCTTTCTTGGCAGAGAGCCGCGACGGTCCTTCGGCGGGATCAAGCTGCTGGACTACGCCACCATGTACAAGCGCTCAGCGGAGCTTTTCGCGGCCCTCAAATCCGAGACCCGCCCTCGAGACCTTGTCAGGCGTATGTCCGGCGGGCAGCGGCAGGCTGTGGCCATTGCAAGAACGCTTCTTTCCAACGCCAAAATCGTCCTCATGGATGAGCCGACCGCCGCCATTTCGGTACGCCAGGTTGCCGAGGTCCTGGACCTGATCCATCGGCTGAGTGACCAGGGTATCAGCGTTGTCCTGATCAGCCACAGAATGCCGGATGTGTTTGCGGTCTGCAGCCGCATCGCCGTGCTGCGAAGAGGACAACTCGTGGCTTGCAAGCCGGCAAACGAAAGTTCTCCGGAAGAGGTGACCGGTTTGATTACCGGCGCCATCGAAACGGCTTGAGGGGGATCACACCATGACAACTCTTGAGCAAGCCATTGGGCACAGCCAGCACGGATCGCCCTTCTCCAGGATATTCAACTCCCAGATTTTCTGGGTCTTTCTGGCAGCCCTTCTTGCCTGTGTCGCCTTGTCTTTGCTGACGGATTCCTTCGCAACCCAGCGGAATCTGTTCAATGTGACACGCAACTTTGCATTTGTCGGCCTGATCGCGATCGGCATGACGACCGTAATTGCGTCGGGAGGGATTGATCTGTCCGTCGGATCGACAGTCGTCCTGTCCGCGATGGTCATCAGTGTCCTGATGTCGTCGGGAAACCCGTTCTGGATATCAGCGATCGCGGCACTTGTCGCAGCGGGTATTGTCGGAGCGATCAACGGTACATTGATTGCTTACGTGGGCATGCCGGCGTTTGTGGTGACGCTCGGGATGCTGTCGGCCGCCAGATCTCTGGCAATGGTCCTGTCCAACAACAAGATGATCTGGGAATTCGGCCCCGATCACGACCTGTTGTTATGGGTCGGTGGTGGCTCGACACTGGGTTTGCCGCATCCGATCTACGTACTCGGTCTTCTGGCCGTCGTGATGAGCGTGGTGTTTCGGTGGACGAGATGGGGGCAATACGTGTTTGCCATTGGCGGAAACGAGCAGGCAGCGACGCTGACAGGGATTCCGGTGAAGCGAATCAAGGTCTCGATCTATGTGTTTTCGGCCATGACCGCAGGGGTCGCCGGCATCCTGATGGCCGGCTGGCTCGGCAGCGTGACGACAAATCTGGGACAGGCGATGGAACTGACGGTGATTGCCGCGGCGGTGATTGGAGGTGCCAATCTTGCCGGAGGCCAGGGAACGGCCCTTGGAGCGGTCATCGGGGCTCTCTTGATCGAAGTGATCAGGAACTCTCTGATTCTTCTTGGCATCTCGACGTTCTGGCAAGGCATGTTCATCGGCTGCTTCATTGTCATTGCAGTTGCATTCGACCGCGTCCGCAATTTGCGTTCACTCGACTAAAGCGTGAGGAGAAACAGACACCTGTGCAGATATCGACGGTGCAGAAACGTTGCGTTTGACCGTCTTTCCCGATAGTCATTCGCCGGTTCAGACACCTAATCCGTCCAGCGCGAGGAGACCGGAACGAATATGGCGAAAAAAGCCCGGCTTGGCAAAGATAGACGTCCTACAATGATGGATGTTGCGGCAATGGCCGGAGTTTCGCAGGCAACGGTATCGCTCGTCCTGAACGGAAGCCGCGGCGCGAAGTTGAGCGACGCGACGCGCAAGCGCGTGCACGAAGCCGCCAGAGAACTGGGGTACAATCTGATACGCCGGGGCGCGCGGACCGTGCCCGACGACAGGTCGAACATTGTTTTCATTGCGGACGAAATCACAACCGATCCGTGGATGGCGCTGGCTTTCGAAGGTGTTCGGGACAAGGCGTACGAATACGGCATCAACGTCAGCCTGGCAGTCAGCCACGGAGACGAAGAAACCGAACAGATGATCGTCAACCAGATGAGCCGCCTGCCTCTTCTGGGCATGATCTACGGTACGATCCTGACCCGGCGCGTCGATCTGTCTTCCGCCTTTGACGGCCAGCACACCGTGCTCCTGAACTGTTACAACGCCGATCGCTCCCTTCCCTCAGTCGTACCTGGCGACGTTCTGGGAGGGCGGACGGCAACCGATCATCTGATCAAGGCCGGCTACAAACGCATTGCCCTGATCAACGGCCAGTCGGGCGTGGAAGCGACGCGGGACAGGCTCAAAGGCTATCGGCAAGCCCTCTCGAGCCACGACATTCCTTTCGACGGCGACCTCGTCAAACCGGGCAACTGGGAGCCGCTGTCCGGTTACGAGCACACCCATGCGCTCATGGATCTCGAGATGCCACCGGATGCAATTTTCTGCGCGAACGATCTCATGGCCCTTGGGTGTTTCGACGCCCTGAAGGAACGCGGCCTGCGGATACCGGAAGACATTGCGGTGATCGGATTTGACAATCGGGAAATTTCCGAAAGCACGCATCCGCCGCTTTCAACACTCGTATTGCCACAATACGAGATGGGAGAAATCGCCTTCGAACTGCTGCTCGACAACGCGAATGGCCGCCAGTCCGGACCGGCCCAGATCAAGGTCGAGTGTCCGCTCATCGAGCGGGCGTCCGTAAGGGCTGCAAGACCGGTTCTCGGGCAGGAAGCCGAAATGCTGTAGAGGGCCCAGACGGCGCTCCAGAATTAACCAACGAACCGTCCCTCAGGGGCTTTTAAAGGACTTTCTCATCGCCGAGAATGCTTCCTCACAAGCCAGATTTGTCAGATCGCCGATCTTGCGTTGACCGCAATCTCATAAACCGACGTGGTTGCGGTGATCAGCAACCGGTTGCCGCGCATGCCACCGAAACACAGGTTGGAGACGACTTCCGGCACCAGGACCTTCCCTAGCCGGGTCCCGTCGGGGTGGAAACAGTGAATGCCGTCGGACGCCGAACTCCAAAGATTGCCGGCGATATCAACCCGCATTCCATCGGGAAGGCCCCGGTCAATCGTGGCAAAAACATCGTCCGACAGGATCCTGCCGGTGTCATCCAGTTTGAAGGAGCGGATGACGGAGGGAACCCCGGCATCATGACTGGAGCCGGATTCCGCCACGTAGAGAACGCTCTCGTCCGCTGAAAAGGCCAGACCGTTCGGCTGGGTGAAGTCGGTGATCATTGCCTCGACCTCCCCCGTCGTCGGATCTACGCGGAAGACATTGCGGGCCGCCTGCTCCGGCTCTGCCGTGTAGCCTTCATAATCGCTCAGGATGCCGTAGGTCGGATCGGAGAACCAGATCGCACCGGTCGACTGGACGATCACGTCATTCGGTGAATTGAGACGTTTTCCCTGGTAGCTGTCTGCAATCACGGTGCGGGTGCCGTCCAGCTCGGTCCGGGTAACGGAACGGGTTCCGTGCTGACAGGACACCAGCCTGCCCTGACGATCCCGGGTGTTGCCGTTGGAATAATCCGAAGGCTGGCGGTAGGTGCTGACCTGGCCATCGAGTGTCAGTCGCATCATCCGGTTTGCGGGAATATCGGAAAAAAACAGGTGCTGGTGATCGGCAAACCAGACGGGCCCTTCGGTCCATTCAAAGCCGGTCGCAAGTTGGCGCAGCCTGGCGTTCTTCTGGATCAGGTTCCTGAACCGGGGATCGTCGATCTGATAGGGAGAAGAGAAACTGTTCATGTGGGTCTGCCCTTTCCGGATGCGGCAGCGACGATGCCAATGATGATGGCGCCGGTCATGATCAGGCGCACGCCTGCGCCGAAGCCGTAGGAGTTCAACATCGAAACGACCAGGAACATCAGCAGCGCCCCACCCCAGATGCCCGGAACATTCGAATTGCCGCCTGCAATGGAGCAGCCTCCGATCACGACAACGGCGATGGAAATCAGGAGATATTCCGTGCCCATGTTCAGCGCGGCACCTCCTGAAAAGCTCGCCAGAAGGTATCCGGTGAACGCGGCCAGAACGGCGGACGCGATATAGGTGACCGCGCGGACCGTCTCCACCGGGATCCCGCTTAGTCGGGCAGCGCGCGTGTTCTGCCCGAAGGCGGACACCCAGCGTCCGAAGATCGAGCGTTCCAGAACCACCCAGCTCAACAGCGCAATCAACACGCCGATGATCGTCAGGTTTGGCAGACCGGCGATGGCACCGGTCGAAAAATCCGCGAGCGCCTCGGGCGGTTTGATCCTGAGGCCGCGATTCCACCAGATCGCCAGCGACTGATAAAGGAACGACGCTGAAAGGGTCGCAATGATTGGCGGGATCCGCAAAAGCCGGATCAAAAGGTAATTGAATGTGCCCGCGCCGATACCGACGGCAAGCGCAACGGCCAGACCCGGCAAGATGAGATTTGCAGCGCCATCCATGAACTTGAGCGACAGCGTGCCGGCCAGCGTCATGGTCGCAGGGATAGACAGATCGACATTGCCCGGCCCCAGCGTAATGACGAACATCTGGCCAAGCCCGACAATGGCCGAGAAGGAGGCAAAGGTCAGCGCTGCGGAAAGAAGCTCCCCTCCGCCGCGCCCTTCCGTCAGCGAAAGGGTTGCGAAATAGGCGATAGCACTGGCCGCGAACGCCCAGAACCAGGGCCTTCTGGGGATGGCGAGAACTGTCGAAAGATGGGAGTTATCCATTTTCGGTTCCCTTCCATTTCCGGCTGCGGCGCGAAAAGATCAGCCGCACCGCAAGCACAAGGATGAGGATCGCGCCCTGGGCGCCGATCTGCCAGTCCGGCGACAGGCGCATGAACGAGAGGAAGCTTCCGGCGAGCGCGAGTGTCAACGCACCGAGAACCGCACCGACAGGCGAGACCCGGCCGCCCGTGAACTCTCCTCCCCCCAGGATCACTCCGGCGATGGAGAGCAACGTGTAGCGCAAGGCGATGTTGGCATCGGCCGACGTTGTCAGTCCGACGAGGCAGATACCGGCCAGGACACCGAAGAAGCCGGCAAGCGCATAGGCGCCCGCCTTCAGTTTCGTGACCGACCAGCCGGAGCGTGCAACCGCCTGGGCGTTGCCGCCGACTGCGCGCAACAGCGTGCCTGTCGAAGACCGCATGATTAGGACATGCGTCAGACCGGCGATGAGGATGCAGGCCACCACCGCCATCGGCACCAGTGGCGGTTTGACGGTCATCACCGTTCGGATCCATGTCGGCGCCGCACCGCCCGGCGATGGCAGCAGCAGAACCGCCAGGCCTCCCCAGACGAATGACATGCCGAGCGTGACCACGATCGCCGGAAGCTGGCGAATGTGAATGAGCGCGCCGATGGCCGCATAGGCGAGGATCGATGCCAGCAGGATAGCCGCACCGACGAGCGGCGCATCGTTCAGGAAGGTTGCCGTTACACAGGCGACGAAGCTGACGAACGTCCCGACCGACAGGTCGATGTCGTTGACCATGATGATCATCATCTGCGCGATGGTTGCCAATGCGATCGGCACCGCGAGATTGAAGAGCAGGTTCAGGCCGAAGTAGCTCATTGCCCGGGGTTGAAGGTAAAAGACGGCCGCCAGCAGCACAGTCAGGGACAGGACCGGAAGCAGAATGCGGTACTTTCCGTTCATGCGCCGGCCCCCTGCATCTGGAAGGATGCGGCCAGAATGTTTTCTTCCGTGATGCTGTCCCCGGTCAACTCCGCAGATATCTGCCCGTTCCGGAACACAAACACCCGGTCACACTGGCAGACTTCATCCGTTTCCGTCGAGTACCACAGGAAGGTGCGCCCGTTGGCGGCTTCCGTTCGGATCATGTCGTAAGCTTCCTGTTTGGTGCCGACATCGACACCGCGCATCGGGTCGTCCATCACCACGATCGGGGCGGATGAGGCCAGTGCGCGGGCGAAAAGAACTTTCTGCTGATTGCCACCGGACAGGGATAGGATGAGATTGCCCAGATTGTCGGTCCGAATACCGATGCGTTTCTTCCAGTCTGCGCCCAGCGCCTGTTCAGCAATCCTGTCGACCAACCCTCGCCGGGTCAGGCTTGGCAGGTGTGTCAGCGTGAGATTTCGAAGGATCGACCAGAGCGGCATGACCCCGTCCCGGCCGCGGTCACCGGCAACGAAGGCCGCTTCAGGATCCTTCACCCGCGTGAGTTTCCCCGACCGGGACATGAAGAACCGGGCCAAAGCTTCTGCCTGCCCATGCCCGGCAAGACCCGCCAGGCCAACGATTTCCCCTTTGCGGGCACTGAGCCCTTCCGGCGTCTTCAGCACTTCTTCGCCGATGCGCTGGCTGCTTTCGACCGCCGCCCGGGCGACGGCCTTCTCGTTTGCCACATGTCCCATGGCATCGATCAGGCCTTGCTGGGTAAATTCGGACGCCGGTCTGCTGGCGATGATCTTGCCGTCCTTCATCACGTCGATCCGTGAAGCGACTTCGAAAACCTCGCCCAGCATGTGCGAAATGAAAATGACCGCACCGCCCTTGGCGCAGAAACGGCGGACATGTTCGAGCAGTTGCCGGGCGATCGAGGCATCAAGGGACGATGTCGGCTCGTCAAGGATGACGAGACGCGGCGGTGTAGGGCCACCTGCAAATCCGGCAGCGATCTCGACCATCTGACGTTCCGCCAGGGTCAGGTCGCCGACGATCATGCCCGGTTCGATCCTGTGTCCGGGAAAGATTTCGTCGAGAGCACCGGCAATCCGCCCGGCAGCCGATTTGCGCCAGCCAAATCCTGTCAGATCACGATGTGGAACCCTCAGATTTTCCAGTACGGACAGGTTAGGGCATAAGGAGAGTTCCTGAAAAACACTGCGGATACCGCAGGCACGCGCACGTGCTGCACCCGTTCCTTTTCTGCCGTCCTCATGCCCGTAACGGACTTGTCCGTCCGTTGGCGTCAGTCCGCCATTGATCACGTTGACGGCTGTCGATTTGCCCGCACCGTTGTGACCCATCAGACCGACACATTCGCCGGGACTGACGGTCAGACTGACCCCGTCGAGCGCGCGCACTGCACCGAAGTGAACGCACGCGCCCGAAAGGGCAACCAACGGGACATCCGGCTTCGGCCTGCCGGCGCCAGTTGCCACTTCCAATTCCGTCTCTCCCTCAGTTGGCAGCTGCAATGACGGACTTGGCGTCTTCCTGACTGTATTCGACGTTCGCCACCGAACCGGCAGGTGTTGCGGCAAGCGTCTCGTCAAGCGTTTCCTGGGTGACTTTCAGGAAAGGGACCGTGAGATCCTTGGGCACTTCGGCACCATCTAGCACCTGCTGGGCGACCCAGAAGGCAAGCGTGCCAACACCCGGGGCAATGGAAAGTGACAGGGTCTCGTAGCCGTTTTCGTCACGCGCTTCGGCCCACCATTTCATTTCATCCTGGCGGTTGCCCATCACGATGATCGGCATGTCGCGGCCGGCCGCCTTGATCGCCTGGGCTGCCCCGTAGCCATCGCCGCCCTGGGTCACGACCCCGACGATCTCCGGCAAGCTCGGCAAGACGCCTGCGACCGCCTTCTGGGCAACATCCTGCGCCCAGTCGCCGTGGACCGATCCGACGATCTTGAATTTCGGAAACTCCGTCACGCCCTGCTCGATACCTGCGTGGATTTCATCGTCCACGAAAACCCCGGCCAGACCGCGGATTTCAAGAAGGTTGCCGCCATCTGGCAGGCGTCCGGCGAGATACTCGACCTGCTGACGGCCCATTTCCTTGAAATCGACCGCAATGCGCCATGCGCAAGGCTCGGTGACGATACCGTCGAACGAGACGACAGTGATGCCGGCGTCGCAGGCTTCCTTGATCGCGCCGTTGAGGGCAGTTGGCGAAGCTGCGTTGACCACAATCGCGTCGTAGCCCTGCAGGATCATGTTCTGAATCTGAGCGGCCTGTTCGGTTGCCTGGTTTTCGGACGTGGTGAATGCATCGGCCGAGGCGACCAAGCCGTCTTCAACAGCCTTGTCGCCGACCTTGGCCCAGCTTTCAAGCATGGCCTGACGCCATGAATTGCCGGCATAATTATTGGAAAGGGCAATACGTTTATCTGCGGTATCCGCTACAGCGTGACCCGGCAGGGTGACCGCAACAAGTGCGACCGCCCCCAAGAGCTTGGCTTTGGTGTTCATGTTTCCTCCCTGACGCCAGCAGGCGTCTTTGATAACGGGACACAGTTCTCCCAACGCATCCCGCACTCAGATTGCTGACGTTAAGGAAATGCGTAAAGCGGAAGAAACGCATCACGGTTGCGGGTTCCCGCAACCGTGATGCACTTGAGCGCGCAACAGATGGGTTGCCGACGCAAGCCCCGTACCGCACACTGGCATGCAATAAACGGGAGGAGCTTGTTGTTGCCATGCGACAGGAAGCCAATAAAAATCAGGAGGTGTCGGAGCCGACGGCTCTCGTCTCTCTCTTGCGCATTTCCAGTCATCTTGCGGGCCAGGTCGAAATCCGGGCTGCCCTGAGATCGGTGAAGGCCGAGATCGAGAACCTGCTTCCGATCGATCATCTGGACGTCTGCCTGGTGGACGACAAGAACACCTGGAACACCAGTTACGAAGTCGGCATGAAGACGCGCTGGAGCCTGTCACGCACGCTTGTCGCCATCTCGCCCGTTCGCAGCATCCTGCTCGGGGAGACGGATTACATGCTCACCGGCAACGCCATGGAAGACGAGCGCTACACCTATGAGGGTGCGCTGGCCCAACCGATCATCAAGCACAAGCTGCGCAGCCGGGTGAATGTCGCCATGAAGGTGCTTGGCCGCACCATCGGCGCACTGAACTGTTCCTCCTGCACGGCGGACATCTACGACGAGGCAACAGTTGTGCGCGTCAGGCAGATTGCCGATGTGCTTGCCCCCTATTTCTATTCCCTTCGCGCGAACGAAAAGGCCAAGCGCGCAGCCGTCGTCCGCGCGGAAGCCCAGGCTCGCGAGGAAGGCCTGCGGCAAGGCGCACTGGAACTGACCCGGGTTCTGGAACAGGAACGCCAGCGCATCGGCATGGATCTGCATGACCAGACCCTTGCCGATCTGACCCGGATCATGCGCGATGTCGAGAAGATGGATACGGCCTCCGACAAAGCCCGGGTGATCGGCAGCATACAGCACTGCATCGGTGACCTTCGCCGGATCATCGATACTGCCGTACCAACGATCCTGGACCTGTTCGGCTTTGCACACGCCTTGCGAATACATCTGGAGCGCGCGGTGGAGGACGTTTCGTCCACCTTCCTTGAAGCTGCGGACGAGACGGACGGATTGATCGATACCCTGGATCCCACCATCCGGATTGCCCTGTTTCGCATTGCCCAGGAAGCCATCAACAATGCCGCTCGCCACTCCGGAGCCGACCAGATAAGTGTCTCTGTGAAGCGTGTGAAATCCGGCCTGCAAATGACAATCAGGGACAATGGCAAGGGGCTTCCCGGTTCCCGTCTCGGCCGGCACACCAGCAAGGCAACAGGAGGCATTGCCCATATGCGCACACGGGCAAGGCTGATCGCCGCGGACTTCGGCATGTCGAGCAAGGAAGGCACGACCATCACGGTGAAATTGCCGATGACCTGCGCCCCGTGCCAGGAAACCGCACCACACACGGGTGAGGAAGAGCTGGCATGAAGGTGCTTCTGGTAGAAGACGATCAATTCCATGCCGGGTATCTGAGCGAAGCCCTGCAGCTGGCCTTGCCGGATGTCGAGGACATCTTCCACGCGACCAACGGGCTGGAAGGCGAGCAGCTGGCGCGCAGGCATTCCATCCAGTCGGTGGTGATGGATCTTCAGATGAAGGAACGCAACGGCATCGACGCCGCCCGGACGATCTGGCGCGAACGCCCCCAGACCCGCATCCTGTTCTGGTCAAACTATTCGGACGAGGCTTACCTGCGCGGCATAGCCCGGATCGTGCCACAGGAAACGTCCTATGGATATGTTCTGAAGACGGCAACACAGGAGCGGCTCCACCTGGCGCTACGCGGTGTTTTTCTGGAGTCCCAGATCGTGGTGGACCAGGAAATCCACCGGGTTCAGCAGCGCCACATCCGGACGCACGACACGCTTACGGACAGCGAATATGCCGTTCTCCTGGACATGGCTCTCGGCCTGTCGGACAAGGTCATTGCCGTTCGGCAAGGGCTGTCGCTTCGCACCGTCCAGAACCGCCTGCTCTCGCTTTATGACAAGCTGGGCGTGGACAATCTCGAAACGGTACCTGCCGATTTTGCGATCAACAAACGGACACGTGCCATTACACGCGCCTTGAACCTGCGTGCCATAAACGCCGAAAGCCTGGAAAGCGCCGAGCGCGACCTGCAGAAGTGGCTGGACAGCCATACCGAGCAGATCGAAAAGGCCCGTTGATGCTTCGGCCCGATTGCCACAATCCACCCGGTATCCAGATCCGTCAAAGACGCTTCTCGACACTGTAATTATGTATGTCGACATCGCCGATCTTCAGGTCGCGACGATGCAGACGTTCAAAGCCCTGCTTCAAAAATACCGGCAGTGCCGTCTCGCTTGCCTCGGAATAAAGGCGGCCCAGACCCCGTTGCCTTGCCGCGCCTTCAAGCGCCCTGATCAGGCTTGAACCAACACCACGGCCGGCCGCACCTGGATCAACGTAGAGGAACTGGATATGACCATCCTCTTCGAGGTCGGAAAATCCGATGACCCGCGCTTCGTGATCTACGGCCACAAGCGCGAGCCTTCCATCCCCATAGGCCGTTTCCATCATATCACCCGTCGGTGCAATGGAGAGCCAGGCAGCCCGCTGGATTTCCGAGTAGTCGACCCTGGCAATCTGATCGACCGCGCCTCGATAGATGGCGGCAAGGGCATCACCGTCGCCTGGCTCAAATGCCCTGATCTGGTAGGTCTTGTCAGTCATCGGTCCAGTGAATCTTTCGAGGTTGGCGGAGGGCGTGAACCAGCGCACCGGTAACGTGATGGCCTCTGCGTGAAGCAGCAGGCCATCCGTTTGATCGATCAGCCACGAGCAGTCAACAAAGCGGCCTTCGCCACTGCAATCATGTTCTGGATAATTTAGCCCTGCGTTTCCTGACCTCGTCGAACCTCGAGTACCTCGGTCTTTCCGACCAGGACAAACTTGACCTTGCGATGCAATGGCTCAAGGCGTCTGGTGACGCTTGAAAGGCCACCTACGGAACCAAATACCGTTCAAGCCTGGGAAATCAGCCTTCGGTTCTGGTCGCGTGCGATCTCGATTTCAGTGCCGATCCAGGCCCGCAGATCGCGATATCCCTCCGTGTCTGCATAGGCGGCCGTCGTCACCAGCCAGTATTTTGCCTTCGAGGCGACTGGTTTGCCGACGACTTCCAGAAACCCTGCCTCGATGTCGTTTTCGATCAGTAGTGTCCTGCCGAGCGCTACACCCATGCCACTGATGGCGGCCTGGATCGCGAGGTCGGCTCTGGCAAAGGAAGCCGCAGGTTTTGGAGGTGATTCCGGCCAGTTGCACCCCTTGAAATAGTCGGTCCAGCTGAAGCCCGTTCCGTCTGTCCCGCCGGACCTGTCTGCAAGCAGAGCCGGTGCCCCCCTGCCGGGAACCATTTGCCCCTTCAACAAGCCGGGCCGCGCAACGGGCACAAGTTGCGCAGTCATGAGGGCTTCGGCGTGGAACCCCGGATATGGGCCGGTCCCGTAGCGGATCGCCGCCTGGGCCTCACCGGCGTGAAGGTCGACAAGCCTGTCTTCCACATCGACCACAAGGTCAAGGCCGGCCTCCTGCGCGCGCTGCAGGGCCGGAACGATCCATTTCATGGCAACGGAGGACGATACGGAAAGACGTATGGTCCTGGAGGTCTTCACATCCGCAATCCGTGACAGCGCACTGCCCCAGATCTCCTGACAGCGCTGCGCGGCATCACAAACGATCCGTCCCGCTTCCGTCGGGACGATGCGCCGGGTCGTTCGCTCGAAAAGCCGAATGCCGAGCGCGGCCTCCAGAGACTTGATGCGATGGCTGACCGCCGACTGCTCCAGCCCGACCGCGACGGCTGCCCGGGAGAAGTTCCCTTCTTCTGCAATAGCGTGCAGCAGCTGTGCGTTCAGCAAAAGACGGTTTTGCAGTTCGTCTCGCTCATTCATGAAATTCACTCATGTATTCAGGCATTGAACCAGCAATAAGGCGACATCATTCTTGTGTCCAGTCAATGATTGAGAGGTGCATGAAATGAATGAAACGAGAGAAATTGTCGCCCGCATTGTGAACGGGTTTGTTACGCGCCGAAACGGTTCGGAAGCCTTTGGTGGAAATCCGGCCGGCGTCATCCTCGATGCCGACGGCTTGTCGGAAGCAGACATGTTGACCGTTGCGGGAAAGATCGGACTCTCAGAGACAGCCTTCGTGTCTAAATCAGCGAAAGAAGGGTTCAAGCTGGACTTCTTCACGCCAAACAGGCGGATAGCCCATTGTGGCCATGCAACGATAGCGACCTTCAGCTATATGGCAGAACTTGGCCGGGTTCGGGAGGGTGTCACTTCAAAGGAAACCGTCGATGGTCCTCGCAAGATCGTCATCAAGAACGGCGCGGCATACATGGAACAGCTTGCCCCGACTTATGAACGGAGCCCAGCCTGGGCCGAGCGCGGTGTCAGCGAAGCCGACGTGCTGGCTTCGCTCGGTCTGAAGGCAGACCAGCTGGATGAACGCCTGCGCCCTGTCCTCGTGAACACGGGCAACAGTTTCGTCGTCGTCGCTGTACGCGATGCAGACGTCCTGAAGCAGCTCGTGCCAGACCAGTCGAGGATCAATGACATCAGCAACAAGCTGGACCTGATCGGCTACTACGTTTTCACGACTGATCGAAACGCCACGCAGGCCGACGCCACCACCCGCATGTTCGCACCGCGCTATGCAATTGACGAGGAATCCGCCACTGGCATGGCAGCTGGCCCCCTCGCCTGTGTGCTGCACGACCTGCTTCACGAAAGGAAAACGCGGTTCGTCATTGAACAGGGCCACTTCATGACCCCGGCTTCCCCCAGTGTCATTACCGTGGATCTTGACCTTGAAGATGGCAGGATTACCAGCCTGATGGCGGGTGGATATGGATCCGTCATGGAGGAAATGACCGTCACGATCTGACGGCATGAAACTTAAAAGCCTGGAGGTCTGCGTTGGCGGGCCTCCAGAGACGTACGGTGATGGCAGGATCAGTTGAAGCTCATGTCCAGCAGGCGCGAAAAGAAATTCTGGGCTTTTTCGTTGCCGGGTTTGTCCTTTTCAAGCCGGACAGGCAGAAATTCGAGCACGATCTGCCGCGAAGACTGTTTGCCGATGAAGCAGGTGCGAATGCGGTAGTGCCGCTTGAGTCCGATGTGACTTTGAACCTGCCACACACGGCCAGCGTCCCAGCCGACCTTGTCGAGAACAAGGGTCAGATCACGAACGTCATTCGCGCTCATGAGCGTGTCGGATAGCCGTTCGTTTCCTATTTGTTTTGCGGACAAGCCCAACTCGCCGCGCCCGGCCTTGTTGGCGTATTTGATGCGGCGAGTATCCAGATCGGCAACCAGAATTGGGGTTGGAACCGCATCCAGAACTTCATTGGCGGATATTTCCACTGAATTGGCAGCAAGTTCCCCTGCAAAGATGATACCGCCGTTCGGATCATCGAGCGCCATCGGATGCAGATCGTAAAGAACTTCAACAGGATCGCCTACCGTCTGAGGCAGCTTGAGCGTTCCTTTGGACGCAAGGCGGCTTCGCAACATCTCGGCAAATGAGCCGGCGAGCTTCTTGCCTATGTAATTGGGGATCGTTCTTGCATCTCGGCCGACAACCTGTTTGGCGTTACTTATGCCGAACAGCTTCAGAAACTGGCGATTGGCCGACTGAACCACCCCCTTGCTATCCGTAATGAGGACAGCACTGGCGTTCGAGATAAAGACGTTGGACAGGTTTTGCAGAATGTCCGGCAATTCCGCGTTGACCGGCGCTTCCGGCGCACACTCCTTCATCAGCCCTATGATCAGAAACGCCGGTTTGCCGGAAATGCGAGAAGCCACCAGGTCGTAGGACTTGTGACCGCCATCCGTTTTCATGGTGACACGAGTGGTCTGCGACAGACCGTGTTCCACCGCATTGGAAATCACCTTGAGGAAGCGGGTTCTGTCACGCTGGATGTAGTATTGAAGCGCCCTTTGAATGGACAGCTTTGCAAGGCGATAACCTCTGACAGAGGTCGGATCCGACCTTTGCCAGCACAACTCTTCCGCAACCGGATCGTAAGCCCAGTAGGAAACACCCATCGCAGTCAGGATCGCGCTTGTTTCCGGATTGGGAACCAGCTGACGCATGGACCGAATAAGAATGTTGACTTCTGTAGACATGCTGCGTCTTCGTCATTAGCGCCAACTTGCACTCAAGTATTGAGCACGTCAAAGCTGAAAAAAGCCTGAATCCGCATTTCTAAACCGGGTCTATTTAATCGAAAAAGTTCTGCACTCGTGAAGATTTAATCCAGTACAACCACACTGTCAGTTCTACCCCCTCTACCCTGCGTCAAGTTGCAGGACAAAGCGGGTTTTCGACAAATATTCAGCGCCATTTCTTCTGTAGAACTCAGTTGCCTGACGGTTCCAGTCCGGCGTCTGCCATTCAAGCCGAACGCACCCGGCAGAATGCGCTTCTTCACGCACCTTCAGGAACAGTATCTGGCCGACGCCCCTGCCGCGATATTCCTTCGCAACGAAAAGGCAATCGAGATGCCCGTAGCGCGCTCCGGACCAGAGCGAATAGTCTGTCGTCAACGCGGCATATCCAGCGATCTGATCTGATTCAGCGACAAGGATCCGAACCGGTGGCGCCTCGACCTGAAGCAGTCGTTCCAACACGCACTTGTCGATAGTGGCTCTCCCGCCCTCATACTGCGCATGATCTCGGATCAACCGGAGAACTTGCGGGGTATCCTCCAACCGCGCGGTCCGAACCATCATTGCCCGGCTCGCAGCAATCGCGCGGCAATTCTGTAAGGGCGTTTGGCAACGAAGGCCTGTTTTGAAACTGGGGGCATTTGAAGTTCCGCGTTCAATGTCGACCCGCAGATGTGGCGGAACCCCGTCTGGGAAGCAATCGGGTTCCAGGACTAAATACGTAAAAATCGTGCCATGATTTCCGGTTGCCCGAACCCTGGGAGGGCCACACCCCTTTCAAATAATACTTAAGTACTCCCACGAATTGAGAACGTTCCCAATCACCGGTAAAAAAGATGCAAGTTTCAAGTGCTCCCATCGCCCAAAACCAAGAACACCGCCCTTGAAGCTGCTTACGACAATAAAAACGGTGTGCCAAAAATGTCTTTAAACATAAGAATTCTTGAGCCATTGGAAACAAGCAGCTGCACAACGCTCGAAGACTTGCAGGAAAAAGGGTACTCACTCTCCAGTTATTGCAAGTCTTGCAATGACCTTAACTCTCTGGATATTGATTATTGGATCCAGACGCTTGGAAGAGCGTTTCCACTCTACCTCGTCAGCACCAAAATCAATCTGTTCGCGATTGACCAATGTCATCCCGAGACGAGGGTCTGCTGCCTTTCGAGAAGCGCGGAAAACGCCTAGACGCAAGTTCGTCGTCCGGCGGCGGTCACTAACACCGCCGGAGCGAGGTCAGCGTTTTACGAGAACGCCCCTTGCAAGCGCTCACACCAAAAGAGCGCTTGCGCCTACCTGATACGTCATCACGTACCTTTCGTATCACCGTTGGTGGTTTCGGATGCCACGTGAGTTTCCTCACTCTTTTCAACGCTCTTCTTGAGAGCACCCAGCATGCTGGCTGCGTAGGCAGCGTAGGGACCGATCCAGCGCTCGTGAACCGCTTGAATTGGCAGTGCATCCAGGTGGTTCCACCGTTCCCGCCCACGGCGTTCGACCACCACCAGCCCGGCTTTTTCCAGAACCTTCAGATGCTGCATGACTGTGCAGCGGTCTATCTTCGGCAGCGCCTCGCAAAGGTGGCCGGTGGTTAGCGGACCCTTCTTCAAAAGGTCAAGCATGTGCCTGCGCGCCCTGTGGCCAAGCGCCTTGAAAAGCGCGTCATCCTGATCATCTGTTGACATGTTATATTTTTATAACATAATAGCTCGCAAGGCAACAAGGAACAGGGCCATGGAACTGAAATTCACAGTCGGCGGGAGGATTTCCAAACCCGTCGCGGAGGTGTTTGAGGCTGTCGTCGACCCGGCACAACTTTCGGAATTCTTCACGACCGGGGGAGCCCAAGGCCGCATCGAAGCGGGTGCGGAGGTGTCCTGGGACTTTCATGACTTTCCCGGTGCTTTCCCTGTTCTGGTGCAGGAGGTGGTGCCGAACGAAAAAGTCGTTCTGCAGTGGGAGGCAGGAGATGACGCCCGCACCTGGACGACCGTGACCATCACGTTTCAGGAGCTGGAAGACGGGCGCACCTATGTCCGCATCAACGAATTTGGCTGGCCCGGAACCGAAACGGGTCTGAAGTCCTGTCTCGGCAACTGCGAAGGCTGGACGGGTATGCTCTGCGCCATGAAGGTCTGGCTCGAAAACGGCATCAGGCTACGCGACGGATTTTACAAATAGGCAACACGCATCGAAAGGGAATTGGAAATGGAACCGGGCAAGAACATCGCGATCAAGGTGCCGCTGTATCGGTGGGACGAAACCGTAGCCTTTTACCGGGACAAGATCGGATTGAAGGTGACGCGTGAACTGAAGGACAGCACCGGCTTCTCGTTCGGCCCCATGACATTGTGGATCGACCGCGTGCCGCATCAAAGCCAGACGGACGTCTGGATAGAACTGTTCGATGAGGATCCCACGAATGCCCTGGCGGCTTTGGGATCTCCCAAACGCGATGAACTGGAGCCGCTGACAGATGTCACCGGCCATTGGACATGCGATCCGGCAGGAACCGTCATATTGCTGCGGAAAGGTTCCTGAACTGCTTGGCGTTCCTTGTCGGACGTTCCAAGATTGGGAACAGCGACCAGAGCCAGGACGCCAATCGCCGATTTTTCAGCCTCCGCTCAGCTGCAAAATGGAGCGCAATCTCTTTGATGCCGGGCGCCCAATTTCAACGACATTGTTCCCATTCGAGAAATGAATGCTGCTGCGTCCGCTAGCGTGCCAATTGACGCGCTGGATCTGTGCGCAGTTCACGATAGTGGAACGATCCAGCCGGTGAAAAGGCGGTGCTGGAAGCCTGGTTTCGAAAACGCGCAGGAGGCCATTGGCGAGGTGTTGCTGACCGTTTTCCAGATAGACGCGGGTATAGTCCCCTTCCGCCCGCAGAAAGGCAACTGCATCGTGGGACACCAGGATCGACGCTGAACTGGTCTTGAATTGAAGACGACCCTGCGCTGTGACCAAGGTTGGGGACACATTGTTATCCGGAGTGGACGGGACCGGCGGCAGTCTTTCTCGCAGACGACCAATCGCTGTTTCCAGCCGCTCGGGCTTGACCGGTTTCACAAGGAAATCGAGTGCGGCTACATCAAAGGCGTCGATCGCGTATAGATCGTATGCACTGACGACGATCACGAAGGTTTCGGGCGGCAGGTCCGTTGCAAGGTCAAGACCCTTGCCGTTGGTCAGTTCCACATCAAGGAAAACCGCATCCGGGCGGACCTCATGCATCACTTGCCGGGCAGACTCGAGGTCCCCCGCTTCACCACTCACAGCAATGTCGGGAAATTCGGCAAGCATTCGCCTGAGACCGCGCCTGGCGGAAGGTTCGTCGTCAACCAGAACTACACGGAGCATGCCGGACCTTTCAGCAAGATGCGTGCAACGACCATGCCTTGCCCCTCACGCAGGCTGAACTCGTGCATTTCCGGATAGTAGAGCTGCAGGCGTTTTCTGAGGTTGGCATGACCGATCGATTTCCGTGTCGGGTCCGTTTCCGAAATCTTCCCTGAGTTAGTGACCGAAACCTCGACCTCATCCTTGCCGAGACGGCTGACAGAGACGTGAATGTCGATACGGTTCGACTGATGCTTTAACCCGTGCTTGACCGCATTTTCCACGAGCCCCTGCAGAATCATGTGGGGAACGATCATGTCCCTGACGGTTTCATCGACGCTGACGGTGCATTGTAGCTTGTCTTCAAACCGGATTTCCTGGATGCGCAGATAGGCGTTCATCGCCTCCACTTCTTCCGACAGCGGACAGAGGTCCCGACGCTGCTGGTTCAGGCAATAGCGCAGGTAACCTGCAATTTCCCTCACCATTTCAAGCGCGGTGTCGGGTCGCTCGTGAATTTCCGAGGCGACGGAATTGAGCGCATTGAACAGGAAGTGAGGCGCCAGTTGCAGCCGCAGCTGTTCCAGTTCGGAACGCATGGCCTCCGCAAGCGCCTCGCTGCGCCGCAACCGCGCGATCCGCGCCTCGTAATCGGACCTCAGGCAGAAATAGGCCAGCATCCAGCCCAGCAGAACCGAAGTGTAATAAACGACCGGCGTCAGAGGCGTGTTGAAGGGCAGGGCTTCAGGAAAAATCAGGTCGCGCAGATACCAGGCTAGATACATCTGCAAGGTGCCACACGCGAGCGAAAACGCCGCCGCCCCCAGGAACACCGGAATCGTGATCAGCCGCTGGACGTTCCGGAGAACATAGTGATGCGCTGCGCTCGTCAGCAGAAAGCCGACCAGGTCCATCGAAAGGGTCAACGTGAACGCAAGCCGGAAGTCGGAGAACGTCACCACCCGGGCGAAAAAGCCATAAACGGCTATAAACAACCAGCCGCCGATCTGAAGTTTCCAGAAGAGATGCTCGGTCTCTGGCTGCAGGCGCTCCTCGTGATGAGACTTACTGACGGCGTGCACGCGGACGTCTTCTTCTGGAGTGGAGACAGTCCTGCGTGTCGTCGCCGGAACGGCTTCATCTAAAAGCATGTTACAAGCAATCTCGTACTGGAAAGGTAACTTTCAATATAGGACCGCTCCTGCGGCACGGCCCACAATTTCATCGATGATTTCAGCTGGTTCATCGAATTTGCAGTGAAACCCGCTGCCCTGCAACCATAGTTATTCCTGACGAGGAAGAGCAAAAAGTTCCGTCTCAAAACTTTTCAAGCCAATTGTTTCAGGGATAAGAAAATGGGCCTCGGCCTTACAACCGAAGGAAAAGACCAGGTCTCCCATCCTTCGGTCAGAAAAAACATTCGCGTGAAATCGCTGCTGTTGTCCACCGCATCCGTTGCGAGCCTGTGCCTTTCATCCCCCGCCCTGGCGGATTCCCTGTGTGACGATTCCGGCGACCCGTGGGTTTGCACCTTCAATACCGGCACGGATGTCAGTTACGTCGATCTGACCGCAACGGGTGCATCCGCTGGCGCCCAGGCCCCTGGCATCACGATCCAGAATTACGCCCAGCAGAATATGGTTATCCCAACCAGCAAGGGCATCTATGCAAACTGGTATGTCGAGTCCAGAGGGTCGGCAGGCGAGGACTCCGGCGCAGCCGGAGCTGGCGGAACAGTTACAATCGTCAATCAGTCAAATATCGATATCAGCGTGTCGGAAGTCAGCCAATTTGCAATGGGCATCTTCGCCCAATCCAGCGGCGGCGAAGGCGATCAATCCAACGGAGATAACAATTCGAACGGCGGCGCAGGCGGCAACGGTGGCTCGGTGCAGGTTACCAACAACGGCCTTGCAAGCTATACCGCCATTGGTTACGCCAATTTCGGATTTGCTATTTTCGTTGCCGAAAGCAACGGCGGAACAGGAGGCAACCAGAACAACAGCGTCCTGTCCGACCAATATGGCGGCAAGGGCGGTGACGGCGGCAGCGTCACCGTCAACAACACCGCTCCGAGCAGCTTCACCGTCGGTTCGAGCAGCAACCGTTTTCAGGGGCTTGGAGAAGGCGGCGGATTCATCGCCAGATCCTTTGGCGGCAGAGGCGGCGATAACAACGGCAATGCCGGTGCTGGTGGAACAGTCACGATCAACAACGCCATGAACGGCGACATCTACTGGGATGTCACCACGGCCGGGGGCGACGGCCTGTTCGTTCTCTATGGGTTAAGCGAAGGCGGCGCCGGGACCGCCTCGACTGACAACAGCGACGACGGCGGCGATGGCGGCAACGGCGGCAACGTCTCGATCACCAACTCAGCCAGGCTCGTCCTCGATGTTACCGGCGGCAGCTACGAACCGAGCGCAGCAATCGGCGCAAAAAGCCTCGGCGGCAAGGGTGGCACCGGCCCCACCAAGGATCATAGCGGCGGCGATGGCGGTACGGCAGGATCCGTGTCGGTATCTCTTCAAGACGGAAAATCCATCGAGACAAGTGGCGCTAATGTGTATGGCGTGCTGGCACAGAGTATCGGCGGTGAAGGCGGAGACGGCGGCGACGGCACGGCTCTCGCCGGCACCGGTGGCGGCGGCGGTTTCGGCGGCGATGCCGGCGCGGTTTCCGTCACTGTCTCAGGCGATACCAGTATTGAGACAAGCGGCGCTTTTTCCGCAGCCATCGCGCTGCACTCCATCGGCGGCGGCGGCGGAACGGGGAGCGATTTTCAGAGTGTTCTCGGCGGTCAGAGCGGCAACGGCGGCAATGGCGGCAATGCCGGAAACGTCACCCTTTCGCTTGGCAATGCGACAGTCTCAACGGCAGCAGACCATGCCTTCGGTGTCGTCGCGCAGTCGATCGCAGGAAGTGGCGGAACCGGCGGGATCGATGCCTCAACCCTGGTTGGACTGGGCGGCGATGGCGCCGGTGGAGGCGCAGCCGGTACCGTAACGGTCAACTCAAGCGCGGACATCACGACCAACGGCTTCAACTCGCTCGGCATCATCGCCCAATCCATTGGCGGTGGCGGCGGAGCCGCGGGATCTTCCAGCGGGTTTGTCAGCGTTGGCGGCAGCGCTGCCGGATCGACAACGTCCAACGGAAGTTACGTCGGCGTTTCGAATACGCAGAAGGTCACGACCAAAGGCGACTCCTCTACCGGAATCCTTGCGCAATCGATTGGCGGCGGCGGTGGCTCGGGTGGCGATGCCACCGGCACTGTCGGCGTAGGCGGTCAGGGGTCGGCTGGCGGAAAGGGCGGAACGGTCGCCATTCCGAACATCGGAACCATCGTCACCTCCGGCGGCTATTCGCCGGGCGCCATCTTCCAGTCTGTTGGCGGCGGTGGCGGCAACGGCGGCAGCGTGCAAACCCTGTCGACCATCGCCTCCATCGGCGTCGGCGGTTCCGCCGACCTCGGTGGTGACGGCGGCGAGGTCTGCGTCGACAACACCGGCGGATGCGTTTACTCCGACCTTCCCTCACTTCTGGCTGCCACAAGCAACGGCAACGCGCACATCACCACAACCGGCGTATTCGCACCGGGGCTGATCGCCCAGTCCATCGGCGGCGGCGGCGGCAACGGCGGCAGCGTCAAGAATTTCAGCGTCCTTTCGTTCCTCGCCTTCCAGATGGGGGGCAGCGGCGGCGATGGCGGTGACGGTGGAACCGTTTCCCTGACCCAGAACCAGTTTTACGCCGCGACCTCCGGCGCTCAGTCGACAGCTGTCCTCGCACAGTCCATCGGTGGTGGTGGGGGCACGGGTGGCAGCGCCAATTACTTTGACGCGACCATCGGCTTCAACGCCGCCTTTGTCCTCGGCGGCAGTGGCGGCGACGGAGGCGACGGGGACGACGTCACAATCGATCTTTCAAGCGGCACCATCGCCAC
Organism: Labrenzia sp. PO1; assembly: GCF_012273635.1. NCBI lineage: Bacteria > Pseudomonadati > Pseudomonadota > Alphaproteobacteria > Hyphomicrobiales > Stappiaceae > Labrenzia > Labrenzia sp. PO1. The sequence goes on from NZ_JAAXCR010000005.1 coordinate 287,401, forward strand.
CGGACTTTCCGCGTCTTCCACCTCCAAATACGCCCCCAACAATGCCACCGGCATTCTGGCCCAGTCCATCGGTGGTGGTGGCGGCAATGGCGGCTCGACATCCGCCGGCGATTTTCTGGTAGCCGCTCCAACCGGCACCGGCGTTCCCCTCGCCTTCAACTATGTGGCAACCGTTGGCGGCAACGGCGGCAATGCGGGAGCCGGCGGCGACGTGACCGTCACCTATGACCAACCCTCCAGGCTCACGACAATCGGCGACGCCTCTCACGGGATCCTTGCTCAATCGGTTGGCGGCGGCGGCGGCAACGGCGGCGATGCGTCCGCGCTGACAGCCACGCTTGGCGACAAGGACACTGTGGAATCCACCGCTACCGTTGCTCTGGGCGGCGGCACGGGCAATGTCCTGAGCGACTTCAATTCGGATTATGCGTTCACGACATCCGGCGGCGGCAATGGCGGGGAAGTCAACGTAACTCTGGGAAGCTACGGCTCGTCTTCCAATTCAGGTAGCACCACCGCAACGAAACTGACAAGCCTGGCCCCGGAAAGCACGCTTTTCACTTTCGGCGACGGGGCTCATGGCGTACTGGCGCAATCGATTGGCGGAGGCGGCGGTAACGGCGGCCTGGGCAACAGCAACGCCTATTCGCAAGGCGGTATCGCGTCGCTGGAAGCGAAGATTTCCCTGGGTGGCCAGGGTGGTTCGGGCGGTGACGGCTCCTCCGTCGAGATCCATAACTTTGCCGGCTACACGGTCCAGACGCAGGGATCGGGTTCCAAGGGCCTGGTCGGGCAGTCCATCGGTGGCGGTGGCGGCAATTCGCAGGGTGGCACCGTCTACCTTGGCGTTGGCGCCAGCAGCGTTTCCGGCAGCATGTCCCTGGGTGTTGGAGCCATTGGCGGCAGCGGCGGCAACGGCGGTACCATCTACGCCGAACAATACGGCCGCATCGAAACCTTCGGCGGCGACTCGGACGGTGTCGTGCTGCAATCCATCGGCGGCGGCGGCGGGATCGGCGGATCGCTCGGCAATGACGCGTCGTCTCACAAGGTTCTTGACGCCATTGGGGCCTTGAAGAAACAGATCAAGCGCCTGTCGGATGCGGGAGCTTCCTATTCGTTCACGGTCGATGTCGGTGGCGGCGGCGGGTCTGGCGGTGACGGCAATCAGGTCAAATATTACCATGATGGCCAGATCATCACGCAAGGTGCCTGGGCGGACGGGGTCGTGCTGCAATCAATTGGCGGCGGCGGCGGTCAGGGTGGCTCGTCCACCGCCAGCGGCAGCGAAGTCAGTGCCTCCATCGAACTTGCCGTCGGCGGCAGGGGCGGCTCGGGCGGGGACGGCGGTGAAGTCGCCGTCTGGCTGGCAGACGGCAACAGCAATTTCATCAACACGGCAGGTTTTGCAGCCACCGGCATGACGATGCAGTCCATCGGTGGCGGTGGCGGCCAGGGTGGCGACGGCTCGGACAACCAGACCGGCACACTGGCGATCGGTGGCGACGGCGGCGGCACAGGTGGTGCAGGCGGCGATGGCGGCCAGGTTCACACCTATGACACCAGCGCGGTAACGATCACCACCAGCGGCAATGATGCTGCTGCCCTGGTTGCCCAGTCAATCGGCGGTGGCGGCGGCACAGGCGGGGTCGGCAGCAGCGCAGAGACAACCCGCGTCGACGGCAGTGAGCTGAGCGTCTCTGTTGGCGGTTCTGGCGGTGTGGCCGGTAATGGCGGCACAATCGATCTGACGATGGACACGACGATTGCCACCTACGGCAACCGCTCTCATGGCGTTCTGCTCCAGTCCATCGGCGGCGGCGGTGGTTATGGCGTCACCGGTAGCGTAGAAGGCGGGCTTGATCTGGCAATTGGCGGCACGGGCGGTGCGGCAGGCAACGGTGACGCGGTGACGTTCCAGCTAACCGGAGGCGCCGGCATCCAGACCCGCGGCGACGGCGCTTTCGGCCTGGTGGCACAATCCATCGGTGGTGGCGGTGGATTGGCGGGCGATGCGACCGGCGGTTCCATGACCAACGCCACCGCGAACCTGACCTCCGGCGGCGCCAGCGGCAATGGTGGCCAGATCACACTGGATATCGACGCGCCGATCACCGTCACGGGTGACGAGTCCATCGGTATTATCGCTCAGTCCATCGGCGGCGGCGGCGGTATATCCGGAACCGGCACCGGCGGCGTGGCTGGCCTCATGTCAACAGACAGCACGGGAACCGCGGGCGCTATCGATCTGGAAATCGCAAGTCAGGTCTATGCCTCCGGATCGCGTTCGTCGGGTGTCTTTGCGCAAAGCCAGGGCGCTGACGGCAACGGCACAATCGGGATCACGGTTGACGGACAAGGCAACGTCCAGGGGGGCACGGATACGGACGCGGCCGCCATCAGGGTCTCCAACGGGCTCAACAACACGCTGGTTCTGAACGACAATGCTATCGTCCAGTCGGGCGCATCTCGCAACGGCACCGACGACACCGGCTCCTATGCGGTCTGGTATACCGGAACGGGCACGACGGCTGACGGGGCAATCCTCAATGTAACCGTCAACGACACTGCGTCTCTTTACGGGGATGTCGTCCTGACCAATGCCGACGGCGGCAGCGCCGGTACAGTCACCAACAACTCACCCAACACCCTTGCTGACGGCTATCTGTACGATGCAAATGTGGTCAACAACGGCCGCTTCGTATTGGGGCGCGCACGCGACCCCGGCAAGACAGTGATTACCGGCAACTTCAAGCAAAGCGCACAAGGGTTTCTGGTCGCGGACATCGACCTGAACAATTTCGATTCCGATTGGCTGGAAGTACGCGGCGACGCGACGCTTGCAGGAACACTCGGCCTCAAGACCATCAGCCTTCTTCCGGACAGGAAGACGAAAGTTCTGTCGGTCGGCGGATCTGTTACAGGCACCCTCACCCCGCAGGACTCTCTCATCTTCGATTACCTGTTCAGTCCGGAAGGCTCCGACTATTATTTCCAGGTAACCGGCGCCGACTTTACCCCCAACGGCAAGGTGAAACTAAACCGGGATCAGAAGGCCGTTGCGGAAAACCTGCAGAATATCTGGGATCGCGGCGGCAACAACACATTCGGAACACTGTTCGGGGCCATTGCCGACGAGGTCGACAATCAATCCGGAAGCTATGCAGACACCCTGAACCAGCTTCTGCCGCGCACCGGGCTTGCTGCCGTCGTCGAACAGACCTTCGAAATGCTGTCCTTCGGCGACAGCCTGATGAGTTGTCCTGTCTTCGAAGGCGATGGCGCAGGCATAACCGAAGGCTCCTGTGGCTGGGCACGCGCAACCGGCGGAACGGGCCACCGCTCAGCCATCGGCAATTCACCGAGCTATAACGCTAACGCGCTGACCTACCAGCTGGGAGGACAACGGGAAATAGCGCCCGGCTGGTTCATCGGTGGCGCTGCTGCCTTTCAGCAAACATGGATTTCACAGGCCTCCGGAACCGTGAAAGGAGACGGCAAGGCGGGGTATCTCGGGGCAAGCCTGAAGCGGGAGATAGGGGCCTGGACCCTTTCGGCCGCTGCCGCTGGCAGTTACGGAGCAACCAGGTTCGACCGTAACCTGTCGATCTCCGATCTTTCCGAGACGATCTCCAGCTCACCCGACGTGCTGGCAGGGTCCGTCAGAGCACGGATCGCACGCACCTTCGCGGCAACCAACGTCTACGTTAAACCTTATGTCGACTTCGACGCTATCTATTCCAGGGTCGGCGACTACCGGGAAAGCGGTGATTACGGACTTGAATTCGACTCCACCGGCCACTGGAATTTTGCCGCAACGCCTTCTATCGAGATCGGAAGCCGCCTGCGCTACAAGGACGGCAAGGACCTGCGTGTATATGGAAAACTCGGTGTGTCGTTCCTGTCCAGTGACCAATGGGAAACAGATGCACGCTTCACCAACCGCGCCGGGGGAACCGGGTCGTTCAAGACGTCTCTCGAACATGAGGATCTGTTTGCCTCGATCGGGGCCGGCCTTCAGCTCACATCCATTGAAGGGGTCGACCTGCGCCTGGAATACAATGGCCGATTCTCCGAAAATCTGGCCACCAACAGCGGCTCGCTCAGGCTCAGCATTCCGTTTTAAGTTTGCCATTGATCGGCAACGCAACCGCAAATGGCCAATCAGACCACGTCTTCCGCATTTCCAAATCGCGCAAGCAGCAACTCGGCACCACCGTGCTCCTTGAGGGCATTTTCCAATGCGTTTTCGTAATCGGGCTTCGCGCTTTCAAAATGTGCACGTCCCTTGTCGGTGAGAACGGTGTAGACACCGCGCTTGTCGTCCGGACAAAGATCACGAACCGTGAAGCCACCCCGCTCCAGACGCTCGACCATGCGTGATACGGAACTCTGGTTCAGCTGCAGATGGGCAGCCAGTTCTTGCATTCGCAATTCGGAGGTGGGCGATTTGGAGAGGATCTCGAGGGCGCGATAATCCGACAGACCAAGGCCATGCCGGTCTTGCAGGACTTTTGCGAGGTCTGCTTCGACGTTGGCGACCGCGTGGATCAGCCTGAGCCACGAACCACTGCTATTGGACATGATCAATCTGGACCTTCGAGTGTTCTGCGCTTACGTTGAGCATTTGTATGCTCATGCAAGCGCAGAAACAAGTAACTGCCATTAGTCGGAAATGCGGCTCATCGCGGCAAAGTTCTGGAAAGGCCGCATGGCTTTGGGAACGGCCAGCTTGGCCACGCGAGGCGACTGCCAGGCCAACGGATCACTGGCAAACAGCCCATAGGAACCTCGATAATCAAAGCCGTGCCTTGCCACTTCATCACGATCGGCGGCAAAGAATACCTGCGAGATGCCTGCATAAAGCGCGCTCATGTAACACATCGCGCAAGGTTCGCCTGACGCAAGCAGAATGGTCCCGTGCAGATGTGGAGTTTTAAGCGTGCGGCAAGCGTCGCGGATCGCATCGACTTCCGCATGCGCGGTCGGATCATGATGATCCCGAACGCGGTTGACACCGCGCCCGATTACTGTGCCATTTCCGTCAACGACAAGAGCGGTGAAGGGAATGCCGCCTTTGTGGACATGATCCACGGAGAAGGCCACGGCCTCCTCCATGAGCTGGTCAAGGCGTTCTGAACGATCCGTCCCCATCAGGCTGTCGCCGCAAGCTTCGGGCTGTCGGCCAGCTTCAGCCAGACGACACCTGCGATAATGACACCCAGCCAGACTGCCTGGATCAGCGTCAACGGCTGGTCGAGCAAGAAGCTACCGAAGACGGCAGCCCCGACCGAGCCGATCCCTGCCCATACGGCATAGCCGATCCCCACGTCGATGGTTCTCAGCGCGGCACTGAGGAAGTAAAGCGTGAGCAGGAAGAAAACGACGGCGGCAATCGACCAGCTCGGAATGGTGAAGGCCTGACTGCCGCCGACGCTGAGCGCATAGCCGATTTCGAACGCGCTGGCGAGCATCAGCATGCCCCATGCACCGCCATTGCCCTGGGTTTTCTGGAGCGTATCCATGATTTGCTGTTCCTTTTGATCAGAAGAGAATTGGAAGAGATATTTTGTGTTTCAGGTGCTCAGGCAGCACCACTCAGGCGCAGGCCGACAACGCCGCCAATGACGAAGACAATGCCGAGGCCTTTCTTCCAGTTGAGCTGCTGACCAAAGAACAGCGCCCCCAGGACGACGATCCCGACACCTGAGACGGAGGTCCAGATTGCGTACCCGACACCGACATCGAAGGTGAGGAGCGCAAGGCTCAGGAAGAAGGTGGCGATAGCGCCGCTCACGAGGGTTGCGGCGGTCCACCCGAACCGTGTGAACCCTTTTGCATTTCCGGCACTTATTGCGACCGCGATCTCAAAGATCACGGCGATTCCGAGATAAACCCAACTCATTGCATGTTCCTTTCGTAGATTGAGAGTGTGTGAAGGCGGATGCCTTTAGACCTGGCCGCGTCGATTAACAGGAGCGGCCGCTATTGCCGGGGGCGCTTTCCAACCGGTCGATTACCTGAAGCAACTCGTCCAGCGGGGGCACTCCCCGGAAAATCTGATCCCCGACCACGATCGTGGGAACCGACGTGATCGCCATGTCTTCGCGGGCGTGGCGCAGTGCTTCACGGTGACGTTCGCGATAGGCCCCGCTTTCGAGAGCCTGCCGGGCTTCATCCGGGTCGATCCCCGCTTCCGCAGCCAATGCGACAAGAACCTCGGGATCGCCGATGTCGCGATCCTCCTGGAAGAAGGCGCGCAAGATCCGCATCGAATACGGATGATCCAGTCCTCGATCCTGCGCCAGGGCCAGCAGCTCGAAAGCCTTGTTGGTGCGTGGCTGAGGCGAAATCGACGGCAGCTTGATTGGCATCTGAAGGCTTTCCGCAAGCGGATAAACCGACCGGTTCCAGATCGCCGGAAGGTAAGGATCCTCGGGCTTCAGCGTTGGCACCGGGTCGGGCCGCAATTCATGGGCTCGCCAGGATATCGGGATCTTCCTGTCACCGATCGCTGTCGTCACGACCTGTTCTGCGAGCAGGCAAAAGGGACAGACGTAGTCGGTGTAAACTGTAACGGCACTCATCAAGTTGGCTCTCATTTTATTTGTATGTGCATGCAATATAGTTAGAGCCTCGCCATCGTCAATATATTTGCATGCGCATGCATGTTTATTTTTGCTTACGAGTGAAAAGGTCTCTTCTTGTTGCCGCTGCCAAAGCCTCACGGAGAGACCGTGCGGCACTGCCAAAAGGCGATGGTGAGACTGGCAACCCTTTGAGAGGTTTCGCAGTCGCGGTGGTTCGCCTAACGTTGTTACAAAGGGATTTTGCTCAAAGGCTCAATCCGCGGGGCAAACAGCGCGACGGAAATGCCCGCAAGGCCAGGGCCCTGCGGCGGCGCCATCCCTCATTGGGAGCGCAAAAGGAATGGAAGAGCAATTTAGCCGGGTCATTAACACTGCAACACTTCAGGTCAATGGGTGGCCCTGAAATAGCACCGATCGAACGTTTTATTTAAGTGATATAATTTCTATCAGAATGATCTGTTTAAATGATCATTTTCCCAGCCGCCGCAACATCGATTTTCACGACGGTCGCCAGCGGACAGGAGCCCCTTTGCCAGGAGTTTCCGATCCGCAGACACTCAATTGGACGGCTGGGATATCACGCGTGCAGGAGGGCGTTGCCGGTTTCCCTGTCGAACAGGTGGATGTGTTCCGGTTTGATCGAAACGGAGACCGACCGAACGCCATCTTCGACACGAACCGGAGCAGTAATCAAGAGCCCGGGATCCGTGTCGGTGAGCACGTAGGAGACTGCCCCCGTTCTCTCAACGAGCGATACCGGAAGCGTCATTTCATTTCCGGTATCCCCCTGCCCGACCATCAGGTGTTCCGGCCGCAGTCCGACCGTTACCTTTTGACCGGGCAGTTGCAGTCCTTCAAATGCGATCTCCGGTGTCCCGGGAAGAGCAAGACCAACACTCTTGCCCCCCTCCGCTACGACGCCATCGACAAAATTCATCGCCGGGGAGCCGATAAAGCCCGCAACGAACTTGTTCACTGGCCTGTCGTAAAGGTCGAGTGGCGCGCCTTTCTGTTCAATTACCCCGCTTCGCATGACCACCACCTGATCGGCCATTGTCATCGCCTCGATCTGGTCGTGGGTCACATAGACGGACGTCGCACCGAGGCGATTGTGCAGCTGCCGGATTTCGGAGCGCATGTGCACCCGGAGCGCCGCATCCAGATTGGAAAGCGGTTCGTCGAACAGGAACGCCTTCGGGTTGCGGATGATGGCCCGGCCCATGGCAACGCGCTGGCGCTGCCCACCGGAGAGTTGCCGCGGATATCTGTCGAGAAGTTCGCCCAACCCGGTCACGCGGGCAATTTCCTCCACCGCCTTTTCGATTTCGGACTTGGGGCGTCTCCGAAGCCGCATGGAATAGGTCAGATTCTGGCGAACGGTCATGTGCGGATAAAGGGCGTAGGACTGGAACACCATCGCCAGGTCCCGCTCGCGTGGAGCCTTATCATTGACCGCATCCCCCGCGATCCGCATCGTGCCGCTGGTGATTTTTTCCAGTCCGGCGATGGTGCGCAACAAGGTGGACTTGCCGCATCCCGAAGGCCCGACCAGAGCAACGAATTGTCCCTTGGGGATCTGCAGGCAGACGTCGCGGAGCGCGTGATAGGCACCGTAGTATTTCTGGATGTTTTCCAGCTCGATCTGATAGCTCATTTGAGGGCTCCGGAGGTCAGGCCGCTGACGATCTGGCGTTGCAGCAACACAAATATGATGAGAACCGGCGTCACGTAGATCGCGGAGTAGGTCATCACACCGGACCAGTCGGACGTGTTGGGGCCCATGAAGGACTGCAGACCGACGGTCGCCGGCTGTAGCGCTCGCTGCGTGATCAGGGAGCGCGAATAGACATATTCCCCGAAGGACTGCAGGAAGATGAGCACCGACGTCACCAGAATGCCGTTTCTTGCAAGCGGGACGATGATGGACAGGAACGCACCGATCCGCGAGTTGCCGTCGACCAGCGCGGCTTCTTCCAGCTCCCTTGGAACCTGCAGAAAGGTTGCGCGGCACAGCACGATATAGAGCGGCAGAACCTTCGCCGCCTGCGCCAGTATCACCGATGTTCTTGGCACCTCGTTGAGGCCAACCTGGTTGAAGGCAACGAAAATCGGCGTGATCATCAGGGAAGATGGCAAGACCTGCATCATCAGAACGATGAAGAGCACCACGTCCATCCAGCGGTTTCGGATGCGAGAGAGAACATAGGCACAGCCCGTGCCGCAAATGGCGACGATAATCGTCACACCCGAGGCAATCAGAAGCGAGTTCCAGAGGTAGACGTCCATCTTCAGGCGCGTCCAGACTTCGCCAACCATCCATTGCGGATTTTCCGGCCAGAAGGTCGGCGGATTGGCGAAGATTTCCGTGCCGCTTTTCAGGGCCGTGATGTACATCCAGTAAAGCGGGAAGAGATAGAAGCTCACCAGACAGAGCGCGATCGCGGTCAGGCCATATTTTTTCATCATCGCTCGACGCCTCAAGCTAGCTGTTCGTGGCGCGTGGACCGCACGTAGACCGCGGCAACGAAAATCACGAACAGGATCATCAGAACCGAAATCACCGAACCGACGCCAATCTCGTAGTACTGAAATGACAATTGCCAGCTCCAGTACTGGAAGACATTGGAAGCATTCGACGGACCGCCCTGCGTGAGGGCTGCAAACAGGTCGAACTGCTGAAGGGTGAAAATGACACCCAGTGAGATCACCGCTCCGAGTTGGGCGCGCATCATTGGCAAGGTGATGGTGAAAAACCGTTGGATGGCATTCGCACCATCCATTTCGGCGGCTTCGTAGATATCCTCCGGAATTCCCGCCAGTCCGACGGACAACAGGATCATGTTGAACGGAACACCCAGCCAGATATTGGCGAGGATGACCGAATAAAGGGCCACGTTCGGGTCGGACAGCCAGAAGATACGCTCACCGGTCAGGCCGAGAGACAACAGGACATGGTTGAGAACGCCAAAATCCCCTGCCAGGATCCAGCTCCAGACAGCGCCGACAACAAGAGCCGGCATGATCCAGCCTGCCAGAAACAACCCGCGCAGCCAGGTGCTTCCCGGAAAATTCTGCTGAAAGAACATTGCCAGGGCAAATCCGATGGACAATTGCGCTGCGACCGAGATGCCGACGAATTTCACGGTGTTGAGGAAGATGCCCCAGGCCTCGGGACGTGACAGCACATCAACGTAATTGTCGAGACCGACATAGGGCCTGTCGAAGGTTCCGAGTGAAAACAGATCCACTTCCTGAAACGACATGACGAGGTTGTAAACGAGCGGAAAACCGGAAAACAGAACCAAGTACCCGAGTGCCAGCGTCACGAGGATCGTGTCGAAACCGGCCCCGTCCCGGAACGGTCTGGTAAAGTTGAGCATCCGTCTCCTCCTCCATGGCGGATGAAAAAGGGTGTGCGCTCCCGTCCGGTCGGACGGCTCGCGAGCACACACCCCAAGGCAGGGCGAACATCGCAAAACCCCGCCTGAACAGACCCTACTTCAGGACCTTGTCGATGCTGGTCTGCGCGGCAGCGAGAGCATCTTCAGGCGTTGCCTGACCGGTCAGTGTCGACTGGATTGCGGTCTGGATCGCCTTGCTGATGCGCGGCCACTGCGGATGAGGTCCGCGGTTGCGGGCATATTTCATCGATTCTTCGAAGACCGCATAGATTTCCGGATACTTGGGATCCTTCACCTCGACCTTGGAAGCCGGCAGGTAGCCAAATTCATTCCAGACGCGGTCCATGTTGTCATAGAGAAACTCCAGGAACAGGAAGGCTTCGTCCGGATTGTCGGTGCTGGCCAGAATGACGTTGTCGCCCTCCCCCAGCGCCGAGGCACGGTCTGCCCCCTCGTCCGGTGCGGGCAGGAGCGCAGCCCTGAAATCGAACTTGGCTTCCGAGCTCATCCGGGGCAGTTCCCAGGGTCCTGAGATCGACATTGCGGCGGTCCCGGCATTGAAAGTACCGGTGCTGTCCCACTGACCGCGGATGAGCGTGTCCGGCGAGGCCAGTCCTTCGTCGAGGATTTTCTTCCAGAGTGAAAGCGCTCGTACCGCCCCGTCCGTGTCGACGTTGTCGTAATCCCCACCGGTCATCTGCAGCCAGGGCAGAAACTGGAAAGTGCCCTCTTCGGTCGCAACCGCAGAAAAAGCGAGGCCGTAGATATTCTCTTCCGGCTTGGTCAGCGCCTTGGCTGCTTCGTAAAGCTCGTCCCAGGTGCGTGGCGGGTTGTCGGGGTCGAGCCCGGCCGCACGGTACATGTCGGCATTGTAATAGAGAGCGATCGTATTCGCCCCACGCGGAATGCCATAGATGCCCCCCTCGTAGCTGACCGATGACAGCGGTCCCGGGAAGATGTTGTCGGCATTCACGATATCGGACTGCTCGATATAGGGTTTCAAATCGAGCAACAGTCCGCGAGAAGCAAACAGCGCCACTTCCGGATTGTCGATATAGGTGATGTCGGGAGCATCGCCAGTCGCCACGCCGCGTGCGAGGTCATTGACCATGTCCTCGAACTGTACGGTCCGCACGTTGATCTTGATGTCGGGATGCTTGGCCATGAACTCGTCGGCCATGACGTAGTGATATTCGCCCGGGTCGTCGATGGTCCACAGATCCAGCTCGACCGGATCGGCAACGGCGGTTGAAGCCAGCGCGATCAGCCCGGATGTTGCCAATGCTATTGATTTCAAGTCCATGTTGGGTCTCCTCCCTGTATGCGACATGAATGACGGACGGCGTTGCCCTAGGTCAGTGAGGGATCGCCGCCTTCGTATTTGCCGGTTCCCGGTATGAAGGCACCGCCCCGGCTAGTTTTCAGATGGTTGAGCGCATGCACCTGGCCGGTCATTTCGAGCTCGTCGCGATAGACCGGATCGTGCCAGCCCTCGATGTCGATTGAGCCTGAATAACCCGCAAGACGCAGCTCGCTGATGATGTCTGTCCAGTTGCTATCGCCAAAACCCGGCGTACGCATGAAGACGAACGGATGTTTTCCGAAGATGCCGTGTTCCCGGATGACATCATGGCGGACCGTGGCGTCCTTGCCGTGCACGTGAAAGATCTTGTCGGCCCACTTGCGGATCTGCGGCAACGGATCGATCAGATAGACAAGCTGGTGGCAAGGCTCCCATTCCAGGCCGAGATTGTCGTCCGTCGTTTCGTTGAACATCAGTTCCCAGGCATCCGGATTATGGGCGATGTTCCAATCGCCGGTCTGCCAGTTGCCGTCCATGGCGCAGTTTTCAAAGGCAATTTTCACGCCCTTGTCAGCGGCACGTTTTGCCAGCTCCGACCAGACTTCCTTGTATTTGGGCAGGCTGTCTTCCAGGGGCTTGCCACGGATCCTGCCGGTAAAGCCGGCGACGCAAGTGGCGCCGAAGTGATGGGCGTTATCGATACAGTCCTTCCATCCCTGCAGGGTGTCCCGGTCCAGCGGCTGATCTTCCAGCGGGTTCCCGAACATGCCCAGGGTCGAGATGGTGATGTCCCGGTCGCCGATCGCCTCGACACAGCGTTTGCCGAGCTCGGCCAGGTCCTGCCCTTTGGTCGTCTGCCAGAAGAACGGCTCGAAGCTTTCAAATCCGAGATCGGCGATTTCATCGATCCGCTTCGCAGCGTCTCCGCCCGTGGCGGCGATCATCGTTCCGATGCGAATGGATTTTGCAGGATTGCTCATGAATGAATGTCCTCGGGTCAGATATCTATCTCAACGAAGCGCTCTTCCTCGGCGCTCCGGATTGCAGCAAATGTCATGGCGAGTGAGCGGATGTTGTCGGCGGAATCCGTGAGAGCGGCCCTGCCGGTCTCGCGCGCATCCAGGAAATCGGCGATGACGCCTGCATGGCCGGTGGCCTCCAGCGATGCGGGCAATTCGGGCACTTCGACCTCTTCCAGCGGATACAGAAAGCCTTCGGCCGCTTTCACGATTTCGGCTCGGAAGCCTTCGTTGCCGTCCCACAAAAGAGTTCCGCGCGATCCGATGATCCGCCAGGAGGCTTCCCAGTCCGTGCGCGCACCTTCCGCACACCACGAACCGCGATAGGTCATGGTCACATTGTCATGGCAGTCGAAGATGGCGGCGGCACTGGCTCCGTGGCGGTACCAGGAATGGGACGGATTGCTCTCGTGACAGAAGACCCGGCGCGGTTCCAGCCCGGCGACGAAACGGGCCGCGTCGAAAGTGTGGATTGCCATGTCGTGCAACAGCACATGATCCATCTCCTCCCGGAACCCACCGAAATGCGGTGCGATGAAGAAGTCGCAATGGACCTCCGCAATCCGCCCAATGCCACCCTGGTCCAGAAACTGTTTTGCACGCCGGATGCCGGGCAGAAACCGGCGGTTCTGAATTACCGCATGCAACCTGCCCTGATCCCGTCGCACGTCGAGCAGCGCTTTTGCCTCATCCAGCGAGTTCGCCATCGGTTTTTCGGAAAGCACATCGCAGCCGGCAGCAAAGCCCTGGGTCACCACCTCGTTGCGGGCGGATGGCACGACGATGTCGAACAGGAGGTCAGGCTTCAGCCTGGACAGCAGTTCCGTCAGATCGTTTCCGGCCTCTGCATTGCCGAAGCCGGAAGTCTGAGCACGTTTTTGCGCAAGGTCCGTGTCAAGGTCGACAAAGCCGACAATCTCGACCCTCTTGCCGGAAGAGTTGATGTCCTGAAGTGCACGTAGCCAGCCCTCGGACATGGCTCCGCACCCCACCATGACGGCGGTCTGCATGTGATTTCCTCCCATCGGGCGCGGTTGTGACCTTTCGTCTTTCCGGGCTCCGTAAACGTTTACGACGCTAGATTACGATGGAACTTTGTGTCAAGAAGTTTCGTAAACGTTTTCGGAAATCTTTTCAGGAGCCCCTGTCCTTGAACATAAAAGACCTCGCGCAACATCTTGGGATCTCTATCGGAACCGTTTCGCGAGCGCTGAACGACAAGCCGGATGTAAACGCAAAGACCCGAGAGCGTGTGCTCAATGCCGCAGTTGAACTCGGCTACAGTGCGAACGCTTCGGGCCGCTCGCTGCGTCGTGGAACAACGCAGACAATCGCCTTCATGCTTGAAACCGGGCAGTCGGAACTCAGGAGCGGCGACAACTTCTTCATGCGCGTGATTGACGCCATGCAGGCCGAACTCGACGACCAGGGCTATGATCTCATCATCCTGCCTTGCCATTCCGCCAATGATCCGACGGAGTTTCTGAAACGCGTTATCGCGCGTGGCACGGCGGATGCCATTGTTGTAACCGCGACCATGAAGAACGATCCGCGGATCGAGTTCCTGCTCAAGTCACGGCTCCCGTTCCTGACACTCGGACGGTCACGCCTGGAAGACCAGCACCCCTGGATCGATCTCGATTTCGAAGGATATGTCGATCAGACAATCCGCAAGCTGGTGGCCCTCGGGCACAAACGCATTGCCATTACCGTGCCGCCGACCCGATCCAACATCGCCAGTGTGTTGCGCGAAGCCTATGAAACCGCAGTTGCCGAAACGGGGCTGGAATTCGATCCCGGTCTGATCTTCGAGTGTGAAGTCAGCGAGTCCGGCGGCAATCAGGTGACCCGCCAGATCCTGGAAATGCCCAACCGGGCGACAGCGCTGCTGCTGAACTACGAACTGATGGCCTTTGGCGTTTACTCGGCCCTTCAGGAAGCCGGGCTCTCACCGGGCAAGGACCTGTCGGTTGCAACACTCCGCAGAAGCAAGCTCCTTCGCTTCCTCAACCCGCCGGTAACGGCATTCGAGATCGATCTGGAGCAGCTCGGGCGAACAATCGCGAGGGAAGTTCTGCAAGTGCTGCGCGACAACAGCCACAAGACCAGGATTGTCTGGCCTGCCACAATGGCCATAACAGAGAGTTTCGCGCCCCCACCTGGCCGGTAGTCCAATTCGTATCCGACCGGCTTGCCACTTGTTTTTCAGCGGACGCTGCCCTCCCCTCCCAAAGGCAGTCAGTCTCGATGACGCGTCACTACATCGGAAATCGCTGTACAGCTGCGTCAAACAGAGCGGACGAGCAGGTCGTTCCAAGGACATCGCCGACCGGTCGTGTCAGCCATTCCGGCTGAAGTGCATCTGACAGGAATGACGGCAGTTTCTTTTCGTGTTCGCTGAAAGCCTGTTTGCTCATCAGGCTGGGATCGGCGTCCAGGCACAGGGTCAGGTTGCTTGCGTCATCCTCTCCTCGGAAAGTGAGATTGAAGCCGTCAGCGGGTCCACTGCCAAGAATATGGCGGCGAGACCTGCAACCGGTGAAAGCCGGTGCATTGAAGGGCAGTACGTTGATCAGGGGAGAGAAGAAGTACCGGCTGCCATCCGTCAGCCTCTGGTCTTGTGATATCTGCTCGATACGGTAGCGGCTGTACCGCCTTTGGCGTTTCAGCTCAGCAGCCGAGCCTTTCAGAAAATCTGCCAGGGTGTCGGTTCTGTTCACCTCCATCCGGAACGGCAGAATGTTGACCAGCAGCGCCGGCAAATGCGCCCCCACACTGCCCCACCGGCTCATGAATGGAAGCCAGAGTGTCAACGCATTCTCGGGCGGCATCTGCCGACCGGGCCGTTCGGCCAGAAGATAGAGACCGCAGAGCAGCGTCAGGAGATCCGGCCAGCCAATTTCAACCGTCGCAGCGGTTGCCTGCAGGTTTCGCGTGAACTCCGAAGTTAGAGAAACCTGAGCGTGATACCCGGGGCCACCATAGTCTTCATCTCCCCGCTCCAGAACTTCGATGTCGGAGGCTCTTGCGAAATACTCCGACCAGAACGCCTTGTCGTCGTTCCACTGCCGGCTCTCCTGATATCGAGCCTCTTCGGACAGGAAACTTGCCAGCGGATGGAAAGGCAGACCGGCATCGCCCTGGCCGCGATAATAGTTGTAAAGCTCGGCACAACGCTGTTCGATCAGCGCCAGACCATAGCCATCGACGATGATATGGTGAGCGCGGATGTACCAGAGGTACTTTCTCTCCCCGACGCGGTAAAGCGCATGCGCCGACAGTTTATCGTGCCGCAAATCCAGTTTTGCGGCCAGATCGGTTTCCATCCGCTTTCTGGCGACTTCCATTGGCTCGGCTTCCTCGCGCAAGTCCACCTGTACAAGCGCGGGCAGAAATTCCGGATCACAGACCTGAACCGGCGCTCCACCATCCGGGCTCACCCGAAACCGTGCCGACAGGATCTCGGCCTCCCGGATGGTGCGTGTGATCGCCCTGGTCAACGCAAGCTCGTCAATGTCGCCTTCAAGCTCGATGTAATGCGCGACCGTCGACACGGGCTGGTCGGGATGAAAGGTGAATTCTTCCCAGAAGTCGAGCTGTGGCAGCGTCAGCGGCATCTCACCGGTTGGACCGATGTCCGGCATGAACGAAACTCCTTTTTCGATGTCAAATGACGACGGAATTATTCGCAAGGTTGGAAAACGGAACGTCTTGAGGCCAATCAAGGCAGCTCTCGGGAAACGAGTTCCTCCACCTGGTTCGCGTTTCGGCACATGAGAAGTTGCTTTGGCGGCAAAGCGACGCCGAATTCGTCGGAGATGCGCTGAGCGATCGTCTTGAGATGCGACGGTAACAGCCCCATCGACAGGAAGTCGGTAGCCCCATTTACGGCTGACGTTGATCCGCAGCCGACGACCTCCAGATAGATGTCGAGAAGCCGACGGTTTGCCGTGGATGTTTTCCTTTGCGGCACCGGTTGTCTGGAAGGGAAATCTGCAAGCAATTGCCTCGCAGCCCTTCGATCCGGTTTTCCATTGGCAGAAAGCGGAATGCTATCCACCTTTAAAAAGTACGCGGGAACGTGGGATTCCTGCAGGTGCTGTCTTGCAAAATGCCGAAGGTCCGCATCGGAAAGTCCGCTTCCTGGAACCGGTTCATAAAGGGCGCCCAATTCGGTTTCCCCACGACGTTCGTCTCCAAGATCCGTCAATAGAACGCGGGCGACGTCAGGGTGTTTTACAAGTTCATTCTCGACGTCAGGCATGGAAATGCGGACGCCGCGCACCTTGACGTAGCCCTGAACGCGGCTGTCGAACAGGATCAGTCCGTCGCGCCTGTATCGCCCCCGGTCTCCAGACCGGAATGCGCGAACCGGCTCTCCGTGCTCATCCCGGATCATGACGAAGTCATGCTGCCGCAACTCGCCGTCTTCCAGATATCCGAGCGCCGTGTTCACACCCGAAGAATGGATACGGCCAACAACACCGACAGGGCAGTGCTCGCCTTTCTCGTTGAGCACGAAATACCGGTTTGCCGGCAGCGGTCGGCCATAAGGTATGTTGCCTGTATCTTCCGGACAGATCCTGTGCCAGATACTCCAGATCGTGGTTTCGGTCGGTCCGCCGATTGAACTCAGTCGGATAGCCGGGTTGCTGCGCCTTACTTCTGCGATCACCGCCGGTTTGAGGTAGTCGCCGCCCTGGTTGATCAGGCGCAGCTTGGCAAGTTCCGGCTCTTGACGGCAGGAAAGCAACATCTCGAAGATTGTCGGAACCGACGACCAGATCGTTACGCCGTGCGCGTCAATCAGCTGGTTCCACCGAACCGCATCCTTCTCCTCGCCTTCAGCGGGTTGAACCAGCGTTCCGCCAGCGGTCAGACACCCGAAGACCTCGTAGACAGACATGTCGTGATGCAATGGACTGACTGAAATGAAGATGTCATCTGAAGTGATTTCCCACTCCGCATTGGTGCTGCCGATGACGTTGTCGGTCGATCGGTTGGACAGCACGACGCATTTCGGTTTCCCGGTCGTGCCTGACGTATAAAGATAGTACGCAGCCTCCGGACTGGACGAAAGCTCCTGAAGCGGTGGCATGAAGTCAAATACGTCGCCGGAGGGGTCTCCCTGCAGCAGCGTCTCGGCAGAAACGACGTCGTAGCCCTCAACCGGCTGCGTTCCGACGACAAGGTTTGGCTTGCAATTGTCGCAGAGAAATTTTCTGCGCTCTTCTGGGGCAGAAGCATCCACGGGAACCCAGGTTACCCCACGCAGCGCACAGGCCAGCGTCACCATCGTCTGTTCAGGAGAACGCGGCAGCGCAAGAACCGCAACATTTCCCTTTTGAAGGTTTCGGGCCGCGAGAGACGCCAGCACCTTGTGCACGCCCCTGCCGAGCTCTGCATAGGAGACCCGATGGGCACCGCAGACGAGCGCGTCGTTTTCCGGCGGTGCTGAAAACATGTTGTCGGCAATGCGCCTCAGGAACCCGCAGGTGGCATAAGTCTCCTCCGGCATGTTGAACTGATAGTGGTCGAAATCCAGCACGTTTCGCGCTTCGACCTGAAGCTCATCGCTTTCGCAGATGGCGGTTACGGCCCTGTCGATTGCTGCCAGAATGTCATCAACGACGGTGCGCTCGATAGCTTCGACGGCATGATCGATATCGATCGCCAGGCCTCCGTCGGCCAACGCACCCAGGCGAATGTCCAATGCGACCTGCGGTGTCTGTGTCAGTCCGTCATGCAGGCGAACGTGCGCATCGGACGAGAGCACTGGCCAGGACAGCCCGTTCGTGAGGACAACCGGCAGGGCGACACCACTTGCACCACCTCCGAGATCCATCAGGAAACGGCTGATGTCGACGCCGGAAAACGACAGGTGATCCAGCCCCTCCAGAACGTCGTCCTGCAAGGCCCTTGCCCTGGCAATAAAATCGTCTGTTCCCTGCCCGTCCCAAGCGGCGGCAAAGAACGTCGACCCGTTTAGGTAGCCCCCTTCCGTTCGCAGGGCCGCCGGTACACCGACATGAAGGCTCCCTTCGCTCAACCAGTGCGACAGAACTTCCAGGATCACGGCTGACAGCACCGTATTGCGAAAGAGGCCCGCCTTTGCCCCCATGCGCGTGAGCTTGCGGAATCGCGCTACATCGATTGTCAAACCGGCGCGCGCATAGCGAGAGGTTCCGATGGTCTCCAGAGATTTCGCCCAGGGAAGCTTCGGCACGCCTTCGTAAGACCGGAGCTTGGCCCTCCAGTAGTTTGCATCAGCCTCGTTCTGGCTCTTGATCGGCTGTATGGCAGAAGGAACAGGCAAGCTTGCCGCGGATTCGATCTGTCGATCCTCGAACAGTTCAACCATCAGCGCAGCTATGGAAAAACCGTCCAGGATCAGCGCATCGAACCGGAAGAAGATTGCACAGTCATCTCCGGTATTGCCGGCCGTTTCGGGCAGCTGGAACGCGACGATCCGCCAGGGCGGTGCAGTCAGATCGAACAGCTCATGGGTAAACCCCTGCTTCAACTCGGCGATCTTTTGCTCAGCACTTTCCGGCGTCTGGTCGGACAGATCGATGCGGAGGAAATCGACCTGCGGCGTTGCCAGGACGTGCCTCGATTGGCTTTGGCCATCGACAACCGTCCGCAGGCTGTCATATCGCTCTGCCAGATGGAGCAGTCGGCGCTCCAGAAGAGCGAGGTTGAAACGACCGCGATACTCGCGAAACTCCTGCATCGCGACGCCGCCTAGAGGCACATATTCGCTTCTGCCAAGGAGGTACGCGCGCTGCAGCGACGTCAGTTCGGATGTCATGATGTCTCCAGCGGATCTATTCGGCAGGTTGAGCTGCAAGCGAAATCCGGCTGCTTGCGCCAACCGCCTGCAGAAAAGCGCGTGCGATGCTGTCCGACGCCTTGCCGGAGCGATCGTTGATCAGGGATGCCAGGGCGGCCGTTGTGCTCGCAGGACCAATGTCCTCCGGTGCAATGGCTGCAGACGGAATGTAACGATTGAGAAAGGTGACGAAGTCCGCAAGATCGCCCTCGCCCAGTCCGAAATCCCGGATAGGGAGATGCATGTCAGCATCACTGCCAGTCACTCTGCCCGGCGCCAGTCGGTTCAACAGTTCCAGAAGCATGTCTTCGGTGTATGTGGCCGGCCGTCTTGCAGAACCGCACGTCATGACGTTGCAAACAGCCAGTTCGCCAAGTGACCGCGGGTCGGCCGCAACTTTCCTCGCGAGCCGCTCATAGCTCTTGAACGCGGCATCGACCCAGGCTTCGGGCAGTGCATCATAGCGGATATCCCAGTTGACCAGGATACCACCGTCCAGTTCCGCAACTTGGGCATCCAGGGCAACTTGCGGC
The DNA here is from genome assembly GCF_012273635.1 of Labrenzia sp. PO1. Taxonomy (NCBI): domain Bacteria; kingdom Pseudomonadati; phylum Pseudomonadota; class Alphaproteobacteria; order Hyphomicrobiales; family Stappiaceae; genus Labrenzia; species Labrenzia sp. PO1. The sequence continues at coordinate 307,079 of NZ_JAAXCR010000005.1, forward strand.
CCTTGTGACACGGCCCAGTTCATCGATCCGAAAACCTCGCGGACACGTTCGGAAAAGAGGCCTCGCCCCGGCAGACCGAGGCCGGAGGTAAACACGATGGGCGCAGACTGCAGGGACCGTTGATGGCGCGACAGATCACGCATCACGCTGACACCCGGATAGGCAGAATGGGCGAGCAGGTCCAGCATACTGCCGGCCAGAGATTTGCAAACCTCTTCGTAGGTCTCCCCGGGCCGTAGATCGACCGCCAGAATGAGGGTGCTGGAAAAGTCTCCAACAAGCCGCTCGACACCGGCGGTGTAAGGAGCACGCCAGAACATCGGCACGTTGAGACGAAAACGGCCGCTGCCGGTGACCCCGCCCACAACGGCGGCGAACAACCCCAGCATCAACGCCGACACCGTCACGCGCAGCCGGCGCGCGGTCTCTTCCAGTGATCTGCGTTCAGCAGGCGACAGATAGGCGGCGAGCCTGCCGCTTTTGACCCGTTGGCCAGCGGCAACGACCGGCAGGTCGGGAGCCGGCGGCATGTCATCCAGACGCTCTTGCCACCAGCGCTTGTCTTCCTGCTGACGCCTGTGCAAATCCGCATCATCGGCTTTGGCGTCCAGCCAGTCGAAAAAGCTGCTTACCCCGGGTTCGGCCGGCAATGAGGGCGTTTCGTAGTACCGGGCAAGGTCCTCCATGAGGAGGCAGAAACTCGGCGGGTCGATCGCCGCCATATCCGTGTCGACATGCAAACGGCTTGCACCATCGGGCAGCAGGCTAAGTCCGAATGCGGACGTCTCTCCGCTGGCAAGGTCCAGCGATCGACTGGTCCAGCTTTCCCGCTTTTCCGCCAGTCGATGGGCGAGTGCTTGCGGCTTGAGACGGCTCAGGTCCTCAACCTCGAAAGACAGGCTTTCTTCCGGTTTTCCAATGACTTGTCGGCCATCCACCGTGATTTGCATGCGAAGCATGGCATGCGTCTCATAGAGTTTGCGAAGCGCGCCCTCCAGCCGGGTCGGATCGATGTTGCTGCCATCGAATTCCACATAAAGATGAGCTGATACATTTCCGAGGAAGCCCTTGGCTTCGCGCCCGGTCCAGTAAGCGGCCTGCATGGGTGTAAGATTTTTCATTGCGACTTTTGGTGTTGACAAAACATGAGTATCATACTCAAGTATTGAAGCAGGTCAACCATTCATATAGGAGATGCTCCATGGCAACCGGAGCGAGAGTGATGCGTCACGAAGACGTGGCCATCCAGCCTGATCCCAAGCGAAAATTTCTGTTCACTTCAGGCGGAAACGAACTGCATGCAGATGGAATTCGCGAGCGGATTGCCGTCCCGGCCCGGACCGGAAAAACTTCGGGCGACCTGTTTCAGGCCACGGTTGGCGCAGCCCTGGAACGCGCCCGCAATGCTGGCCAGGCAAACCCGATTGTCGTTGGTGCCATTCCGTTCGATCTCGGTGAGGTGTCCTGCCTCTACGTGCCTGAACGCCATGAATGGCGCACCTGCAAGGAGCCGAACGGAGGCGCTGTCACGAAACGCATCATGCCGGAGCTGCTCGCGCAGCGGAGTTATCCGGATGAGGCCGGCTTCAAACGGGCCGTCCAACACGCCATCGTCAACTTCCAGCACAGTGATGTCCGCAAGGCCGTCCTTTCGGTCATACGGGAACTGCAATTTGCAGAGCCTGTCGATGTCGAGCGGCTCATGACAAGCCTGCGGGCCCAGAACAGCGACGGCTATCAGTTCCAGGTGCCACTTCCGGATGGCAGCGAGCTGATCGGCGTCAGTCCGGAATTGCTCATTCGCAAGAACGGCCGCTCGTTCACGTCTAACCCGCTAGCGGGGTCGACCAGACGCCTGCCCGAACTCGCCGCCGACAGGGACGCCGGCACTGAATTGCTTCGCTCCGAAAAGGATCGCTACGAGCACAGGCTGGTCGTCGAGGACATTCACCGATTGCTGCAACCCTATTGCTCACAGATCGATGTGCCGGATCAGCCGTCGCTTCTTGGCACAGCGGCTTTGTGGCATTTGTCCACCAGGATCGAGGGACAGCTGAACGACCCGTCGATGACCGTGTTGCAGCTAGCATGCCTCCTGCATCCGACGCCTGCTGTCTGCGGATATCCAACAGAGCTGGCTCACCGTCTCATCCGGTTTGTCGAACCGTTCGAGCGCGGGCTTTTCACCGGAATTGTCGGCTGGTGCGACGCCGAGGGCAACGGCGAATGGGCCATCACCATCCGCTGCGGCATCGTTGAGCGTGACGTGGTGCGGCTTTTCGCAGGTGCCGGCATCGTTGAGGCCTCTCAACCGGACTGCGAATGGGCCGAAGTCCAGACCAAACTGAGCACCATGCTCAAGGCTTGCGGCCTCGCCGCCTGAGCCCCTGACCTTATCAAACAATCAGGTTTTCCAATGAACGTCGAATTTCAGCGCTGGCCAGAGGAACTGGCAGCGCATTACCGCTCCTGTGCTTACTGGACCGATCAGCCATTGACCCGAATTCTGGATCAACAAAGGCAAACGCGTCCCGCCGCGCCGGCGATCGTGTGCGGCGAACGAACCCTTTCCTATGACGCACTCGACCGGCTGTCCTCCAATCTGGCTGCAAGATTGGCGGCAAAAGGGTTGGGCCCCGGTGACACCGCACTGGTGCAGCTGCCAAACCTCGCCGAGTTCTACATCGCCTTTTTTGCGTTGCTGAAGGCCGGCATTGCACCGGTCAACGCGCTTTACAGCCATCGACGTCACGAGATGACGGCCTATGCCCGGCAGATCGAGCCGAAACTTCTGATCGCCAGCCGCCATCATGAGCTGTTCAGGACGGAAGACTTCATCGGCAGCCTGCAGGAAATGCAGGACGGTGCTCTCACTGTTCTTCTTATGGACGAAGCAGATCCCGCCTCCAGCCTGTCACACTGGATCGAAAGTGCTCCGGACGGCGTTGCCCCCGATTACGGCCCGACCCCCCCAGGCGAAGTCGCCTTCTTCCAGCTGTCCGGCGGCAGCACGGGTACACCGAAGCTGATCCCACGCACGCACAACGACTACGACTACAGCGTCAGGGCCAGCGCGGAAATTTGCGACCTGACACCCGAAACGCGGTTTCTTTGCGCGTTGCCGGCCGGGCATAACTTTCCGCTCAGTTCACCGGGTGCACTCGGAGTGTTCCATGCCGGTGGCTGCGTCGTGCTCGCCCCCAATCCGGAACCTCTTGCCTGTTTCGAGCTTATTCGCAAACACAAGGTGACCATGGCCGGTCTTGTGCCTTCCGCCGTCAATCTCTGGCTTCAGGCAGCGCCTGATCATCGCAATGCGCTGGAGAGCCTGAAACTCCTGCAGGTGGGCGGCGCACATTTTCCCGAGTCCCACGCGCGTCTGGTTCCTCAGATACTTGGCTGCAAGCTGCAACAGGTCTTCGGAATGGCGGAAGGACTGGTGAATTACACCCGTCTGGATGATCCGGATGAGCTTGTCTTCACGACCCAGGGACGCCCGATCAGCCCTGATGACGAAATCAAGATTGTCGGAGAAGACGGGCAACCTGTTTCCGACGGCGAAACGGGCAGACTTGCGACGCGTGGTCCCTACACCTTCCGCGGCTACTTTCGAAGCCCGGAACACAATGCCGACGTCTTCGATGAGGACGGGTTCTACTATTCCGGTGACCTGGTGTGCCGCACCGGTGAAGGTTATCTGCGGGTGGTCGGACGGGTAAAGGACCAGATCAACCGGGGCGGCGAGAAGATAGCCGCGGAAGAAGTGGAAAGCCTGCTTCTGCTTCATCCTGATGTGCGTGAAGCGGCCCTTGTCGCCATCCAGGATCCGGCACTCGGCGAGAAAAGCTGCGCTGTCATTGTCTCGGACAACTCCTGCATCAAGCCGCTTGCTCTTCGCAGGCACCTGATGTCGCACGGAGTTGCCGACTACAAGCTGCCTGACCGCTTCACTTTTGCGGACGCCATCCCCCTCACAGCCTTCGGCAAACCCGACAAGAAGAAACTGCGCACGGATCTCGCGCAGAAATTCACTCCCGCTCTGACACAGTAGAGGTTCCCAATGACCATCCCGACAATTTCCGACTACCCGATGCCGAAGGACTTTCCGGCGAACAAGACCGGCTGGAAACCGGATGCCGCTCGCGCTGTCTTCCTGATCCACGACATGCAGGACTATTTCCTGCGGTATTACAACGCCGACGGCGAACTGATGACGCGGTTGATCGCCAACCTGCAGCGTGTTCGCAACTGGGCCTACGCCAACAACGTCCCGGTCATCTACACGGCTCAGCCTCATGACCAGCCGCCGGAAGACCGAGCACTCCTGAACGACATGTGGGGCCCCGGCCTGACCGTGGCCGACCCGGCCCTGCAGCAGGTGGTCAAGGGACTGGAGCCCGGCGAAAACGACGTGGTTCTGACGAAATGGCGCTACAGTGCATTTCAACGATCCGACCTCAAGGCCCGCATGGCATCCCTTGGCCGCGATCAACTGATCGTCGGTGGCATCTACGCACACATCGGCTGCCTGATGACTGTTGCGGATGCGTTCATGAACGACATTCAGGCCTTCATGATTGGCGATGCGGTTGCCGATTTTTCCGAGGCCGAACACAAGATGGCCCTGAAATATGTCGCAACCCGCTGTGGTGCGGTCACAGATACGGCAAGCCTCACCGGTGCAGCCCAGAAGTCTGAGCCGATGCGGGACTGGCTGCACAGCCGCGTGTTGGAGCTCATCGAAGACGACGCCGATCTCGATCCGGAAGAAAACCTGATTTTCTATGGCCTCGATTCCATTCAGGTCATGAAACTTGCCAGTGAACTGAAGGAACGCGGCATTGTGGTCGGCTTTGACGAACTGGCGCGTGTCCCGACCCTGAACGGCTGGTGGGCGCTCATTGAAAGCAAGCGCCTTGCAGCCTGACACAGCAGAGCGCTCCGACATGTCAACTCGGCAGTTCGCAGGCAAGCGCGTGTTCGTAACCGGTGCCGCAAGCGGCATCGGTCGGCGCATCGCCGAAAGGTTTTGTGACGAGGGTGCCACGGTCCTTGGTCTCGACAGACAGGCCGGCGACAACACCCTGCCATTTCGCATTCTCACAGCCGACCTTGCCGATGCCCGTCAGGTTGAAAAGATCTCTAGCGGGCTCATGACGGACCGGTGGTACCCGGACATCCTGGTGAATGCCGCCGGTGTCCTGCGAACCGGGGCGGCGGAGGATCTGTCGCTAGAGGATTGGCAGGCCTGTATGAACGTCAACGTCAGCGGACCGTTCTACCTGCTGCGCCAATGGATACCGGTGTTCAAGGAACGGCAAAGCGGGGCGATCGTGAACATTGCCTCCAACGCGGCGCATGTGCCGCGCACGGGCATGACTGCCTATTGCGCGTCCAAGGCGGCGATGGCGAGCCTCAGCCACTGCATCGGTCTGGAACTCGCGCCCTTCGGCATCCGCTGCAACCTTGTCTCGCCGGGTTCAACCGATACGCCGATGCTGCGCGAGATGGCGGGTGGAGCATCCGGCTACAGGCAGCTGGTCGCGGGCCAACCGGATCGGTTCAAACTCGGCATTCCGCTGCAAAAGGTAGGCACGACCGACGATATTGCCGAGACCGTGTTGTTTCTTGCATCCGACAAGGCCGGGCACATCACGCTGCAGGACATCGTGGTCGATGGAGGCGCAACCCTGGGCGCCTGACAGCCAGCGCCCCTCCCCTGCCCTCCATTGAGCCGGACCCTCCGGCAAATTTTCATTTACAAGGATTGCGAAATTGACAGCACCAGCTTCCACACCTTCCGAACACCCGGCCCCCGTTCCGCCCTTCAAGCTGATGGCACAGATCACGGCATATCGTACGTCTCAATGTATTCGTGCTCTTGTCGAACTCGGGATACCCGCCCTTCTGGTCGAGCGGGCGAGATCGCTGGGAGAGCTTGCGGAAATCACAGGAACAAAGCCCCGTCTCCTGGAACGAGTGCTCAGGCACCTGGTCAATGAAGAGGTGATTTCCCTGGATGCCCAGGGGCATTACCTCCCCTCCCCTGTCACCCGCCACCTCGTGTCGGGGCATCCGCAGAGCCTGCGCAACTGGGTGGCCTGTGAACTCGACCCGTTGCTCTGGCGAAGCTGGGAAAACCTGCCCGAACAACTGCGAACCGGTACGACTGCCTTCGATCTGGCCCATGGCTCCGCGTTTTTCGATTGGCACGCACAGGATGAGGCAGCGCAAAAACGGTTCGACGACCAGATGAACGGGGCCTCAAAAGGCATCGGTGCTGTCGTCGTCGACAAACTGGCATTCGCACCAGGAACCAGGATCATGGATGTCGGCGGCGGCAACGGGTCATTTCTGGCACAAATTCTGGACAGGAACGCGGAAACCACGGGAACTCTGTTCGAGCTTCCGCGCGGTGTCGAAGACCACGATCCGCTGTTCGAGCAGATGCGGTCAAACGGCCGGGCAACTACCCAAAACGGATCCTTCTTCGAGCATGTACCAGGTGATGCCGATGTTTATCTGTTCAGCCGGGTCTTCCATGACTTTGACGACGAAGCTGCGATCACCATCCTGCAGAACACCAGCCAATCCCTGAGCGGAAAAGAACGCCTTTACCTGATCGACATGATGACCAGCGACGCTGCTGCCGACGCCCGCGGATCGTCCCAGGATATCTTCATGATGACGCAGCTCGGCGGCAGGGAGCGGACGGCGGACGAATTTATCGAACTGTTGGCGAAGGCAGGTTTTGAGACTTCTTCCATAACTCCGACGGCCAGCCCCGTCAGCATTCTGGAATTCAGGCAGGCAGGCTGATGCAGCCACTCCCCACCCCTCTCGCGCAGAAAATCGGTTCGCGCCAGACAGATATTTAAACGGCTAAGTTTCTCAGGCAATCAATATTCTGCCGGCGGCGGGGGAACCCCGTGCCACCGGCAGAATTGTGTCGTGAAGCCTGATTTAGAACGTTGCCTTTGCACCAATGCCGAACATGCGCGGTGCCGTCATGGTGGCGAAGGAAGCGACTCCCGGCCGGTTCTCGAGATAGGTCGGAACACGCTCGTCGAAGATATTGTTCACGTAGCCATAAAGCTGGAAATGATCGTGGACCTGGTAGGTTGCCCGTGCATTCGCGATTGTATAGGGATCGACCTGGAAAGCCGGCGTGTTGAGATCGTCCGAATAGTACCCGTCGAAATGCTCGACATTTGCCGAGAGGGTCAGGTTTTCCAGCACACTCCAGTCCACACCAAAGCCCAGCATATAGCCCGGAGCCTTGCCGAATTCATTGCCTTCGACCGACGGCAGCGTATCGAATTCGGAGATCTCGCTCTGAAGCACACCGGCATTGGCGTTCACACGCAGATTGTCCAGGACCTGGTAGCTCATCGCCACTTCAAGACCATAGGCGTGGGCCTTTTCCGCGTTCAACGTGAGGAGCTGCGTCACGCTGCTGCCAGGCAACACCGTTTGGAAGTAACGCTGGGAGTCGTGATAGTCGGTGTAGAACAGGTTTGCGGACACAAACAGTTTGTCGTCCAGAAGATTGGCACGGCCGAAAACTTCATAGTTCCAGGACGTCTCCGCCTTGAACGGCAGGGCTTGTCCGTTCAGGAAGTCGAAGGCAACACCACCTGGATTGAAACCCCGATTGACAAGGCCGCCCACGGTAACGTCCGGCGTGATGTTGTAGGCGAGTGCAATCTTCGGCAGAAGCGCGTTGAAGGTCTCGTCGTAATCGAAATCCACGGGCCTGGGCGCAACCGTCGACGACAGGCCGGTGCGCTTGATCCGGTCGCTCTCGAACCTCAAGCCGCCCGTCAGGGTCCAGGCATCGCTGATCCGGTAATCGATCTCGGTGAATACACCCAGATTGGTCTTGGAATCCTCGAAATCCGGCGAACCGTTGAAAGGCAAGAGCAGGGTTTCGTCTGACTGTGTATGAGCTGCATAAAGGCCCGCAACACCACTGAAAGTGCTGTCTTGCGTTCCGAAGTTCACCAGGGTCTCGTTCGACCAGTTCTGCTGGTCGATGGTCGCATCGCCGTTGCCGACTGTTTCGACGCTCCGCTTCACTTCCAGATCGGTGTATTGGGTGACGTTGCTGACGACAATTCCGTTTTCGAACTCATAGGAAAGGTCGGCGATCCCGGTGTGTGAACGGGAATAGAAGCTCGGCACGTTTGCCTGGCTGTTTTCAAGCCGGTCGTAGGGCTGGACCGTCGCAGCTTCATATGTCGGCTGATTGTTCTGAGCTGTCGCATAGGTGAGCTTTGCCGTCAGACCCGGAATGGCGTCAGGCGTATAGAGCAACTTCGCCCGTCCATTAAAGGACATGATGTCGAGGTTGGTTTCGTCATCCGTGAAGCTTGAATTGATATAGTCGATGAACGTGTCACGGCCGTAGTAGTCCAGCGCGACACGGGCGGCGAGCTGGCTGCTCAGCGGTCCGCTCAGCATGCCCGACACACGGTGAGTGTTGTAGCTGCCGTATTCAGCCTGCAGCGCACCTTCCGGCGTGAACGTGGGATCCTTGGTCTTGACGATGATCGCACCGGCGATGCTGTTCGCACCTTGAGACGTTGTCTGTGGGCCCCGGAACACTTCGATCTGGTCCACATCCCAGATCGATGTCGCACCGAACACCGTTTCGAAATAGGTCTGGTAGTGTCCGTCAATGTTGATGGACGCCCGAGGAACGGTACCTGAATAAAACGCGACCGCGCCAGTGTTCGGCCCTTGCGTATCCTGCCCGCGGATAATCGGCGCAACGCCTGCCGTGCCGGGATAGTAGACGTTGGGAACGTCCTGAATGGCGCTCTGGACATTTTCCTCATCCGGCCGTGTTTCCAGATCCTCCCCCGTAATGATTTCAACCGAGCTGGCCGTCTCCTGAAGGCTGCGCGAAATCTTTTCGCCGCTCACGAGGATCGTATCGAGGACAGTTACGTCAGCAGCAGTTCCGGTTCCTGCATCTTGAGCCCATGCGATGCTGGTAACCATCTGTGAAACGGTGAGCACGGCGGTGCTGCCAAGCATCGTCGCAATACGAGTCGGTTTCATCTCTTGATCCTGATGAGTTTATGACTGCGCGAGCTGGAAAAGCCTTGCCCACGAGCAGTTGGGGAGAGACGACCCTGTCACCGGTTGCGGCTCATGCTTGCCCCAGCCGCCGGTGACCGGATCAACTGAATTTCACTATACAGAACTCATTACACATTTCAACATGAGTATAAAACTCATAAATAAATGTGGCGAACCGGCAACACCTTCAGTCAACAAACTGAATTTGAACGGAAAATCTGCTGCAATCACGATTGAACTTGCAACGGTTGCCAAATACCCTGTCGGTGAGATGGGAGGGGTGTGCGTTGTCGAAATATTCAGATTGGTTGCACGACGAATCCAGGCATCAGTCGATTAAGGTGCCAGGCAATGAGTGAAGACGCAGATGGTGAAATGACCGGACAATCACCCAAACGCTCCGGTAACATTCAATCCGTTTCCATTGCCACGCGATTCTTGAACATCCTGGCCAATGGTTCCGAAGCCATGGCACTTGGCGTCATCGCCAAACAGGCCGGCACCGGCAGCCCGACCGCACACCGATACCTTCAAAGCCTGGTGAAGGAGGGGCTCGTCATGCAAGACCCCCAGACCGGGCACTACGATCTTGGCCCGACCGCGTTGAGTATCGGCATTGGCGCCTTGAAACGTGTAAACCCTGTAGAGATCGCGGCAAGGCACACGAAGCAACTCGCCAGTGGCTACGCTGCAAGTGCGGGCATCGCCATCTGGACCGAGCGTGGCCCAACAGTCGTGCGCTGGTATCGGAGCGCACATTTTTCGATCAGTTCCGTTGGACTTGGTGACGTCCTTCCGGTCGACAATTCCGCATGCGGTCTGGTCTTCCAGGCATTCCTTCCCGAAAGCCAGATCAACGTTGCCAGGAAATTGCAGCCCCCTCATTTCCGAGGCAAACCACCCTCGCGCAAGATCCTCGAGACCGTTCGCGCCGAGTGCTGGGCCGAACTGACCGACCACCTGCTACCAGGTATTACGGGACAGGCCGTGCCGGTGTTTGATGCACAGCAGGAGATTGCCTGCGTCATGACGACGGTCACAAATCTCGGTCTCATGCACAAGCCCGAGGATAGAAAGGCTCTGTTCGACTGCGCCCGGCAAGCGGCGCGGGAAACTGGTGGTTTGGATGCGTTCACGGGTTTGTAAGCCCCTCCCCTCTCTGGGGATTTGCAATACAGCAGGCTCACAAAAAGCTTTTGGCCAGATCGGCTCCAATTAAAAAGCCGGCGACCATCTAAAAGCCCACCTGGCACTCGTTGCCCAATCGGCCAGAAAAATCTTCGGGAGTGAAGACAGGCCCTGGCATCTGACGAACCGCCCTCATAGGGCGTTCACCCAAATTTTTGCCGTGTATTTTTGCCATGCATCGCAGGACTATTTTGCCTGAAACCCATGCATAGCAAACCACGATTATAGCCGGACAATCGACGAAATTTGCGTCAGGCTCTTTGTGTCTCTACGAACGATCAGCGCGGCACCAGTCAAATATAGCAATTGCTATAATTTCTAGCGGAGCGACTTTTAACACTGAAGGGCCACACCCCACACCCGGAAAAATCAGCTGATATAGCAATTGCTATATTCACAAGTTTTGCCCATGCCAACGTCTGAAACGCATGCGAACGTAATGATGCGTCGACGCATGTGTACCTGGCACTTCCGAAATTTCTGCACAGGCAACACATTGCAGATGGCTATCTATATTCGCCAGGCCTTGGACGCTCAAAAGAAAGCCCTATCACAGAGCCTCCGCCTGGTTTCCGGCGAGCATTCTCAGAACCAGACCGTCGCGCCACCCAATGCAAGAAAAAAGAGATCAAAAACCACCTCAAGCTGAACAAGGCATCGGACGAAAAGTTGATCCTTGGCATAACGAGCGTCGGTTCGAGCGGGCTGTCTCGATATTCGTTCTTTGAGGCCCGTCAGGACAAAAATGGAGCGGGCAGGGAGGTAACGCCGAACGATGAAAGTAACGAGACATCTGGCCAGAGACACACGCCACCGCTTTTCACAATGCGTCCAGCCGAAACGACCGGAACATCTGGCCCTCCAGCGCCACCCCGTCTAACGCTCCATCCACCAATGAGTGCTCCGAAACACCTTCAGCAAACCACGTGTCAATAAAGAGCTCAATCATTCGGCAGCTTCAATTCGATGCTGAACGACAAACCGCTTGTATGGCAGCAACCGGACTCCCGACCGGAGCTCATTAGACCAACGAAAATTACGCGGCGCTTAAAGAAAACTTCCTCAAGCTAAGAAGCGCATTGCATCTAGGGAGGGCGCTATACCCACAGAACGAACCCTTCTGCGCTAAAGGCCTCTGCACACAACTAGCAAATCCCAAAAAACAATCAATTAGCCGAGCCCGTCCGCGAGCTCTCCGGCATCGTCCAACTAAGTATTTTCAGACCGGAAACCAATGAACCGGCATCACAAGCATGGACCAAGCCGACGGCTTACTTGTTGGCTCAATATAGCTCAACCCGTGTTGGTGAAACCCACTGTGGCTATGCGACCAAACTTTAGTTTCCTGTTTGCTTCCCCAATCAGCCTTCCCCGATCCGAACGAAATCTTGAAGAGAATGGACCGAATGAAGAGGGGAGTCAGTTGCCACGTATTTAGGAGCTGCCAGATACATGTCCTGCAAACGCTAGCTGCTGAAATTGTGCAACCGGCCGGACAGGAACAGGACGACCTGTTTTCTGAAAGATGAATACAGACTTGATGGCTTCGACCTGACCGCCGGCCCTGCGAACAGAATTATAACGACAACTAAGAGAGGCATTACGTGCAACGGCGCACACCAATCATTACGCTCAATGATCATGCCGCGCTTAACAACATCGGAAAATTGCGCGCCAGTCCGGTGCAATGCAAAACGCCAGCCCCAGGAACGACCTCGCAGCAAACAGAGCTTGCCGAAGTCTGCAAAACACGAAATGGATGCACCTTGGCCATGACAACAACCTCTCGTCGCTTGTATACCGCAAGGGAATATGAGAGTTTATTAACTGTTTTTTAAGGAGTTCAACTCGACTGATGGATCAGCTAATGATTGAGGAGAAATGATCCGGACGGGCCACTTTCAAGACCTGCCCGGATCTCCCTCATGAGCTTCCCTCGCGTTGAACATCACCCCAACAATCTGGCTGACCGCCGTCTGCTGCGCCCGGCATCGCTGTAATAGCTGGACGCCTGGGCGAGAGACCTGTGCCGGGACTGCAGCATGGCATCCTGGATCGGAATGTCCCTGTTGGCCGCTTCCGTCAGAAAGCCTGAGCGCAAGCCATGCGCGGAAAAGTCCTGCGGGTCCAGACCGGCAAGGGCACAGCGTTTCTTGACGATGGCATTCACCGATTGCGGGGTGAGGGCACGGGTTTTCAGGTTGCCCCACTGATCGATCGCGCGGAAGACGGCCCCTTCCTGAATCTGGGCCGCTTCCAGCCAGGCCTTCAGCGCGTCGACACTCCGTCCGATCAGAAGAACCGAATTGTCGTCCGAAGATTCTTCCGTCTTGGTGCGCCCCAGTCGCAGGCTGGCGGCAGGCAGGAGGTCGCTCCCCGGGTCACTCGGATCCAGAGGCAAGAAGTCCTCCCAGGTGATCTGACCAAACCGCATTCCGGATAACTCTGAGCGCCGACGGCCACCGGAGGCAAACCCGACCAGCAGCAAGGCCCTGTCACGAATGTCCATCAGGCTTGGTGCGGCGTAGTCCGTGCCGTTACATGTCGCGAGCAGCAGCTCCAGACAATCGGCCGTGATCGCCTTGCGGCTTTTCCGCGCGCGCGGCCGGTCGGCGACACGGACAGCCAGACGCATGGCGGAGCGCACTTCCGCCGCGGAGAAGTCTCCCGTCAGACCCCGCCAGCGATGCAAGGTCGACCAGGAGGCCAACCGCCGCTGCACAGTCGCCGGTGCATGCGGGGGCCGTTGGCCCGCCGTATTTTTCGCGCTGCGAAGCAATCCTTGCGCCTCAAGTTGCCTCGCAATGTCTTCAGGCATCCCGTGACCGGGATCAGACATCTTCTTGTCCGGATCCCACAGGTGATGGGCGATGAACTTGAGAATGAGCGGCGCCGGTGCGGGCCAGGGCAGGGGGCTTCCGGTTGCCGCCAGGCACCAGCCTTCCAGATAGGAAAAGTCGGAGGTCAGAGCCCTCAGCGAATTCTCGCCCATGCCTTCCCTGGCAAGGTGGCGCAGGGTGTCGATGTCCTCATCGGTCAAAAGCCGGGCCAGCTGCTCTGCCCGGTCTGACCCGGCGATGGCTGGCAGAATGGCGGACAACGTGTCGAGGGTTTCTATCTTGTCGCGCATTGCCTGATCCGCAGCCTCATTCCGTGCGGGCTGCGACGAGAGACGGGGCGCGGGGAGGGGGCTTTCGGGCATGGCTGACAGGCTTTTGCGGATCGGGACAGTCTAGCATGAGGTCGCTAAAAAGTCTAACTATCGATAAGCTTTAATTATCATTGCTTATGATCCTTAGTTGACTGATATCCATGTGATGATACTTTTTTGCTTGTTGATTATCGTTAATGAAATATTATCAGCTGATGTCAATGGTTTACGATCTTCACAAGTCCCTGAAATCACTGGATTGGCTCGATCTGGCCGACCCGCTCGATCGCGCCAGCCGGTCGCTGACCCGAGCCGACGAGAGATTGCGCCGGACACCTGCGCTGGAAGACGGCGTGCGCAGCCGGTCCCACCTGTTTGAGACCTGTGCCTCCATGGCCCTCGATGGAGACCTCGTTCATCTGGAGGACCTTGTCCTGCACGACGCCGGCACCGACAGACGCGCACCCACCCACGAATTGACCCGGGCCGCCAGGTTCCTGGCGCTCCGCAGACGGGTCGACCGGCAAACCCCGGACACTGTCTTGAGCCGCGACGGTATACTGGTACTTGTGGGTCGGCCGACAGATGACGCCGAGTTAGAGACAACGACAATCAGAAGCTCGGGGGAGGAGAGGGGACCTGCCGCCTCAACCTCGGCCCAACAGGACATTACCGATACGGAAAAAAATCTCTTTGCCGAGATCGAGGCCGTTCTGGAACGCTCCAGACAGCTGGCGCAGGGAACCGTTCCGGAAAGACCTGTCTCGTCCCGCCAATCCGGAGACATACCTTCCGTACACTTCTCTCGGTTTTCGGAACGGGGTGACCGTCTGGACGACTGGCTCACTGTCAAAAAGGAAGCTGAAGCCCTGAAATTACCGCCCGTTCTGGCGGCGGCGATTTTGCTTGATGCATGGCAGGTGCTGCAGCCGCTGGACGGATGGCCGGAACTTGGCCGCCTGCTGTCGGCTGTCTTCCTGAAAACACAGGTGACCATGTCTCATTTGCCAAGCCTGTCAGCGGGATTGCGAAAGTCGCCCTTTCGCTGGCGCCGCAAGGACACGTTCCAGGTGCGCATCGCCGGCTTCCTGTCCGGTTTCGAAAAAGCCGCCCAGGAAACCATGGATCAGCTCGACCGGCTCTCGATTGCCCAGGAGCAACTAGCACGCCATTGCCAGTCTTGCCGAAGCCACTCGAGGCTGCCGGAGTTTGCCCGGATGTTCCTGTCCCGCCCCCTGGTGACCATTCCCATGGCCCGTCAGGACCTCGGTGTCACCGCCGCTGCCGTCGACCGCATGATCCGCCAACTCGGCCCCGCGCTCCCCCGCGAGCTTACAGGCCGAGACAGATACAGGGCCTGGGGTATCCTGTGACGTCTGATTGAGTGATCTGCCCGAGGAAGATCCCGTGACACAGGGGTCTGGGGTCTGGGATCAGGAACAACGCCACAGCCTCATTCCGGGCGATACCCGCGCTTATGCTTTTGTGCCGCCAGCTTCTGCTGATGCGCCAGAGCCGATGACACATCCGCAAACAGATCAAGCCGCGTTCGACCCCAGGTGCCCAGGCGTCCCCATGTCCGGCGAACGGCAAATCCGCCGAACAGGGTGGGCTCGACCGACAGGTGGTAGAACCGGTTCATGTTCCGGCCCGGGTCCACGCGTTTGAGGAGAAGGAGATCGTCATCTGGTTCCATGACCGCAGTGTCGAAGATCTCCGAACAGCGGTCCAATGAATGATTGGAATCGATGCGAAGGAACGGATTCAAATGGATGATGGGAGATGGAGAACCTTAAATGGGCTTTGTCATGTTGTTTGACCGAAAATGCCTGAAGCACATTTCTTTTGAACGCATGCAGCAGCCACGGCTTCCCATTGTGCCATTGCGCGAACGCTATAAACGAAAAAAGCTGCTGGCGGTGGCCCAAACAGTAATGTGGTGTGAAGGCAGACCAACTGAACGCGCTCAAACGGCAGCGAAAAGTACAAAATAATTACACGCGACGATTGTCACAAACTCAATTACTGATATCTTAATGCCGAATTGTGCGTCTCAATAAATAGCTTCATTTCATTCTGATCCCGGCATTTTCTGGAGAGATAATTGATGACAGTTTGCTCCTGCACGCTCCGAATTTCAAAGGCGATGACGCCGGCGTACACATGACAATCATTTCCGTCGGAGACTAGCCGATCGATGTGACCGTCAGTTACGACAGCTCGCAGGAGCCAGCACTGTAACGTTGAATATATCGTTTTCTCACCTTTTGAATCGTGCAGAAGTGCCGACTACAAGGACCAATCCATGGGCTGTGTAAAGAGTTCAGATCAGTGTGTGGCCCCTGCTGCAGGCCGAGCATCCTCCATTTCGGCTCAACTCGGAATCCTGCGCTCACAGGTGAGCCAGCTTGCCATGCGGTCCGCGCCCTGCAGCACAAGAATGGCTATGCCAGTCGGACTGGCCCTGGCGTTGGTCTTGGTAACAACGCCCGCATTCGCGGACGGTGGCAGAGGCGGGGGCGCTGCAACGGGGGTTCCTGGAGGAAGCGACAGTGCGACGGCTGCGGGTGACAGCGGCAGCAACGGAGTCGTGGACATTAGCGTCGTCACTGGTGGTGGCGGTGGCGGTGCTGGTGTGACAGGCGGTGCTGGTGGAGCTGGTGCTGGCGGTGCTGGCGGTGCTGGCGGTGCTGGCGGCTTAACCCCGGGAGCGGATGGGGTTGCTGGCGGCAACGTGAATAGCGGAGGAACGGGCAGTGGCGGCGGTGGTGGCGGCGCACATGGTGCAGTTGTCTCGGTCTCCGGCACACTTTCCGGCGGGAACGGTGGAAACGGTGGGAACGGCGGGGGCTTTCCGGTAGGGGGTCCGACCGGGAATATCGGTGGCGGTGGCGGCGGTGGTGCAGGTGGCTACGGCACGGTCATCACGGGATCCAGTCTTTCGCTGACCAACAATGCTACCTTGACCGGAGGCACTGGTGGTGCAGGCGGTCGAGGGGGACAGGGCGGCGGCAGGGGTGGCGATGGCGGCAGTGGTGGGATCGGGCTGGATTTTGTCACTACGTCCAACGTCTTCCTGAATGGGCATACTATTGCGGGAGGCGCTGGCGGGAGTGGAGGCGCAGGGCAAGGTGACAAATTTTTTTATGGCAACGGTGGCGATGGTGGCAATGGTGGCGCAGGCATCGTGGCATCCGACCTCGTTGTCACGAACACGGGTTCGATTACCGGCGGCAATGGTGGTGCCGCGGGCGCAACAAAAGTTGGTACGGCGGGTCAAGCCGGCGTTGGCGGAGCGGGCGTTTCTGGATCCAGTCTCACTATCTACAATAGCGGCACCATCGCCGGTGGTCTCTCGGGCGATGGAGCGACACGCGCCGATGCCATCAGTTTCACCGGCGGGACCAACACCCTGGAATTGCAGGCCGGGTCCAACATCCTTGGCAACGTGAGTGCGTTCAGTTCCGCCGACACCTTGCGTCTTGGCGGGGGCACCAACAGCAGCTTTGACGTATCGCAGATCGGCGCCAGTGCGCAGTATCAGGGTTTTGGCATATTTCAGAAAACCGGCGGCAGCACCTGGACACTGACCGGGAGCAACACTGCCGCACAGTCATGGACCCTTGATGCGGGGACCTTGTCCGTGAATGGCACGATCACGAATGCCAGTGTGACCGTCAGCGGTGGCAAGCTCGGCGGTTCCGGCACAGTCGGGTCTGTCGTTGTGCAATCTGGCGGCACATTCGCACCGGGTAATTCCATCGGCACGACAACAGTTTCCGGCGATGTCAATTTCGCGAGTGGCTCGGTTTACGAGGTCGAGGTCAATGACGGCGGCACTACGGCTGGAACGAACAACGACCTGATTTCCGCTACGGGCACAGCAACTCTCGATAGTGGCGCCTCCGTCACCGTGTTGGCCGAAAACGGCACTGACAATGGTTCCAGTTATGCCGCTGTATCGACCTACACCATCCTGACCGCGTCTGGTGGGATTACCGGAACCTTCGGGTCCTTGAGCGAAAACTTCGCCTTCCTGGACGGAGCGCTCAGCTACGACACGCTGAATGTCTACCTTACGCTGACCCGTAACGCCGCAGGCCTGACAAGTGTCGCGCAGACCCTCAACCAGACAAAGACGGCGTCTGCAATCGGGGATCTCGGCAGCGGGTCCAGCCTTTATGACGCCGTCATCTCGCAAAGTGCTTCTGGTGCACGCGCCGCTTTTGATGACCTGTCGGGCGAAATCCACGCGTCTCTTTCAACGGTTGTGATCGAGGAAGCACGGTTCCTGCGCAATGCCGCCTATGACCGAAGCCGTGCCGTCAGGACCCATATGGGCGCGGTAGACCTGGAACCGGGGGGTGCCACAGCGCAAACCGCCACCTATGGGGACAGCTTTTCCGCTGCGGGCAGCGCCCTCTGGATGACCGCGATCGGCGGTTTCGGGGACTGGTCCTCGACAGGAAACACAGCGGGTCTTTCCAGCTCAAGCGGCGGCTTCCTGGCTGGGGCCGACGGTGTTCTGGGCGATGCCGTACATCTCGGCCTGATGGGCGGATACCAGAGGGCAAATGTCGATGTGAAGGCGCGCTCGTCCACGTCGAAAGTGGACAGCTATCTATTCGGGGCCTACGGCTCCACTAGCGTGAACGCGCTGGCCCTGCGCTTCGGCGGCTCCTATTCCTGGCATGGCATCGACAGTGACCGCGATGTCACTGTCGGCAGCTTCACCGACAGCCTGTCTGCCGACTATACCGGACGAACCCTGCAGGCCTTCGCCGAAGCCGGGTACGAGATTGGTCTGGGTGCCTATTCGCTCGAGCCCTTTGCGGGGCTGGCCCATGTCAACCTGCACACGGACGGTTTCACCGAGAGCGGCGGCGCAGCCGCCCTGACGGTCAATGCCGCGACCTCTTCAGCTACCTTCACGACCCTTGGCTTGCGTGCAGCTGGTGTTGTCAACTTCGACCAGACGGCGGTGAATTTTCATGGTGGCCTCGGCTGGCAGCACGCCATTGGACCTTTGAACCCGTCGGTCCAAAATAGTTTTGCAGGCGGCGCGGACTTTACGGTTTGGGGTGCGCCTATCGCACGCGATGTCTTGACCGTCGATGCCGGGCTAGACATCGATCTCGCTGAAAACACCACGTTCGGTGTTGCCTATGGCGGCCATCTCTCCGGAGAGAGTGCTTTGCATGATTTAAAGGCTAACCTGACGTTCCGTTTCTAGGTCGGTCACCTTCTTGACGAAAGCGTTCGGGGACGAATGCCTCGAAGACACACTCTTCACATCGCTCTCCGAATACCGATCTCAAATCACCTCGTGGCAGGGTGACCACAACCGAAACAGACACCACTCATCCCCGGACAATCTCGCGTCCTGCGAATGTGCACTGAAAATGACACTGCAAACACGGGCGACATATGGCCAAAAATATCATGCTCTGATCCCCGAAAACTGGATTGTTTTTGACTGGAGTTTTCCGCGCTAGGCTGCCGGCTGGGAGAAGAAAATCGTCACCGGGTCCCATGACCTCATTTTCAAAGGTCTCCGAACAGCGGTCCAATGAATGATTGGAATCGATGCGAAGGAACGGATTCATATCGATGATGAGTGGCTGGGACGAACACCGCCAAAGGCGGAGGCTCTCAGCCACATTCGGATGGCGTCCAACATGCCTTAATCTGGCCAAGGGTGACATCACGACGGGATTGCGCCTGACAAGACTTGATAGGAAGCCGGTCAATCAAGCCGGCTGGGAGACAACGGTTTGTCGCTGGCTTCCGAGGCCGGAGATGCTTAGATCGACAACGTCACCAAGCTTGAGAAACTGCGGGGGATCGAGCCCAAGGCCTACGCCTTCCGGCGTTCCTGTGGCAATGACATCACCGGGCATCAGACGCATGAAATTGGACATGTAGGAGATGATTTTCGCCACGGTGAAAATCATGTCGTCGGTTGAGCTGTCCTGGCGAACCACTCCGTTCACCGAGAGCGTCAATCGAAGGTCCTGCGGGTCCCGGATCTCGTCCCGTGTAACCAGCCAGGGACCAATCGGGCCAAAGTTTGGTGCGGATTTGCCCTTGATCCACTGGCCACCGCGCTCGATCTGATAAGACCGCTCACTGACGTCGTTGATGAGACAATAGCCGGCGACCATCTCCAGCGCGTCCCACTCTGGAACGTATTGGCATTCGCTGCCGATCACGACACCCAATTCGACTTCCCAGTCGGTTTTTTCCGATCCCTTCGGCAAAATGATCGGATCGTTCGGACCGCTGATGCATGAGGTGGATTTGGAAAACAGCACCGGTTCGGAGGGATTTGGATTGCCTGTTTCCTTTGCGTGCCGGGCATAGTTCAGCCCGACTGCGTAGAAATTCCGGACGCCCCCCACACAAGCGCCAAGGCGCACGTCCGGATCCACGACCGGCAGCTTTTCAGTGTCCAGGGCACTCAGGGCAGAAAGGGTGCTTTTTGTGAGTGTTTCGGGCGTCAGGTCGCTTATGTGAGCGGACAGGTCCCGGATGCGGCCTTCGGCATCAACACAGCCCGGTTTTTCCTGGCCCAACGGGCCAAAGCGAAGAAACTTCATGTGAAATCCTCGTGGTTCTGTTTCTTGGGGAGTTTTTGTCAGGCAGAGAGCAGGATCATGTCTGCGGCCTTCTCGGCGATCATCACGACGGGTGATGCCGTGTTGCCGGAAACAATGCGCGGCATGATCGAAGCATCCACGACACGCAGTCCATCGATGCCGCGCACCCGCAGTTCCGGGTCGACGACGGCTTTGTCATCGACACCCATCCTGCAGGTTCCGACAGGATGAAAAATGGTTGTCCCGATGTCGCCCGCAGCACGCATGAGCGCATCATCGGACCAGACGTCGAGGCCGGGCAGAGCTTCTTCCGGCTCGTATTTTTTCAAGGAAGGCATGGACAGCAAAACGCGTGCATGACGCAGGGACCTGAGTGCAACCGTCCTGTCACCAGAAGCGGACAGATAGCGCGGTGTTATTTTCGGTGGCGTTTCAGGGCTGTCGGAAGCGATATGCACCGTGCCGCGGCTTTCCGGCCGGAGATTGCAGACCGAGACGGTGACGGCCGGATAGGGATGCAGAGGCTCGCCGAGCCGGTCGGTCGACAGGGGTTGAATGTGATACTCCAGATCGGGCGTCGCCACGTCCGGGCTGCTGCGGGTGAAAATGCCGAATTGGCTGGGCGCCATGGAAAGCGGACCCGACCGCGACCAAAGATATTGGGCAGCCATCGACACTTTGCCTGAGAGCGAATTGACGACCTGGTTCAAGGTCCGGGCATTGCGGACCCGGAAAACCATGCGCAGTTGAAGGTGGTCCTGGAGGTTCTCACCGACGTCATCCAGGGCATGCACCACATCTATGCCGGCCTTCCTGATGACCTCCGGCCGGCCGATGCCTGACAGTTCAAGCAGCGCGGGAGAATGAACGGCCCCCGCCGCAAGGAGGACTTCTTTTCCGGCCGTGGCTATAAGCTCCTGTCCTGCGCAACTGAAGGCAACGCCCGTCGCGCGGCGGCCGTCCAGGATGATCCGCTTCACTGTTGCACCGGTCAAAAGCCGCAGATTGCCGCGTTTCAGCGCCGGTTTCAGGAAGCCCCGTGCCGAACTCCAGCGGCGGCCGCCTTTCTGGTTGACCTCGAAATAGCCTGCGCCTTCGTTGTCTCCTGCGTTGAAATCGGTCGTTCGGGGAATGCCCATTTCGCTTGCGGCACTCTGGAAATCATCCAGGAGGTCCCATCTCAACCGCTGCCGCGCGACCTTCCACTCTCCGCCCGCACCATGCAGCCTGCCATCCGCATCCGGTCTGTCCTCGGACCGCACGAAGTAGGGCAGCACGTCTTGCCAGCTCCAGCCGGTGTTTCCCATCTGCGCCCAGCCGTCGTAGTCGGCTGCCTGACCGCGCATGTAGATCATGCCGTTGATGGAGCTGCATCCGCCGAGGACCTTCCCCCGCGGGTAGGCGAGGGACCTGCCGTTCAGCCCCGGATCGGCCTCCGTGCGAAGCATCCAGTCCGTACGCGGATTGCCCATGCAGTAGAGATACCCGACAGGAACATGGATCCAGGGGTAGCTATCCTTGCCACCCGCTTCCAGAAGCAGAACCCTGTTGGCCGGATCTGCCGAAAGGCGATTGGCAAGCACGCATCCGGCCGTTCCGGCTCCTATGATGATGTAGTCGTATTCGCCGTCTAACCTGCGTCTCATGAGGTCGTCTCGATTGCCATTCTTGAGGGAAGTGCGTCAGTGCAGTGCGAGGGCCGGGAACATCACCAAAAGCCCTACCGCAATGACCTGAAGAGCGATGAACGGAACCAGGGACCGGAAGATCTCTCCAAGGGAAATCTCGGGTGGTGTCACGCTCTTCAGATAGAATGCGGCTGGTCCGAAAGGTGGCGTCAGGAAAGACACCTGCATGTTCATGGCAAACAAGACGCCGAACCAGACGGGGTCATAGCCGAGTTCCTTGATGATCGGCACGAAGATCGGCATCGTCAGAAGTGCGATCCCGACCCAATCCAGAAACATTCCGAGTATGAAGAGAATGAGCATCATGAACAGGATGATGACTGTCGGATTGTCGGATATGCCGGTGATGAGCTGGGAGATGAAACGGATGCCGCCCATCAGGTTGTAGACGCCCACCAGGGCGCTGGCACCGATGCCGATCCACATGATCATGCCGACGGTTGCCAATGTGTGCATCGACGCATCCAGCAACATGGAGAAGGAAAACTCCCGCCGCAGGATGGTTGACACGATCACGCCGGCGACCCCGATGGCCGAGGCTTCCGTCACCGAGGCGATGCCGCCATAGATCGAACCCAGGACCACGAACACCACCGCCATCGGCAAGACCAGGCCACGCAGCAGGGGCAGATGTTCTGAAAGCGAAATCCGTTTTTCGGGCGGGGGAGGCGCGACCTTGGGATCGGTGTACGAACGGAACAGGATATAGGCGATATAAAGCCCCGCCAGCATGAAGCCCGGGACGAACGCCGCTGTGAACAGGTCTCCGACAGAGACGTTTGCTGTCAGTCCGTAGATGATGAGAACGATGGACGGAGGCACCATTGTGCCGAGCGCACCACCGGCGCAGACAACACCGATGGCCAGGCGGCGGTCATAGCCAAGCCTCAGCATCTGCGGCAGGGCAACGAGACCCAGGAGCACGATTTCCCCGCCGATAATGCCGCTCATTGCAGCCAGGATAACAGCCACGAATATGGTCTGGACCGCCACGCCCCCACGCAGCCGTCCGCCGACGAGTTTCATCGCATCGAACAGATCCCTGGCAATGCCCGACCGGTCGAGGATCGCTGCCATCAGCACGAACATGGGCACTGAAATGAAGACGAAGGACGAGACAAAACTGTAGACGCGGCTGGTGATCAACGGAACGGCCATCGGTCCGAACCAGCCAACTGCAAAAAGAAGGGCAACCAGCAAGGTCACCATGGCAAGAGGCATGCCGGTCAGAAGAAGACCGACCAGTAGGGCGAACATCACCAATGTGCCCCAACCGATGCCGAGTGCCTTGAGGTTCAGACCGAAATCGAGAAGGTCAAGCATCGCTGTCTCCCCCTGTCCGGAGTGGTCGGCGCAGGTAATTCACCGTCAGGATCAGGAACTGGATGCTCATGGTGACCATCACCACGAGCAGGAAGATCTTCAGGAGGGCCGGCGCGGGTGAGTTCCAGGCGCTGCCGCTGGTTTCCAGGAAGAAGGACCCATCCGGACGGAACATCGCCTTCTTGACCATGAGCCAGGATGCCCAGGCAAAGAACAGGCACGCCAGCAGACTGGCCATGGAAATCAGCACATCCAGAACCCTGCGTGCACGCCGGCTGACCACGTCGTAAATCAGCACGACCCGGATGTGCGAATTGCGAGCGACACAGAAAAGACCACCGAAGATGAAGGTGACGGCACTGAGGAAGGTGGTTGTTTCATGCGCCCAGATAGTGGGCGAGTTGAAGACATATCGAAGGAAGATTTCGACGACCAGCACCGCCATGGCGATGATGATTCCAACCGCGAACAATCGGGCAAGGCGGGTGATGGCCCAACCCAATCGGCCAGATTCAGGCAAATATTCCTGAGCCGGCACAAGAGGTTCGGCCTGATCCGGCACTGAGGCACGTTCTGGCGGCAGAGGCATGGACAGCCACTCCAGTCTGAGAATGGGGGATCGACCACAACGACGAGGGACGTTACCGTTCGTCCCCTGAAACCGGTCGGCAGGTGGCAGCGTGTCGGGGCCAGATGCGGTTGCCCGGTTCCCGGACGCATATGTCCGAGCCAACGCCTTCAAAAGGCTGCTTGCCGGTTGTGGCTTATCAAAAGTTCGAAGGAGGAATTCGGGCGCTGAGGCAGCGCCCGAAAACATGTGTCACTTCAACATGCCCTGACTGTCGAGATAGGAGGTCAGGGTCTCATAGACGTTCTGGGCATTGTCGGAGCGCGCTGCCACCTTGGCCCACTGGTCCATCGCGATCCTGCGGAACTTCGCCCGTTCTTCTGCCGACCAGTTGTGAACGGTGATGTTCGGGTCTGCGGTCGCTTCCGCATAGGTCTTCAGGTCGTTCATCGACAAGATGGCAACCGCATCCTGCGCAAAGTCACGAACGGAGACTGTCAGGATTTCCTGAAGATCAGAGGGAAGGGCGTTCCATTTGTCGAGGTTCATGGAAACTTCCACCAGAGGCATGGAATGGAACCCCGGATAGACAGGATGTTCGGCAACCTTGTGCAGGCCCTGCTGGTGGTTGGTTGAAAAGACGGTGGAATCCGCAGCGTCGATAACGCCCTTGTCGAGCGCTGTGTAAACCTCGGAATAGGGCAGGTTGACCGGAACCGCGCCGGCGGCCGCGAAGACTTCCTGAATGAGGCCTTCCGGGGCCCGTACCTTCAGGCCTTTCAGGTCATCGACCCCGTCCAGAGGACGTTTGGAGACGAAACCTTCAAGCCCCGTGGTGGTGGCGCCGATGAAATGAAGACCATAGGGCTCCTCAAGTGCGTTCATCAGCTCATAGCCACCGCCGTAGTTGATGAAGCGGAACATTTCGTCGGGTGCCGCCCAGGCACCGATGGGGTTAGCGATCAGCCCGAACGCAGGATCCTTGCCGGAGAAATAGCTGACGTCGGTAATGTGGCCGTCCAGAATGCCATTGCCGACTGCGTCCTGGGTTTCATTGTATTCGACAACCGAGCCAACCGGCAGAAGCTCGATCGACAACCGGCCGCCTGACATGAGTTTTACACGTTCTGTCCAGGCCTGCTGGATGGCGAAGTTCGGGTTTCCGGCCGGATCGACCGACTGGAATGTCAATTCGAAATCCTGTGCGACGACCGAGGTGCTGCTGAGCATGCACGCTGCGATGAACGTCTTGAAAAACGTCACTTTCATACTTTCCTCCCTGAATTGGACATGTTTGGTGATCCCATGTCCTCGGATCATGTTGCGGGTTGCTGGTCCCGCAGGAGCTTTGCGTCAGGCCGCCCCGCTAAGTGCTGGCGTGACCGGTGAATTGACGAGGTTGCGAAGGCGGCCCTCGCGCAGGAACTGCATGGCCGTTTCCACCGAAAGGCGCCGCGCGTCGGCGACGCTTTCCGGGCTGGACCAGGCCGCATGGGGCGTCACGAACAAGCGCTCACCGACGATCGGATCGGCGCCATTGGCATAGGCAAGGGCGATTTCATCGGACTTGGAAGGCGGCTCGACCGGAAGCACGTCGATCCCGGCACCTGCGATCGTTTGCCGTCGCAAGGCGTCCAGAAGCGCGTTCACGTCGATGATCGCGCCGCGCGCCGTGTTGATCAGAATTGCGTGCGGCTGCATCATCGACAATCGCTCGGCGTTGATCATGTTGCGGGTTTCCGCTGTCAGCGGACAATGCAGGCTGACGACATCGCTTTGGGACAGCAGCTCTTCGAGATGGTCGCACCGGTCCACGCCTGCGGCGATCTCGGTACCCCGGGACACCAGCGGATCATATGCCAGAACGCGCATGCCGAAGGCCTTGGCCCGAAGCGCCGTGGCAATGCCGATCCGTCCGAGGCCGATCACGCCGAACGTCTTGCCGCGCAAGCGCGCCAGCAGTGGCGCCCGGGCATGGTCAAACCCGTCTTGGGGCGATTGCATGAGGTTGCGGTGGTAGCTGGCGATACCGCGCCGCATGGTGAGCATCAGGGCAATGGCATGATCAGCAACTTCGCTGGTGCCGTAGTCCGGTGTATTGCACACCGGAATGCCTGCATTGGCGGCTGCATGAAGGTCGATGTGGTCAAATCCGACACCGGCTCTCACAATGATCTTGCACCGGTCCAGCTTTGAAATGAGCTGGGGTGAAACCGGCATTTCATGCCAGACCACCATCGCATCACACGACCGCAGAACCTCTTCAGGCAACTGCTCGGGAGAGCGCTCGCGGTAAATATCCCAGTCCACATCGTCACCCGCCGTGGCCCGTTCGATCAAGGCATCGTCTGGGTATTGGGCATCAGGGGTCAGGAGACGCAGGCGGGACATGAAATACCTCTTGAACTTCAAAGTGCATTTTGTGTTTGCATTGGCGCTTCTAGAATTCTAGAATTTATTCGAATGTCAAACAAATTTTTGAAACTATGAAAAAAGCAAGGTTTTTGGCGATTACAGGTCTGCTAGACCGTGGTGTAGTGAGCCAGGTGGATGCGAGGAGAAGAGAGTGTCGCTAACCCAGGAAGCCAGCGAGCGCATTCGCGATGCGATCGTGTCCGGTAAATTTGAATTCGGTGAGCGGCTCTCGGAAGAGCAAATCGCAAGAGCGCTCGGGATGAGCAAGGCACCGGTTCGAGCCGCCTTCATGGAATTGCGTGACATGGGTCTGGTGACCATTGTCCCACAGGCTGGAACCTACGTGTTTACGCCTTCGCGAAAAGACGTCGAGGAAATGAGCCAATTCCGGGCCATGCTTGAAAAGGAAGCTCTCCAGATGGCGCTGGAGCGGAACCGAAGTGGGCTAGTGCAACAGTTGTCCGCCGCCATTTCCCAGATGGACCACGCGATACAAATTGGCGACCGGCTTCGTTACAGCACGGCCGACAGCGCGTTTCATCGGGTCATTCTTCAGATTGCCGGAAACAGGTATCTTGAAAAGGCCTATGATCTGACTGCAACTGCTCTTGCTGCGCTGAGAGCACGCCTTCAGTCAGGCGAAGGCGACTACTGGCACCGCTCCTACGCCGAGCACACCCGCATGCGCGACCTGATCGATCAAGGCGAATTCGACGCCGCTCACGCACTCCTGCAAGAGCATATCCTGATCATCAATCGATCCCTGGCCCTACCGGATACCAACACCCAGATCCGCCAGAAGGCACAGCTGCGCTCGGACCAGGAGTGTCAGGAATTGCTTCTTCAAAGTCAGGGATGACTGCCTTCGGTGAGTAGCCGCAATTTTTGCGGCTAAGCGCTTGCGACAAGCCCGGCGATAGTCGCGGCGCCATGACCTTAATAGCGAGGGTCTTTTGGGGAACAGATCATTCAGAATCTGACCCCGGCCGTCGGACGACCAACAGTTTTCCGGCACCTCCGCTGCCGCAGAAAAAGCGATCACCGCCATCGGATTCAAGTCCCGAGACGCCGGAACCCCATGGCATTTGCAAACGCTCCAGCACATCTCCAGTCGCGGCATTGATGTGCCGGATATCGCTTTCGCCGTCCTGCCAGGTGCCGTGCCAAAGCTCGCCATCCACCCATGTGACGCCAGTGACGAAGCGATCCGATTCAATTGTACGATGAACCTTGCCGCTTTCTGGATCCACCTGGTGGATCTTGCGGCCCCGATGCTGTCCAACCCAAAGGAACCCCTCGGCCCAAGCCAGTCCCGAATGCCCGCCGTCACCGGGGGCCGGTATCGTGGCCAGCACTTCTCCGGTATTGGGGTCGATCTTGTTGATTGCATCATCGGCAATCTGGAACAGATGAGTTCCATCGAAGGCGGTACCGGCATCGGCGGCAGTCGCGATCGATCCCGTAATCTCTCCACTTTCCGGATCAAGAGCATTTAGCCTGTCTCCGGACGCGAACCAGACCCGCTCGCGATCAAAGCTGACCCCGGCAATGTCTTCGATGCCGGGGAAGGGGCCGAACTCCCGGATGATCTCTGCTGTTCTGTGTTTCATGTGGCAATTCTAACCGGTGGCGATTGCAAGGGGGAGTAACAAACTTGTCGGGAATCCGGGAACGCTCGATAGGATCCAGCGGCAGGCCCGGCCTCGTCCGAAGGAACGAACTTTCCCGGCAAGAGCAAGGTCTTCAAGCTTCCTTTGAACCGTGCGTGGACTTGTGCCGAGTGCCAAGGCCAGCGCAGAACTCGACCAGGCCTCGCCGTCCGCGAGCAGCGCCAGCACCTCAGGGTGGTCGCTTTCCATCGGCGGCGCCAGCACGGCGACCTGGCGAGCGCCGTACGGCTTCAGCGCAAAACCCAGGCTCGTTGACCTTACCCCGGCGACGGGTTTGATGACCTTGCGAAGGCGGGCAATCTCGACACGCAGCCTCGCCCGGTGCGAATCGTCCACATGCTTTGCCCCGAAGGCGTGCATGAGAAGGTTTTCGCGCGAAACATCTTCCGGCCAGACCTCTGCCAACGCCCGGGCCAGAGCAAGCAGGACTGGACGGCGGTCGAGTGAGATCAACTTTTCCCCAAGCCGCACAGCATTTCGGCAGGTATCTACAATAAACGTATCGGAAGCGACCAGAGCCTCGACCCCGTCAAGCTGCAGCAAGTCTTGCCTGTCGCGAGAGACAAGACGGGCGGCCGGTGCCTCCAGCGCATGCCTGGCCTTTTCAACCTCGGCCTTGAGGGAGGGAATACCGGCATCCCGGGCAGCACGCGCTGCCTGCTCGAGTGCGGCTCGTGCAGGCCCCGTCCGGATTTGCCGCATGGCTATGCCGGCGACCACAAGACCGTAGCCGGCTCGAGACGCAGGCGGCAAGACGTCGATGTCGATGCTGTCGAGTGTCCTCTGGGCATCTTCGAGCCGGCCGATGAGCAGAAGCTGGCGGGCTTCGAGATAGCCGGCATGTGCGGCATTCACCTGGTCACCACCGGCTTCGAGCGTCGCGCGTGTTGCACCGAGCGTTTGAAACGAACGGCCGAGGTCGCGGCAGACCAAAGCGATCTCTGCTTCGGCAACCATGCAGCGTGCACGCGCCATCGGCTCATCCGGCCCGAAGGCGCGGGCCGCATCCTTCAGCAGCTCTCTGGCGCGCGCAAGGTCGCCGAGCTGGGCCATGGCAATGCCGCGCAACGCCAATGCGGGCGCGTCGTTGCGCAGTGCCACCCGTTTCAATACCGCCAGGGGATCTCCGAACGAAAGGGAGCGCGCCGCCGCGGCGATCAGCATGTCCATGGAAATCCCGCCAAACTTGTAACTCTCACCCGCCCCGTCTCCGCATCTATGTCTTTGCTCACCGGGCGATGGTCGCAAACGCCGGATCATACGGAGGACCGATAATGACGATGTTTGCAGGTACAGGGAAGACACAAGCACCCTCTGGGCACTGCCGCGACTCAGCAGAGTGCCTTCGGCTGGCCGCCGCGCCAACCTTTGGCTCAATGGCATGGATTTCCGTAACCGGAGTGCAGGGGTGGGAGATCTGTTCATCCGTTCCAGGCTTCCTGCCTGTGAATGACATGACCCTGATGTACGTCCTGATGGGCGTGTTCCACCTGCCGCCCTGGCTCAAGCTGATGTCCGCCCGCTCGCGGCGCTTCGATATCCCCACCACCCAAACTGAAGGAGAATGATCATGCAAAACGCTGTTGTTTCACATGAAGACTGGCTCGCCGCCCGGCGGGACTTGCTGCAAAAGGAAAAGGAACTCACGCACCTGCGCGACAGTGTCGCCAGCAAGCGCCTTGCCTTGCCGTGGGAACGCATCGAGAAGGACTACGTCTTCGATACACTTGACGGCCCGCGCTCGCTTGCCGGGCTTTTCGAGGGACGGTCTCAACTCGTGGTGCAGCATTTCATGTTTGCGCCGGGATGGAAGGAAGGCTGCCCGAGCTGTTCTTTCATGGCCGACCACGCAGACGGCATGAACCTGCATCTTGCCAACCATGACGTGACCATGATTGCGGTCTCCCGCGCGCCCCTGGCCGACATTGAGCGCTACCGCAAGCGCATGGGCTGGACGTTCGGATGGGTCTCGTCCTTCGGTAGCGACTTCAACTACGACTTCCGGGTCAGTTTCACCCCCGAGGAAGTTGCCACCGGGCACATCGACTACAATTTCGGTGGCTGGAACATGACGGGCGAGGAATGGCCTGGCGTCAGCGCCTTCATCAAGAACGAGGCCGGCGAAGTTTTTCGCACATATTCGACCTACGGACGCGGCGTCGAAGTGATGATGGGCACTTATGCCATGCTCGACCTGACGCCCAAGGGGCGTAATGAGGCGAGGGGAATGGACTGGGTGCGCCGACACGATCGCTACGAATAAGCACCTGGGAATTGAGTGCGCAATGCATGCCGGCAGCGCCGGAAAAGGTAAGATCGCCGGGCCTGCAAAGGCCCGGCAAATTGCAAATTTGCCTCTAGGCCCGCCGGAACCTTTTCGGACGGCAGCGACCAGGACGAACAGCTATCTGAGACTGCTCGCTTGGGACGTCTACTCCAACCATCTCGTCATTCCGGAAAGACATTGCCTGAAACACGTCGCTTCGGCCTCGGAAGGTGCGTGTCATTCCGACTGCGGATCAGACCGACCTGACGTGTCCTCGGCCAGAAACGCAATTTCCTGTTTCAATTGGTAATTCCAGCAGACATTATGTGCCTGGTGACGTTGCGTCACAGCACATTGGGCGGGGGAACATTCATGAGCACAACGGCAACGACGGCGCAGACGCTGGATCCACCGCCGGATTCCTGGGTCGCGCCCGGCGCCAGCGACGGCTTTGCCACGGCCGGGTTGATCACATTGCTGCTGCTCCTTTTCCTGGTGATCTACCTCTATGCGGTTTTCGACCGCTACGCGGAGCACAAGGGGTCGAGGACGCCGATCCGCACCACGATCCCGACCATGCTGGTGATCGGCCTTGCCTATGACCTGGTGCCGCCCTTGCGGGACGTGAGCCTTCTGTTGCCGTTGACCCTGATTTTTGCCGCCTTCGCCTATGACGTCGTTCTCTGGATGAAGCCGGAACCGGTCGCGGACGAGACGTTGCAGGAAGAGGAAACAGCAGCCGTCGAGAACGCGTCGCCTGCCAATGGAACGACCCCTGCCAAAGAACAACCGATAGCAGAGCAGCCAGTAGCGGATCTGCAGGCACCGGTCGAAGGAAAAGGAGCCAACGCATGATCGAGCTCCTCATCACCTGCTTTCCGCTGTTGCTGCGCATGGCCTATCTGCGCTGGCGGGGACGCCCCGTGACGCTCTACAACGTCCACCGCGCACTGTTCGTCTGGATTGTATTGTTCGTCGCACTGATCTTCACGGTCGAGTATTATCATCCGGACACCCCAAATGCGCTGATCCCCTACCGTGTCGTGCCGATCGTCACCGAACGCGGCGGCACGGTCACCGAGGTGCCGGTCAAGGCCGGTCAAACCGTCAAGGTCGGCGATCTGCTTTTCACGGTCGATGACAGCAGCGAAAAGGCGGCGGTCGCGACCGCCCAGACCGCGGTTGGCGAGGTCAACAGCCAGATCGATGTCGTCAAGGCACAGATCAAGGCAGCCGCGGCCGACCTCGCCCGGACGAAAGCGGTTCTCGACACGGCCAATCTGACCCTGTCGGAGCAGCAGGACCTCAAGGACAAGAACTCGCCCGCCTACACGCTGAACAGGTATGAAAATGCAAAGGCCGCGCAGGAGCAGGCGGCCGCCAATGTGAACGCCGCAAACTCCAAGATGGAAGCGCTGCAAGTGCAGCTCGATCAGGTCCTGCCTGCAGAACTGAAGTCCGCAGAAGCCGCCCTTGACCAGGCCAAAGTCAATCTTGCCAAGACCAAGGTGTATTCGTCGGTTTCCGGCAAGATCGAGCAGCTAACCCTGAATGTCGGTGCTCGCGCCGCGCAGTTCTCGGTTAACCCGGCGATGGTCATCGTGCCGGATCGCGACGAGTCCGATCCTATCGAAATCGTCGCTGGTTTCAGCCAGACAAACAGCGCGGTTCTGCATGTCGGCATGCCTGCGGAGGTCGCCTGCGAGAACAACATCAACAGCGGCATGGCGAACACGGTGCTGGCAGCGCGCATCGTCCGCATCCAGGACGTTATCGCGACCGGCCAACTCGGTCCGACCGGCGTGCTGATGCAGCCGTCAGACCGTCGCGGCCCCGGTGACCTGGTCGTACATGTTCGGCTCGAATATCCCGAACAGAACGCTCTGCTGGTTGATGGTGCCAGATGTCTGGTACAGGCCTATACCACCCATATTTCCGGCTCGCTTCAGGGCACCTTCATGGGTGGCATCATCCAGGCCTGGGCGCTGGAAAAGGCGCTGATCATGCGGATGAAGGTCTGGATCATGCTCTTCGCTGGAACGGGACTGATCGGCGGGGATTGAGTCGGCAGAAAATCGTCAGATCCGTGACGCGATGATCGATGTCATCCGCAACGACAGCGCAAATTGAACTTGTTGGCCAACTGCGGGCATTCCCCGCTGATGATTGCGTCCGGTTTCCGGATCCTGACGAGAGCCGCCGAAAGACTGATATGGGGACGCTTTGCCGGCTGGCAGGCACCGATGGCACCAACCGCGCGCGCAACGAAACCGTTAGTGCGGTGTCAAATGTGATGCCGGTAAAGGTCCTGGGATCTGTTCAGGTGCGAGCGCATTGCGCTTTCGGCCTCTTCAGCAACGCCGCCTTCGATGCACTCGACGATTTTCGAATGCTCGGCAAGCGTGACGTTCTCCCGTCCCGACCAGATCAACAGGTCCGTATGATAATTGAACAGCCAGTTGAGCATGGCGTCACTCACTGCTGCAAAAATCGGATTGCCCGAGATCGAGGCGATCTTGCTGTGAAACGCGATGTCGGCCTTGATGAAGTCGGACGGACTGTCGAGCATGTCCTCTTGATGGCTTATGAGGTGTTTGAGCTCGGAAATGTCTTCGGGCGTTGCCATTTCCGTCGCGATCCTGACCATGCCGACTTCAAACAGTCTACGCGCCTGCTTCAGGTGCTCCAGATTGTCCGAAGAAGCAGACAGCAGCATGCGCGCCACCATATCCATCTGCCGAAACGCAAGATCGGCCGAAAGCTCACTGACCCTGGAGCGCTCACCCTGCGAGATCGAAATGAGTCCCTGGGTGTGCATCGTCTGCATGGCCTCGCGCACCGCAGGCCGGCCGACGCCGAAACGTTGCATCAGTTCACGCTCAGACGGCATGGGGTCACCGGGTCCAAGCTCACCCCGTACAATCATTTCACGCAATCGATCGAAAACCTGATCGGAGAGTTTTCGCCGGACAATCTTGTCGTCACCGGTCCCCAAGCCGTTCCAGTTTTCCATGACCCGCCAATCTGATCTCTTCATTGTTGGGGTGTCTGAACGTCGCGACAAGCACGGCGTCAAATTCGCCAGCCGTTTCAACACCCTTGGAAAGACTTATAGCCGGATAACTTCAAATGGGCCAAACGTCCTGCGTTCCCCAAAGCCAATTTCCAGTTCCCGATTTGTCAGATTTGCAGCAAACCGCAAGACCTCATCGTCCTTCTCCACACAAAGGGCAGCTACGCTGGCTGGTGTTTCATCGTTGCAATCGATGACAGCCCCTTCGCTTAGCCCAGCAAGGAGCGAGACAACTTCACCGACAGGCAGAAGAGATCCGCTTTCTGTGTCCACGATTCCTCTCGGGCCTGTGAAACTGGCCGGGATCCATTGGCGGATATCAGCGTTGGCAATTGCGGACGCATACCCCATGGTCCAGGCAGCTGCGAAAAGGCCGCGCTGACGCGGATCGTCGTGGGTCATGCAGATGCGCTCGTTTCCGGGATTGGCGAATGTCTGCGAACCGTAAGGATTCTGGCGCATGCCGATGGTTGTCGGTCCCAGTCTGTATTCCTTGTCCTTGCCGATGATCGCACGGGCAGTGCGCGTGATGTGCGGCAGGGTCTCAAGTGTTTCGAGAACACTCTCGTCATCAGCAGCATGGACAATCGGATTGGTCGCGTGGGTCACGAAGTCAAGCAACGACACCGGAGGTCGCTTGCGGTTCAACTCGGTGAAATAGCTGAACATGCCGCCCCCGAGCCTCATGCCGGGGAAACAGTGCCTTGCGGCCGCATAGATGTCCGCCAGGGGAGGGCATTGCGGCCATTCGCTTCCAGGTGGTGTCGATTGTCGGTCAACGGAAGGACAGACCGCAATGGAAGCCAACTCGAGCCCGCTTCGATCAATCATGTCCGCAAGGTTTTGAAACTCGGCCAAGAGGTCTCCCTTGCAGGAAACCACATATTCAAGTTCATAAGACGCCGGGAAAAGAACTTGCAGCTCCCTGAAACCCTCGAGCGCCTCCTGCCCATGCAAAGCAGTGGGATCA
Source organism: Labrenzia sp. PO1 (assembly GCF_012273635.1). NCBI lineage: Bacteria > Pseudomonadati > Pseudomonadota > Alphaproteobacteria > Hyphomicrobiales > Stappiaceae > Labrenzia > Labrenzia sp. PO1. Next base: position 341,077 of record NZ_JAAXCR010000005.1, read on the forward strand.
AGGTGACACAGGATTGCTGGAGGGTTCACTTTCCTCAGGAGGTCAATGTGACTGATGGCAGACTTTAGGTCTTCCGGGCTGATCAACAAACCGATGCGCGGAAACCGGCTTTTTATTTTCTTTCCCGCCTTAAGTTCGACACTCCCGGTGGAGGTGCTTAGCGGTGTTATGGTCGATGGGGCAGTCTCGTTTGCAAGATTTTCTATCTGAAGGGTAATCGACTGTTCGACCTCCTTGCCCGCTTCAATGACATATGGCCACGGAAGCGCCAGGGGTCTCACATAGGTCTTGTAGGAAGCGTCTGACCAGTTGCGCTGGTCCTCCATTTCGAACGTGTCGCCGTCCATCTGGCATCGGGCCTTCAAGTGCGGCGCAGGTGCGTGGGTCAGCGACCGGATCGACTTGAACGGTTGCCAGGGATCTATGAGGTCTGGAAACCTGGTTTGGACGACCGAACCATCACAATGCTCCACTTCGACAGGTTCACCGGCTACTCCATTGATCGGATGCAGCACCGTGAAACCACAGCGGTTGGTTTCGAAGGCGCTGTCGGCAACAGCGGAGGAGGCAAATCTCAAGGAACCGGTTTCCGTGCCGGTGATGCGTGCCGTGACGCTGAGACCCGCCCCCTGGTTTTTGTAGCGGGAAACATAGGAAATCTCGAACTTCCCAGGCTCTTCCAGGATAACGAGATCGGAGATGGCTCCGGCCAGCGTGCCCCAGTCCTTGTCACGCACCACGTAGGAAATAGCGCGCAGTACTTCGTGGCCCTCGAAACGGACGTAGCGCAGGTTTCCGTTTTCCAGCCGTACTTCCAACGGTCCTGCGCGCAATATCCGGAAAGGCTCCGGCGCACTTTCCGTTCCATACAGGCGCATGCGGCTCATGGTGCTCATCTCAGGCGCTGCCCAGTATGATTGTTCGGCTGTTCCCGGCGGCGGAAAGATACGCAGCCTCGACCAGTTCCAGCGTCTTCAGGTTGTCCGTTCCAGATGTCTCTGGCGTGCTGGCAGCATTTAGGCAATCGATGAAGTGCCGTTGAATGTTGTAGACACTTTCCTGAATGTTGTGCCAGGGGCGCTCCGCCCAGGAAAGCAATGGGGGCGAAACGTCCAGTTCCCTGGTGCCGGACGCATTGTGCAGCACCAGCCTGTAATCAGGCATCAGCCTCAGCGTCCCTTCACTGCCATCCACTTCAAGAAGGCTTTCCGGAAAGCTTTCCCGGGACAGCCGTGATGCGTAGCTGCAGTCGACAACACTGGTGACGCCGCTGTCGTGAACCAGCATCATGGTGGCAACGTCTTCCGCCTTTATTGCCGGATTGACCCGCTTGGTGCTTGCCGAGATGGTACGCGCATCACCGAACAGAAATCGTGCGATATCCAGGATATGAATCCCGAGGTCCTGGATGATGAAACGGTCATCCGTCGCAAGATACGGCTGGCTGGAATAGACATCATAGGCCGAGCGGAAACTGACCCGCCCCCAGAACGGCGTTCCGATACTTCCCTTTTCGATTTCGGCTTTCGCCGCACGGATTGCTGACTGCCAGCGAAAGTTCTCGTGCACCATCAGGGTCACGCCGGCCGCAGCAGTAGCATCGACCATTGCTGTGGCGTCTTCCAGTGTGTCCGCAAAAGGCTTCTGGCAGATGATGTGCACTTTCGACCTCGCCGCGAGTTCCACCAGCGGCCGGTGGGTCTGAACTGTCGTCGCGATGTCGACAAAGTCGAGCTCTTCCGACTTCATGAGCTCGACCGCGTCGGAATAAGTCCTTTCAATGCCAAAGCGTTCGGCCGTTTCCTGCAGGCGTTTGTCGTCGCGATCACACAGCGCGATGATGGCTGCTCCGTCGACATCGGCCCATGCATGCATGTGATTTTGGGCGAAAAAACCGCAGCCGATCAATGCGCCTTTCTTCATGAAATTCTCCTCAAGCTGCCGCGGCCTGCTGCTGTAGTGCCACACGGGCCTGCAACTTTTGCTGCGCCTGGTCGACAACTACGGCGGCGATGATCACCAGGCCCTTGATAACGGTCTGCCAGAAGGAACTGACACCCATCATCACAAGTCCGTCGGACAGAACGCCTATCACGAATGCGCCGACAATCGTTCCGCCGATCCGTCCGCGTCCACCCGACATGGATGTGCCGCCGAGGACCGCCGCGGCAATCGCGTTGAGTTCGAAGGTCTCTCCCGTTGCCGGATGCGAAGCCACCAGCTGTGACGAGATGACAAGGCCGACAATGGCCGCGCAAAAGCCCGAGAACATGTAGACGAACATCTTGACGCGGTTGACCTTCACACCTGACAGGGCGGCTGCCTTCTCGTTGCCGCCCACCGCATAGATGTGTCGTCCCAGTGGTGTTCGGCCTGCTATATACGCGGCGATCAATCCAACAGCTATCAAGAGCCAGATGGACACCGGGATACCGAGAAAGCTACCAGTGCCGAGCATGTCGAAACCCGTAGATCCATAGGCCTCCTTGCCGACAAGGTTTGGAAACGTCGCCCCGTCAGAGGAAAGCAGGGCCAGCCCGCGAGCCACGTAAAGCGTTCCGAGCGTCGCGATGAAAGGTGCCACATTGAGACGCGTTATCAGCACCCCATTTATCGCTCCCACGAAAACACCGACGGCAAGCGTGATGAGAATGATCTCGAAGATATTGAAATAGAGCGAGTACCCAATCCCCAGATCGACACCGTTGAGAATGAGATAGCCGGCCACCATTCCGCAAAGGCCGACAATCGACCCGACCGAGAGATCGATCCCGCCGGTAATGATAACGAAGGTCATGCCGATCGCCAGAAACGCGTTCAGCGCCACGTGCTTGGACATGATGACGAAATTCGCGGTGCTGAGGAAATTCGGAGCCGCAAACGAGAAGAACGCAAACACCGCAATCAGGGCGATGAAGGTCCTGAGCTTCAGGAGCAGCAGGATCATCGGTTGTCCGCCGGAGGTGCCTGAAGGCTGCATGGTGGTGACTGATGTCATCCGTTACTTCTCCCAATGAAATGACCTGCTTCGGAGGCAGGAGCGTGCCCGATCGCAGACGCCGCGATTATCTGTTCTTCCCGCACGTCGGCGCCCTCAAACTCGCCCGTAATGCTGCCGTTCGACATCACGATGATCCGGTCGGACAGGGACATGACCTCCTCAAGATCCGAGGTGACGAAGAGAATTCCCAGTCCTTCAGCCGCAAGCCGCCGCATGGTGCGAAAGACCTCGGCCTTTGCGCCAATGTCGATACCGCGGCTCGGCTCGTCCATGAGCAGGACCTTTGGCGAGGTCATCAGCGCCTTGCCGATCACGACTTTCTGCTGGTTGCCTCCCGAAAGAGAGCTGACCGGGTTTTCCATGCTGGCAATCTTGATGGCGAGGTCTTTCACGAACCGCTTCACCGTCTCCCGCTCTGCCTTGAGGCTGAGGTGAATGCCCTTCACGAACCTGCCGAGGCTCGACAAAGACATGTTCTCCCGGATCGGCAGGATCTGGATCAGACCTTCCGACTTCCTGTCTTCGGGGATTAGCGCCAGTCCACGTCCGATACGCCCAGCGACGTCCGGTTCGTTCAGATGGCGTCCCTCGACGTAGAAGTCCCCCGTGCAATGGGGGTGCTGAGCCATGATGCACTCGAACAATTCGGAGCGCCCCGCGCCCATAAGGCCGTAGATGCCGACAATCTCGCCAGCCCGCAGGGACAACGACACGTCATCGACAACGAACTTTCCTGTCCGGCCCATCAGGCTGATGTTCTCGCAGCGAAACACTTCGTCGCCGAAGTCATGATCGACCGTCTTGGCGAAGTCCTTTGAGGCTGCACCGATCATGTTCTGCACGATCCAGGGCACATCGACGCCGTCCATGCTCCTGGCACCGGTTCGTGCACCGTCCCTCAGCACCGTGATGTAGTCGCCGATCCGGATCAGTTCCTCCAGGCGGTGCGAAATGTAGACGATGCCGACACCGCGTTTCTTGAGGTCCGCGATAACCCGGAAGAGGATTTCGACTTCTGCCGCACTGAGGGCGGATGTCGGTTCGTCCATGATCAGGATCCGGGCATCCTGGGCCAGCGCCTTGGCGATCTCGACAATCTGCTGCTCCCCGATGCGAAGGTCGGACACCATCGCATCCGGCGAAATGTCGTGCTCGAGACGCTTCATCAGCGCTGCGGCTTCCAACCTCTGGTCGCTGGCGGCGATATCCACTCCGGCGCGGGTCTTTTCCCGTGCGATAAAGATATTGTCGGCAACCGACATGTTGGGAAACAGGTTGAGTTCCTGGAAGACAATGCCGATCCCGTGTGCCGCGGCCGTGCGCGTATCGGGGAAAGAGACCTTTTTCTCTCCCATCAGAATATCACCCGAGGTCAGCTGCTCGACGCCGGCGATCACTTTCATCAAGGTGGATTTGCCAGCGCCGTTTTCGCCAACGAGCACATTCACTGCGCCAAGCCGGACATCGAAGTCCACGTCCTTCAGCGCGTGTGTACCTGGATAGACCTTGTTTGCGGCGCGCACGGACAAGCCGATCTGGTGCTTTGCTTCTGTCATGACCCACCAATTTTTGTCTCAACGGGTGTGATCAGGTACGGCGGACCATCACCGCGCACCGTAAAGGCACCAAGCACGTCAACCGCCTTGCCCACGAGATCGTCGCGGGGCAAATCTTTCAGAGCGCTTTCGTAAGCGCGTGTATTCAGGGAGCGGGAGAGCTGGGCGAACTCTATCTGATCGGTAAATGAGGAGAAATCTACAAAGGGAAGGATGTCCCGGAGTGCTGTTCCGCGGATCACCGGACCAAGCTGCAGGATAACATCTGCCTTGCCATCAGCGGTGACGTCCACTTCCGCGGTGGCAGCACGCGTATCGGTCTTGGCCGCCAAGATTGTGCCCTGTACCCGGGCTGCAAAGTTCCAGGGACTTCCCTCGCTGGACGGACGATAACCATGTGCTTCGCCGGCGACGTCAACATCTCCTGCGATCGCATCGCCGAGAACGGCCATGTCGGTCGCCGTTTGCTCAAGATGTGGCAAAACCTGTTTGGACCAGATGTCGGCGACAAGGGCATCCATGTCGCCGCCCGGATCGCTTGAAACGACTTGCTGGGCCTGACCGTCGCCATCATTCGTGGCAACATGCTTTTCGAGTTTGCAGCCGCCCAGGCTGGCGACAGCCGCAAAAACTAACAACAGGGAAGGAACTGCGCCGCGATCCACTGTGCAACCTCCTTGAACAGAACCCTTCCGGCGGTATCCGGCAGGATTTTTTCAGGTTTTCGTGGGAAGGATCACACCGCCGCGGAGCATCCGCCGCGGTGTGACACAGGGCCTAGTTCAGCGCGAAGGTCTCAAGGTTACCTGCATTCGAGCCATTGATCAGGACGCAATCCATCAATTGCTTTTCGTCCTGACCGGTCGATCCCGTCTTCAGGTACTGGTCTGCCTGCTCCACTGCGATCTGAGCCTGCCGGTAGGCTGGTTGCAGCACGGTTGCCTTGATGCCGCCTTCCAGGATGGAGTCGCGTACGTCGTTGCTGCCATCAAAACCGACAACGATCACATCTGTCCGCCCGGCTGCCTTGAGAGCCGCCCAGGCTCCCATGGCCATGGTGTCATTGCCTGAAATGACACCCTTGATCTCGGGGTTGGCCTGAAGGATGGTTTCCATCTTTTCGTAGGCTTCGGTCTGGCTCCAGTTGGCTGATTGCTGGGCAACCATCTCCAGATCGGGGTACTGGTCAATCACATCATGATAGCCTGCGGAGCGAATTCCGGCATTGGTGTCGGCTTCGCGGCCCAGCAGCTCGGCATACTTGCCTTCTTCACCCATCAGCTTGACGAACTCCTCCGCGCCGAGCTGGGCTCCCTGGTAGTTGTTGGAGACGATCTGGGAAACGGCAATGCCTGTTTCCTTGATTTCGCGATCGATCAGGAACGACGGAATGCCGGCTTCTTTCGCGCGGCGGACTGGAGCGACAGTGGCATCCGCACCGGCATTGTCCAGGATGATCGCCTTCGCACCACGGGCAATTGCCGTATCGAAGAGCTGGTTCTGCTTGTTCGGATCGTCATCGTGGACCAGAACGAGTGTGTCATAGCCGAGGTCTTCGGCACGTTTCTGCGCGCCTTCAGCTTCCGCCTTGAAAAACGGGTTGTCATGCGACGGTGTGATGATTGCAATGAGGTCGGCTGCGGAAGCGTAAGCGGGTGCAAGCAGGGTAGCTGCAACAGCAGCGCTGGCAAGCAGGATTCGTCTCGTGAATTTCATGTTGTCCTCCCAACAATAGGTTCAATCTCGTGCCAGGTCCCGCGGGGTCCCTCCAAGACCCCGACGGCACCAATCTGAACGTTCGCCATACGAGATGGCGGACCGCTCAATCAGGTGATCTGCCGGATGCTTTCCCTGATTTCGTCCGGCTTGAACACGCCGATCCAGTCGTCTCGCATGAGACGTTTCTTGCCATTGGTGATGGCCTTGTTGCAGGCATCGGAGAAGACGCCGTCGACTTCTTCCATGACGACCGCCCCAAGAATGTTCATGTGACCCAGAAGAAAGTCCCGGGCCGCCACGGGGTCGACCCCTCGCCGAATGACTTCATCCATTGCTTCCTTCATCACAACGAGAAGGGTCGCGCAGACGGTTTCGGACAGGCCCGGCTCCAGGAGCGCCATTTGTTCCACCGAGACCCGGTGCGAACGCAGGATCGGCTGAAAAATGGTTTTCGCGATCTCCTCCCCGATTGCATAGTCCTCTTCCGGACCCTGCATGAGGGCGTTCACGATCGCCTGTTTGGCAGCAATACCGCCGAAATAGTCGCGTTTCGCAGGCAACCGCGTTTCATCGTTGAATATCGGCGGATGGCAGGGATGGGTGACGAAATAGGTCACGTCCTTACGCTCTGGAAAGTGCCCTGCAAAGGGGGCAGCTGCGTCCAGTGCGATCAGCATCGTGCCTGGCGCAAGCTTGTCGATGATGCTTTTCGCCACCGCCCGGATCGCAGTGTCCGGCACAGCAAGAATAACCGCACGTGCGTCTTCAAGCGCGGCGTCGACATCGACACAGTCGACGCCGACTTCCGCCTTCAGCCGGTCTCTGCCTGCATCGCTGACTTCCACATGGGCAACGTTGAAACGGGAGCCTTTCAGGTTCTGGGAGAGCCGCACTCCCATTTTCCCCCCCGCACCGATGAGAGCGATTTTCATGTGTCCTCCAAATTTGTTGCGCAAATAAATTCACATACAAATCATGTTGTCAACTGGTATGATAAGCTGATAGTCATATAAGCAATGCGCAACTTGGAACAGGACAGAGGACGGGAATGGGGAGGCTCTTTGCAACATATGATCTTGAAACACCGACAACTCTGGAGCGGGCCGCCGAGGTAATCGCAGGTGAACAATCCTCGGGAACATTCCTGAAGCTGCCGGGTGAAACAGACCGGTTAAAAGAGCTCTCCGGGGCAAGGGTCGAGCGGGTCACGGCAACATCGAGCAGCAGGGTTCCCTCGCTGCCGTGCCGGATCAGCGCGGAGACCTACACGCGCGGCGAGGTCGTTCTTTCCTGGCCGCTTGAGAACATGGGCACATCCCTTCCCAACGTCCTGGCAACCGTTGCCGGCAACCTTTTCGAACTGGCAGACGTGTCCGCGCTTCGCCTGACGGACATTTCCTTTCCTGAAGAATTCGCCATCGCGTATCCGGGTCCGGCCTACGGCCGGCAGGGAACTCTGGCGCTTGCCGGTGTCAGGGACCGGCCGATGATCGGCACGATCATCAAACCAAGCGTCGGTCTCTCACCTGCCGAAACAGCGTCTCTTGTCGCAAAACTCGCCGAGGGTGGAATCGATTTCATCAAGGATGATGAATTGCAGGCGAACGGGCCTCACTGCCTGTTCGAGGACCGCCTGAACGAAGTCATGAAAGTCATCAATTCGCATGCGGACCGCACCGGCAGGAAGGTGATGTACGCCTTCAACATCACCGACGAGCTGGACGTGATGCGCCGTAATGCCGACCTCCTGCAACAAGCCGGCGGCACCTGTGCGATGGTCAGCCTGTTTTCACTTGGCCTTACGGGCCTGACCGCCATCCGGCGGCACATTGATCTTCCACTTCATTGCCACAGAAACGGTTGGGGCATTTATTCCAGATCGCCGGATATCGGCATCTCGTTTCGTGTCTGGCAGAAGTTCTGGAGGCTCGCCGGAGCGGATCATCTGCATGTCAACGGGATCGCGAACAAGTTTACAGAGGCCGACACCACGGTTATCGAAAACGCCCGCTCTCTCGATGATCCCTTGTCAGGAGAACGCGGATATCAGGCGATGCCGGTATTCTCGTCGGGTCAGACAGCGGTTCAAATGGAAGACACCTGCCGGGCCGTAGGGCACACCGACTTCATTTATTGTGCCGGGGGCGGGATCATGGGACATCCCGGCGGTGTTGCCGGCGGTGTCGCCAGCCTGAAGCAGGCTGCAGAGGCTGCCGTTGGCGGAATTCCGGCACATGTTTTCGCGAAAGATCACAAGGAACTTTCCGAGGCCCTGGACCTGTTCGGCAAAAAAGACGGCACCGGAGCAAGGAAATGACCGGCGATCTTTTCATTTCCTATTACGGTGACGATTTCACCGGATCGACGGACGTGATGGAAGCCCTGACAACCGGAGGCGTCGAAACCGTCCTGTTCACGTCAATCCCGGGTGAAAAACAGCTCGAAAAGTTCAAGCATTGTCGAGCGGTCGGCCTGGCAGGCATCAGCCGTAGCCAGACACCCGAGTGGATGTCGGAGCACCTACCGGCGATTTTCTCCTGGCTGTGGACGCTCGATGCGCGTTTCTGCCACTACAAGACCTGCTCGACCTTCGACAGTTCGCCGCAGAAGGGCTCCATCGGCCGTGCCCTGGAAATCGGCCTGGAAACGTTCAGCCAGAAACGGACAGCAGTTGTGGTCGGGGCTCCCCAGCTTCGGCGCTACACCTATTTCGGGAATTTGTTCGCGGCTTACCGGGATGAAGTTTACAGAATAGACAGACATCCCGTGATGAGCAGGCACCCGGCAACGCCGATGCACGAAGCTGACCTGGTAAAACACCTGTCAGGACAGACGAACCTGCCCTTTGAATGCCTGACCCCGCTGGATGGTTCCATCGCCGCCAAGCCCGGCTATGTCCCGGATATCGGCCAGGCGGGCAACCCCAATCTCCTGATAGATGTTTACGACAGCCTGTCCCAGGTGGCCGCGGGAAGTTATCTCGAAGAAAGCAGGCAGGACCTGGGTCCATTCATTGCCGGCTCGTCCGGCGTTGAATACGCCCTCTTGCACAAATGGCGCGAACTTGGCCTGCTGCAGCCGCCGAAACCATCTCCGCCCCTGACGACCAAGTCCCGTATCGCAGTTGTCTCGGGAAGCTGTTCACCAACAACCGCGCGCCAAATCGAAACCGCGGAACATTTGGGCTTCAGGGGCATCGAAGTCGATTTCAATGCAATGGCAACCGGCAACGGCATCAAGCAGGAATTCGAACGCATGCTGCAGATCGCTTCCGAGGCACTCGAAACCGGCCAAAGTCCGATCCTGTACACCGCCAAAGGTAAGACCACCGAACAGGTAACAGGATCCTTGAACCTCGATCAAGTCGGCAAAACCCTCGGCCGCCTTCTGGCTACCCTCAAGGACCGGCATGGTCTCGAGCGTGTTGCCGTAGCCGGCGGTGACACATCAAGCCACGCTCTGGCGGAACTGGACATTTTCGCCCTGACACTCCGCCAAGCCATCCCGACCACACCCGGTTCGCCCGTGTGCACCGCCCATACCCGCGGAGGATCAGAACTCGAAATTGCGCTAAAGGGCGGCCAGATCGGAAATGACAGCTATTTTGCAGATCTTCGAGACGGCACGTTCAAGTCCTGACGCCCAAGGTGGGAAAGCAATCACCTGAAGGCTCTCCGGGCTGAAATCCGCCCAAATGAAGCCCCACTCACGGTGGAGTTTCCAAGGGTGGTATGTCGGTGGAATTACGCCTCCCTGACACCAGGCAAGCGGTGCCAACCTGCCATGAAAAGCCGTATGGTCTTTTCATGGCCACAACCTTTGATATGCCCCCGTGGAGAGTTCCCGACCATATCAACAGGTCACGGGCTAACGCTGGCCGCAAACCCAAAATGAAGAATGCAAGCAAGAGGGCTGGCGACCGATGCCGATGATCACGGATCCGGAAGATTTTTTCACCAAGGGCTGTGGTCGTTGTGAACGCTTTGAAACGCCTGACTGTTCAACCCGTCCCTGGATCGACGGTCTGAGGCATCTGCGCCGTATCTGCCTTGACATGGAACTGGAGGAAACCGTCAAGTGGGGGCATCCAACCTATATGCACGCTGGCCGAAACATAGCGATTTTTGGGGCGTTTCGCAGCGATTTTCGTCTGAGTTTCATGAACGCCGGTCTCCTGAATGACACGGAAAATGTGCTTGAACCACAGGGACCGAACGCTCGTACACCGAGCATAATCCGCTTTGCCGATGTGGCCCTGGTTGAAGAGATGGAACCAGTGATCCGCGCGTACCTTCGGCAACTTATGGAGCATGCGGAAAAAGGCACGAAGCCACCAAAGGTACGAACGGAAATTGACATGCCGGATGAATTGGCTGAGGCCCTGCAAACGGACCGGGAGCTGGCCGATGCATTTTATGCGCTCACGCCGGGTCGGCAAAGAAGCTACATGTTCAATCTTAACCAGGCCAAACAGTCCGCAACACGTGTCGCTCGAATCGAGAAGTTCCGCCACAAGATCATTGCCGGCAAGGGCGCCATGGAACGTTAGAATATGCGGCCACAGCTCTGGAACCGTTGAGGACGTCCAAGTCTATCCAGACGTTTTTTCTCGATTGCCGCTACCTAGTAACGGGCCGATTTCTCCACTCGGGCAACGGGAAGAGTTTGTCGTAAGCCCAGTTAAAGGCAAAAGCGTAGACCAGGTAGAACGCTACGAAAAAAAGATCCATTACCAGAGCCTGCCAAAGGGACACATCCAGATACCAGGCGATGAATGGCATCAGAACGATCAGCAGACCAATCTCGAAGAAAATCGAATGGATGATGCGCACAATGAGCGTCTTCAGGGTCTTGCCCGTAAGGCGCTTGTAGGTCACGTCGAAAACGAAATTGTAGACGACGTTCCAGAGCGTCGCGATGGTTGCGCTGACCACACTGACGACGCCAACATCATGCATTGGCACGCCAAAGGCGACCGTTCCGAGCGGGACGGCCAGGACGAGTGCGATAATTTCGAAGCTTAGTGCTTGGCGAAGACGATCGAGCGGGGACCGCATTGAAACCTCAACAATGGTAGCGGGTCGTCCCGCTTTGTTATTTCCACATATGAGGTCGTCCTCAACGCGCCGATATAGAAATCCTGCACGATCTTTTCAAGTTGGATCGATGAAGCCTGAAAGTGTCTGGACCGGAGAGGGCCACCCATCAAATTCGGCCTCATAATGCGGCTTCTCGGGCAAAAGCGACACCAAAATGTGCCGCAGCAAGTTTGGAAGCCAAGAGCCCTGGTCCAAACGGCACGTCACTTCGACGGAGGGCGTTCCAGGTCAACCCTGCTGCGGGCGCCAGTCAGCTGTCGGAATGACGTTGATCATCCATGGAATGCCGAAACGGTCGACCAGAGAGCCGAAACCTGGAGACCAGAAGGTTTCTGCAAACGGCATCACCGTCTTGCCGCCTTCGGACAGTTGTTCGAACCAACGTTCCGCTTCTGCCTTGTCTTCGGTATGCAGCGTGACATCGAAGCCGTTTTTGGGTTTATCGATGCCAGGCGCCCATCCGGTGTCCATATCGGCACCCATCAGCGCCTGGTCACCAACTTCCAACCAGCAGTGCATCAGCCAGGTCTTGTACGCCTCATCGGTGATGGGCATGCCTGGAGGTGCGTCGGCATAAGGCATGGCGGCTGTAATCTTCCCGTTGAGTACCTTCGCATAATACTCAAAAGCCTCACGACACTGGCCCCGGAAGCTTAGGCTGGTAACGATTTTCACGGTTGTCTCCTTTCGATTGGTGTTGCAGGTGCTCCCCGCGAGACGCCGAGCCCGGAATTGCGAAACTGAGCTGCTCCTGTCTTTCAAGAAGCGCAACGGCGGCACGGTCGTTGGTATCGCGGAAGAGGTTCATTTTCAGGCGTCTGCATGCACTGCCAGATCGATAGACGGCAATGGGGGCGCATCCAGGCCGTTGAAGGGGTCACGCCAGGCAGCGATCTGTTCGAGCTGGTGATACCAACGAGCGATGGAAGAATAGTCTTCGATCGGCAGTCCTGCGACGTCATTGAAGGGCAGATACGCCGCCATTCGGAAGTCGGCATAGGAAACCGAATTTCCGACGAGCCAATCGCGTTGAGAAAGTTCGACTTCGAGAATTGCCGCGGACCTGCGGAAGAGGCGTAGACCTTCCTCGATTTTCTTCGGGTCAATCGGACCAAGCCGGTAGCGCTGTTTGGTCCCCCGTTCGAAATGAACAATATCGCAAGCTTTCTCGAAGTTCTCCTTGCTCCAGCTCAGCCAACGGATCATCTCCGGTTCGTCGTCGCCGGTGCGCCAGAAATTCGAACGTCCGCGGCGCGAAAGCCGGCAGGCAATTGCATCGGTCTCCCAAAGGCTTTTTCCCGAGTCTGAGAGTATGGGTAACAACAGATTGGGATTTAGCGGTAGAAATCGCTCAGCCTCACCAGGGGCGAGGGGCGAGGCAAATTCGAACTCGATATTTGCGTCGAGATAGCGAGCCACCGCGACCGCCAGTCGAGGATTGGGATTTCGGCTGAAGAACAGTTTCATTCCATTTCACTCCCGGTGTTCGTCCATTCCAAGCGAAATGCTGACTGCACCCGGCGGCCTTTTCGTTAGCAGTAATATCAATCCAGACATTTCCAACATCGCCTTTGCAGAGGCATTCTTTCCGCAGACAAAAAGTAATCTGCCAGGCAACAAACCGTCGACCTTGGCACTGCTCGCAGGTGTTTTCCCCGACCTTGGCTCTACCTCAAGCAGATCTTTTTCCCTGTGAAGATCACTCTTTTGGCTCCCCACTCCGCGATTGTTTCGCCAGTCAAAGTAGGAGGACTATCGTGCGCCAGCGAAGGATGACAGATTTAGTATTAAAAAACAACTGACAGTATTAAAAAGCTATCAAGCAGCCGAAACTGTTCAAATTGCAAACACTTCCGCTGACTTGTCACCTCAAACGGTGGCTGGCGTTTCCTTGGCGTTGAGAGCTGCAAGGCCAGGCTCTTCATTGTTCAAATAAAGAGAGAAGCCGTTCGCTTGTTCATCGCCCAAGTGAGCGTGAAGCAGTATGCTGGGGGTCAGGCAATCGCCTGCACTTTGCAAGCGGCAAGGGAGCGGCGGGACCTAATACCGCGCCTGCATCCTTCCCCCCCTTACCACTTTGCCACCGGCTCGAACCCGCTGTCCGCGACCGGTCAACGCGATGAACCACGAGAGGTGGAGGGACAACATAACCCATATAGTAGAGAACACCGTGATTGATCGGAAAATAGCGGCGCAATGTACCGGCTTGCTCAAGAGTGCCCCATACGAACCGATTCAGCGCAAAATGCTCTAAAGTCAACAAAATTGAAAGAGACGTCTCCTCAAGCAATTTTGAAGAGGAGACTGAACTGCCTTTGATGAGATCTACCATCCGGCAAATCGAAATTGACAACGCTATTGTTTTCGATAATATTTTTGAAATACTAATTTGAAATTGAAAATAACGTTAGCAGTCGCACGGTCGTTGATAACGAAGAGATACCTGCGACCAAACATGCCGAGCAGGCTCGATACAAGACTTCTGATTGCACTTTTTGAATGTCGAGCAGCCACGTCATTTCAGACCAAACAGGGCTGACAATGGACGTTAATCACCTTTGTTTTCGAAAATTGAATATGGTCCGCTATGAATTCCACTTCGCCGCAAAGTTCGCAATTCAACTATTCCGTACACGGTCTGCGCGGCGTTGCGTCGATCATGGTGCTGGTCGCTCATATTCTCGGTGGAACAGCCGAACACATCTACAATGACAGGCCGGGATATGTTGAAGGGATTGTGCCGTTTCACAACTTCGGCACATCCGGCGTCATGCTGTTTTTCGTAATCAGCGGGTTTGTCATCCTGCCGAGTGTGATGAGGTATTCTCCGTCAGAGTTTGCCCTCAGGCGCCTTCTGAGGCTCTATCCGCTCTTTCTCGTGTCGACCTTGTTTTTTGCCGTCCTGAATGGCGCGACAAACAGGTACCCGGAACTGAACAACCTTGAGTCAGTCCTGTTTTCCCTGACCTTCCTGGATTTGTTCACAACAACAAAGCAGGTTGCCCCGAACGCCTGGAGCCTGACCTATGAAGTGATGTTTTATACGTTGGCCTGCATGACGTATTATTTCCTGACAAGAAAAATGAACATCGTCTGGAAGATCGCATCCCTGGCGATACCGGTACTGTTTACCTATTACTATCCGAAGGCGCTGTTTTTTCTGTCCGGGGCCGCCATCTACTGGATGTACAGGAGCGAAATCACCAACGGCTTGAAGTACACGAAAACGCTTGAGGCCATTTCGTTTTTCGTCTGGGTCTATCTGGCTTCCACGTGGGACTTCAAGTTTCGGACGTACGAGTTCTATGAGGCCTATCCGACCATCATACCCGCCCCGGCGCTCCTGGTCCTGGCCACCGCGACCTACTTCTTTTTTGCGGCTTCGAGAGACAGCCTGACCGGGAAATTACTGAACAACAGGATCATGTTCTTCTTCGGAACAATAAGCTACAGCTTCTACCTGGTTCATCCGTATATATACTTTGCCACACGGCAAATATTCTCATCTCTCGGCCTGTTTGGCGACAATATCTTTGTGTCCCTTCTAATTTTTGGCACGGTCGTATTTATTCTCACAACAATCTTCTCGCACTTCTCCTATCTGATACTCGAGAGACTGCCGTACCAAATCTTCTTCGGTCAGAAAATCTACCGAAACAGAAGGGTTCAGAACGCCTGATAACGTGGCGCACGCCAATCAACGCTGAACCGCGTTTGAACCCGAGGCATTGATGGCCTTATGGCCAATCTGGGTTGATCGGCATGACGCTGGCGGTTGCTTTCAGGCGGGGGCCTTTGCGGGTGACTTTTGCGGCACCGCAAGCGATCGATCAGCGATCGAAACGACTTTTTCGGCCAGCTCGATGATCCGCTCCTGTTCCCACGTGGTATCCACGAGGAAGGCGAGACTTGTCTCGCCCAGCTGCCTGGCAACGGGAAGCGGTTTGTCGGGCCCCAGCCCGCGGTCGCGAAACATTGCCTCTTTGTAGATCTCCGAACAGCTTCCGGAAAACGCGGGCAGACCCGCTTCGGCAATTTCGGCAAGGATCCGGTCGCGCGACCAGCTGTCGGCCATGGCCTCCGGGCGTACGAAGGCGTAAAAGCGATAATAGGCATGGGTGAGGGACTGAGGCGGAACGGGAACCCGTAACGCATTCGATCCGCTGAGGATTTCGGCAAGCGTCAAGGCATTGCGCGTCCGGTGGGCGCGGGTTTCCGCAAGCCGCGACAATTGTATGCGCCCGATAGCGGCGGAAGGTCCCGCCATGCGAAGGTTGGTGCCCGGGCCTGAATCATGCAGCCATCGAAAGCCGGGCAGATGGTCTTTTTCAAACACCGTCGCATAGCCCTTGCCATGATCCTTGAAACTCCAGGCGCGAGACCAAAGGTCGGGATTGTCGGTGAGAAGCATCCCCCCTTCGCCCCCTGTCGAGATTATCTTGTCCTGACAGAATGAATAGGAGCCGAAATCACCCAGTGTACCCACATGCCGTTCACCGATCATCGCGCCATGTGCCTGGGCGCAATCTTCGATCACCCAGATATTGTGGGCGCGGGCAAGAGCCAGGATGCCGTCCATGTCGCAGGGCCAGCCTGCCAGATGCACTGGCAGGATGCCGACCGTGCGCGAGGTGATGAGAGGGGCAATCGTCTCCGGCGTGATGTTCTGGCTGTTCGGATCAATGTCGGCGAACACCGGAATGCCGCCGGCCAGGAGCACACAGCTGGCAGATGCAACGAAGCTGCGTGGGGTCACGATGACTTCGTCGCCCGGCTGAATGTCGAGAATTCGCAGCGCGGTGTCCAGTGTTACCGAACCATTGGCCATTGCGATTGCGTGAGCAGCGCCGGTGTAGTCGCAATATTCCGCTTCGAAGGCAAAGACGTCCGGGCCGGTCCAGGCATTCACCTTGCCGGACCGCAGGACGCCGGTAACGGCATCGATCTCTTCGTCAGTGTAGACTGGCCAACCGCCCATATCCTCTCTCCTCAGACCACATAACGCACAAGGACGAACCCCTCGGCGGCAGAACGGTGAACGGTCGCCCCGCGCAAGGTGGCCAGCGCCCGCAGGGACTCCACCGACCTTTCGTGGGGTGCCTCGCGAACCTGACTTGCGAACAGCTGGAAAGCCTCGAGCTTGCGGTCGAGCGTTGCTGAAATGTCCACGAACACATTGGGAACGAATGCCGGCGTGAGGTACGGCGCATTCCAGTTGGTTTCCGAAAGAGTTTCGTAAGCCGCAATGACAGAGGGATGCCGGGCCTGATGGGGCCGGCTGGCAACCAGGGTGGACAGAAAGCAGAGCTGATGGTCGAGATGAATGTCGCCCGGATGAGGTGCCAGGACCAGTGTCGGGTCGAGATCCCGAACGAGCGCGCCCAGCCCGCCGTTCAGGTCGGCATGAGGATACTCTGCCAATTCAGCGGCAGGAAAATCGAGCCAGTGGGTTTGCGAAATGCCCAGATGGGCATGCGCGGCTGCGGCTTCTTCGCGAACCGTGTGGATCTGCTCGGCTGAGAACCTGGGGGGACGTCCGCGTGTGACAATGGCGACATGCACCGCTCTGCCTTGATCCGCAAGACGGGCAATTGTGCCTCCGGCACCCAGAACTTCGTCATCGGGATGGGGCGCGATTACAAGTGCCGGGCCGTCGCCGGTGAAAATTGGAGAATTCATGATTTTGCACGACTGCTGAATTTGGAGTGAAGACCTGGGCACCGGTCGGGGCCGGTCCATTCGAGAATTTCAAGACATTGGCCGTCGCCGCATGCGACGGTAAATACCGAACCGTCAACCGCCTGGACCTGGCCAGGAAGACCGATGTAACGACCCTTGTGGGGGCAATGCCTGGCGCGGGTCACGGTCAGCATGGCCCCGTCAGAGGTTTCGGTAAAAGCTCCGGGATAGGGGGGGCCGACGGCACGGATAAGCCGATCGATCTCCGCCGCGGAACGGGACCAGTCGATAAGCCCATCTTCCGGCCGCCGCCGCGCACATATGCTTACGCCGTTTTCAGACTGCGGTTCTGACGGCACCTCGCCGGACTGAATCCGGGTCAACAAGGGCGGCAGCATCTGCGACACTGCGTTCCTGACACGGTCATAGAGTTCACGAGCGGTGATCGTTTCCGGGTCGATGTCGTACCGCATCTGAGCTGCGATCGGGCCATCGTCCACGCCCTCACCAAGCCAGAACAGGGTTGCGCCAGCTTCGGTTTCACCCACGAGGATCGTCCAGGGGATGACACCTCGGCCGCGCAGGCGCGGCAGGGCAGAGGGATGGAACCCGATACAGCCGAGCCGTGGTATGGCGCGAAAGTCCGGCCCGCAGATCTGCGACCAGCCGATAACGAGTATCAGGTCAGGGTCGACTTCCCGAAGGACCTTGAGCGTCTCCTCGCTGTCGGATCTTGAAGTGTGGTGGACGGGCACGCCGTACTTTTCGGCCGTCGGCGCGAGATCGGCAAAATCCGAGTGCCGGCCGGACAGCTGCGGCGGCAGTGTCACCACGAGGGCGGGAACGTGACCGGCGGCGCAAATTGCGGCAAGAGCTTCAAGAGACCCTTCGACCGCACCCACAAAGACGGTCTTCATGCGGAAACCTGTTTGTTGTCGGCCCTGTTATCGAGACCTTTCCAGGAGCTTGCCGCATCGAGCCGGCTCGCATTCTTGTGCTCACCGAAAAGTGCAACCCCGATAGTTTCAAAGATAATCTGAAGATCGAGCGCTGCGGAGCGATGCGCGATGTACCAAAGGTCCAGTCGCAATTTCTCCTCGTTGCTCAAGACCGTGTTACCGCTCACCTGGGCCCATCCGGTCAGCCCGGGCCGCACGGCTCCGCGCCGGACCCCGTCTGCCCCGAATTGCGCCACTGTCTCGGGCTTCAAGGGGCGTGGTCCGACCAGGGCCATCTCACCGCGAAGGATTGACAGCAGCTGCGGAAACTCATCGAGCCGCATGCGTCTCAGCCAAATTCCGGACGTGGAAACGCGTCTTTCGTCAGGCAGCAGGTTCCCGCCGGCATCGCGCGCATCGCTCATGGTGCGCAGCTTGGCGAGGATAAACACCGTGCCGCCTTTTCCTGCTCGCGTTTGCGTGAAAAAAACCGGCCGACCCAACGTAAGCAGTGTGAGCAATGCCGCGAACACGAAAAACGGAAATGCAAAAACCAACGCACAGAGGCACAATAAAATTTCAATAAACCTGTTCATCGGAATCCTTGGCTCCTGAAATTAAAAAACAGAGAAGATTCTGAAGGCCAATAAAACCAAAATAGAAAGAAAACTACGAACCTAAGATAAGCATCTACCTCGCAATATTGACACACTAGCCAAAATTTACAAGTGGAAGTCACATCACTGTTTAAGCACCTGGACAACAAACCGAATGCGCCCTGGGAATTCCTTTCCGAAGCCGCCAATTCAGCAACGGAAGGGTAGGGACGGACTTCCCGTTCCAAAGCCGGCAAAGAATTGGACAACACCTTTACAGAGGTGCCTCGAAATCCCCTGACAGAGCTCCATGGATAGTGTCTGTCCGCCGCCCTCGCTTCGCTCCAGCCACCCCGGCGGCAGGTCTAACCGAAGGGAAAACGAGTCGTCCGAATGCGGTTCGAACGGCAACATGAAGGGCCCAAATTCATCATAAATCAGGCTCCGCGATAGTGGCGATGACGTTTTTTGCACTGTCAGAATGCTGCATCCTGAACTGGCTGATTTTAATTGTTTTTTCCGTATTTTTTGGGGGTTTGGAAACTCTAAAAAGGCCATCGGATCAATCCGTCCAAGAAATTTGTGGAAAAAAACTATTTATTAACCTTGCGTTATGTGTTACACCTTGGGTTGAAATTGCAAGACTAAATTTAACATGAAATGCTGTGACGTATGGCATTTTTTCATGCTCTGAAGATTTTATTTTTGAAACCTGATCATTATTTTAGATGATCGACGTCCTTTTAAGGGACTAATCTTCGGAAAAACTGAAAATATTTGTCGAAACTACATTCACGAAGTGGGAATCGTTTTATTTATTTTCCATTTTGTAAATACGCCACCGTCGCAGCAACAAAAAACAAAGAATAATCAGTCCGTTAAAAAATAGCGGACGGCGAGGCACAGCTATTTTTGTGCCTCAAGTGTTTAGCGGAGCGTTTGCTTATGGCGGATTTTTATTCTTCTGAGACGACGTCGAAGATTGGGATAAAAGCATCGGGTCACTCTGTCTTGGAAAGCCAGCCGAAGATTAATCGGTGGTTCCAACAATTATTGACCGAGCTGAAAGCTAATCGCAGACTTGTCCTGGGTGACGTCGTTTCAATTACACTGTCTGCAGCGCTTGCAGTGCTCCTGACGGTGACCGGATCGGCTCAAAAGCAGTTATTGCCTGCGATACTGCCATTTGCGGCGCTGGCATGTGTCTGCGGTCTCGTGATTTTCCCATTGGCCGGGTTCTACCGCCGGGACACGCGATCAACTTCGTTGAGAGACATCGTTGTTCTGCTCAAGGGAGCCCTGCTCACAAGCGTTTCGCTTGCAATCCTGTCACGTTTCAACCTTGTGACAGCCTCCGTTCCCATCCCTGTCGTAATCGTTCAGTTTTACCTCGCCGTGCCTGCGCTCGGTGCGTTGCGGGTTATCGCCAGGGGCCGGGAGCTGACCCGTCAAAGCCGCCACCTCAAGGAGAAAGAGGTGGATTCGAGGATTCCGGTACTTCTGGTGGGGACCGGCGCAAGTTGCGATCTCTTCCTGCGCTCCTTGCGCAATACTGGCTCCCGCTACCTTCCGGTCGGAATTATCGATGATGCCCGCAACACCCAGGGGCTCTACTTCCACGACGTCCAGATCATCGGAACGCTGAGAGATCCTGAAAACGTGATCGAACGGCTTTCGCATTGGAACGTACTGCCACAGCGGCTGCTTCTGACCGAACCGACGACCCATTTCGACAGCGACGGCATCCAGAAACTGACTGTCTGGGCCAGTGGACATGGGGTGACCGTTTCGAGGCTGCACGGGCTGGAGGATCTTGGTTCCCCAGACCTGGGCGAAGGGCAGAACATGAGAACCGTGGATCCGGATGACATTCTGGATCGGCCGCAAAAGGCAGTGGAACGCTCGTTGCTGTTCGAAGTCTTCAAGGGGCGACGCGTCCTGGTGACAGGTGCCGGCGGGTCGATCGGCAGCGAACTCACACGGCAGATCGCGTCCTTCCACCCGGCAGAGATCGTGATCATCGACAACTGCGAATTCAACGCCTACTCGATCGATATGGATCTGTCGCAGCATTTTCCCGATGTGCCGCGGCGGATGTACGTGGCCTCCATCGTCGATGCGGACCGCGTCAACTCGATCTTCCGGCAGCACCGTCCGGAACTGGTGTTCAACGCGGCAGCCCTGAAGCATGTGCCGATCGTCGAGCTCAACCCGTGCGAAGGCGTTCTGACGAATGTTGTCGGATCGAGAAACGTTGCCGATGCGGCCCGTGAAATCGGTGCTCTCGCAATGGTACAGATCTCGACAGACAAGGCCGTCAACACGACCAACGTCATGGGGGCAACCAAACGCGTCGCGGAATTCTACGTCCAGGCGCAAGACCGTATCACCAACGAGACGGAAGAACGCACCAGGTTCTTCTCTGTTCGATTTGGCAATGTCCTGGGATCCTCAGGGTCGTTGATACCGCTGTTCCAGCGCCAGATCTCAAACGGTGGCCCGATCACGATCACCGATCCCAAGATGGAACGGTACTTCATGACGATCCGCGAAGCGGTCCAGTTGACACTGGTATCTGCGGCGAGCGGCCTGAAGTTCGACACCAGCCAGGGTGAGATCTTCGTCCTGGACATGGGCAAGCCGGTCAAGATCGTCGATCTTGCAGAACGCATGATCCGTCTTGCCGGACTGACACCTCACCAGGACATCAAGATCAATTTCATCGGCATGCGTCCCGGCGAGAAGCTGTTCGAGGAACTGTTCGACAAATCGGAAGCCCGCGCCGATTGCGGAATTCCCGGTGTCAGCGCCGCACGTCCGGAAGGCGTTCCGATTGCGCGGCTGCGGGCAATGATCCTGAAGCTGGAGCTTGCCGCACGGTGCCAGAACGGGTCCTTGGTCAACCAGTTGCTTCGGGACCTGGTGCCTGGCTACGGCACAAAAACCTCGTGTGCGGTGGAACCGGCCAAAGTTGGTGCAAGCGCTGCATGGTCAGGTGCGAAGGAAATGACCGTGAAGTTGCCAATTCCGCCCCATGCCGTTCTTCGGCCCGTTGGTGCACCTGAAGTGCTGAGTACTGGCTAATGAGCGCTTCTGCCAACCATATGGACTACGCGGTCAGTGTGTCTTCCAAGTCGGGGACAGGGTCTTCCGGGCGCCGCCGGCGAGCTGTGGTCGTCGGTAGCCTGGGGTATTCGCTGGTCAATTTCCGGCTGGATCTGATGCGGCGCTTCCAGGCAAACGGCTATGAAGTGACCGCTTTCGCCGCCGAGATCGATGCCGAGACCGCCAGAATTCTGGACGAGAACGGGATCGCTCATCGCGAAATTCCCATGAAACGCACAGGGACGAACCCCTTCAGCGATCTTGTCAGCCTCTGGGCTCTCATTCGTGCACTTCGCGAGGAAAAGCCGGAACTCGTCCTCGCATATACAATGAAGCCGATCGTTTATGCCTGCCTTGCAGCACAACTGGTCGGCATCCGGTCCCGCTACGCGCTGTTCACCGGGCTTGGATATGCCTTCATGGAAGAAAATCCAACCGGACGCAGGCGATATGTCCGCAGTGCCTCCGTATTGCTGCACCGGATCGCACTGCGCAAGCTTACCGCGGCTTTCTGCTACAACAGCGCGGACCGCCGGGATGTCCGGAACTATCGGCTGATACCGGACCATGTGCCTCTTCACGACATTCCCGGTTCAGGCGTAGACACCGCACGCTTTTCGGCAACACCTGTTCCACAGGGACCCGTCCGCTTCCTGTTCGTGGGGCGGCTGCTTCGGTCCAAGGGGCTTGCTCTTCTTGCCGAAGCCGCGAAGCTCCTCAAGACGCAGGGGCTCGAATTCGAGCTCGACATCCTGGGCCCGACCGACAGTAATCCCGATGCGATCGAACCAGAGCAGCTCGACGCCTGGCAAAGCGAAGGATTGCTGCGATATCGCGGCGCGACAAACGATGTCGTCCCCTTCCTTCAGGCAAGCAGCGTGCTGGTTCTTCCGACGTCGCTGCGGGAAGGCATTCCACGTTCCATTCTTGAGGCCATGTCCTGCGGGCGCGCTGTCATCACCACCGATGCGCCGGGGTGCGGAGAGACCATAGAACACGGTGTTTCCGGCTTCGTCGTCCCGCGCGGTGATGTTCAGGCTCTCGCCGCAGCGATGAAAAGCTTCATCGAAACACCGGCGCAGGCTGCAAAGATGGGCGCGGCTGCGCGGGCACTCGTCTGCACCAAGAACGATATTCACCGGGTGAATGCCAGGCTGATGCAGCTCATGGGCATCGAAGCCGTCCGATATGCTTCCGGCTCGCGTACCCTGGGTTCTCCGGCCGAAGCCGAACTGGTCTGCCAGGTCTCGGAGGTAGCCCTCCCATGACGCAGTCCGTCACAACGGCCCGCACGGCATTCTCCGACCTGATGACTTCCCGGGTCGTTCGTTTTCTTGGCGCCGGCATAATCAATACAGCGTTCGGATACGGGGTCTTCGCAATCCTCGTCCTGGCAGGTGTGCACCCGCAGGTCGCTCTCGTGGCGCAGTTCGGTCTCGGGGTCATCTGGAACTATTCCATCCATGCCCGGTTTGTTTTCGGCGTCAGCGGCTTTGGCAGGCTTCCGCTCTACGGCCTCGCCTACGTGGCGGCCTATGCATTCAACGCGCTGTTGCTTGCGGTCCTGACCGGCGCCGGGATACCTGCGCTCGGTGCCCAGCTCCTGTCGCTGCCGCCTGTCGTGGCTCTTTCCTATATTCTTGTTGCCCGTGCCCTCGGTGTGCGGGCGGGCAGAAAGGACGCACAGCAATGAGTGTCCTGCAGTCCAACCAGTTGGCCGCCGCGGCGGGTCAGGCTTCACATGCCGGACACCGTCAGAAATGGCTGCGCCTTGCAGTCAGTGTGGCGTCGGTTGCGGGTGTCGCGCTGCTGCTTGGCGCTCTTTACGGCAGGCTGATGACCTTCGGTTTGCGGCGGGACGAGATGATGTTCGTTCCCCCCGCGCAATATATGCCGGACTGGCAGCTATACCAGGACGTCTTCTTCAATCATGTGCCGAATGTCGCCTGGTTCTTCCACTCCATGCATATCGTCTTTAGCGATCAGGGTTTGCTGGGCGCGGCAAGGACAGGCGTCTTTCTTCTTTGGGTGCTGCTGATCCTTGCGATTGTCTGGACCACGCTGCGCATTTCGCGATCCTGGCTGCTGGCACTGTTCTCGGCCGTAGCCATTCTTGCCGCGGATCCGTTGCTCGGTCAGGCCGGCATGGCTGCGACCAACAACCTGCTGCCGCTGCCGTTTGCGGTGCTGGGACTAGGCCTTTTCGTGGTCGAGACCATGGAACAGCGGCCGCGATCCAGCCTGATCTTCGTTGCCGGAATGTGCCTTTCGCTCGCAGCAGGCAGCAAGGTCAGTGCGGTGGTCTTCATTCCCCCGGTCGCGCTTGCCGCCTTCCTGCTTCCGGCACGTATTTCCTTGCGCACACGCCTGACCGGAACTGTTCTTCCGCTCGCCGCCGGCGGGCTGGTCGGAGCCTTGCCCGTCTTCTGGTATCTGCTGGACGATCCGCAGCTCTTTCTTGCTCATGTTCTGTCATTTCATACCGGCCCGCACATCGCCTACTGGACGGCGAACGCCGCCAGCGAACCCGGCCTGGCGATGGGGCTTGGCGGCAAGTTGCAACTCGCGTTCGGAGCCTGGCTGGCAGGTGGTTCGTTGATCCTTGCAACAGTGCTGGTTTACCTGTTCTGGATGTCGCTCCGGGCAGGGCACAAAGGTGAACGGCAGGACGGCAAATGTCTCGGACAGATTGTTGTCGTCCTCGCAGTCACGGCTCTTGCTGCCGTTCTAAGCTTCGTTCCGACACCCGGTTTTCCGCAGTATTACATTCAGCCGCTGGTCTGCCTTCCGATCCTTGGTGCGTTGCTTTACCGGCAGATCGGAACACGGGACCGCCAGCAAGTGGTGCCGGTTCTTTGTGCCAGCATGTTTGTCATGCTCGTCATCACGCTTCCGCGGCTCATGCCCGGGCTCGCAAGCCTTGCCAAACCTGATGACTTTACCTCCGCACGCCTGGTTCGCGGCGGCCAGGAATTGCAGCAGGCGCTGGCCTCGCACAATGTGCCTGAAGGCCCCGTGGCAACCTTCATGCCGCTTTACCCGATGGAAGCCGGTCTCGACATCTATCCGGAATTTGCCTCCGGTCAGTTCGCATACCGGATCGCGCCTTACACGGACGCCGAACTTGCCGCTTTCTATCGGATGGTCGGCGCCGACGGTCTGGGAAATCTGTTCGGCAAACAGCCTCCGGCAGCCATCCTCATTGGCTACGACCCCGACCTTGAAGCGCCGATGCTCGAGTATGTGCGGGCAAACAATTACCTGGAAGTTCCGGTTGCCGAACTGAGCAACCGTTACGGAGAAGGCCGACTTTTTGTTCGAACAACGGGAGGCCAGGACTGAGCCGCCGGTCTGTGGCTCTCAATGTTTTGTCAGTGCGATCGTTTCAGTCGGACTGACTTCGTTTCACACCAAGATGTTGTTTTCAGTGTTTAGACAATCAGGGAGAAGAAAAATGCAAACCGTACTTCTTGCCGGAGGGTTAGGCTCACGCCTGGCTGAAGAAACAGTCACCATTCCCAAGCCGATGGTCGAGGTCGGTGGTCGACCGATCATCGCTCGCGTGATGGATATTTACAGTCATTTCGGCCATCGCGACTTCGTTGTTGCGGCCGGTTACAAGGCGTTGCTGATTAAACAGTTCTTCGCCAACTACCACCTTATTGCCAACAATATTTCCGTTTCGGTGGATACAGGAAAGCTGCGTCTCGTACCGTCGGAACCGGGCGGCTGGAACGTCTGCGTTGTCGACACCGGTTCCCACACGATGACCAGTGGCCGCATTCGCAGGCTGCGTGACTGGCTCAACAACGAAACCTTCATGTGCACCTATTCGGACGGTCTGGGCAATATCGACATCAACGCCCTGCTCGACTTCCACAAGTCACATGGAAAGCTTGCCACCGTGACCGCCGTTCAGCCGCCTGCACGCTTCGGCAACATCGAACTCAAGGGTGATCGGGTCTTCGCGTTTACGGAAAAGGTTCGCAAGCGCGACACCTGGATCAACGGCGGCTACTTCGTGTTCGAACCGGGTGTTCTGGATTACATGGTCGATGATGCCGAACCGCTCGAGCAGTCGCCCCTGACCCAGATGGCCAAGGACGGCGAACTGATGGCGTATCGTCACGACGGTTTCTGGCATCCGATGGATACCGTGCGCGATCGGGACACGCTCAATTCGCTGTGCGATGAGCTTCCGCCGCCGTGGTTGCGGTTTAATGAGGAAATGCCAGCCAATATGCCGGCACTCGCGATCTGAGACGACGACCATGTCCGAGTTTATCGATCCTCATATTGGCCGAGCTTTCGCCGGCCGCCGGGTTCTCGTCACAGGCCACACAGGGTTCAAGGGCGGTTGGCTTTCGGCCTGGCTGTTGCACCTGGGAGCCGATGTCGTTGGCCTGTCCCTGCCACCCAGTGAAGGACCGGGTGTCTTCAAATCCTGCGGTCTCGCCGATCGCATGGACAGCCGGATTGCCGACATCCGGGATCGGGGAGCGTTGCAGGAAGCTCTGCGCGGCGTGGATGCGGAGATCGTATTCCATCTGGCTGCCCAGCCCCTGGTGCGCCATTCGTACCGGCATCCGGCGGAAACCTTTGCAACCAACGTGTCGGGAACGGCCAACGTCCTGGATACGGTTCGCCAGATGCCTTCGCTGCGCGCTGTCGTCGTGATCACGACCGACAAGTGTTACGACAACCGCGAATGGACCTGGGGCTACCGAGAGATCGACCCGCTTGGTGGCCACGACCCCTACAGCGCGTCGAAGGCGTGTACCGAACTTGTGGCGCAAGCCTACCGCCACGCCTACTTCGCCGATAGCAACGGACCGCAGCTGGCCACGGCCAGGGCCGGCAACGTCATTGGTGGCGGTGACTGGGGTGAGGAGCGGCTGGTGCCGGACATCGTGCGGGCAGCGTCAACCGGCGTTCCGCTCGAGATCCGCAGCCCCGAGGCGGTGCGCCCGTGGCAACACGTACTGGAGCCGCTTTCGGGCTATCTCCAGCTTGCGGCTCGGCTTGTTGACGACGGCTCCGAGTTTGCTGGCGCCTGGAATTTTGGTCCCGAGCTGGAAAGCACGGTCAATGTACGCGAGCTGATGCAGATGGTGCGGACAGCCTGGGGGCAAGGCGCCCCGGAGGTTCGTTTTCCGGAGCAACAGACGGGAACGTCATCGGCCCTGCACGAGGCCGGCATTTTGCGCCTCGACAGCACCAAGGCCCGCACCCGCCTCGGATGGCGGCCGCAGCTCAGGCTTGCCGAGGCAATCGGAATGACAATCGACTGGTACAAGGCACACGCGCTTGGCGACGACATGAGCGACTGCACCGAACAGCAGCTTGCCGGCTACAGCGCCCTGATGGCTGGCAGCAGTCTCACGCGCTACGCGATGGTCGCTGAATAGACAGCGCGAGATCACCGGAGAAATTGACACATGCGAGTTAATTACGGTCAGACAGTACACGGACAGGAAGAGATCGACGCCGTGGTCGAAGTGCTCAAGACCTCGACCCAGATGGGTCCGCGTGTCCGTGACATGCAACAGAAGGTCGCCGAGCTTTTCAGCAAGAACTTCGGGATCATGGTCAACTCGGGTTCTTCGGCCAATTACCTGGCCGTGGAAATCCTCGATCTACCCAAAGGCAGCGAGGTCATCACACCGGCGCTGACTTTTGCCACCACGGTTGCCCCGCTTGTGCGCCAGGGCCTTGTGCCGGCATTTGTCGACGCTGCCGAAGGCACCTACAACATCGACGAGACAGCCATCGAACGCATGATCACACCTGCGACCTCCGCAGTGATGATCCCGTCCCTGATCGGCAATCTGCCGAACTGGAAGCGCATTCGCGAGATCGCCGATGCCCACGGCCTCAAGGTGATCGAAGACAGTGCCGATACTCTGGGCGCGACGATTTCCGGTGAAAGCACGGGTATCTACTCGGATGTCTCGACGACGAGCTTTTACGGTTCGCACGTCATCAACGGAGCCGGCAACGGCGGCATGCTTTGCGTCAACACCCCCGAGCTGGCGCGCAAGGCTTTGTTGCTGCGTTCGTGGGGACGCAGTTCATCGCTCTTTGTTGAATCGGAAGCAATCGAGAACCGGTTCAATGTCCGCCTCGATGACATCGAATATGACGCGAAGTTCGTCTTCGAAGCGCTGGGGTACAATCTGGAGCCTTCGGAAATCAGCGCGGCGTTCGGCCTCGTGCAACTCGGTAAGCTGCAACACAACATTGCAGTGCGCGAACGGCATTTTGAAGCCCACAAGCGGTTCTTCGCCGACTATGAAGACTGGTTTGTCCTGCCGCGCCAGTTGGAAGGTGCCAGGACGGGATGGCTGGCTTTCCCGCTGACAATTCGGGACGACGCGCCGTTTACCAGGCGCGAGCTTCAGATCTATCTCGAAAAGGCGGACATCCAGACCCGCCCGGTCTTTACCGGCAATATTCTGCGCCAGCCGGCAATGAAGAACATCGACTGCCGCGTCGATCCGTCCGGCTATCCGATTGCCGACAAGGTGATGCGTGGCGGCATCCTTCTGGCCTGCCATCACGGCCTCAACGACGATCACGTCGAATACATGCACGCGCGCGTATCCGATTTCCTGAACCGGTTTTCCGCCGGCTTCGGTGCCATGGCAGCGGGCAACGAGAGGGTGGGATGACGCCGAGCCTACCGCACCCTTCAGGAGGTGTCTGTCGGGTGATGGGCAGGGACTTTCGGGGAGGAGCGGCGCCGAAAGCTTGAATTGCCGCGAATTCTGCCTGGTGGAGTTCGCAATGAACCTGAACCTGACAATGCAAGTCATTTTAAGAGCGATTGAAAAAAATGAATAAGTTCGAGCTAGACAAGTCCATTCGCCGTACCTGCAGAACCTGCGGTTCCGAGGATCTTTTGCTGTTCCTTCCCATGGGAGCTCATCCGCCGGCCAACTTGTTTGCCAGCGCGGCTGATCGCGACCAGCCCCAGGTTGCCTTTCCGCTCAACACGCAAGCCTGCCTCGATTGCGGCTTGATCCAGGTTGCGGATCAGGTGCCGGCCGATTTCTTCACCAACTACCTTTATGTACCTTCCGGCGCCGCGACCATGCATTCCCATTTCGCGGAGCTTGCGGAGGTTGCCGTCGGCAAGGCGAACGGTGGGCTGATCGTCGATATCGGCTGCAACGACGGGCTCATGCTGTCCCACGCCAACCGGCTGGGCGGCAAGACGCTCGGTGTGGACCCGGCTGCGAACCTTGCAACAATTGCGCAGGAGCGCGGCGTGAGGGTGCACACGGCATTCTTCAACCCCGAGACGGCAGCGGAATTGAGGGCGTCCGAAGGTCCCGCCGCCGTGATCACGACTTCGAACACCTTCAACCATATCGATGACTTGCACGGCTTCACCGAGGGCGTGCTGACGCTTCTTGACGACGACGGTGTCTTCATCATCGAGGTGCCGTGGGGCAAGGAGATCCTCGAGACCAATGAATTCGACAATGTCTACCATGAGCATCTGTCGGAACTGAGCCTGCTTTCGATTGTCCGTTTGGGCGAAAGCGTCGGCCTCGATGTGGTCGATGTCACCAAGCTTCCGGTGCACGGGGGCTCGATGCGCGTATTCATGCAACCGGCCGCCTTGAAGGTGGAACGCGCGGCAATCGTCGACGAGATGCTTGAAGATGAACGCCAGGCCGGCATGACGGAGGCCGCGACCTATCAGGATTTCGCCGAGCGGGTTCACCAGATCCGCAACGATCTGACCGGGCTGCTGGCGGAGTTGAAGGCAGAAGGCAAATCAATTGCCGGCTACGGCGCTCCCGCCAAGGGCAATACATTGCTCAACTTTTTCGGGATCGGCACGGAGACACTCGATTTCCTGGTCGACAGGAACACGCTGAAACAGGGCCTCTTCTCTCCGGGCATGCATATTCCGGTTCTCTCGCCGGATGCCGTCGCCGAGAGGCAACCCGATTACCTGCTGGTTCTTGCGTGGAATTTCCTGGATGAAATCCGCGAACAGATGGCCGAATTCGAAGCGAAGGGCGGCAAGTTCATCGTTCCCCTTCCGGTGCCGAAAATCGTTCCCTGAGGCAGAACTATGGCGCGCGTTCTCATAACCGGAGCTTCCGGTTTTATAGGATCAAACCTGACCCGGGCCTGCCTGAAGCGAGGTGACGAGGTCAGTGTGATCTTGCGGCCCCGTTCGTCCACGGGCCGGATCGCCGATATCGCGTCGCGCGTTGGCCTCTACAGGCTCGACGTCACCGACGCTCGGGCTCTTCGCAGCTGTCTGGCAAAAGCCAGGCCGGAGATCGTTTTCCATGTGGGTGCGCGTACCCGTTTCGAAAACCGGCCGGACTTGCAGGATCTCGCCGACAGTGTCGAGGAGAACGTCTCGCCGCTGATCGCGCTCCTGTCGGCCCTTGCCGCTTGCGATTGCCCGCCCCGGACTTTCGTCAGGACGGGGACGATCGCCGAATACGGGGACTGTCCGACACCCTTTACAGAAACCGAGCGAGAAAGACCGGGCGGATCCTATGCCGCCTCACTTCTGGCCGGGACGCATTATCTGGAGATGGCGCAACCGCGACTGCCGTTTTTTGCCGTTACCGCACGGTTGGCCCTGACCTATGGGCCCGGGCAGTCGGAAAGTTTCCTAATCCCGCGCGCCATCACTCAGTTGCTGGTCGGCCAGAAAGTGAGTGTCCGCAGCCCGCTGGATCGCCGTGACCTGATCCATGTCGATGACGTGACCACGGCGCTCATGTTGCTGGGCGACAATCCCGAAGGTGCCGGGCCGGTGGTCAATGTGGGGACAGGGGATTCCCCGACGGTCGCTGAGGTCATGAAGACCTTGATCAAATTGACCGACGCCGACCTCGATCTCGTGAAATTCAGCGATCAAGTCCGCGATCCCGTCGAATTGATCGTCTCTGCCGAACGCATCCGCGAACGCCTTGGCTGGTCAGCGGAAATCAAGCTTCAAGATGGCCTCGAAAGGACCGTGAAATGGGCACGAGAGAACATCATTCCAAACCTTGCAACGGAGATGCAGGCATGACTCTCGTCTCGATCCTGATCCCGGCACTGAATGAAGAGGACAACGTTCGCAACACCTACAAACGTGTCATGGACGTGTTCGAGCAGCTTCCCGACTATGAGCCGGAACTCATCTTCACCGACAATCATTCCAGTGATGAGACCTTTTCCATTCTCACGGAAATCGCTGCCGAGGACCCACGGGTTCGCGTGATACGGTTCTCTCGGAATGTCGGATACCAGGCTTCGGTGCTGACCGCCTACCGGGCTGCCGAGGGCGCCTGCGCCATACAGCTTGATTGCGACCTCCAGGATCCGCCCGAACTGATCCCGCAGATGCTCGATACCTGGCGCAAGGGCTACCACGTCGTCTACGGAATCCGGCGGAGCCTGCCGGACGGTCCAGTCGTCGCGTGGCTGCGCAGAACCTTCTATGCACTGATCGACGCGATCAGCGAGGACGACCTTCCCCGGAACGCAGGTGAATTCCGGCTGACCGACCGGCGCATTCTCGATGAGCTGCGCCGTGTGGAAGACCGCTCGCCCTATGTTCGCGGTCTGATCAGCGGTATGGGTTTCAACCAGACCGGTTTTGAGTACGACCGAAACGCTCGCGTGGCTGGAGATTCCAAGTTCCCGCTTCGTGCGATGATTTCCCTCGCGGTCGATGGCCTGATCAACCATTCGCTTGTGCCGTTACGGCTGGCTTCCCTGATCAGCCTTCTGGGCGGCCTCTGCGCCTTCCTGCTGCTTTCGGGCTACCTCATCGGCAAACTGGTCTTCGGCCAGGAGTGGCCGGCCGGTTTTGCGACGACCACGACGCTGATCCTGCTTTCGATGACGGTGAACGCGATGTTTCTCGGCATTCTGGGTGAATATGTCGGACGGATATTCCTGCAGTCGAAGAACCTGAACCGGCCACTGGTTGAAATCGAACTGAATGGCAACGGACAACGGAATGATGCGGTTCCGAAGGGTCGACGTACCATGGTGGAGGCTGCGGAATAAACCATGAAACTGCTCTTCGTTCAGGCTAGTTTTGGCGCAGGCGGCACGGAAAAGATCGTTGCCATGCTGGCGGCACATCGTGCTGAGCTTGGCGATGAAGTGCACGTCGCGGCAATGACCTGCCCCGATGCAGGATCGTATTTCGACTATCCGGACAACGTCGTCCTGCACGTTCTCGATCGGGAGAACGGCAGAGGGCTGCTTCCCCTGCCGTTGCGCCGGCTTGCCAGTATCCGCAAGCTGGTGCGGGCTCTATCGCCGAATGTGTGCCTTTCGTTCCTGACCAAGGTCAACGTTCTAACCCTTCTGGCCACCGGTTCGTCGGTGCCTGTGATCGCGTCCGAGCGCAACAATCCGCTGGCACAAAAGGCCCACCCGCTCTGGCGCCGTGCCCAGAATGCCCTGATGCCCAGAGCCGCCGCGATGGTCATGCAGACCGAGCGGGCACGGCAGGACCTGCCGGCGCGAGTACAACCCTGTGCCCAGGTGATCCCGAACCCCTGTGCGCCGATCGACGGTGTGGCCCCTTCACCTGGCGGAAAGAGGCTCGTTGCCGTTGGACGACTGGATCACCAGAAAGGCTTTGATCTGCTCATCGACGCCATGTCTCTGCTGCGCGAAAAACAGCCGGATGCAAGACTGACGATCTATGGAGAAGGCGCCGCCCGTGCTTCCCTGGAAGCGCAGCGTGACCGTCTTGGTCTTCAGGATATTGTTTCCCTGCCGGGCAAGAGCGCAAGGCACGGAGAATGGATCCGGACTTCCGACATTTTGGTTCTATCGTCCCGTTTCGAAGGATTTCCGAACGTTGTTGCCGAAGCTGTCGTCAGCGGGCTTCCCGTCGTGGCGTTCGACTGCGCCTACGGCCCACGGGAACTGGTCTTCGATGGCGTGAACGGACTTCTGGTTCAGGACGGCAATATCGGGGCACTGGCCGACGCGATTGGCCGTCTGATGTCCAACCCGACCCTGAGGGCCGCAATGGCGGATGCGAATGTCCGCCTGCAGCAAAAGCTGGCACCTGAGACCATTCTAGCCCTCTGGGACCGGACGATTTCCGACGCGGCTCGGAAGGAAGCATTCAACCGCGGCAAACCGGCAGGGGAGGGCTATTCACATGCGAATGCGTGAGCCTTTCAGCTCTGCAAGTGCCGCGATGTCCGTGGCAACGGACCTGGCGCGAACCGATATCGGAGCGCCCGGCAAAATCGACTTCAATACCAGGACAATCCGGCGGAATTCGTCGGCATTTGGGGGATCTTCATGAGCAGTATTGTTGACTCGCAGCAGGAGCAATATGCATTCGCTGAACGTCCGATACAGTTCGGTTTCTTTGCCATTTTCAAGGTGTTGCGAAGGAACTGGATCTGGCTGACCTTGGCCATGTTGCTGGGTCTGGGGGCCGCCTATCTTGCCCTTCAGGTCATTCAGCCAAAATATGCCGCACGGTCGACCATCATTCTGGCGAAGGTCGAAACGAGAATTAATCCGACAGAGACGACAATCGAGAATTCCGACACGTCGCTTATCCACATCGAGACCGAGATCGATTTTCTGCGCTCAGTCGAATTCGCCCGCAAGGTCGCCAGCGAACTGAACCTGATCTCAGACACCTATTTCAATCCGTACCTTTCGGCGACCGAAACACCGGTTCCCACCGATGAACAGCAATTCGAAGCGGTCCTGGTACGCATGCTCAACAGCTACACGGTTGAACGGCGAGGCGAGAGCCTGGCGCTCGATATTCGTGTGCGGCATCCTGATGCCGTCATGGCTGCGCAACTGGCCAATACACTCTCAAGCACCTACATCGATGACTCTCTTCGGGACAAGAAGAAAGCCGTACAGTATTCAATCTCAGAATTGTGGGACCGGATAACGTTACTCGGCGGTCGCCTTAGCGAGATGGAAGCGCGTCTTGCGGAACTCATTCGCGAAAACGAACTGGACGACACCAGCCTCGGCGACGAGTTGAGGGCAGAGCTGAACAGATTGACGTCTATCCTCAATCTGGCGCGCGACCAGAATGCGTCTTCCATCCGGATCAATGAAAGCAAACAGCGTCTTGCCGAGGTGGAAACGAAGCTTGAGGAGCGAACGCGCGCCGAACTGACACAGTCCAAGCTGCAGAGGTCACTGGATGCGGATCTTGCCAGGTACCAGGCACTTGTAGACCGGCGTAACGCACTGGAAACACAGATCGACTTTCTTCA
The DNA here is from genome assembly GCF_012273635.1 of Labrenzia sp. PO1. NCBI lineage: Bacteria > Pseudomonadati > Pseudomonadota > Alphaproteobacteria > Hyphomicrobiales > Stappiaceae > Labrenzia > Labrenzia sp. PO1. The sequence goes on from NZ_JAAXCR010000005.1 coordinate 375,021, forward strand.
GCCCGATGCCCGGCAGGTGACGGTGGCTTCCGCTCCGCTGAAACCGGCGACACCCAACCGTCCCGTCATTTTTGCGCTTGGGATTGCTGGCGGCCTGATTGTCGGTCTGGCCTTGGTGCTGTTGCGCGAATTGTTCGACCGCCGGGTCTGGACCGGTACCCAGACGATGCAGTACCTGGGCCTGCGAACCATCGGCTACGTTCCGCGGATCCGGTACTGGCGGAAGCGAGACAAGCAGGAACTCTTTCTGAGCAGAACCTCCAGGCAGGAGAATTCACCGTACCAGCTGGCGTTGCGGAGCCTGCTCACACTGCTTTCCAACCAGATCCGGAAAAAGGACAGCATGGTCATGGCCGTAACGTCGGCACTTGCCAACGAAGGCAAGACGACCCTGACGTTCTCACTCGCGGTTTCCGCCGCCCAGGAAGGACACCGGGTACTGTTGATCGACCTCGACATCCACCGGCATGGCCTGACACGCATGTCAGGTTGCGAAATCCCAAAGGAAACGCCTCAGGAAATCTGGGAGGATCAGAACGTCTTCGACGCGCAGATAGTGCCTTGCACCCGTTTCGGACAGATCAATCTCCTGTCGTTCGCTCAGGATTCCATCATTCCGAGGCGCGTGTTCAATACGCCTCGTGGCAAGGCGATTTTGAGAAAATTGCGCGCGTCCTATGACGTCATCCTGATTGATACGGCCCCCGTTTTGGCAGCCGACGAAGCAAACCGCCTGGCGTCGCTTGCGGACTTCGTGATCCTCATCGCCCGCTGGGGACGCACCTCGGAAGATGCGCTTGGAACGGCGGCAGAAGCCTTGCGGTTCAATCAGATCCCACTCGCTGGCGTCGTGTTGAACGACATCGACATGCGGCGATATTCGCTCCGCGACTATGGAGCTCACCGGGCAGGAGGATACTACGCCTATAACAACGGCTACATCTACAAACCGCCAAGTTGAAACAGCTTCCGTCGCGTTGGCGCGACCCTTTCAGTCGACACGATCCACCGAAAAAACCGTGTCTGACATGCTGTTTTATCTGGAGTTTATCGACATTTCGCTGCGCACCAGTGTTTCACGCGCAGCTTATTGAAAATTGCATCAAGTGCCGCGGCGCCGCTCAAGTTCTGATCTGGTGTTCCGCACTTTCAAGCGATCGCATGGTTCGGCGCACACGCGCGACACAATGAAGGAGACGATCCCTGTTTTTGATCAACACCAGCTCTCAAACCGCCGGCAAGGTGGCTGATCAGGTGTCAAAACGTGATCGCCATGCCGAAGGTGCTGCCGATTTCAGACCAGAGAATCTCCAGATTCTGACTCTGATCTTCAGAAATGCGGTTCTGATCGTCCTGTGCATACTGGCCTCTGGCGCCCTGATGTGGTTCCGGCTCACCACCGTTGTGCCGACCTACAGTGCGCAGGCCACGCTGGTGCTTGATGACGCGGTCCTGCGTCTCGATCCATTCGGTGCCCGGTTGCGGGCCAGAACCTTGTCGATGCTTCAACTGGCCACCGAAATCGAAGTCATGAAGTCACGGGAATTCGCCGCTCGCGTAGCGGAGGAGGTCGTTCCTGATGAGATTTCCGGAACAGGTCAGAACGTCTTGTCCGGAAGGGAAAGCACGATCGATCGTATTCTGGAGAGCTATCAGATCATCTGGCATCCCACGACCTTCGCCCTGGACATCCTCGCCACGGACGCCAGCCCGCAATTGGCAGCAGACATCGCGAATGCTGTCGCCCGGAACTATGTCGACTACACGCTTGAGATACAGCGCGCCGATGTCGAACGAACCAAGATGTCGATCTTGTCGCGCCAATCCGCGCTGCAAGAGACGTTGAAAGATGCGGAAGCCAATCTTCTGGAATTCACCAGAACCAACAATCTCGACGATCTGACCGAGACGGAAACCCTGACCAACAATCTTCGCCGCCTGCAGGCGCAATTGGCGCTGGCAGAAGAACGCGGAGTACCCTTTCAAGAGTCTGCAGAGCTCAAGGCCGACCTGGATGCGACGCTGGCAAAACTCGACGCACGTTCGGCGGCCGAAGTTGAGAAAACCGGCTTCGAACGGAGACTGGAATCGATGCGAAGACAGGATGATCTTCTGTTCGATCAGCTTGAAGCACTCGCATTGCAGGAAGCGCTACTGACCCCGGTCGCGCGGCAAGTGTCGATCGCTATCCCAACGACCAGACCTGTTTCGCCTTCTCCCAATACCGAAATGGTGGGCGCGCTGATCAGCGGGCTCACTTTCGGTTTCCTTCTGGCGCTCTTGCGGGAAAACCTTCGCGGACGTCTGCGGTGGCCGCAGCAGATAACCGCGTTCCGCGCACCGGTTCTGGGACAATTGCCTCCCCTTTCACGGAAATTCGTAAACCGTATGGCATGGACGACCAGGAGCGGGAACTTGCGGCGGGCGCTGCACAAGATCGCACCCCTGCACACCGCCGTACGAACAAACACCGGGGCGGACAACAGGACCGAGAATGGGACCGGTGCAATGGTTCTGATCACCTCACCGGGGAGCCGGGAGGGCCGGAGTACACTCAGTTTCGCACTTGCCGCATATGCAGCCGCGGGAGGTGAAGATGTTCTGCTGGTCGATCTTGATCCTTCGCCGAGGGACTTGATCTCGACCCTCTCGCGCAAACGCACTGCGAACGGATTTCTCGATCTTCTAAGCAACCCTCTGCGGATCGATGCAGCCGCGTGGCATCTGCCCGGCCATCCGCATCTGTCAATAGTCGCCCCTGCACCGGGGCCTGTACCAATGCGGTTCAACAACATGTCCAGCGTCGAAGCGTCACTCAGCGTTCTACGCCGCAAGTACTCGTTAATTGTGGTCGATTGCCCACCGGTACTGAACGACGACACGACATGCCGCCTCGGCAGTGTCGCGCAGGCAGTGCTGCTGGTCGCGCGCATGAAGAAGACTCACTTCGAAGACCTTTCGAAAGCCGCTCAGCAACTCGAACTGAACAACGCCTCAAACGTCGGGATCGTGGTGAATGATGGCTAGGAACAGAACACAGGCTGCAGTCCTTATCGTCTTCGGCCTCTTGATGTCGCAATCGCTGGCGGCCGAGGCCGCGCCTCGAGCTTTTCCGGGGGCGGTCGGGTTCGGAGCATCTGCAACCGGCTGGACCGGAGGGGAGGTCATCCCCGTCACAACGCTGGCAGATGCTGGCGCCGGCTCTCTGCGAGCCTGTGTGGAAAAGGGCGAAATGCCTCGGATCTGCGTCTTTCAGGTGAGCGGAACGATCACGCTCGACACCCCCCTCTTTTTTCGCTCAAACCTCTACGTCGCAGGTCAGACGGCACCCGGGCAGGGAATCCAGATCAGACTGGGCAAATCCCGCGCCACACCCGTCATCATCAAGAATGCCAGCGATGTCGTCGTCAGGTTTCTCAAGGTACGCCCGGGACCGAGCGAGCAACCTTCGTCGTCGGTCGATGCGGTGACGCTTGAAAACGCGACGCGCGTTTATCTTGATCATCTGTCCCTGATGTTTTCGACCGACGAGAACCTCGGCATCCACGTTTCCCGCGAACGATCCAGCGACATTACGGTCGCCAACAGCATTTCCGCCTGGGCTCTGGATCATGCCAACCACCCGAAAGGGCGCCACTCCAAGGGGGCCTTGATCTGCTCTGGAGACGGCCGGGATTTCGATTGCGGACGCGTGAGCCTCTGGCGAAACCTCTTCGCTCACAATCGGGACCGAAATCCCGATATATACGGCCATGATGACGGGCCGGTCGAGGTCGTGAACAGCGTATTCTACAATCCGATCAGTCAATTCGGAGAGTTTCGAAACTACTACGGCAACGCGTTTATCGTCTATGCCGGCAATGTTGCGCTGACCGGCCCGAGCACCGTCGACAGACGGCCCGCAGCAGTTGAAGCAATCATGGCAAGCGACCAGTACAGACTTGAAGTTCAGGTCGATGACATTCTCGCAATCGACCGTGGACGCTGCGACCAAGACCGCCCCTTTCGGCAAGTCGATGCCGATCCCGGAGCGGAGATCATCGAGGGTGTGACCGGCACACTGTCCGTCCCGCGCGTGAAGGCAAGCGAAGTGCTCGACCTTGTGCTTGAAGGGGTCGGCGACCGCCTGCCATCGGGCGAACATCGGGACTCGCTCGACCAGCAACTTGTCGAAACCGTTCGCGATTGCAAAGGCAAGGTGATCGATTCCCCATCCGAAGTCGGCGGTTGGCCGGACCTCCAACCGGAAGAACGGGTCGTGGACAGTGACGGCGACGGGTTTCCTGACACTTGGGAGCAGTCAACAACGGGGCTTGATGCCGGCCAGCCGGACGATCCCTGGCAGATCGTTGCAGGAACGGACAAGTCCTACATACAGCTTTGGCTGGCAGAGCTTGCCGGCGACCGGGAGCTGGATGACTGATGGCCCGCCTGATCAACCTCTCTGCTGAAGACAGCCAGACCGCCGGCCGGCTCATGCGCAATTTTTCATGGGTCTTCTCGTCCCAGGCGGTCAGCGGGGTGATCAGCATCGGGACCCTCGCCATCATGGCCCAGTCGCTTGGTCCGGCAGGCCTCGGCCTGTTTGCGATATTCCAGGCTTATGTTCGCATTGTCGACCGGCTGCTGCGGCTGGAGCCCTGGCAAGCCGTGATCAAATACGGTGTCGACGCTCTGTCAGATGATGACGGCGACAGGTTCATGCGGTTGCTGAAGGGTTCGGTTTACGTGAACCTTGCAGGCAGCACGCTGGCTGCCGGGGTTTCGATCCTTGCCGCTCAGGTGACCGCCCGAATGATGGGCTGGCCGGAGGACAGTGCCGCTTATCTGGCTTTGTTTTCCCTGGCGCTTCTCTTGAACCTCAAGCCGACCGCGGTCGCGGTCCTGAGGATTTTCGACCGGTTTGATGTTCTTGCCAAGGTCGATGTCGGTATCGCCCTGCTGCGTCTGGTGCTGTCGGCCGGCGTGTGGTTGATGGGCTACGGCCTTTGGGGGTTTGTCCTCGTTGCGGTGATCGAAGGCCTGGCAAACAGCCTGCTGCCGTTCGTCTATTCGCTCCGATATGTCCATCAGCGTGGCTACGGCAAGTTCATGCGATTGCCGATCAGGGGCATACGCGAAGAGAACCCCGGAATTCTGCGGTTTCTCTGGAATTCGAACTTCAATGTCATCATCCGCCAGACAGTCCAGCGTCTTGACGTGATCCTGCTGTCGGTTCTCGTTGACGAGAAATTCGTCGGATTTTTCCATATAGCCCGCCGGGTTGCCGACAGCGCGCTCAAGCTGGGACGGCCGCTGAACCAGGCGATCTTTCCGGAACTGGCCCGCAAATGGAGTTCCGGCGAGGAACGCGGGTTTTACAAGCTCGTCAATGGCGTGCTGCTGGCAATCGCTGGCCTTTGCATGGTCGTGCTGGTTCCTGCCGCTTTCCTGATGCCATACGTCTTGTCGGTCATGTTCGGCGCGGGCTTCAACGAAGCCGCCAACATGGTCAACGTCCAGTTGCTGGCGGTCATACTTCTCCTGGCAACCATGGTGCTCAACCCGGCAATGTTGAGCATGGGGCGCGACCGCGAGCTTCTGTGGGTGACCTTGCTCGGAAGCGTCATGTTCCTGGCCTGTTTCGCCCCACTGGTCGGGATGCTGGGGCCGGTCGGGGCTTCGGTCGCTCATGTTCTGTTTAATGGCACGCTCGTGGCAGGCACCTTGTTTGTCCTTTACTGGTCGCGCCGACAGCCCAGCGTGAGGAGGCCGGCTTGACCCCAAGCGCGATACCGATCTCTTCCCACAGCGGTTCCCCTGTCCGGAGCACGACGAGCCAGGAAATCGAACGCCTGCTTGTCATCGCCGCGGTGTTCCTGTCGCCAATGACATATCTTCGAACCGACATCGTGTTCTTCACGCTGTCCGATCTCGTCGCCAGCGCCGCTTTCGTCGTGATGATTGCAAACAGGCGCGTGCCGCTTCGCCCGTTCGCGGACATGACGTCTTTCTGGCTGTTCTCGGTATTGCTTCTTTGCAGTGGCCTGATTGCCGGATCGTTGTTGAACGGCGATCCGCTTACGGGTGCGGTTGGCGTCATCCAGTACGTCTTTTCGTTTGTATGCATACCGCTGCTGCTTCTGGGGCGTCCTGCGCGGGAGACGATGTTCCTTTGCAAGGTGATGGCGTTTTCCCTTGTGTTCGTGATGTTGCACGGAGTGCTCTATTCGGTGTTCAGCCCGGACGATGCGCGTTTCTTTTCCAGAAACGGTCGACTGACCGGACTGATCGAGCGGGAAAACGGGGTCGGTCTCCTGGCTGGAGTAGGGATCGTCTACGTGATGTGGCTTTACTTCATCTCCCAGATATCCGGCATCGTGTTCCTGGCACTGGTGGCACCCGTTGCCTACGGCCTGTTGTTGTCCGCATCGAATTCAGGGTTCATCGTCGCGGTTGTCGGGATATTTGGAATCTCTTTTTTCCACGGCTCCGCCAAACATATCCTGGCTTTCATCGGGATTGGAGCGCTTGCACTGGCGGCCCTGTTCCTGTTCGGACAGTATTTCCTGCCTGAGGTGTTTCAGGAGCGGGTCTACGGCGCATTGACGACCGGCGATTCCAGTGAGGCGGGAACCTTCGATGGGCGACTGCTTCTCATCCAGGAGGCAATTTACCTGATCGATCGGTCGATCTGGTTAGGGGTCGGAGTGGATCAGCACCGGTTGATCAGCCAGTACGGAGCGCCGGTTCACAATACCTATCTGTTGCTGTTTTCCGAAGGCGGCCTCGTTTCGCTGCTCGGCTTCGTCTGCTTGCTGCTTACACTGGCATTCGTCGGCTGGCGGTCATTCAGCAATCCCGACACGCGCTGGTCCGGGGTCCTGATGTTCACGATACTGCTCATGTTCGCGGTTGCCCTCAACGGAGTGACCCACGTTTACGGCAGGTTCCTGTCCGTTCCCCTTTTGCTTCCGGCGGCGATCTGTCTGTCGGGTTACCGGGTCCGCCGGCACCAGAGACGGGAGCACAGATGACCCATGAAAAATGTCCTTACCAACGTTCGTCGAGACCATCGAATAAACCGGATGCAACTAAAGCATCCCGAAAGAATCATGAACGCTATTTCGGGAAAAATTTCTTTTTCGTTGTTTTCCGATTTCCGTGATAATCTTGGATATATTGATAATAATTTTGTTTCTTTAAGTTAAAAGATGGGAGATCGCGCATTGAGTATTCGGTTTATAATTGCCGTACTTTCATTATCGACTTTTCTTGTGTCGGGTCTCTCGGCCGAACAGTACAGGCTGTCCGGCGGTGAGACACTGGAGCTGCGTGCTGGCGCCTGGGATGCCAGAAACAAGACCTTTGCCAACTGGGATGGCGTGGCCGGTTCCTACAAGATGGCACCGGACGGCAAAATTCATGTCCCGATTGCGGGAGCCGTGGAAGTTGTCGGCAAGACCCTGGACGAGGTCGCGGATACTATTGCCAGCCGCATGCAGCGCATCGTCGGCTTGACGGAATTACCCGCGGTCTCCGTCGAAGTATCCCGGTATGCCCCGGTGTTCGTGGGCGGAGCGGTTACGGCTCCCGGACAATTCGACTTCATCCCCGGCATGACGGTCGAAAAGGCCCTGGCAATTGCCGGTGGCTATTATCGCCTGCCGAACGAAGAGGGGACACAACAGACCTCGCTCACCCGAGTAACGGGGGAGATCAATCAGCTTCGCGGAACCGCATCCAAACTGTTGCAGCAGGAGACAAGGCTCGAGCAGGAAGTGCAGCTCTTTTCGGCAGAGACATTGCCAGACGCCGTGGAGTCGCAATCATCCGACCCTGTGCAGTCGAAGATCCTTTCCGCCAACATCAAGGTGATCAAGGCCGAGCTCCAGAGCCTCAAGGATCTTCGTGTCCTGCTGACCGAGAAAATCTCTCAACTGTCCGAAGAAATCGTCCTGCGTGACAACCAGATCGAACTGGCCCGCAAGGATCTCGCATCGATGGAGCATCTGAAGGACAAGGGGCTGGCCGTGACGACCCGCGTGTCCTCTGCCAATACGGCGCTCAACGATCTGGAGGCAAAACGTCTGCAGCTCGAAGTCGCCCGTCTCGACGCACAGCAGCGTCTCAATCTTGCATCGAGAGACGCCGCGACCCTGTTCGACCGGACCCGCGGGGAAAAGCTCTCCGAACTCACGGAGGTGAAATCAAAGCGTTTCGAGGTCGAATCCCGTCTTGAGCTGGCCCGAAAGGTCTACGCCGAGACGCTGTCCGCGAACTCGGTTGATACCACCGCCCAGGACAGCATTGTCACACCTTCCTACAGGATATCGCGGCTCGAGAACGGCGAGATGCAGAGCCTGGACGTCGACCTGAACGCCTTCATGCGTCCGGGCGACAGTCTGACGATCAACCTGACGATTTCTGAACCAGCGTCCAAGTAGGTCCGGAGCAGTGATGAGACGCATTCGAGTATTATTTCCGTTCGTAGGCGGACCTGTCCTGGGCGGCAGCCACATTTCGGCGCTCAGCCTTGCCGCCGCCCTGGATCCGAACCGTTTCGAGGCGCGTGTCCTCGTCCATTTCGAGCCTGGCGCCATTGGCCAAAAGGCGCGGGAGCTGGGGCTCGATTACGAGGTGCTAGAGGACACGCCACTGATGTCGTCGCCCGGCCTGCCTCTGCCCGGCCGCGTAGGCGGGCTTGGCTATCTGACGCGAACACTGCCGGCCTTGCGACGAACGCTGAAAAAGATCGATCCCGATATCGTGCATACGAACGAAGGACGCATGCACGCCAACTGGATCATGCCGAGCAAACTGTCTGGTTGTCGCCACCTCTGGCATCATCGCCAGGATCCGGCCGCGAAAGGGGCGAACACGCTCGCCCCCTTGCTTGCCGACCATATCGTGAGCGTTTCACATTACGCCATGCCATCACGTCCGATCCGGCCGATTGGCGACCGTGCAAGCGTGATCCGAAGTCCTTTCGATTTTCCAGCCATACGGCCCGATCGCACAAATTCCCATGACAAGCTTTGCGACGAACTCGGCCTGCCGAGGGACGCGGTGCTGCTCGGGTATTTCGGCTCGATCATCAAACGCAAACGTCCCGACGGCTTTGTTCGGGTGGTCGATGCGGTTCGCCGCGCCTTGCCGGGGCGTCAGGTACACGGATTGCTGTTCGGCGATACCGTCGATGCAACCCGGGGCCTGGACGAAACCTGCAAGGCGTTGGTCAGTAGCCTGGGACTGAACGACAATTTTCATTTCATGGGCTTCCGCTCACCGGTTTTCGAGGCAATGAGCGGTGTCGATGTCATGCTTGTTCCGGCTGTCAACGAGCCATTCGGCCGGACCCTGATCGAAAGCATGTATCTGGGGACGCCTGTCGTCGCGACACGGCACGGTGGCAACATCGAAGCGATCTCGGACGGTCTGACGGGGTTCCTTGTTGAGCCGGACGATCCGGAGAGCTTTGTCGAACCTATTTGCAAACTGCTCAGTGACCCTTTGTTGCAAACCCGGATTGCCGACGCGGCGCAGGCAGATGCCGCGGCCAAGTATGGCGCCGAACGCCATGTTTCCGAAATTTCCCGCCTTTACGAACAGCTCGTCGAAGGCACCCAGGTAGCAGGTACCGCATATGCTTGACTCAAACATACGATTTCTGATTTTCGGCGCGGCCAAGTCCGCAACAACCTGGCTGCAAAGATCTCTGGAGCGCAGTCCGACGATATCGATGCCCAGCCCGGAGCTTCATTACTTTTCCGATGAGTATCACCGTGGAGCGGACTGGTACCTGTCTCAATTCGACTTCAGTAAACCGGACGCAATCGTCGGAGAGAAGTCGAATACCTATCTCACGCAGCCCGAGGCGGCAGAGCGCATCCGGCGGGACCTTCCCGATGTCCGGCTGATCGTTCAGATGCGGGAACCGTCGGCGCGTGCCTACTCCGATTATTGCATGCTCTTGCGACGCGGGGAGGTGTCTCGAAACATCGAGGATCATCTCGACCCGGCGAAGGCCGCGGGCCAGCGTTTCATCAACGACGGCCGTTATGCCCTGCATCTTCGCCGGTTCTACGATCTGTTCCCGCCGGAGCAGATCCTGCTGCTGCTGTTCGAGGATATCCGGCGACAGCCTGAAAATCAGCTCGCCCGCCTCGCCACGCATATCGGTCACGAGGCACCGCTGGCTCCTCCGGTGGACAGCAAGGTGAAAGACAAGAACGCCGCCATCGTTCCACTGCCCCTGCGCAAGGTCCTGAAGCCGTTTCGCCCCGTCCTGGACGGCGTTCGGCATACCAGGCCAATGAGGGTGCTTCGCGATGCCGTCGCCCGGCCACAGGAATACCCGCCGTTGAGCCCCGATCTGGAAAAAAGGCTGCAGGACTTTTTCGCTCCGGAAGTCAGTGAACTTGAACAGCGGATCGGCAGACCGCTCGACGTCTGGCAGGGTGCACGAAAGGCATGACCTGATGGACTACGTTGGCAGCGAAGGTGCTGGACTGGAGGTTGGAACGGACACTGCCGCGCCGGTCATGCATGTGATTACGAATTTCGCCGCCAGCGGCGGAGCGGAAACGATGCTGGCAAGACTCCTGGCAGCGACATCCGAACCGACAATCGTGGTCCCTTTGATCGGCGTTTCAGAGCGCAACCTGAGTTTGGCCGGACGGCCGGACGTGGAATATCATCCGCTCAACGCACGCGGGGCGGTGCACATGCCGGGTGCAATCATGAAACTGACAGGGCTGATGCGGGAGAAGCGCCCGCGAGCGGTGCTGTGCTGGATGTATCATGCAATGGTTGTCGGCACCTTGTCGGCGCGCCTGGCTGGGGCGCCGCCCGTCTTCTGGACGGTGCGCCAGGCACTTGACGATCCGCGCAGCCTGACGCGAAGCACGCGCCTCGCCGTTGCAGGGGCTCGCATGCTATCGTCTCGCGCTGCCGGCATCGTTTACAATTCGGCACGGGCAAGAGAGCAGCACGAACAGTATGGCTATGCCGCGCGGTTCGGAAAGGTCATCCCGAACGGCGTCGTGGTTCCCGAGCAGGCGGACCCCACGCCGCGCAAGGCCCGTGTGTTCGGTATAGCCGCGCGTTTTCATCCTCAAAAGGACCACTTGAACTTCTTTCGGGCCGCAGCGCAGATCGCCGCACAATTTCCCGATGCACGCTTTGTTGCCGCAGGTTTCGGTCTTGATGACCGCAACAGCGAAGTTATGGCCATGATTGAAGACGCAGGGCTTGATCCGGCACGTCTGAAAATGCTGGGAGAGCTGCGTGACATGGGGGATTTCTATTCGCAGATAGATGTTCTCGTCCTGTCGTCCAGAACGGAAGGGTTCCCGAATGTCGTGGCCGAAGCCATGAGCCATGCCCGTCCGGTGGTCACCACCAACGTCGGCGACGCGGCACTTGTTGTTGCGGATACCGGCAAGGTTGTTTCACCGGGCGATCCGGATGCGCTGTGCGATGCGATGGCCGAATTTGCCCGAATGCCCCCCGATCAGCTTGCCGATCTCGGCAAAAAGGCTCGGCAGCGCATCGTCGCGAACTACCAGGTGAAGCACATTCTCGGTGAATACCAGGAGGTTCTGTCGCAGCGTGGTCCAGCCTGAAGACACACTTGCGGCCCGCAGTTAGCTATTTCATCGAAACCGGCTGGACCATCAACGCGCCGTCGAGTTCATCCAGCGACGTTATTTCGACATGGGCCGCGTGTGCATCATCTTTCGCATGCGGCGGATGCACGGCGCCCGCCCGCCGGATCTGAACGGTGATCCAGCCGCGCGCTTTTGGCGTCACGAAGTCCTTGGCGGGATTGTCGGCGACGTAGACCATCGGCCCGTCGTCTGCCGCAAGTCCTTCCATTTCCTCGTAAGCGCGGGGATGTGGTTTGCCATATCCTTGAGGCCAGTCTCCGGTCTTGCGGATATTCTCAATCCAGCGGTCAAGACCAAGGGCAACGATCTTGGCGTTTTGAGTTTCCGCCGGTCCATCCGTAATCAGGCCGAACGGACCGCGGTGACGCTCGAGAAAACGCGCCGCATCCGGAGCCAGCGAAATCTGCGGCGGGTGGCCACGGTAAGCCGCAACAAGATCAGCGATCAAATGGCTGTCGCCGCAGTGTCCGAGCCTTTCAAGCGCGCGGTTGAAGATCTGACGCCGCTCGCCTTCCTCGAACAACACCCTGCAGGCGTTGCCAAAGCCTTCCAGGCTTTCGCGTTCTTTCACCCAACCGTCGAGAAAACGATAGCCGCTGAACGCAAACTCCCGCTCCAGATAGAGCGTATCGTCCAGATCAAAAACAATCATCGCAATCCGCCAGTTAACGAATGTGAGGTCGACCGGACAACGCTACCGGCCAGGGCTTCTACTGCCAGAACAGAGCCGAGGTGCAGGTCCTGACAAAAGACCATTGCGGCTCCGGCAAACCTGCGACGATCAGCCGTCGTAGATCGCGCTGTCGTATCGGAGCATTTTGACATTTTCTCGCCAGTCATCGTTTGCGCTGCACGGGAGGCCCGACACTTCCTCAAGAAGCCATTGTGCAAAACGCGCACCCGCATGGTCGGCCAAGGGATACCCGCCCCCAAATCTTGCATTGATTTCAATGACACGCGGTCCCAGCTCCGGGTCGTCGATCACCTGGAAACAGGCGACGCCGGTCAGGCTCGGCAAAGCCCGGTGCACGCCCTCGGCGATTTGCCGGAAGTCATCCCGTCGAACAGTTCTTCCCTTCTCGACTTCACCCGCGCGGATCTGGATGCGCAGATGAGGAACCACCGTTCGCAGGCTGCCGCCTGAATCGACGAACATGTTGATCGTGTATTCCGGGCCACGCAGAAACTGCTGAAAGACCATTGGTTCCTCAAACCGGCCGGGCAGCTCTTCGATTGCCTGAAAGACCTGCAGTCCCCGGCTGGCGCTACCGCCGCTCGGCTTGGCAAACACCGGCCAGCCGAGTGCATCCGGATCGGACAGCAACGCTTCATGTCCCAGCGATTTCGGCACCGGCACGCCTGCCGCCTCGAGCATCTCCGACGTCAGCCGCTTGTCCCTCACAATTTCGATGACTTCAGTCGACGCCACATGCACCCGCGCTCCCAGCCGGGTGAACGCGTCGGATACGCAGGCAAGCGCCATCAACTCCGTGTCAATCGTCGGGACCACCAGATCGACCCGGTTGTCACGCACAATGTCGAGAATGGCGTTGGCATAACTCGGGTCGTCGCAACGCGGCACGGCAAACGCCCGATCCGCAGCTGCGCATGCTGCACTTAAATCCGGAGCAAGGTCACAGGCGAGGATTTCCAGCTGGATTCCCAGATGGTCGGCAGCAGATCGGAAACATTGAAGCAAACCAACGCGGCGTCCCGCAGAACAAAGCAGCAATCGTAATTTTTTGACCGGCACAACAAATTCTCCGGAAATGTGAGAGGCAATTCAAATGGAATATCAATTCAGTATACGCGGCAATTTCGACCGCAGAGAGAATATAACCAGCCTTGGCTAGTTTGTGAATTCAGTTTCACGAACGTAATGAAGTCAGCGTGATCTTTTTGATTGTTGAAATTCACCTGCGTAACAAATTTGCCGGCATGCTCATCTTGGTGTCATCACGTTGTTGGAAGCGCTTCAGCCTTTCCACGTTTCTCAACGTCCCCCTGCGGTTCCTTGATCGAGACAAGGCCGGTGAGAAGCAGTGCGATGAGGTCTGCCTGACGATTGGTTCCGGTCTTTTCGAAGAGATTGCGCAAATGAAAAGCGACTGTCGTCGGTGCGATTGAAAGCTCCTGCGCAATGTCTTCCTTTCGCCGACCCTGCGCCAACGCACGGGCGACCTCCGATTCAGTCGGCGTCAGATCGAACAGGCCTGCCAGGATCTCGTCCGGCATCCTTGGCCGATGCGCGAGATCCGAAATGAATATCACCGCCTTCGCGTCATCGTTCGGCAGTCCCGTACTGTCCGGGAGTGAACAGACCGTAAGCAGAAAATCACGGCGTCCGGACGGTCTTTGCACCGTCAGGCTGGCAAGGTGGTCCTGGCCCTTGCAGGCAGCCTCACAGGCATTCGCCAGCAGTTTCCTGATATCGTTGGCGAGCTGCGATGAACCGGTATGGAGCGTCCGGTCGATCACCAGCCCGTCCCTGGCCATATGTATCTCCCGAGCTGCTCTATTTGCGAAGACAACACCGGACAACGACACCAGCACGATACCGAAGGAAAGCACGTTGAGAACGCTCTCCATGCCGTTCATTCCAAGCGGTCGGTCCGATCTGCTGCCTGCCAGGGCCTGCCGAAGCGTTTCCAGTTCGTTTTTTTGCCTGTCATCGATCCGGCTGACCTGGCGCAAGCGAGCCTCGATCGTCGCCAGCAACAGGTCATAGTCTATCGGTTTGACCAGATAATCGTCCGCACCCGCGCGCTTGCCATGAATGATCTCGTCGCGCTGGTTTAGAGCCGTCAGGAAAACGAAAGGAACATCTGCGAGATGCGTGTGCCTGCCTCTGACGGTTTCGAGCAAGCCGTAACCGTCGAGCCGGGGCATGGAGATATCGCACAAGATGAGATGTGGGCGGACCGTTTCCAGCACGTCCAGCGCTTCACGGCCATCCGCTGCACCGACTGCGTCATAGCCAGCAGCGGAAAGTTCATCGATGATGTCCTGGCGAAGATGGCACTGGTCCTCAACACAGAGAACCGTCAGTTTCGAACGGGATTTGGGCATCGATTGCATCAACTGCTCTTTGAACCAGACCACGTTGAAATCTGACCGTGATGGGCCCGATAGTCGGTTCCATGGATGGCGGCGTCAATGGGCGGTCTTTCTTGACGCGATTTCATTCTCCTGTCCCCGTTCAAACGCAGGGGGACAGCACTCACGTTCGACAATATTCTCCCGCCATATTGCAACAGAGCGTTCAAGGAGACGCCAAATATGTGGGATTTTTCTATTGGCCGTGCATTAGGCCTGATGTTTCAGACACTGCCTTTCATCATCTTGCGCATGGCGGTCTATTTCGGAGCTGCCGTTGCCTACATTCTTGCAACGGGTGTCGGGGCCGGCATCGGCTGGGGCATTGGCGGGTTCGGCGATGCCGATTTCCAGGCAACGACCACGACCTGGGGCGGCGTCATCGGGTTCGGTGCAGTCGCCGTCGTGATGTACTTACTGAGAGAATACGTTCTCTATGTCGTCAAGGCCGGGCACATTGCCGTTCTGGTCAAGCTGCTCGACGGCAAGGAGATGCCGGGTGGGCGGTCCCAGATTTCCTACGCCCGCGAAGAAGTCTCTCAAAGGTTTATGCAGGCCAGTGTGCTTTTCGGCGTGGACCAGCTGATAAAGGGTGTGCTGCGCGCAATCACGGGCCTGGTGCGGGGCGTCTTCACGCTTCTGCCGATCCCCGGTGCACGGCAACTGATCTCGATTGCCGAGGCCTTCCTGCGCATTGCCGTCGGTTTCATCGATGAAGTCATCCTCGCCTATACGATCCGGACAAATTCGGACAACGTGTGGGCTTCGTCCCGGAGCGGGCTGGTGCTTTACGCCCAGAATTACAAACCGATGCTCAAGAATGCCGCCTGGCTCACTCTTATCGTCTACGGCCTGTCGTTTCTTGTCTTCCTCGTCATGTTGGCTCCGGCCGCCCTGATCGCATATCTCGTTCCAGGCAGCTGGTCTGCGGGCGGCATCGTGTTTGCAATTTTGTTCGCGTGGTCCGTCAAGTCCGCTTTGCTGGAGCCTTTTGCAGTCACCTGCATCATGGAGGTCTACTTCCGGACAATTGAAGGGCAACAGCCTGATCCGGCCTGGGAAGCCAAGCTCGAACAGCTTTCGACAAAATTTTCCAGTCTGAAGGAAAAGGCGGCGTCCTATCAGCCTCCCCGGATCAACGATCCTGTCAAGGCGGCTGGCTGATCATCACTCACGCAGTCAGGACTGCCTTGTCCTGTCTGCACCGGCATCCGGCAAATCAGCGCCCTGTTTCTTGTTGTTCGCGTCGCGGGAACTCGGGACAGGGCGAAATGCACAATTTTCGGCGTGGGCAACATCGGAGGTCTGGCATCGGTTGAATGTTTGCAACATCGACAACCGGTGCCATAATGATTTTTTGACCTTTGCGGGCCCGATCATTGATTGAAGCATTTGAAAAACAAGCGTTACCGGCAACGAGACGAAAAGACATGGCAGCGGCGCTGTTCCGGTGTTGCAGTCACCTTCGCTGCTCCTTCAGGTTCACCAATCTGCTTTTTTCCCTCAAACCGTCAAAGGCATTTGCAGGGACAATGCTCATGCTGATCGGTGTCGGTTTATCCGTTCCGACAGCTCGATCGGAAAACGTGTCATTGACCGCCCCAGCAGGCGAGGTCCGGCTGACGGTCACCGGCAAAATCCGCAAGACAAACTCAGAGGGCGCCGCGCTTCTTGACGATGCAATGCTGGAAGCACTGCCCCGTCACACCCTCGAGACCTCAACTGTCGTCACGGACGGCGTAAAACGCTTCGACGGCTTCCTGATGCGAGACCTGCTTGAATTCGTCGGCGCCGACGGCAAGACGGTTACCGCCAGTGCGCTCAACGATTATACCATCGACATCCCGATGGAAGACTTCGTGCGGTACGATGTTCTTGTCGCAACCCATATGGATGGCGAACGGCTACAGCCCTCGGACAAGGGCCCTTTCTGGATCGTCTATCCCCGGGACGAGCATTCCGACCTTCAGGACATCCGTTACGACTATCGCTGGGTGTGGCAGTTAATCCAACTGAAGATCAAATGACGCGCAGAAGCGATCTTGTCGCCTATATCGTCGCAGGCACTGCATCCGTTGCCTTCGTCTTGCTGCTCGTATTTTCCCTCGCACGGCTTCTCGATACCGAAGCGGAATTGCGGCGCAACGAGGGGGACAACATGTTGTGGGCGATCTCACGAACGCAATCCGCGGCGCTCCTGCTGGATGCCGAGGTTTCCCGCCATGTCGGGACCATCTCCCGCAAGGCGGCTGAACTGGACAAGCGTTACAACGTGATGCTTAGCCGCTTGAACCTGTTATCGGAGGGGCCTCAACGACGCTACATGCGAGAGCTTGGCCTGGACGGAAAGCTGGAAAAGGTGGCTGGGGCGCTACGAGCGCTTGAGGCAAAAATCCTGGACATGTCATATGGCGACGTCCAGACGGCGTCTGCCGTTCACGACCTTCTCCAGCCCTTGATTGAGGATCTCGGCCGCGCCGGAAACCAGTCCATGGTCCGGCAATGGGAGGCAACGGGTGCGCGGCTCGACAATCAACGTGCCGCAATCGTGCAGGTCATCATTTCCATCGTGGCGATCATTGTTCTCGGCGCCTTTCTGTCCTTCACGATGTTGCGGGCGATGGCCGAACAGCAACGCATCCGGTTGTCGCTCTTGCGTGAACGCGAAACCGCCGAGATCTATCGCAGTTTCGTTGCCCTGGTTTCTCACCAGTTTCGAACCCCGCTCGCCGTCATCGATTCCGCGATGCAGCGCGTCTTGCGAAGCGGGAGCCAGATGCCAACCGACGAAATCAGGCAACGGGCAAGCCAGGTGCGCTCCGAGGTCCGGGGTTTGACAAGCCTGCTGGAAGCGACGCTGGATGTCGTTCGCCTCGAAGAAAGACAGGTGACGGCCAGACCCGGAAACTGCCATGTCGAGGATCTCATTCAACGGGTTGTCGCCCGTCAGAGTGAAGAGACACCGGAGCGGGCTTTTTCCCTGGAAATTGGCAACAAGGTTCCCCAAACGATCGAGACGGACCGGTTGCTGGCGGAACAGATCCTCAACAATCTTCTATCGAATGCGGTGAAGTATTCGCCGATTACCGAGCCGGTTTCAGTGAGTGTCCGGGCGCAGAACAGGTCCATTTTCATCTCCGTGCACGATCGGGGTGTTGGTATTCCGCCGGAGGAGCAGGAGCGCGTGTTCAGCCGCTTCTTTCGCGGTCAGGGCACGGCGGGAACTCCCGGCACAGGTATCGGGCTGAACATCTCTTCCCAGGTTGCAAGGTTGCTCGGGGGAGAGTTGTCTTTTGAAAGTCAGGCGGGAATAGGATCGGCCTTTACTTTGAAACTGCCGGAGAAATGGCCGGGTGTGCAATAGATGGCGTTCCTGTCACCAAAACTGCTATGAGACTGGATTCACGGCTTTTGTTCGCATGTGAAGCGCGAACATTGATCTGAGCACAAACCTACTTGCGCAAATTTTGCGAAATCAGGTTCTGAGCTCGCGATCCATCAGTTTCCAGGGGAGGGGAAATGAAGCGCAAAAAACCACTTGTAACCCTGCGCGATGTGGCAGAGGCAACCGGTGTCAACGTGTCGACAGTTTCGCGCGTGCTTCAGAACAAGGGACGTGTTTCCCAAAAGACCAGAACCCATATTCTGGAAACAGCCGAACGTCTCGGTTACCACGGCAACCCGGTTGCGAGAGCCCTGAAAACCGCAAAGTCCTCGACACTTTTGATGGTTGTTCCCCAGATCGAAAACCCGATCTTTGCGTCGGCGATTGTGGGAGCCGAAATCGAGGCACGCGAGAATGGTTTTGCCCTTCTGGTCTCCTATGACAAGGGGGATGGGCGCGAGATCATCACGGACATTTCTCGATCAAGCATCATCGAGGGTGTCATCATCGCGAGTTTCGATGAGGATGACCGGTTGCGACAGATGCTTAACAGCACGGGATTGCCGCATGTGATCCTCAACCGACATCTGGCCGGTGACCGGAATTGCGTTGCGATCGATACCCGCGAGGCAGCCCGCATCGGGGTTGAGCACCTCATCGCCATGGGGCATCGCCGGATCGGGCATCTGGCCGGGCGGCTCGGCCGGTTCAATGGCGACATGCGGCGTCAGGGATGGCAACAGGCTCTTGAAGCCGCCGGCCTCGACCACGGCGAGGAATTCGTTGCCCAGGCAGGCTACGATCCTGCAGCCGTACCTGCGGCCGTCGACAAACTGCTGGCCTGCAGCGTGACCGCAATTCACGCCGCGACACTGCTGACCGCAGCTGCGGCCATTGCCAGATTGCACGAACTCAAGCTCCGTGTGCCGGAAGATGTTTCCGTCGTCACGATGCATGACGACCTGCTTGCCCGGGTCGTTTATCCCCAGGTGACCACAGTGGCTTTACCCTCCCAGGAAATGGGGCGCGCGGCAGCCAGCCGGCTCATCGACCTGATCCAGGGAACTGCGCCTGACGAGGGCTCAGCGCTCGAAAGTCTCCTTCTTCCTCCAGGCGATCTCATCGTGCGCGCATCGGTCGCCTCCATCTGAAATTCAGCAAACCGGGCTTGACATCCAGACCAAAGTGCAATTGTTTGTGTTTGAGCAAACGTTTGCCCAACGCGATTTCTAACAATCCGATTGGGCATGGAGGAGGAAAAATCTTTGAGTAATCGTGATCTCGTTTCCGAGCTTTCGGAGCTGGTCGGTGCGGAAAACGTCCTGGTGGACGAAGGTTCGCGCGCCGGCTATGCACACGACCGTCTGCCCTATGCGAACTTCCGTGCAAGGGAAGGCGCCCTGGTCGGTACGCTGCCAGGCCTCGTCGTGCGCCCCGCCACAACGGAACAGGTCTCGGCAATTGTCGGGAAGGCAAGCAAGGCCGATCACCCCCTCATTCCCTATGGTAGCGGCTCCGGAGTTCTCGGCGGGATCATTCCCCTGGGCGGCGAAGTCATGCTCGACATGCAGCGCATGAACCGCATCCTGAAGATCGACCGGGACAACCATCTGGTGACGGTCGAAGCCGGCATGAACGGCGAAGTGTTCGAAGACGCGCTGAACGCAGAAGGGTTTACATCCGGTCATCTGCCGCAATCGCTGACCATCTCGACGGTCGGCGGGTGGGCCGCCTGCCGCGGCGGTGGTCAGGAATCGAGCCGCTTCGGTAAAATCGAGAACATTGTCGTTGGTCTCAAGGCGGTCATGCCGGATGGGCGCGTGCTGGAAATCAGGCCGCTTCCCAAGCGGGCCTCCGGACCATCGGTTCTCGATATCATCGTCGGCAGTGAAGGCACGCTTGCCGTCATAACGGAACTGACCCTGCGCATCTGGACGCTGCCGCCCGCCGAAGAAGCGATCGTGCTGGCACTTCCCGATCGCACCGCAGCCCTCTCGCTTGCCAAGCGCATCATGCAGGCGGGGCTGCATCCGCGCATCGTTCGTCTCTATGACGAAAAGGAAACCGCCTCGCGCACCGAAGGCATCAGTGCTTTTGAAACGCGCCCAGTGATGGCCAACATCGTGGTTTGCGGCGAAGAAGCCATTGTGGCTGCAGAAGCGGCACTGGTACGCGAGTTTGCAAAGAGCGTCGATGCCGTGGAAACGGAAACACGTCCCTTCGACGAATGGCGGGCAAAGCGCTACGTCTCCATTACGAAACAGTGGCTTGATAAAGGCTACTACAACGACACGCTCGAAGTCTCGGTGAACTGGAGCAAGGCTTCGTCGCTTTACGACACGATCGCAGCCCGGATTGCTGCGGAAGTCTCCAAGGACGCTCATTTCAGTGCCCACTGGTCGCATGTCTATCCGGAAGGCGTGTGCCAATACATGACCTTGCGCCTACCTCCCATGGATCAGTCTGCAGCCTTGCCGCTGCATGAAAAAATGTGGGACATCGTCAACGGTGAAACGCTCGCGCATGGCGGCTCGATCGCTCACCACCATGGAAGCGGCCTTTTCCGCGGCCCCTGGATGGACGGAGAGCACGGCGTCGGAATGGATATTCTGCGCTGTATCAAGGCCTCCGTTGATCCGCAAAACCTCTTCAATCCCGGCAAACTCGGCTTTCCACCGCGCGCCGGCTCCATCGATCCGTACCGGGACAGGGGTGCCAATGTCTGACGCCCTTTTGCTTGGGATCGACCTCGGAGCAGGATCGCTCAAGTCGACGGTCATCACCACGGACGGGAAGGTCGTGGCTTCGGCCTCCTGTCCGGTCGAAACACTCACACCGAAACCCGGATTCAGCGAACAGGATCCGGAAGGCTGGTGGTCGGCACTCGTCACATCCCTGCAGAAGATCTGGCAGGGCGGCCTGGAGCCGCATCGCATCGTTGCGGTTTCCGTGACGGCCGGAGCGCACACCCACGTGCTCGAAGACGAGTCAGGCAGCACATTGCGGCCCGCGATCATGTGGAATGACCAGCGTTCCGGTTCTCAGGTTGTGCGGGAAAGAGCAGCACGCGGGGCTCAGATCCTTGACCTTTCGGGCAATCGCATCAGCCCCACCTGGACGCTGCCGCAATTGATCTGGTTGCAGGAAGAAGAGCCGGAAACACACAGCCGCATCCGCCGGCTTCGCCCGGCCAAGGATTGGCTGCGCCGTCGTCTCGACGGCAGCGATGCAACCGACATCACGGATGCCTGGGGGCTCATGCTTGCCGATGCACGTTCAGGGGGCTGGTCGTCTGAACTCTGCGCGATGGGAGGGCTTGAATCCGATGTTCTTCCGGAAATAGTTGCATCGACGGCGACGACGGGGACCGTGACATCAGGGGCCGCTCAGGAAACCGGTTTGCAGGAAGGCACACCGGTCATTTGCGGAACCTCCGATACCAATGCGGAAACCTATGCAGCGGGCATGACGCGCAAAGGCATCGGAGCCCTGAAGCTCGCCACGGCAGGCACGGTCTCTACATTGACGGACGCTCCCCGGTTTTCCGACGATGTCATACATTACCCGCACCTGGTGTCCGATCATCACTACTCGATCCTGGGAACCAACTCGTGCGCCTCGGCCCATCGCTGGCTGCGTGACGCGCTTTTCTCGGACATGGGTTTCGAGGGCATGGATGCCAAAGCTGCCGAAGCCCCTGCAGGGTCGGAAGGTCTGCTCTTTCATCCCTACCTCAACGGCGAGCGGAGCCCCTACTGGGACCCCGACTTGCGCGCCTCTTTCGTAGGGCTGGGGTTCCAGCATGGAGCACCGCATTTCTGCCGGGCTCTCTATGAAGGCGTTGCCTATACGCTGCGCGATTGCCTCTCCGTTCTGCAACAGCGCGGCATGGGCTTCACCACCGCCCGTCTCGTCGGCGGGGGGACACGCAGTGCCTTGTGGCGGCAGATCATTGCGGATGTCACAGGACTGACGATCGAAGTTCCCGCCGAAGGCGACGCGTCCTTCGGTGCAGCGCTTATCGCGGGCATTGGTGCGGGCGTTTTCTCGGACACGGATGACGCTGCCCGCGTCATCCGCGTGGCAGAGACTTTGACGCCCAACGCCCGGGCCGCGGCGACTTACGACGAAGGCTTCGTTCGGTTCCGGGAGGCAAAGGAAGCCCTCACACCGATCAACCACAAAACCGTGCGGGCAACCGGGGAGGCCAAGTAATGGCGGAAGTCAGTCTGCGCAAACTGCGCAAGACCTATGGAGCCGTGGTTGCGGTGGAAGGCGTCGACCTTGAGATCGCCAAGGGCGAACTCATCGTTCTGCTTGGCCCTTCCGGGTGCGGAAAATCGACAACCCTGCGCATGGTCGCGGGGTTGGAAACGATCAGCGCCGGGGAACTGCATATCGGTGGCCGGAACGTGACCACGCTGGAGCCCAAGGACCGTGACATCGCCATGGTGTTCCAGAACTACGCGCTTTATCCGCACAAGACCATTCGCGGTAACATGTCGTTTGGTCTCAAGATGCGCGGCATGAAAGGGGACGAGATCTCCAGGCGGGTCGACGCTGCAGCGGAAATGCTGGACATCACGCACCTGCTCAACCGCAAGCCCGGCCAGCTTTCAGGCGGACAGATGCAGCGTGTCGCACTCGGTCGTGCCCTTGTTCGCGACCCGGCGGTGTTTCTGCTCGATGAACCGCTGTCCAACCTGGATGCGAAGCTTCGCTCCAGGATGCGAGAGGAAATCGCCCTTCTTCAGCGGCGCATCGGCAAGGCAATGCTTTACGTCACGCACGATCAAACGGAGGCAATGACCCTTGCCGACCGGATCGTCATCATGCGCGACGGACATGTGCAGCAGATCGGCTCGCCGCTGGAGGTATACGACCGGCCGGCAAACGCCTTCGTCGCGGGCTTCATCGGCTCGCCCGAAATGAACCTCGTTGAAGCTGACCTAAAGAACGGTTTCCTCAGCCTGTCGGCTGATGTCTCCATTCCTGCCGGCAGCGATACCGGTGAGCGGGAGGTGATTGCCGGCATTCGGCCCGAAGCCATCACGATTTCCGACGAAGGTCCGGAGTTCGCGGTCCGGGGCATCGAACAGCTCGGCTCGCAAACGCTTTTCATCGGCGAGACGGCTGGTCATCGCCTGCGGGTCATGACCCAGCGCAGGGACGACATCAAGGTTGGTGAGAGCGTTCACCTCGCTCTTCCCGCAGCAGCAATCCACCTGTTTGACCGCGCCAGCGGTGAACGCCTCGAGATGCCGGGAGGGGCAGCTTGAACAAAAGGGTTTAGCCGCACCTGAAAGCGGTCAATTGGAGGAGAAACATGACTAAGAGCAAATTCGAGACAGGTCTCTGGACTAGACGCCAGGCCCTCAAGACCATGGGTATCGCCGGCGCCGGGCTGGCAGCCTCGTCCCTTGCGGCCCCGGCGCTCCGCGCCCAGGGCAACAAGCCCATCCGATTTTTGAACTGCGAAACAGGCAAGGACACGCTCGCCTTTTTCTCGAAGGTGGCCAAGGAATACCAGGAAAAGACAGGCGTCGAGGTCGTCATCGATTCCGTACCGCTTGGCGAAAGCTTCACCAAGATCACCAATGGCATTCGCTCCGGAACCCCTTATGACGTGGCAAACGTCGGTTTCATCGGCCACGTGCTGCTATTGGCCGAGCAGGAACAAATCGTCCCCTTGAACGAGCTGACGGACGAATACCAGTGGGGGAACAACATCCTCTTCCCCATCGACAACAAGGTGTACTGGTACCCGTTCGACTACAACCTTGCGCTGATCTATTACCGCAAGGATCTTTATGAGACGAACGGTCTGTCCCTGCCGAACACGTGGGATGCGTTCGTCCAGAACAGCGAGGCGCTTGTCCAGGGCCGCCAGAAAGGCGCGCTGTTCCCGATCGGATCGAACGGGGCAACCAACTGGATGTCGTTTGCCTTCCTGTGGGCCGAGGGCGTCAAGCTGTTCGACGACCAATGGAACGTGATCCTGGACAACGACGAGATGAAGCCTCGGGTAGCCGCCTACCTCGACTTCATGACCAAGCTCTACGGCACGATGCCTCCAGGTGCTCTTCAGGCCAGCTATTCCGATGTCCTGTCCAACCTGGTTGGTGGTGCCGTGGCCCACGGAGCCTATGCCGGACGTGTTCTGGAAGCTGCAGAGCGGGACAACCCGACCCTGGCCGAGAACCTTGGCGTCATGCCCTACATGGATATGTCCGGAAAGCAAAAGGCGGTCAGCCACGGCTACGACGGCTGGGTGGTCCTGAAGACGGACAACACTGGTCCGGCGATGGATTTCATGCGGTGGCTTACGACTGATCGCATGGTCGACTTCCTGCACACCGCACCGGTGCACTTCCAGCCGACGCGACTTGATATCTATGAAGACCAGCGTTGGCGCGACAACGCAATGATCCAGAAATACTCTGGTGTGGTCGAGCAGATGCGAGAACTTGTGACCGACGAGTCTGTTGTGCTCACCTCAATTGATACGCAAGGCCCGGCGCCTGACGTCAGACCCGGCAAGGTGTTCGAGTCCTTCGTCATGCCTGAAATGCTGCAGAACAAGATCCTTCGCGAGATGGATTCTGCAGAGGCCGTGGATCAGGCCGCAGCCAAAATGCGTGAAGTGATCAAGTGACGAAACGGAGAGGGGAGTGGAAGCTCCCCTCACTTTCACACCATCTGGAGTTCGTGAATGACTCGCTGGTTGTTGCCGGGTTTTCTCGGTATCGGGTTTCTTGCGACCCTTGTCCTGATCGTCGGGCCTGCGCTTTATGCGGTTTCGCTCAGCTTTTATGACATGCCGTCGCTTACGGCCGATCCGGTCTGGGTCGGTTTCGCAAAATACGCCAAGGTTCTTGCAAGCGCAGAGTTCTGGAACGCGCTTTGGAACGGCTTTGTCTATGCCGGGTTGGCGATTGTCCTGCAGGTGGTGCTGGGCATCGGCTTCGCGTTGCTCTTGAACCAGAATTTCATCGGCCGCTCTCTGCTGCGCGGACTGACATTCCTGCCGTATCTTCTGCCGACAGTGGTCGCCGTCCTGGTCTTCAAGTGGATGGTTGACGGCTCGCTCGGCATCATCACCGTTCTGATGGATGACCTGGGCCTGCCGCCGATCTACTGGTTCGAGACCGAGACCGCGTCCATGACGTCGGTGATCCTGATTTCGGTCTGGTTGTGGACCCCGTTCGTCACCACGACCTTTCTCGCCGGGCTGCAGACAGTTCCGACCCAACTCTATGAAGCGGCGCGCGTAGACGGTGCCGGGCCCGTTCGGCGTTTCTTTCACGTGACCCTGCCGTCGCTGCGACCGATCCTGACGGTCATCATTCTTCTGCGGGGCGTTTGGATGTTCAACAAGTTCGACGTCATCTGGCTGACGACGGGCGGCGGCCCGCTTGGTGCCACGGAACATCTGCCGGTCCTGTCCTACCGGGAGGCATTTGCCCTTTATGACATCGGCAGCGGCGCAGCGATCGCAACGCTTTCCTTCTTCGTCCTGATGGTCGCCGTTGCAATCTATTTCCGGGTGTTCCCGATGGAGGAAGGCAAATGAGTGGACAAATCCAGGCTCGCCGCGTTGCCGGCCGGGCGGGACTTTACTTCGCGGTGATCGTTCTGGCGGTCTACAGCGCCTTTCCCATCTACTGGATGGTTGTTTCTTCCTTGCGCCCCACGCAGGAAATGCTCATGAACCCGTCTCTGGTACCGCAGCGATGGACGCTTGAGTATTACACCAGCCTGTTGGCGCAGACCGACTATCCGCGGCAGTTCCTCAACAGTCTCATTGTTGCGGTGACCACCGTTGCCCTGACAATGCTTCTGTCCGTCATGATCGCCTATGGTGTCACCCGTCAGCGTATTCGCGGCAAACAGATGATCATCGCCGGCATGCTCTATGCCTACATGTTCCCGCCGCTGCTGCTGGCAATCCCGCTTTACGCAATGTTCGCGGCGATCGGCCTCAACGATACGCTGCTGTCACTGGTCATTTCTCACCTGACCATCACGATGCCGCTCGGCGTCTGGTTCCTGTGGGGGTTCTTCAAGACAATGCCCTTCGAGCTTGAGGAAGCAGCCATGGTGGACGGCTGCACGCGTCTGGGAGCTTTTCTGCGTGTTGTACTGCCGCTGTCGGTCCCCGGGCTGGTAACGGTCGCGATCTTCGCCTTTCTCCTTTCCTGGACCGACTACACCTTTGCCCTGGTCATGATCGGATCGGACGCGAACAAGACGGTGCCCCTGGGTCTGGCGTCGATGATCGGCGCCTTTGACCTGAGATGGGGAGATATCATGGCAGGCTCCACACTGATCGCCATGCCGTTGTTCATAGCGTTCATCACGCTCTCTCGTTACTTCGTCCAGGGCCTGACCGCCGGTGCGGTGAAAGGATAACTCATGACAATGCGCATTCTGGGCGCTCCACTGCGCTATGTGCAGGGACCGGGAGCCATCGACCGCCTGGCCGACGAAATTGCCATCATTGGCGGTGGCCCTGCGGCGGTGGTCATTGATCCGGTAGCCCGCGACCTGCTTGGTGAACGCATCAGCTCCCAGCTTCCCGACGCCCGCCTCATGGAATTCGGGGGGGAATGCACCGCGGCGGAAATCATCGCCAGGGCAAGGGAAGCCGGCGATGCCCGACTTCTTGTCGGCATAGGCGGGGGCAAGGCGATCGATACCGCCAAGGGAGCTGCAATCGAACGCGGTCTGCCGGTTGCCATCGTGCCGACCATCGCCTCCAACGACAGCCCGACCAGCCATATTGCCGTCGTCTATACGCCGGACCATGCGGTTGAGGGCGTCCGTCACATGAAGACCAACCCCTCCCTTGTCCTGGTCGACACGGCAGTCATCGCCGGAGCACCGCGTCGCTTTCTGGCGGCCGGTATTGGCGATGCGATGTCAAAGCCGTATGAGCTGGCAGGCGCTCTTGCCGGAGGTGGTCTCAACTTCTTTGCAGGCCGTCCCACGGAACTCACCAAGGCCATTGTCGCGCGTGCCAGCGATATTCTTCTTGCCGATAGCGAAGCGGCGATGTCGGCCGAAGGCCCGAACGAAGCTTTCGAGCGCGTGGTGGAGGCCACCGTGCTTCTCAGCGGTCTTGCCTTTGAAAGCGGAGGGTTGTCGATAGCCCACGCGATGGTGCGCGGCCTGTCGGTCACACCGGCGCTCTCAGGGTTGCTGCACGGGGAGATGGTCGCTCTCGGCACCTTGACACAGCTGGCAGCCGGGCAGGGGTCCGAGGAGGAAATCCGCACCCTTGCAGCCTTCTTCCGACGGATAAATCTGCCCACATCCTTCGCAGAATTCGGCGTCACCGGCTCAGCGGAACTGAAGCATATTGCCGAGGTTGCGCTCACAGCCCCCTATGCGCCGAACTACTACCGCAAACTCGGCGTTTCCGACCTCGTTCGCGCGATGCAACTGCTCGATGAAGGACATTGATCGATGCCGCCATCAAGAAATGTTGTGGTCACCGGCGGCGGTACAGGTATCGGTCTTGCAACAACGCAGCTTTTGACCGAGCGCGGCTGGCAGGTAACGGCCGCAGGCCTGGAACGGGAGGAAGGCTTTCCGCAAGCTGCCCGGTTTGTCGAGGTTGACGTTACTGATGAGGCCGCGCTTGCCCATCTCCTTGAAGAAGAGCAAGAGCTCGGCGGCCTGGTCACCTGTGCGGGCACGATCCAGTACAGCCGGGAATGGGACGCAGCGGTATTCGAGAAGGTGATGGCGGTGAATGTCACCGGCGTGCTCACCTCCTGTACGGCCGCGCGCGATGCGCTTCAACGCGGCAACGGTTCCGTCGTCAACATCGCCTCCATGTGGAGCTGGTTCGGCAACCCCGTTGCGCCTGCTTACGGCACCAGCAAGGGGGCGGTCGCTGCCCTCACCCGATCCCTTGCCGTTGCCTGGGGAGGAAGTGGCATAAGGGTCAACGCGGTCGCGCCGGGTTGGGTGGAAACACGCATTTCCGAAGGCGCGCGATCAGATCCGGCACGGCGCGCACGGATCGACGCCCGCATCCCGATCGGCCGTTGGGCCGCGACTGTGGAGATTGCGCGGGTCGTCGCGTTCCTTCTTTCTGAAGACGCTTCCTACGTTCATGGCGCGATCGTTCCGGTAGACGGTGGTTATCTGGCGGCCTGAGCCATGCAAGGTATTGCGTCGCTGCGGCATGCCTAAAACGCCGAAAGGCGTTGCCGGGTTCTGTTCTTCCAAACCCGGCAACGCCTTCTGATTTTAAGGTCACGCGACAGCCGCTTTAGAGTACGCGTTCTTCCCGGAACGCCCGTCCGAAGGACTGCAGCACAGGATCCAGCAGATAGCGCATCGGCGTATGGGCTCCCGTTTGAATGAAGACCTGCGCAGGCATGCCAGGCACCAGCTCAAAACCGCCTCCGGCTTCCCGGATGTCGTCGGACGTAACCCTGACCCGCACCGTGTAGTATTGCTCTCCCGTCTGCTCGTCCGTTTCGGCGTCCGCACCAACCTGGAAAACTTCCCCTGTCAAGGGCTTCATGTGCCGCCCCATGAAGGAGGTGAGCTGAACTTTGGCGTCCATCCCGATCATCACGTTGTCGATGTCGGACGTGCGCAGACGCGTATCGAGGATGAGTTCCTCGTTCTCTGGCACGATCGTGATGATCGGTTCGCCCGGCCGCACGACACCGCCGACCGTCTTGTAGTTGACCTTGAGCACCCGCCCCTCGATCGGAGAGACGATCTCTGTGCGGTTCAGGATGTCCGAAGTCGCGGAAAGCGCCTCGTCGGCTTGCGCAATCTCCGCGTTGATTTCCGACAACTCCTTGGCCACCTTTTCGCGTTCTTCGCTGAGGGCCGTCAGTTCCGCGATCTTGATTTCCTCGATCTTCTGCCGCGCACGAGCGATCGTTGACCCGATGGCATTGCGCTCCGACCACAGTTCGGCCCGCTTGCGTTGCAGAGCCAGAAGCTCGGGCTGCCGCATCAGACCTTTGTCCATCAGGACCTTTTTGCTATCCAGCTCCTTGTCAAGCAGCAGGATCTGATCATCCATGCCGTCTATCTGGGCCTTCAGGCTGCTGATCTCGGCTTCAACCTGGCCTGCCTGCACATGATAGGTCGACTGCTGCCTTCCCAGCAGCTCGCGCCGTACCTTGAATTTTGTAATCTCGTTGGCAACGAACTGCGTGTAACTCTTGTCGGCCGACATGACCGACGGCATCTGGACCTCAAAGGTTTCATCGCCACGCTCTTGCGCCAGCAGCCGGTCTCTGGTCACCACATAGCGTTGGTGCTTGCGGTAGATCGACAGATAGTTCGCCGTTGCCAATGCCTGGTCAAGAACCATGAGAAGCTGACCGTCCTTGACGACATCGCCCTCCTTGACATTGAGATGGCGTACAATTCCGCCTTCCAGATGCTGCACCACGCGCAAGCTTCCGTCCGGACTGACCTTGCCGGCGGCGATGGCGGCCGACGACAGCTCCGCGAAACTTGCCCAAATTCCCGTGCCGAAGAAACAAACCGCGACGACCAGCGAACCCATGATCCAGTGTTGCCGGATGGAGCGACGGAGGGACGACGCCGGGTTATTTTGCTCTTTCATCACTGACCTCCCTGAGTTTCGTTGGCCGGAGAAGCGCCTTTCGCTTGCGCCGGCTGGACCTTGCCAAGTTTCTGCAGGATATCGCTGACCGGGCGGATGGCGTGCTTCATGAACTCCTCGCCGGTTTGCGTCTTTTGAATCGTGCCGTCCGCAAGGGTGATGATCAGATCGACTTTCGAGAGCGCCGAGGGTCTGTGGCTTACAATGATGACCGTGCAGCCCTGTTCCCGAAGGAGCACAAGGCACTCCTGAAGCGAGGCTTCGCCATCACTGTCCAGGTTGGAATTCGGTTCATCGAGGATGATCAGCTTGGGCTTGTTGTAGATCGCCCTGGCCAGACCGACCCTTTGGGCCTGTCCGCCGGACAGACGAAGTCCGCCCGGGCCGATCAGGGTTTCATAGCCGTTCGGCAGAGCGTTGATCATGTCGTGGCAACCGGCAAGGCGCGCGGCAGTCACAACCTTTTCATCGTCCGGCTCGCCCATCCGGGCGATGTTTTCCTTCACAGTGCCGTATAGCAGTTCCACGGACTGCGACAGGTAGCCGATGTTCCGGCCGAGTTGCTGCGGGTCCCAATTGCGCATGGCGACACCGTCAAGACGGACCGAACCGGAACTCGGATCCATTGCGCCAATCAACAATTTGCACAAGGTGCTCTTGCCTGAGCCGGAATGGCCGACGATTGCATTCAGGGTTGCCGGCTTGATATCGATCGTGATGTTGCGCAGCAACGGCCGTTCCTGGCCTGAAACGAGCAGATTGACACCTTTGAGCTGCAGGTGCCCACTGGGATCCGGCTGCTGGGTCCGGTCGAAGTGGAGCGGAGCTGCCAGAAAAATATCGTTCAGCCGACGATGGGACTGCATCGCGCCGACGATGCCCCGCCAGGCGCCGATGGCCTGTTCGGCAGGCGCAAGGGCGCGCCCCATGATGATTGACGCTGCAATCATGCCACCCGGGGTGATTTCACCCAGCGTGGCAAAATAGGCCCCGAGACCCAAGACACTGATCTGCGCCGTGAACCGGATGAACTTGGTGATCGCGGCTGTCTTCGCTGAAAAGGCGGCGACGGCGAAAGTCGAATTGGCCACCAGTTCGTTGTCGTTCCGGTAGCGGGCGAGAACGCCAGGCAGCATTCCCATGCTGTAGACGCTTTCCGCGTGTTGCGTCGCGATGTCAATCGTCTGCTGTGCCCGCACACGAGCCGCCGCAGCACCCGCCATCCGGCGGCGGGTGACCGTGTCGTTGATACCTGCGATTATCACAAGCAGCACGCCGGCCGCGATGGCGACGAAGCCGAGGGCAGGGTGGATGAGAATAATGGCACCGACAAAGAAGGGCACCCAGGGCCCATCGAAGAAAGGTAGCACGCTCGAACTGCCAACGAACTGCCGGATTGTTGCCAGGTCGTTCATGGCATGAGAGTGGGACTTGCCCGTCGACCTGGCGGTCTGGATCACGGCATGCAGCAGGTCGGCATGTACGGTTTCATCCCACCATTTCGCTATGCTGGCGAGGATGGAGCCGCGGATTGCATCAAGAACCGCAATCACAGCCAGAAAAAAAATCACGATCATCGTCAGGAAGACAAGTGTCTCAAGGTGGCCGCTCTGCATCACCCGGTCGAAAATCTGCTGCATGTAGAGGGGGGAAGCCAGAGTTCCGAGATTGACAAAGATCGAAAAGAAACCAACGGCAAGAAACCCGGCCCAGGAAGAGCGATAAACCTTGAGAGCGGGATAAACGCTTTCCCTTGCGCTGCGTACAGCCATGTAGACGCTCCAAAAAAAACATAAAAAAGAAGAGAGGAGAGGGCGCGTGCGCCCTCTCCAGAAGTTTCATGATCAGACGACCAGCGGACCGTCGCCGTCTCCGTCAAATGTCGGGATAAGCATTTCAGGGATGTCGCCCGCACCGTCCGCGGTGGTCCAGTCGTCACCGCCGAAGGTGTTGGTCTTGTCCGGATCTACCGACAGTTCAATATCGAACTCGGCGGAGTTGGAGACCGCATCATGAACATCCACGACAGTCATGGTACCCGAGATGTTGGCGGTTTCGCCCTGATCCATTACCTGGGCCATAATGCGTTCCAGGTTATGGGTGAAGGTCACGCTGCCGTCGGCTTCACCGATGTTCAAAAGCCCTGCGGCTTCCAGATCGGCGATATCCAGCGTCACCTGATGACCCGCGATGGACAGGCTGAGAGTACCCGAGATCTCATCGATCTGGAGCGTTTCGGTTTCACCATCATCAACGTCGTTGGCAGCCAGAAGCTCAAGAAGATTGAAGCTGCTTTCGTCGTTGTTGGAGTTGCTGTGAACAACAGTGAACGAACCCGTGTAGTCCTCGATAGTCGGGGCATCGTTCGTGCCGTTGATGGTGATGGTCACGTCGGTGGTGACAGTGCCGCCGTTGTTGTCGGATACGGTTACCGTATAGACTTCGTCGACGCTGTCGCCTTCGTTGAGGGCCTGAACATTGGCGTTGAACTGGTCAATGGTGTAGGTCCATTCACCGGTTTCCTCATCGATGCTGAATTGACCCAGTGCCCCGTCAACGACAGAGGCGGAGTAGGTCAGGACATCCCGAATATCGACATCCATTCCGACGATCAGGCCAGTCGCAACGTCTGTACCGTC
Source organism: Labrenzia sp. PO1 (assembly GCF_012273635.1). Taxonomy (NCBI): domain Bacteria; kingdom Pseudomonadati; phylum Pseudomonadota; class Alphaproteobacteria; order Hyphomicrobiales; family Stappiaceae; genus Labrenzia; species Labrenzia sp. PO1. Next base: position 407,400 of record NZ_JAAXCR010000005.1, read on the forward strand.
TTCCCCGACACCGGATTCCGTCACCTCGCCCAGGACATCCGCTTCGGAGATCGTGGGATCGTCGTTGGTGCCGGTCACGACGACCGTCACTTCCCGCGTGTCCGTCGCTCCGCTATCGTCCGTCACGGTCAGGAGGTACTTGACTTCCAGCTGTTCGCCTTGGGCGAGGAAGTCGAGTGCCGTTGCGGCGATTGCAAAGGTCCAGGTGGCGCCTCCGTTGTTGGCGTTACCGGCCGATTGCTGCACCGTCAGCGCATTCGTGAAGGCAACCTTCTGTTCCGGCGTCAGCGTGAAACCACTGCCTGCGACTGGTTCGACAGAGGTGAACTGAGCGGTCACTTCCGGCGTGTCGGACAGGTCAAGGTCGGTGAAGAAGACCTCACCGGATGTTTCAAGCTGTGCCGGGGTATTGGCTTCCTCGAGAACGCCATCGAAGACACCGCCAGAGAACACCGGTCCATCATTGGTGCCGGTGATCGTGATGGTGATCTGGGTGGTGTCGGTGCCTTCCGGGAACCAGTTCCGGTCGCTGACTTTGACGTCGAACGTCAGGGTCAGCGTTTCGCCGTCCGCCAGC
>NZ_JAAXCR010000006.1:0-352075 GCF_012273635.1 Labrenzia sp. PO1
TAATCAACCGGCTCCGGAGCAACCGGAAGATCGGCTGCCTGTGCGGTGGTGGCAGCAGCAGCAGCTGCAGCGCCGAGCATCAAGCTCTTGAGTTTCATATCTGACCTCCAAAAGTCAATTTTCATTGGAACCGAACCTGACCCTCAAGGACCTGGCGGGCTCCATCCCCGCGATTTCGTACAAAAACAATTCAGTCGAAAAAGTCCGAACTATTTTTTCTGGCGATTACTCGCCGTCGCAGGGCTTAAGAACCAAACTCGAGTTGGCACAGCAAGTCCAAACTGCTGAGTAGCAGCACTGTCAGGCAGCTGTGTGTTTTTTCTGCAACATGCTGTTTTGCAACCAGTTTTCCATTACCCAAGGGAACCATCAAACAAAAATTCGCGAAAAATCCCGGGAAAATCACTATTTCGCGATGAGACACCCCAACCCCACCCCTCCAAAACACAACACAGAAAAACAAAGAACTTCTATCTAAAAAGATAATACTCAATCAAAAAATAGATCATACTTCTAAAATAGAATATACATGTCTTTCTTATTTAAGATATTTTCTTAATTTATACTGTATTAACACTTGAAAACAAGTTCAATGGAGAATTTCAACACCCTTCCCTTAAGGAAAATACGACACCACTCAGACGAGTGGAGAAAATCCGCTAAAACCTCGCCAAGGTAGGTGTTTCTTGTCTTCCACATACTTTGTCGCGGGATTCGATGCTGAAAGATTCGCCCCACGGCGATGAAAACCGCATGTTTTTCGGAAGATTCGCTCATTCCATGCGAACTCTCGCAAAACAAGCGGATGCTCAGGCGGGGCGTGTCGATCCGCATCTTTGATGCAGACCGGTCGGCAGGCCTTTATGTGATGCCGACAATGAAAGGGTTCGATTTGGCGCGCTGTTGTTCGATTAGCGCAAGAGAACCGTTATTCCTGCACTGTTGCCGTTGGCATCGAGCACCGTCACATCCGCAAAACCAGGCGTGTCCGGCTGCCAGACAAGTTGCCTTTCCCGCTGCCCTGTATGGAGGGGGCGTCCGTTGACAAGGAAGGAGAACGGCCCTGCACCGCCCTTGAACTTGACGACCAGAGGCTGCGCCGACTGTTCCAACGAACTGTCCTGTGCGAACCCAAGATCCAGCTCGGCTCCGTCCGGCGGATAGGATATCTGCAAGGTGTCACCCGTGCGAACCGTGCCGCGGTTTTGTGGCAAGCGGGCAAAGCGAAGCGGTTCGGGAACCTGTTGCCCGGCGACACTCATGGCTTCCGCCGGACCGTCCGGAAGCGGAACCCTGTCGGGTCCCAGGATCTGAAACGCCTCGAAGAGAATAGGTACGGCGACCGAAGCTCCCGTCGCCCCGGGCACTGGCGTGCCATCCGGGCGCCCCGACCAGATCGCCACCACATGACGACCGTCATAACCGACAGCCCAAGCGTCACGATAGCCGTAGGCTGTGCCCGTCTTGTAGGCGACGTGGTGTGTTTCTGCACTTTGCGGCTGCGGCAATCCGGAAAGAATATCGCCCACCATCCAGGAGGCCTTTTCCGAAAGGACGCGGGCTGAAGACACCGGCGCCGTACCCTCTTCGCAGTCTTTGCGGCACACGGACAGGGCTACCGGTTCGCCACCTCGAGCCATTGCGGCGTAAGCCTGGGTCAGGTCCCGCAAGGTCATGCCGAGACCGCCAAGGCTGATGGCAAGCCCCGGTGCGATGCCTTTCTCCATGACGGGATTGGCACCGGCACGTTTCAGCCGGGCAATCAGCCGTGCTGGCCCGACCGCTTCCAGCAACTTCACGGCCGGTGTATTGAGCGACAACTGAAGGGCTTCGCGCAGGGTGACCGTGCCCTGGTAGGACTGGTCGAAGTTCGTCGGCTGGTAGCCACCAATGTTGGTCGCCCGATCTTCAATGAAACTTTCCGGCAGACCGACACCTTCTTCAAAGGCAAGACCATAGATGAACGGCTTCAGCGTTGATCCGGGCGAACGTGTGGCGCGGGTCATGTCGACATGCCCCTGGCGGCGCGTGTCCAGAAGGTTCGGCGCGCCAACGCTGGCCAGAATTTCTCCGCTCTGGTGATCGGCGACCAGAATGGCCAGGGAAACTGGCGATGGCATCGTCTCGCTCTTCCGTCTCGCCAGGGACTCGATCGCACGCTGAAGCTCAAGGTCGATCGTCAACCGGTGGACAGGCAAGAGTGGCGCATCGGCACGCGCCTGCCGGCTTTCGTGCGGCGCCAGGAATGGCATTGCATAACGTATCGTCCGGACCGGTTCATTCGCAGCCGAAGCCGCATCCTCTTTGCCGAGGACACCAGCCACTGCTGCCCGGCGCAAGACACGGTTGCGGGCCTTGCGCGCCTGATCTGGAAAACGGTCCGGCCGCCGCGCCTCCGGGCTTTGCGGCAATGCCACCAGCAGCGCAGCTTCCGCCGGCGTGAGACGCCCAGGTTCTTTGCCGAACCAGGTAAGGCTTGCCGCCCGAACCCCCTCCAGGTTGCCGCCAAACGGCGCCCTGAGAGCATAAAGCCGCAAGATATCTTCTTTCGAAAATTCCGCTTCCAGCTGAACGGCCCTGAGTAGCTGCTCGTATTTACGCTCAAGCGACTTCGTCGGCTGCTCTTCCAGCAACCGCGCAACCTGCATGGTCAGCGTCGAACCGCCGGAAACTATGCGGCCGTTCCTGAGACTTTGCAGGGCAGAGCGAGCAAGCGCCAGCGCGTCAAACCCGCCGTGTTCGTAAAACCGCTTGTCCTCGAACGCCAGCAGCATCCGGAAATAAAGCGGATCGATTTCTGGTAGCTCCACCGGCAAGCGCCATTTGTCGTCCTGGCTGGTGAAAGCCCGCAGAAGGCGGTCATTCCGGTCCAGAACGACAACCGACAGAGGCAGGTCGCCGACACGGGGCGGCGCGGACAGCGACGCATAGTCGTGCCCGACCTTTGTAATCAGGCAGACAGACAGTGCGGCGGCACCAAGACCGGCGGCAGCGAACCACCGCCGGATCATGAGCCAATTCCGCCGCGCCAACGTTTTCATCGTACGGTCGCCTTACCGTGTCGGGCCGAGAACAACCAACCTGCCGGTTGCCGTAATGGCGCGACGGTCCGGACGGTACATATCCTCTACCGACGCCGGCGGATGCGAATAGTCGCCCGGGGTTGCAGCCCGTGCAAGATAGGCAAAGGTCAGTTCCTTGCTGCTCCAACGGGTCTGGTCCACGGCCACTTCGAAACGATCCCTGTAGAACGCCGAATGTTCCGGCTGATCAACCGTATCGAGGAACGACAGGCCACCGATATCGCCGGAACGCACAAGCCGCGGATTGTCGATCACCAGGCCGGCAGGCAGGCGGTCAACGACCATCAACCGGCCCGGATGATCCGTCAGGGCCCGTACTGTGACGACCACAGCAAGCCGGGTGTTGACCGGAACCGCGGCCGGATCGATCGGATTGCCGTCAAGGTCGTAGACCGTGCGTTCAACCGCATAGTCCTTGCCACCTGCGGGCTCGGGCACCAGCGGCTGGCCGGCCACGGAGACAAGAAGCTCCGTTCCAGCGTCCCCGTTGTTCTTCACCTCCACCGGGAAGTCGGCAACCTCGCGGCCAGCCAGCGACCAGGCCAGCCGTCCGGGCGTTACTTCACCACGAACGGAGATCCGGGCGTCTTGCGCGGATTCGTTGAGCGCATTCGCTGCCAGGAGCATCCAGGCCATGTCCTGTGTCGACCGGTATGGCTTGTTGGCCTGGGCCGTTTTCAGGAAGTCGATTGCTTCCGTCTTCAGACTGTCTTCCATGGACGCCGAAACGACATAGTCCGTCACGCCCGCGCTGTCGCGCAGGACGGAGCCGTAGTCGTCGCGATAGTACTTCGGAGCCTCCTTCGGCAGAGCGGCAAGAGCCGCCCGGAAACCGGTGGCCGCCCGGTCACGCTCGCCATAAAGGGCAAGCCCGGCAGCAACCTGTGCCTTGGCAAGCGGTGTTGCGAAGTTCTGCAGCTTGGCATCCAGGTAGTAGCGAAGATCGCCCATGGAGGCGCGGCCATTGCGGGCCAGCACGTAGAGCGCATAGGCGATGTCTTCGCCGCCATCCTGGAAGTCGGAGGAATAGGCCAATCTGTTTTCCAGATTGTCCAGTGCCGAAGTGAACGCAAGATCAGGCACCAGATATCCCTTTTCGCGTGCACGGGTCAGGAAGTCGGTGACATAGGCATCCAACCAGGTATCACCGCCGCCGTAGCTGTTCCAGAGACCGAAATCGCCGGAAGAGGACTGGTTCGACAGGATCTTGGCAATGGCCTTGACCACCCGTTCCCGAATGGCACTATCGCCGCCAAGCCCCGCAGCCTCAGCAACTTCGCTGAGATAAAGCAGCGGCAAGGCACGACTGGTCGTCTGCTCGGTGCAGCCATAAGGATAGCGGTCAAGTGCCGCCAGCAGGCCGGCGACATCGATGCTTGCAGCACCACCGGCAGACAAGGTGATGTCAACCGTATCCGCCCGCAGGCCGTCGAAGGAGTCCGCATCCAGCGAGAGGCTGTCTCCGGATGCCAGTGAGAAGCTGGACTGACGGACAACTTCAGGCTGGGTATCTTCAACCTCGAGGCTGAAACGCTTGACGAAAACTTCGCTCTGCGGCCCGGTCAGCGACGCCACGACTTCCGACTTCGTCAGCATGTCTTCTGCCGAAACCGAAAGCAGCACCAGGGCTTTCTTGCCGTTTTCCAGATCCAGCGTACGGGACTGATCCGTGCTGCCGCCTTCCAGCCGAAGGCCGTCAGCGACCGAGACTTCGAGTGCATAAGAGCCGGAAGGGCCATCGACGTTGTCGATTTCCAGGGAAATTCGCGACTGGTCTCCCGGTGCAAGGAAGGCGGGTGCGCTTGCCGTCATCACGACTGGTGAACGCACTTCCACTTCCTGGTCGGCATGACCGACGCCATCCTTTGTCCAGGCAACCGCCATCAGTTTGACGGCGCCGTTGAAGGCCGGGATATCGAAGGAGACGGTTGCTTCGCCAGTATCGCCCACGGTTACAAGTCCCGAGAACAGGGCAAGCGGTTCTTCATCCGGCGGAGGTGCATCGAGCCGCATGCCTGCGGCATCTCCTCCGGAACGGACGCGCCCGCGGGTTCCAGCCATCCGGTCGATCAACTGGCCGTAAAGATCACGGAAGTCGGTGCCGAGACGTCGCTGGCCGAAGTACCATTTCTCTGGATCCGGTGTCTGGAAGCCGGTCAGGTTCAAAATGCCGACGTCAACCGCGGCAATCGTCAGATACGCCTGGTCTCCCGGTTTCAGGTTCGCGAGTTTCACCGGAACGTCCAGTGTCGTCTCGGGCAGAATCCGGTCAGGCGCAGACAACTGCACGTCAAGCGCCCGGTCACCCGGGTCGACCTGCAGCCAGGACAGACCGACTGCCCGTGACGGCATTCGCTTCTGGTCCAGGTCCATCGGCCGGTAGAGGCTGGCCGTGATATAGGCCCCTGCCCCCCAATCGTCGCTGACAGGGATCTCGACCTCGGTTTCCTCGGCAGTCACTTCAACGGTCTTGCTGGCCAGCAATCCGCCGGAAACAACATTGACCACGGCAATCCCGGCCATTTGTGGCTTGAGGCGCAGCTTGGCGGTGTCGCCGGGCCGGTAGCTGGTCTTGTCGAGGCCAACGTCCAGATAATCAGGCGTATCTGAGGACGCATCGGCAGAATACCAGCCGGCATTGAAGGTGACGCGCGTCGAGGTCTGCAGCGTTCCGCTGCCTTCAACGTCGAGACGGTACTCACCCCATTCGACCGGAAGGGACAGCTGTGCCGGCTGTCCAGCAGTCACCTGCACGGTGCCGGTGGCAACACGGCGGGTGGTGGTGATCGGCTCATAGGACCAGTTGCCGTCATAGCGGTACCATTGATACCGACGATCGACCTTGGACAGGGTCCAGCCGATGTCCGCTCCGTCGACTTCCTTGCCGTCTTCATCGATGACGATTACGGAGAAATCGGCCGGACCGCCTTCATCGACACCGCCGTCGAAGGCGGGTTTCACGCCAATGCGTGGTCCGTCGATGGCAACAGGCAGGTCCATGTCCCGTTCAACGTAGCGGCCACCCGCTTCCACCAGGCGTGCGATCAGCTCGCCAGTATAAAGCATGGTGGTCTCGGGAAGTTCGGGCATGAAGACGTCGAAGGTAAGCTTGCCATCTTCATCGGTCTTCAGGCCCGACGACAGGGAGCCACGCTGTGTATAGGCATCCGCATCGGCAATGCCGAACTGATAGCCCGGGTGGGCTTCAAGCGTGCGGATCGGCCGCACGATGACATCACCTTCCAGCGTCTGGCCGCTGGCCGGAGAGCCGTAGAGATACTTGGCGTCCAGCGATACTGCTGTCGGTCCGGTACGGTTGAAGGCCTTTGCATCTGTTTCAAGTTCGAAATCGACTCGCTCGGGCTGATAATCTTCCACCAGGAAGGTCTGCTCGGTGAGAGCCCTGCCCTTCGGATCGGCAAAGACCTGCCAGGACCAGATACCCTGCTGAGCCGACGCCGCCAGCGTCACATCCTGAAGGTGGCCACCAAGCCCGCCGTCGTTCACGGTAAAGCGGGCGTGTTCGACCCCGTCGGGCCGATTGAAGATGAAGGTGAGCGGAAAGTCTTCCTGTGCGGTTGCACTTGCATTGCGCAGCAGAGCCTGCGCGTGAACGGTTTCGCCGGCCTTGTAGATACCGCGATCCGTCCACGCAAAAACGTCTAGCGGTCCCGGTGCTGCACGTCCTTCGACACCCCGGTCGGACAGATCGAACGCCGGTTTGCGCAGGTCGAGGAAGGAATAGTCGCCCTCGGACGTTTCAGCAACGAGGATACCGGGGGCCTGACCGCCTCTGCCGCGGGTAAGGCCGACGGCAAATTCCGCAAAGCCTTCCGCGTTGCTGACAGCTTCACCGAGAATGTCGTTGTTGACGGCCAACAGGCGCACGGTCACGCCCTCCAATGCCTCAGCGCTTGTGAGAGAGCGGATATTGGCGGCAATGCCGTTATCGCCTGAAAGGGCCGTCAGGCCCAGATCGGACACAAGGAACCATTGCGTTGCCAGCGTGCCCCAGCGGTTCTTCTGATCGAGCTTTGACCGCGCAGTCATGGCATAGACGCCCGGTTTCAGCTCGATGCCGGTTTCCGAAATCGGTATGGCGGTCGTGATGTCCTGGTTCAGGTCGTTACCGGTCTCGACAATTCCGGACCAGACCTTCTGACCCAGTTCGTCCTCGATCTGGTCTGCCCGCCAGCTGTCTAGCTGCCGCAGGAAGCGGTTGTCACGCAGAATATCGGCGATGGAGCGGTTGCCGATGCGGTAGATCGAGGTCTCGACTTCAGAGGTGTTCACGGAAACGATCGGAATGGTGGGGTCGCCACCAGCAGGAAGAACGTAGGAACGGCTCAAAAAGCTGACGGACGGAGACCGGTCCTTCACATAGACAGTCAGGTCTGCGGTCTTTTCCAGCTTCTCGCCATCGGCTGCCGGCAAGCCGCTGCGTGCGGTGATCTGATAGCGGCCGCCATGCTTGAGACCATCCGCACAGATTTGGCTGCCTTCCGCCTCGATCGCGAAAGTACCCTCGCCGCTTACGCTGACATAAGGGCTCATGTCTTCGCCAAGCGGCAGTTTTTGCGAGAAGACCAGACATATCCGTGGCGACGCGCTGTCGGAATCGACTTCGTGATCAACGATCCGGAAGCCGTGCTCGGCAACCAGATCCGCGTATTGCCGACGTACGCTGGAATTTTCCTCGACCGCCAACGATGCCCGCAAGGCCTTGATCGCGGTCTTGTATTCGCTGCTTCGGGTCATCGCGCGGCCCACAAGTTCAAGCGCCAAGGCGCGCTCAGGTGCGCTGACGGACCGCAGATAGGCATTGATCGAGGCTGATATCGCGTTCTTGCGCTTGGTTTCCCTGTCCTGCCAGTTGTCTGGATCCTGCAGCAGCAGGGCGGTGGTGAGCTGGGTCCAGGCATCAAATTCACCCGGTTCCAGCTTGATCAGCTGCAGGAAGTCGGCTTCTGCCAGTGCGCCGTTACGCTCGCCGAGTGCGTCCTGACCGTTCCGGCGCAGCTGATCCGCAGTCTGCCCGTTCGGGCGCACCGAATTTGCAATGCTGAGGGAATAGGTCTGTGCGCTTTCCAGCTGGGATTTGGGAATAAAAACCAGCTCTGCCTTTCGGTCTGCGCTCTGGTCGGCGCGTGGCGCCTTGACTTCAACGACCCGTCCGGCGATCGCACCGGCAAAACTCTGCAGTTCGCCATAGTCGGTCTTCAGGAAACACCAGCCCGCAGAGGTGTTGAAGGTGAATGCGCGGCATTGATTGTCGCTGAGGCAGACGGATTTGCACCCGTCCAGATCCACGTCTTTTACGGTGCGATAGTCACCACCGAAGAAATCCGCATCATCAATGGTGACGATACGCCGGTCCTGCGCGCCTGCTGCGGTGGCCATGATACCGGCGAAACCGGCGCTGGCCACAAGAAGCAGTGTGCTTTTGGCAACCTTCTTGAAACGATGCTTGAAATTGAGGGAAAGCTTTTGGGAAACAAACGAAAAAACGAACATGGCCAATCCTCCGGGGCCTATAATTTCCCCTATCAAGTCACTGGATCGTGACAAGGACAAGGCAAAATAGTTTTTAGAGTGAACTCTCCTGACACAAGGGCGTGGTCTCGCAAATGCAGACGAGATGGTCTGAGAGTTCAGCCGATCCTGCTGACCAGTTCCTCGATCAGCAGCGCAACTTCCTGGGCCGCCTTGCTGGATGGTGCGTCCTCGGTCACGGCGCGGCCTCTGCCCATTGCAGAGGCAAAGACGGTCCGGTTGCCCAGGCGGGCATTGAGCGCGTCATATCCCGAAGCGGCAATGGCGTCCGCCATCTCGCCTGTCAGGGACGCGCGGGGCGGTACGCGGTTGAGTACCAGAAGTGCGGGAGTATCTTCACGCGCAGCCATCTCGATCGTCTGCGAGGTTGCCCAGAGATCGACCGGCGTCGGCTGGATCGGAACGATCACGAAGTCAGCGGCGTCGATTGCCGGCTTGGCATCACTGTCGGTCTTGGGCGGTGTATCGATGACAACGTACCCATGGGACTTTGCGAGCGAACGCGCCTCACGCCTTGCGCCCCAGCCTGACGCGGTGCGGAATTCAAGACCGGTATTGTCTTCGCCAAAGTTGTCTTCGCGTGCCTCGAACCAGGTCCCCAAAGAGCCTTGCGGATCCACGTCGAGGATTGCCACCGGTTCGCCGGACTTTTTGGCAAGCGCAACGGCAAGATGGGCCGCAAGGGTTGTCTTCCCCGACCCGCCTTTTTGCTGTGCAACCGTCAGAATCCGCCCGGACATGCCTAAACCTCCAGAATTTCGCCAATATATTGCGCTGATGTTTTTCGCAACGCAACAAATCTATGTCTTATCCAAATGAATTTACGTTGCGTTTCCGGAATTATGGCTATGATCACCAGTGGTATTTTTTAATAACTGCCGTCAAGGGAGGCGCACCTGAAGGAACTGCAAGAGCGAAGCTGGGCCTTGCGATGGCGCAATCCGGCGTTCTGCAAACGCCTTTTGTATGACGCGCTGAAACGGCAGCCGGAACCGGATCCCGGCAACCGTCCCCTTCAGTTCAATCTTGCATGGCTGGAGCGTTGGTCCGGTCATTTCGATGCGGCGGCAAAGCTTGCAGACAAAGCCTTCTCGATGATGGATCCCAGGCAGGATCCGGAAGGCTGGTCCGAGCTTCTGGTCATCAAGTCGGTTTGCGTCTACAGCCTCGGTGAACTCAGCCAGGCCGATGCCATTCTGGGAGAAAGCCTGGAGATCCTCGGGGCGGCAACTCACGGACGCGCCGGTATCGAGCCGCTGACCGTACTCGCCAACATGTGCGCCTATTATCATGACTACGAAAAGGCTCAGTCCAAGCTTCAGGAAGCCATGGACATCGCCGATCGGCTGAGCCTTGTTTACGAGCGTTCGCACATCCTGCAAACCCTATCGCGCACTGAATTGCGGTGTGGCAGTCCCGAGGCAGCCGTCGAAGCGGCAAAGGCGTGCCTGGAAGATGCCCTGGAGCATCGCAACGCCGTGAACCTGCCTTACGCCTATGAAGTGCTGGGAGCAGCGCTGGTGGAAACCGGGGCATTGAAGGAGGCGCGCGCCTGCGCCGCCAAGGGCCTGGCAGCGGCACAGTTCAGCCAGGATCACCGGGTCGCCTGCCACCTTTACTACGTGCTCGGATTGAGCCTTTTCGAAGAGAAGCGCTATGACGAAGCGCGTGCCGAACTGGAAAACGGTCTGCTGAACGCTGCCGGTGCCGACTATCACCACTGGACGCGAAACTTCTACCTCAAGCTCTCCCAGACCCACGAAGCCCTGGAAGAGCACCGCAGTGCACTCGACTATCTGAAGGCCTATGTGAAACTTCAGAAGAAGATGTTCACCGAGGAAACGGAACGCCAGAGCAACGATTTCCGGAACCGGCTGGAATTCCGGCTTGCACACAGCAAGGCCGATTACGAGAGGGAATTGCGCACCAGAACCGAAACCTTGAACACGGAATTGCAGGAGGCGAACACGAGCCTTCTTGAACTCAACGCCCAGATCGAATTCAACGCACTGCACGACGCGCTGACAGGTGTCGGCAATCGGCGCATGATGTCGAAATTCTTCGAAACGACCCGGCTCAGCGTGGGCCCCGGCGTCAAGGTTGCCGCCATTCTGATCGATCTGGACCGGTTCAAGACCGTCAACGATCACCATGGCCATTCGGTCGGTGATCAGGTCATCAAGGCAGTGGCGGAACGGTTGTCGGATTTGCTGCAACAAGATGAGACGATCATCCGGATGGGCGGCGACGAATTCCTGATCCTGTCGACACGGCGCACTGACGCGGACAGTCTATCTGCCCTGGCAGACAGGATCGTTTACGACATCAACCTGCCGATCCCGATCAAAGGGGCGGTGGACAGGACAGTCGGCGCAAGCGTCGGGGTCTCGGTTCAGGCGAACGGCCCGGACCTCGAATATGAGCTTCTCAGGACCGCGGACGAGGCCATGTATCAAGCCAAGAAAACGGGCCGAAACAGAAGCTGCCTCCATTCCAGTGTGCCGCTTTCCATTCCCCAGAACGCTTCCTGAGCGGCACCTGTCAAGCAGGTTCACCCTATTTCAGCCGATTGACCGTGGGCTATTTCCCCCCCAGCACCGAGTACACATTCCAGGACGGACGTCCTGTTACCGGGAGGCCGTGGCGTGCCTCGGCCTTGCGGATGCCTTCACGTGTGGCCGGGCCGACCTTCCCGTCCGGTTCACCGACGTTGAAGCCGTTGCGGTTGAGAAGCTTCTGCAGCTCCACACGCTGAGCACGGGAAAGACCGGGGTTGTCCGTCGGCCAGGGTGTCTTGAACGGATCGCCGCCTGATACGAGTTCCGACAAAAGGGCGATCGCCAGACCATAGGACGTTGATGCATTGTAGGAACGCAGAGCCCGGAAGTTGCGGGTCACCAGGAAGGACGGGCCACCCGCTCCTGCCGGCTGGATCAGCGCTGCATCCAGATTGCCGGAAAGAGCGCCGCCGTCGATTTTGCTGAAGCCTCTTTTCGCCCAGGTCGACAGGGAGGAATAGTTCTTCAGACCCGACGGCCCACTGTAACTCTTCGGTGCCTTGACCTCGTATCCCCAGGGCCGGCTGTTGCTCCATCCGGCATTTTTCAGAAAGTTTGCCGTTGAAGCCAGAGCATCGGGGACGGAATTCACCAGGTCCTTGCGGCCGTCGCCGTCAAAGTCAACCGCAAGACTGTTGTAGGTGCTCGGCATGAACTGGGTTTGCCCGAAAGCCCCTGCCCAGGAGCCGACGAAGTCTTTGGCCGGTACATCCCCTCGCGAAGCAATCTGCATGGTCTTGATCAATTCGCCCTGGAAGTATTTCTGGCGCCGTTTGCCGGCGCAAACCAGATTGGCCAAAGCATGTGGGGTGTAGAAATCGCCGCGGAAGTTGCCGTAGTCACTCTCGATGCCCCAGACCGCCAGAACCACGTGCCGGTCGACACCGTACCGCTTTTCGATGGAGGTGAGTGTGCTGTTGTGTTTTTTCAGGTTTGCTTTGCCGTCCTGGATCCGCTGCGCGTCGACCAGAAAGGCCATGTAATCCCAGATTTCGGTCTTGTGCTCGGGCTGGGACGTCGAGAACCGGATGACTTTCTCGTCAAAGGTTGCACCTGACAGCATGCGCTCGGCAATGTCCGGCCGGACGCCCGCGGCAACAGCCTGTTTCTTCAGGGATGCAACACAGCTTTCGATCGCAAAGGCCGATCCTGCCATGGCCATCATGGACAGACCGGTTCCGAACGCAACATTCACAAGATGATTTCGCATGCCCTGGCGCACAGCCCCCTCCGCAGCTTCGAAGCAATTTCCGAACGCTGACACGCTAGCGCGACATAAATGCGGCAAAAAGGGGGTACCTGCAGTTATCAAGATAAACCCGGCGCCGTTACCGCGCCGGGTTTATCACTTTCAGGTCAGACGGACCTATTTGCCTTCAATGAGCTTCCGGCGCAGCCAACCTGAGGTCTGATCCATCAGGATCACGACAATGATTGTCAGGATGATGATGTAGCTGGTGTTTTCCCAATCGCGCGAGGTCTTCATGGTTTCGACCAGCAAGAGACCGATCCCCCCTGCCCCGAGAGCACCGATGACCGTGGCTGACCTGGTGTTCGATTCCAGGTAGTAGAGGACCTGGGACACGAAGACCGGCAGGATCTGCGGGATCACACCGTAGCGATACCGCTGGATCTGATTGGCGCCGGTCGCCCTCACGCCCTCGACCTGCTTGTTGTCGATGTTCTCCAGCGCTTCGGAAAACAGTTTGCCGAGCGAACCGGTATCGGTGAAGGCTATTGCCAGAGCTCCTGTCAGCGGCCCGAGACCGAAGGCGCGAATGAAGATCAGCGACCAGATCAGCATGTCGATGCCACGCAGGAAGTCGAAGAGGCGGCGTGTTCCGAACCGAAGCAGCTTCGACGGCGTGAAGTTGCGAGCTGCAAGAAACGCCAGCGGCAATCCGAAGAATGCAGCCGTGAGAGTGCCGAGAACAGCCATCATGATGGTTTCGAACAAGGCGGTAAGAACCTTGCCGTGCTGCCAGTCAGGGTTTTCCAGAAACTCGTTCACGATGAACCAGATGTTCGACGTTTCCGGATCCATTCGGTCCGAGCTCAACGCCAACGCATAAAGCTGGCTGAAGGACATGCCGTAAAGTGGTGAGCGGAACGGAAACCAGAAGTTCTCCCAACCGCCGAAATAGTTGTGAACCTCGATCTTCGTCTTGGTGACCTGAAGGCGCCGATCAAGGGTCGGGCGCACATCGAGCTTGCGCGGGTCGATCTTGATCCAGTCAGGTGCCGGCCCTGCCGGCAGAACCGTTTCGACACCATCGGCAGTCGCGGTGCCCTCCACCACGCCATAGCCCGGGATGGTGAACAGGGCTGTCCTGTCATCGATCTCGACCTTGTAGCCATCGCCGAGGTCAACCACACCATTTTCGCCGCTGAGCTGCACCCAGTCAGGCACCTTGGCGTTGTCGTAGGTAGCGGTGCGCTCGCCTTCGATCGCAACTTCGAACTCGTTGTCCCGGAAGCTCTTTGTGACGTGAACTTTGTAGGCGACGCTATCCGTTGCCAGGATCACCGCCCGTTCCGGCTGGGCACGAGAGAGCAGTTCCGGCACCCCGAAGGCGAACCAGGTGTAAACGAGGTAGGTGAAGATCGCGAGCGGTACGACGACAGTGAGCCATGCGCGCCGGCGGACCTGATTCCAGACGAGTGCCTGGGTGACGGGTGTTTCGAGCGTATCGACGGTCATGAGATTTCCCCTCAATGCGCCCGGCCGGACCCGACCAGCTTGCCGCGCAGATAGGACGACAGTTGGTCGATGGCCATGATGGTTATGAACAGAAGGACGAAGATAGCGGCGGTTTCATCGCCTGCACCCTTGCCCCAGCCGATCGTGCGGCGAAGTTCCTGGCCGATGCCGCCAGCGCCAACGAAGCCGAGAATGGCAGAAGCACGCACATTGATTTCAAGGCGCAGCAGGAAATAGCTGAGATAGTTCGGCGCCACCTGGGGCAGCACCGCAAACCGGATGCGTTGCAGCCAGCTGGCCCCACAGGCCGACAGGCCCTCGATGGGCTTGCGGTCGATGTTCTCGTTCACTTCGGAAAAGAGTTTGCCGAGCGCACCTGCGGTATGAAACGCAACAGCGATCATGGCTGGTACAGGGCTGGAGCCGAGTACGAAGATCAGGAACAGCGCAATGATCAGTTCGGGAAAGGCACGTGTGATGTCCATGATGCGGCGGACTACCGGGATCAACGGTCCCCAGCTGTCGACATTGCGTGTGGAGGCCATCGCCAGCACCACCGCCATCGCGCCGCCCAGAAGGGTCGCAACTGCGGCAATGTTCAAGGTTTCCAGCATGGCCGGAACGAACTGCAGCATCAGCGAGAAAAAGGCCGGGCCGGCTTCAAAGGCTTCAACGACGATCTCGCCCGGATAGTCGAAGAACTTGGAAAGACCCTGAATAAATCCGCCGGAATTCATCGAATTGGATTTCGAATAACCGGAGACCAGAACCGCTACGACCAGCAGCAACCCTATCAACGAATAGAGCTGGCGGCGTTTGCGCATGGACAGGATTTCCTGCTCGAGTGCGGCAACAGCCATTGTTTGGGACCTTTACTTGATGCTCACTTCATCCGAAGCGGGGTGGCTTAGCTGGATCAACCCTTCGAAACCTGGCGATCCTGGCCCTGTGGAGCCACTTCTGGCGGAAAGTCGATTCCGCTGGCCGATACTTGAGAAAACGCGGGCCGGAGACCGGCCCGCGCGGAGATCGGAAATTCCGATTACTCGCTCTTTGCCTTGCGGGCAGCGACGATGGATTCGTAAGCCGCATGGGTGATCGGTTCGAAGCCGCGTGCTTCACCGGCCATCACGCCGTAACCACATTCCTTGTCTTCCTTGACGAGGTTGGCCATCAGCTCGGTCATCTTTGCCTTGATGTCGTCCGGCAGCTTCTTGGACAGGACAACCGGGCCTTCCGGGATCACCGGCGAACGCCAGATTTCCTTGATCTCGGTCATGTCGACCAGACCCGCATCGGTTGCCTTGCGCAGAGCGCCGGAATTGTAGCCGTCTTCCCATTCGCCAAGACCGTCAGCCCAGGTCACGCCGCCGGCAATGTCGCCGTTGAATACGGCAACGATGGTCTGCTCGTGACCACCGGTGAAGACGACGTCGGAGAAATACTCACCCGGCTTCATGGAGTAGCCGAGTTTCGGGATTTCGATGGACGGGATCAGGTAACCGGACGTGGAGTTCGGGTCACCAAAGCCGAAGGTCTTGCCCTTCATGTCTTCCAGGGAGTTGATCTCGCTGTCGACGCGGGCAAAACCGATGGAGTAGTAGCCATAGCTGCCGTCGTTGTTGACCTTGACCAGAACCGGCTCAACGGCTTCCGGGTCGGTCAGGAAGACTTTTGCGTAGCCGGAAGCACCGAGCCAGGCCATGTCGAGGTTACCGCCGAGCAGGCCTTCGATAACGCCGTTGTAGTCTGCCGGAGCAAACAGCTTTGTCGGAACGCCGAGCAGTTCCTCGGTCTTTTCGCGCAGGCATTCGTTGGCACGCAGACGGTCGGAAGCATTTTCGCCGCCGAGCAGGCCGATACGGAATTCCGTGATTTCCGCTGCACCGGCAACAGAAGCGTTCAGAGCGATCATGCTGACAGCAGCAAGCGCAGCAACTTTAGCAACGAGTTTCATTTGGGACACTCCCCGAGAGTTCTCAATTTTGATGACGTTAAGCGGGTGCGCAGCCGGATCAGACCGCTGCTGCCGCCGGGGTCATCGCACCGGCGGATTCTCTGGAACCGGACTGGCCGGCATCGATGGCGGTGGATGTCGCCGCCTCGTTAAAGCTCTCATCAGCACCGTAGATTTCGCGTGCGACAGCCGTGGTCAGCGCTTCCGGCGCCCCGTCGAACACGAGGAAACCGTCGCGCATGCCAATCACCCGGTCGCAATAGGTCCGGGCAGTGTCGAGCGTGTGCAGGTTGCAGATGACGATCTTGTTGTCGCGCTCGTGAATCTCACGCAGCGCATCCATGACGATCTTGGCATTCATCGGATCGAGCGAAGCAATCGGCTCGTCCGCCAGGATCATGTGCGGGTCCTGCATAAGAACGCGGGCAATCGCAACACGCTGCTGCTGACCACCGGACAACTCCTCGGCCCGCTTGGTGGCTTCCTGGGCAATGCCCAGTCTGTCGAGCGCACCAAGCGCGGAATTGACGTCTTCCTGGCTGAAGATGTTGAAGAGGCTCTTCAAGGTGCCGTGACCGTTGAGGCGCCCCAACATGACGTTGGTGACAACATCCAGGCGCGGCACCAGGTTGAACTGCTGGAACACCATGGCGCAGTCGCGCTGCCAGCGGCGCATCATGCCGCCTTTCAGGCTGAGAATGTCCCGGCCATCGAACAGGATCTGTCCGGCGCTGGCGGGGGTCAGCCGGTTGATCATGCGCAGCAAGGTTGACTTGCCGGCACCGGAGCGACCGATGATCCCGACCATCTGCGGTTTTTCGATATTAAAACTTACTTTGTTGACCGCGGTCCGAGACCCGAAGGTCTTGGTGACTTCCTGAAATTGAATCACGCGCCAGCCCTGTCCGTTGTGTTCGTCGTGCTGCGCGACAAGAGCCACCGGACCATTACAGAAAAATGACATTCCTTTGTCGGGGAGCTCAAAATTTTATGACAAATCAATGACATCCCTGCCTGAAGCATCGGCAGAACAACCATCTCCGGCGGGAATTCCGCAGCGCTCTCAGCGCTTTCCGAGCCCCCTTGGCGTCACACATTCCTGGCTAAAATTTACTCGGAAATCAGTGCTCAAATACAAGGCTTCTACCCGCCAAATGCCGCTTTCACCGCTGTGGATGCATGCAAAAAAAGTGACGGGAGTCACGCCAGTGTCATCAAAGCGTCACGACCGGTGCCAGCAACACGGCTACAAACCGTTTCCGCACTCCTTCCAACGCTATATGGAGCATCCATGTCCGCCCCGACCCAGAAGCCTTCCCTGACCGAAGCCCCGAACATTCACCCGGAGGCCAGGGTGCTGAATTGTGATCTCGGCATCTGGACCGAGGTTGGCGCACGCACGGAAATGCGCGAAAGCAGCATGGGGGACTATTCCTATATCGTGCAGGAAGGCGATGTCGTCTGGTCGACTATCGGCAAGTTCTGTTCCATCGCCCGTCGCGTCCGCATCAATCCGGGAAACCACGCAACCTGGCGCGCCTCACAGCACCACTTCACCTACCGCGCTGCTGCCTATGACCTTGGCGAAGACGACGCGGATTTCTTCCAGTGGCGCAAGGACGACTGGGTCACCATTGGCCATGATGTGTGGATCGGCCACAATGTCACGGTGCTTGCCGGCGTCTCGATCGGCACCGGAGCTATTGTTGCAGCCGGGGCAGTCGTTTCCAAGGATGTCGCCCCCTACACCGTTGTTGGCGGTGTGGCCGCCAGGGAAATCAAACGGCGTTTTACCGAACAGCAGGAACAGGCGCTGATCGATATCTCCTGGTGGGACTGGTCCCAAGAAGAGCTGAAGCAGCGGCTGCCCGATTTTCGCAAGTTGTCGATCGACGCATTCATCGAGAAGTACCGCTGATCCCGCTGGTGGCGCGGACACCTGCTCAGGTGAGCCGTGCCTTCTTTTCCCGCTGCACAAAATTCCCGGGACGCGTTACACTTGCACCATGCAAACAGAAACCGCCGTTCTAGAAAGCAGTCTTGGACCGTCGCTGCGGCGCTGGCGCGTACTGAACCGGGTCAAGCAGGAAGCTCTGGCGCATGAACTCGGCGTCTCGCAGACGAGGATATCGCGCTGGGAGAGTGGCATGTCGCAGCCGGACGACAGCGACAGGGCGAAGATCACCTGTCTGCTGAGGGCACGTCCGGAGAGCGCCGCCGACAAGGCCCTGCTTGATCTTGTCTCCCGGTCCGCAGTTCCCGTGCATCTGGTCTGCGACCTCACACACAGGCTGCTGGCCATGTCCGTACCGCGTGCCTGCGAATGGCGCGCACCGGTGAACGAGTTTCTGAACCGGCCCCTGTGGCGTTTTGCGTCCGCAGGCATCCGGGCAACGGAGCACAGACTGACCGACTATGGCTGGTTCGAGCCGGATGCTCCTGACATTGTCTACCGAACGGAACACGTTGATTTCCCGGAAATGACCATCCCTGAGAGCACCATCCGGATTTCGCGCCTGCCGCTGTCAGACGGACGGTTTGCGCGGCTGGTCCGTGAAGAACAGGATGCCGCATAAATTATGCGGTAACTCGCCTGGCGCGGTGGCCCGCAATAATCTGGCCACCATGACAAAGACGCCCCCTTCCCTCGATCTTCCTGAAATTTCCCATACCAGACTGACGGGCCTGCTGGACTTCCTTCAGGCTGCAGAGCAGCTGAAGGACACGCTTCGCTCGGGAACGACAACCGGCGGCAGGCCGGAGAGCACTGCCGAACATAGCTGGCGACTGGCCTTGATGGTTCTGTTGTTCGAACCAGAGCTGAAAGAAGTCGACTTGCTCAAACTCCTGAAGCTGACGCTTGTGCATGACCTGGGCGAAGCCATCTCCGGAGATGTCCCCGCTCCACTCCAGACGCCGGGTGACGACCGGCAGGAACGCGAGAGGCGGGACTTCCTGACCTTGTGTGAACCGCTGCCGGGTGACGTGGCTGGGGAGCTAACCTCCCTCTGGGATGAGTATGCAGCGGCACGAACCGTCGAAGCCCGACTTGCCAAGGCGTTCGACAAGCTGGAGACCATGCTTCAGCACGTTCTGATGCCAAGGCAAGCGCCTTCATTTTATGAGTTCAACCTGGGTTACGGCCGTGATCGCACCGATTGCAGTGCTCTCACGCGCCAGTTGCGTGACGAAGTCGACGAGCTTACCCGCACCATGATGACGGGCGCAGGACGGGAAATCGCCTGATTGCACCAGAGACTTTGCCGCTCAAGGGTGCCTGGCGCCTTGCCGGGCGGTCAGCAAAAAAGGTCAGGCAGGTTCTTATTTTTCGTGTTTGGGTTTACCCTTCTGGTTGTGCCGTCCAGTCACTGCCGGAGGAACCAGCATGTACACCATTCTGCCCCGCAGCCAGGGTGCCGTTCTCGGTGTCGAGATTTCCGGAAAAATCGATATTGATCAGGAAAAGAACCTGATCGCCAAGGCCGAGGAGATGATTGAAGATCAGGGCAAGATCAGCGTTCTGGTCGTTCTTGGCGATCATGTCGGCGTTTCTTTCGAGGCCGCCAAGGCGGACATCCGGTGGGTGCTTGCCAACATGCAGCATCTCAACAAGATCGCCATCGTTACGGACAGCAAGCTGCTTGCCGCCCTCGTTGCGATCGACGCCACGTTTGCACGGATGGTCGGAATTCAGGAAAAGCACTTCGACCGGGATGAAATCGATATCGCCTGGCACTGGATCGAAACGCCGGTCTGAGGTCAAGCCGTTGGCGATTTCTGCTACTGAGGCTGCCGTCCAGCCTCATCTGACAATTCAGCTCTGGCAGGTCAGTCCTGGCAGGTCAGTCCGGAAAATCAGGCGTCAGCGAGCTGTTCATCACTCAGGAAGGCAACCTGGTTCACCTTGCCGTCCCAGACCTCGATCATCTGGCCCTGAGGCACTTCCATCCAGCATCCGCGGGCTTCATCCAGCGGTTCTGACACCACCATCACACCGTCGTCGTACACCCGGTAATAGAGCGTCGGCGCTAGGTTGTCCGAAGCATAGCGGGCGGCATAGAGCGTTTCACCATCCGACCAGCCGGCAGCAAACCGCATGTGAGGCGTCGTTCCGGCGTATTTGGACAGGGCTTCTGCTTCGAACACAGCTCTCGCCATCGCCGCGCGCGGGTGCAGATTGAGTCCATAGGCGAGCGCGACCAGAAACAGGCTTTCGCTGTCGGTGCCGCCGATGCGGTCGCGGTAAAGGTCGTCCGGGATCATGTTGTCGAGGCGACGCTTCACCTTGTCGTAGCCGCCGACCTGACCGTTATGCATGAAGGTCCAGCGCTGGAACGTGAAAGGATGGCAGTTGTCCCGCGTGGTCGCCGTTCCGGTTGAGGCGCGCACATGTGCCAGGAAGTGGCGAGACCGGATGTGCTTGGAGATCTGCAACAGGTTTGGATCCGACCAGGCGGGCCGGACGTCCTTGTAGACACAAGGAGTGTCCCGGTCGCCGTACCAGGCAACGCCGAACCCGTCGGCATTGACCGATGTCTTGCAGGACAGCGCGTTGCGGCTCTGGTCGATCAGCGAATGCGCCGGATCGCAAATGACTTCTTCCAGGTATTTGGGAGCTCCGCTCCAGGCAGCCCAGCGGCACATGTCGACTTGGTGTCCTTCAAGCAGCGTCTTGCATGGCCTTGAACCGGGCCGTGGTTTCATCGCACGCGTAGTAATCCGCGGCCGGATAAGGATGCAGCGCCAGATCTTCGACGGCGGCAATGATCCTGTCCGCCTTGTCTACTGTCATGAGCACTGAAAAATTGAGCCGTGTCCAGCCGGGTTTCTTCAGTTCTTCACCGGAAAGAATACCGGCCCTCAACGCTTCGGACTGTTCCGGACCGATATCCAGCAACCGATGGGCATAGGGCCCGGCACAGGCGCAGCCACCACGGGCCTGGATGCCATAGATGTCCGACAGCATGCGGGTGACGAGCTGCTGGTGCACATAGCCTCCGCGTTCCAGATCCTTCACACGGAACGAGAACACGGGTAGCACGTGACGGGCCTTGTCGTTTCCGAGGATCTCGATCGCCGGATTGTCACGCCAGACCGCCAGCGCCTTGGCGCGCCAGGCGGCGTTCCGCTCGTCCATGAGCCGCTGCCCAATGGCTTCCTTGACCAGAAAAGCGAGCGCCGCCCGGATATCGCCGATCACGTTCGGCGTCCCGGCTTCCTCGCGGGCTGAAAGATTGTCTGAATAATCGTGAGCCCAGGGCGAGACGAAGCGTACAGTTCCTCCGCCCGGAAAGACCGGTGTCGCCTTGCTGACAGCTTCCTTACGCACGATCATGACGCCTGACGCGGCTGGCCCACCGATGAACTTGTGCGGCGAGACAACAACCGCATCTTTCTGGGCATCCGTGCCGGCTTTCATATCTACCGGGAGGTAAGGGCCGGAACCCGCGCAATCCCAAACGCTGAGCGCGCCGTATCGCTTCAGAATGCGTGTGACCGCAACGTCGTCGGTAACGATGCCGGTTACGTTGGACATCAGCGAGAATGCTCCAACAATCAGCCGGCCCGCCCCCGCCTTGCGCAAAACAACCTCCAGCTCCGCAAGATCAGGACCACCAGTCTCCGCTTCGTCTATCTCGATCACCTCCGCTCCGCTCTCGCGCCAGGGCAGAATGTCTGAGTGATGTTCATAGGGACCGATCACAACAAGTGGCTGTTCGCCCCGCTCTGCGGCGGCCGAAACACCAAGAAGATGTACAAGCCGGTTAAGGCCTGCGGTTGCCCCCGAGCCGCAAAAGACCGTCGCGTAGCCCTGGTCAGCCCCGCAAATGCGGGCGATTTCAGATCGCGCGGCCTCGCGCATTCGTGTCATTGCGCTGCCGCAGTAGGAAGCCTCGGTGTGGCTGTTCGCGTAGACCGGCAGGACTTCTTCCAGAACGAATTCCTCGACCTGACGCAGAGCCCGCCCGGAGGCGACGTAGTCGGCATAGATCAGCTCGCGCTCGCCGAACGGACCTGAAATGGTTGCCCCCTCGCCGATCAATCCCGCGCGCAGGCGGGAAATCAGGTCCGGAGATTTCAGTTCCTCGATGAAATGATCGAGTGCCGTGCCTGTTTTTTGGGTCATCTTGTGCTCCGAAACGTCTTTTTCGGATCATACGACCCCTTTCACGGGGAAATCTTCACCTCATTCGATTGTTTTAGGCTCCAGATCGTGTCATTTGATCGATGATGGAGAAAAAATTCGATCATATTGATCGCGCGCTGCTGCGCGCCCTGCAACGCGACGCACGTCTTTCGCAAAGAGACCTTGCCGACAAGGTCGGTCTTTCCCAGAACGCCTGCTGGCGCCGGTTGAAAACGCTGTACGACAGTGGATTGATTGAAGGACATACGATCCGGCTGGACCCGGCGCAGCTGGGGTTGAATCTCACGGTCTTCGTGATGATCCGGACCCGGCACCATTCCAAGGAGTGGCTGGAAAGGTTCAGGGGCGAAGTGGTGGCCATTCCGAACGTGATCGATTTCTACCGGATTGCCGGAGACTACGACTACATGCTGAAAGTGGTGGCCGAAGACATGAATGCCTTCGACCGCGTCTATCAGCGCCTGATCGAGAAAGTCGATCTGGATACGGTCACGTCGTACATGACCATGGAATCGATCGCGGATGCCCGCGACCTTCCAATCTAGCTTTTCTCAGCGGCGGCGTCCGCCGCCTCCCCTGCGCGCACCGCCACCGCCGCCATGACGTTGCGGGCGTGCCTGCGGACGTGAGCGCTGAACGTTGCGCTGCCGATTGACCTGACGGTTGCCTGCCGTTCTCGCCCGGTTGTCCCTGCTCAGGTGTGCAGGCGCCTGGGGTCGTGCCGCCGGACGTGTGGCAGGGCGGGTCGCCGGTCGCTGCACATTCGGCTTCTGGATATTCGGTCGTTGCACATTGGGGCGCTGAACATTGGGCCTCTGCGCCGGGCGTTGGACGTTTGGGCGCTCCACATTCGGCTTTTGAACATTCGGGCGTTGGACGTTGGGACGCTCGATATTCGGGCGCTGGCCTGCAGGCAGGTTGGTCGGGCGTTGAACGTTCGGCCGGTTCTGGATCTTGTCGCCAAGGGGGCGGTTGGCAAGGGCTGCGCCTGCTCCGGCGCCGATCGCTCCCCCGGCCAGTCCGGCACCAATGTCACCCACGCGGTCCTGGATTGCCTCGCGGGAGGGCGCAGCGACTTCGCCCCAACGACCACCCTCGAATTTCTGCCATTTCTCACCATCGCGGCGATAGACGCTACCATCCCGGCCGGCAAAGACGTCACCACGACGATCAAGGTTCGCTACACGGCCCAGATTGCCGTCCTGCTTCCAGCGCTGCACGGCGCCAGCCTGGATATCGCGCGTGCGTGACCATTCCGGCCCGCTTACGACCTTTCCGCCCCAGGAGCCGTAAATGCCCCGGGCTCCGCCAACCACGACACGATTGCCGGTGCGCGGATTATAGGCGCTGATGAAGCCTGCACTGCCGCGCGGGCCGCTGATGGCGGCACCGCGAATGTAGCCGCCCGTACGCGGATTATAGATGCCGCCGCCGGCGATGCCACGCAGCGGACCGTAGGCATAGCCATAGCGTCCGAAAGTGCCACGGACCGGATTGTAGAAGGCACCGATCCCGTAGCTCACAGGACGCGGGAAGTAGATCGGGCGCAGCCCCGGACGGTACCAGGGCCGATAATAATAGCCTGTGCCGTAAACGAAGACGCCCCAGGACAGGAACCCAGCCAGATAGCCCATCGTGTAGCCGTACCAGACAGCTCCCGGTTCGCTGTCGTAGATGCGCACATAGGTGGTGTTGTAGACCGGGGAAGACGGCGGAATGGTGTAGATCTCGTCAGGAACCGCCGTGGCAACCGTAAATGGTCCTTCCGGGCTGTCTCCGACAAACCAGACACCGTCCTGCAGCACGTAGTATTTCGCACCGACCTGGATCACCTGGTCGCTGGTATTGACCGCGTAGGACATCGACGTGCCGTCGATCTTCTCGAATTCCGGATCGCCGGCATAGGAGACATCCGCACTGACGGAACCGACCTCAACGCGAGCAGTTGTCGGAATGCTGGCTTTCAGCCGTGCCTGCGAGGCTTCAGAAGTGCCTGGAATGGACGAACGGACCGAATAGTAAGGCGCGTCTTCCGGCAGGTTCTGAAAATCGGAGGGCATGTCCGGAGTGGTGAAAGTCCACGGCCCGTCGAGCGAAGTGGACTTGAACCAGCGGCCGGATACCAGAATGTACCAGGTGGACGTGGATTTCAGGAAGAACACGTCGCTTTCGGTGTTGGACGCCCATTCCAGATCGGTGCCATCCACCGGTTCCAGAGCCGGTTCGCCGTCAAAGACGATCATTTCGGCCGGTGTGTCTGAATAGATCACCTTCGGCGGAGTATTGTCCGCGAACGGTTCCCCCGGGATCGCTTCCCGGGTTTCCTTCCAGTTGTCGTCATCCGGAAGAGACCCGATCAGATCCGGCAGCTTGTCGACCGCTTCCCACCCTGCCGAGACGTCCTTGGTTTTCATCCAGGATTTTTCATCGCGCAGATAGAGTTCGCCGCTCTCGTCGATTTTCAGAATGTCCCAGTTGCTGTTGACCACGAAGCTGAGCCCCTGATCACCCTTGACTGGCGCAAAGATCGGCGTGCCTTCGGTCTGCACGAGAATGGATGGCTCGGTAGAGACATAGATAGGCGGTGCTTCCGAACTCAGGCCCTGGACATCCTCCATGCGCTGGTATTCGGCAAGGCCTGCGGTAATCCGATCCTCTTTCACGGTGATCGTACCGGTCGGCATGATCTTGCCGACCTGAAGCGACAGGTCAGTGAGGGATTCCCGGTCCAAAGCCGAAAAGTTCAGTTCCGTTACCTGGATCTGGTTGATGTCAACTTCGCTCTTGTCGGTGTCGGCCACGGTCGCGCCGCTGACACCGATCACACCAAAGACAGGCTTGGCATCCTTGTCCTTGATGTATTCCGCTGCCACCATCGCCTTCAGGGTCTTGAAGTTGTCCCACTCGGTGAATTGCGGCTGGTAGAGCACCAGCGTCGCCCCGGCGTCGGTCTGGAAAGACCGCGGCCAGCCGGTCGTCTGTTCCGGCTCGCTAAGCTGAAGATACTGTCCGCTGACAAACCCGTTCTGGCCGTTGTAGCTGATTGAACACCAGGCCCCGCTGTCATCGCAGTTCTCCATTTCGACCTGCGTACCGGACGGCACCGTTCCCAGTGAGCCGAAGTTCGTTCCCGGGCCTTGTCGGAAATTCACGTTGGCGGTCGTCAGGGCCGGCGCGGCAAGCACGCCGTTTACGAAAACCGTTTGCAAAATCAAAGTGGAAGACAAAAGAACGGAAAGAGACTTACGCATTGGGACCTCCCGGGGGCCGGTTCAACCAACCCTGTCGATGTCGGTGCATGTGTCTGTGCACGTGACGGGAACCTGTGCGTTCCCGAGGCAAGCTAAATTTCGTCGTCACGCCTATTCCCTGTGAGGAGCGTCACGGGTAAATCTTACGTGGAGTGATATTCTATCCGCAAGATCACGTTGAAAAAAACTGCATTTCGACCAGGAGTTTAAGGGAATGGTGAAGCGTTACGCTCTGGCAGCCGTATTGGCGGGCTTGGTCTCGATCGGCTCTTTCCCGTTCGCGGCTCCGCAGAAAGCCTGGGCAGAGATATTTTATTGCCAGAGCACGCGCACACCCAACGGCAGCGAGCCCTACTGCAACTTTATGCTTTTCGACAAGGCCTTCACCCGCCACATGCAGGTAATCGTCGCCCAGGGCGCGCGGCGGGACGTGGCCGTGAACGGCCGCTACGACGTCTTCTGCGTCCTTGTTCAAAACCACAGGAACGTGCCGGACAATTTCGCCTACCGGAAACAGCAGTGCAAGAAGTCGGACACGGGCCGAGAATACCAGGTACCGATCCGCGCCATCAACCTGCGGCGCGGACGGGATGGCTTCAGTTCCAACAACGTGCAGTCCCTGTTGCCGAAGGAACGCTGGTAGCCCTTTCTCGTCTGCCGGACTGGCAAGAAAAAGCCGGCACGACAAATGTCGTACCGGCCAGGTTTCCAGAGGAAAATCGTCTTGTCAGCAGGCGACGGAGGAAAGCGCCTGAGATCGTAGCGTCACGGCCTGACCCGTACGGGCAGACTGCTGTGCCGCCAGCCCCATTTCCACGGCCCGCCATCCGTCTTCAAGCGTTACTTCAGGTGACGGCTTTTCACCGCGTACGACAGCCACGAAGCCTTCGTGCTGATAGAATGTCGAGCCGTTGTGGTCGCCTGCATCGAGGATCATCGGGTCAACCGGAATATCGATCTGACGTGGCCCCTTCGGGTACCTGGGCGACACGACAAGCTGAGGCACCGGCGGCTCGCCGAGGTGTTCTGGCCAGAAGCGTCCGGGACCCGGCACGAAGGCTTCGATCTTGCCTTCCGGGCCAACGGCCGACACTTCTTCCTGGTAGCGGGAGCCTTCGGCAAACATGCAAAGTTCCAGCATGGCCCGTGCACCGTTTTCGAAGTCGACGATCACATAGCCATTGTCGAGTATGTCTGGCTGCTCGCCATTGTAGACCTCGTCCTTGTGGTTGGCATCCTGGCCGGCCGACGCCATCACGCGGACTGGTTCGCATTGCATGATCAGCCGCATGAGATCGAAGAAATGGCAACACTTTTCAACGAATGTACCACCGGAGTAGCGGTTGAACCGGTTCCATGCGCCGACCTTGTCGAGGAAGGGAAAACGGTGTTCGCGGATGGTCAGCATCTTGATGCCGCCAGTGGCTGCTTCCGCCTGCTCGATCAACGCCGCGATCGGCGGCATGTAGCGGTACTCCATCGCCACCCACACGGGCGCCGGATAGGACGCCTTGAAAGCCTCCAGCTCGGCAACATCCTTGGGATCGGTGAAGAGAGGCTTTTCGACGAGAAGCGGCAACGGGCGCTTGCGGCGAATTTCTTCCATCTGCGGCACATGGCAGTGGTTCGGACTGGCAATCAGGATGCAGTCCAGTTCGTCCACTTCCAGCAGTTCCGAAACGGAATTGGCAAATCGCGCAAGAGGCGCAAATCTTGCGGCCGCTTCCGCCATTCCGGCGTCCGGCTCGAAGATCACCGTTACTTCGGTGTCCGGCAGGAGTGCGATGTTGCGCAGGTGCTCCTGCCCCATCATCCCGCAGCCAATGACACCATATCTTACCTTTGCAGGCATTCAGTCCTCCATGCGCGGTGGCATTTCTCGTCCACCTATTTCAAGCGCTGCACGTAATGCGCCCGGTCCGTGTCGAACCAGGTTCGCGAATATTCGACCGGCTTGGGGCGATCCGCCCAGCTGAACCGTTCGACAAAGCCTGTGAGAGTGCCCGGCGTCTTCTGAAAGAGTTCCGGCGTCCAGTCCGGCAGCGCACGGATGGTCACCCGGTCTTCTGCACGCACGATCCAGAACCCGAGGTGTTTCTGGTAAAAGCGGTAAAGCGAGTCCGACAGAAGCTCGCGCCGCACGAATCCCGCGTCGCCGTCGAGCCAGATTTCCTCCACCGCGATCATCACATCGTTGAGAAACCTCAGCCGGCGGATACGGGTGCCTTCGGCGCTGGTACCGAAAAGCGGCAGATCGTCCGGCTTGTCCAGGCGCTGAACGTCCAGAATATCGGCGCGTGGCAGACCACCTCCGGTCAGGAGTTCCAGACGGAACATGGCGTAGACGCTCTCATGCGTGCCGCCCTGCCGTATGTAGTTTCCCGACCCCTGGATCCGCTCGAGTAAGCCTTTTTGCGTAAGGTCGGCGAGTGCCTTGCGAAGGGTTCCAATGGAGATGCCAAGCTCCTCTGCCATGTCCCTTTCAGGCGGCAGCCGCTCCCCGTCGATCAGCCGCCCGGCCGCGATATCCCTGATCAAAAGCTCGCTTATCTGCACGTATAACGGCAGCGCGGTAGAGGTTTGCGAGGCGGTTGGCATGGCGGTTCGAAGGTCTCGTTTTCAAAATTGATACACTATTGATTTACATCAAAACGGGTGATATGCAAGAAGAAATCGAAGGCAGAATGAAGCCATTCGAAAACAAACGAAAATAGCGAAACCACAATCGCGCCCATGTCGGCGCATGCGGGTTTCGCTATTCGACAAGATGGTCCAAGGGAGGCACTTCATGACCGTAGTCCCAGTCACGTCACCGGATCTTGATGCAGCGGAGGTATCCTGGTTCGCCGCATTGTGTTCCGACGACTATCAGTTTCTGGGCGTACCCGAAGGCCATCTGCGTTCCTCCTGGGAGCATTGCTCTTCGATCGTGAAAACAGCCGAGCAGCAGGGCTTCCGCAACATCCTGTGCCCGTCGTCCTACCAGGTGGGCCAGGACACCCTGTCCTTCGTCGCCGGCTGCGCTCCGATCACCGACAAGATCAACCTGCTGGCAGCGGTTCGCTGCGGCGAGATGCAGCCGATCATGCTGGCGCGGACCATTGCCACGCTGGATCACATGCTCGAGGGCCGGTTGACGGTCAACATCATCTCGTCCGACTTTCCGGGCGAGCAGGCCGACAGCAGCTATCGCTACCAGCGTTCGCGGGAAGTGGTGGAGATCCTGAAGCAGGCCTGGACGCAGGACGAAATCAATTACGAAGGCCAGGTCTATAACTTCAAGGGCCTGACCACGGACCCCGCCCGGCCTTACCAGACCGGTGGGCCCCTGCTCTATTTCGGAGGTTATTCTCCGGATGCGCTGGACCTTTGCGGTCAGCATTGCGACGTCTACCTGATGTGGCCGGAAAAGATCGAGGAACTGGAAGGCCGCATGAAGGCGGTCAACGCGGTCGCCGAGAAATACGACCGCACCCTCGACTATGGCCTGCGCGTGCACATGATCGTGCGCGACACGGAAAAGGAAGCGCAGGAATACGCGGACTATATCGTCTCCAAACTTGACGAGACCCAGGGAACCGCCATTCGCGAACGGGCACTGGATGCCAAGTCGCTGGGGGTGAGCCACCAGGCCAAGAACCGCGAGATCGCCGATGAATTCGGTTATATCGAACCGAACCTGTGGACGGGTGTCGGCCGGGCGCGGTCCGGTTGCGGGGCAGCGCTGGTCGGGTCAACCGATCAGGTGATGTCCAAGATCGAGGCCTATCAGAAGATGGGCATTCGTGCCTTCATCTTCTCAGGCTATCCGCACCTGGAAGAAGCCAGGCATTTCGGGTCCAGGGTCCTGCCGAATCTGAAGACATGTTCCCTGCCGCACGCCTATGGTCGTGTACCGGCTCAAACGCCGGCAACCCCGCTTGGCCAAGGAGTGCGCCGCTAATGGACCGCGTGAAACTTTCTGAAACCCTGGACTTCTCCCGGCTGATCTATGGCATGTGGCGCATCGGCGACGACAGCGACACGTCCCCCGCTTACGTGGAACGCAAGATCCAGACCTGTCTCGACCAGGGCATCACAACCTTCGATCAGGCTGACATTTACGGCGGTTATGCCGCAGAGGCCGTGCTTGGCGGGGCGCTGAAAGCCAATCCGGCCCTGCGTGGTCAGATGCAAATCGTCACCAAATGCGACATTGTCGCGCCGATGGGACGGTATTCGGATGCCAGGGTGAAATACTACGACACGTCCCGATCTCACATCGAGAAGTCGGTCGAGTTCTCCCTCACGGAGATGGGCATCGAGACCATCGACCTGCTGCTGATCCATCGCCCGGACCCGCTGATGGACCATCACGAGACCGGCGCCGCGCTCGATGACCTGGTCAAGAGCGGCAAGGTGCGGAATGTCGGTGTCTCCAACTTCCGCCCCTGGGACTGGGAGCTGCTGCAGTCGGCGATGTCGAACCGGCTTGCGACCAACCAGATCGAGATATCACTGAAGGAAATCGCGCCGTTCACCAATGGCGACCTCGCGTTCCACCAGCGCCTCGGCACCCGGTTGATGGCATGGTCTCCCCTCGGCGGCGGCTCGCTGATTTCCGAAAGTGGCAAGCTTGGCACCGTGATGGACGAAATCGCTGCAGAGGCCGGTGTAGACCGGTCCGCAGTCGCGGTCGCCTTCCTTCTGGCTCATCCGGCGCAACTCTTGCCGGTCATGGGCACGAACAATCTGGAGCGCATTGCCCAGATCTCCGACGCGCTGAAAGTCAGCCTGGATCGCGAAACCTGGTACCGTCTTTACGAAGCGGCGCTTGGAACAGAGGTGCCCTGATGACCATGCAGAATGCCAATCATACCGTGACCTTCGAACCGGACGCCGATAACACCCGCCTCTTGCGGGATGCGTTCGGTCGATTTGCCACCGGTGTTACGGTGGTGACCACCGGCTCGGCCGATGGCCCCGTCGGCATTACAGCCAACAGCTTCTCATCCGTCTCCCTGGAACCGGCACTTGTCCTGTGGATGCCGGACAAGGGATCGCGCAGGTTCAGGTATTTCGAAACGGCCGAACATTACGCCATTCACGTGCTCAGCAACGAACAGGCTGAAGTCTGCAACGGTTTCGTGCGCAATGCCCATGCTTTCGATCAGCTCACCTATACGATCGACGACAACGGCGTGCCCCTGATCGAAAACTGTCTCGCCCGCTTCGAGTGCAAGCGCTTCACCGCCTATGAGGGCGGCGATCACCTGATCGTTCTTGGGCAGGTGTTGCAGGCCGAGATGCGTTCAGGCGAGGCCCTGACGTTTTATGCAGGCAAACTCGGACAAATCGCTCCAAAATAAGGGCGGAAAACGGGGCGGCGACCGGCCCGTTCTGGAGGAAAGTGAGAAGCCTTCTGTCTCAGGAGAACGCAGAAGACCGCTTCGCCACTTTTAACATGATCAGCTTCACGGTTCTCATGTTCGCGCACATGAAGGCCGGTTGATCCAGGGAGGAGCCCGAATGGGCATTTTGCTGGCGGTTCTTGCACCGCTCGACTTCGTCAATTCGCTGCTGTTGCGAATTGGCCGGGGCATCGGCATCTTTGCCGTTGCCCTGATGGTGATCGCGATCCTGGTTCAGGTCGTGTTCCGCTATGTCTTCAACAATGCCCTGCCCTGGCCGGACGAAGCAGCCCGTTTCTGCATGCTCTGGATGACAGGTCTTATGGCACCAACGGCGTTCCGCAGAGGCGGTTTCGTTGCCATCGACATGTTCACCCATTCCCTGCCTCGCCTGCTGGGAAGCGCCATATCCCTGCTCCTTCTGCTTATTTCACTTGTGGTGCTCGTCGTTGCCCTCAAGATCGGCTTTTCGGAAGTCACCGGTTTCGGAGGCCGTTTCGCAACCGCATCGCTTTATGTTCCGGGCAACCTTTCCTTCAGCGAATGGATCCGCGTGCCGCGCAGCTGGATGATGGCTTCCATCCTCGTCGGCGT
This sequence comes from Labrenzia sp. PO1, assembly GCF_012273635.1. NCBI lineage: Bacteria > Pseudomonadati > Pseudomonadota > Alphaproteobacteria > Hyphomicrobiales > Stappiaceae > Labrenzia > Labrenzia sp. PO1. The sequence continues at coordinate 31,236 of NZ_JAAXCR010000006.1, forward strand.
ATTCCTGCTGACGCTCGTCAACATCGAGCTGATCCTGCGCAACATCATCGCCAGCTTCGGTGGCGCCGACCGCATGCCGGTCATTCCCGATCCCGACATGGCAGGAGCTGACTGATGCTGATCTGGTTCCTTCCCGTTTTCCTCGTCTTCCTGCTGATCGGACTGCCTGTCTTCTTCGGCCTTCTGGCGGCCCCTGGCCTGTTGCTCTGGCTGAACGGCCAGGAAAAAGACATCACGCTGCTTTACCGCAACGTCTACAACGGCATGGACAGTTTTCCTCTGATGGCGATTCCGTTTTTCATGCTCGCAGGCGAGCTGATGAACAAGGGTGGCATCACTATGCGGCTGGTCGAGTTCAGCCAGGCCCTGATGGGACATCTGCGCGGCGGCCTTGCTCATGTGAACATCCTGTCGTCGATGCTGTTTGCAGGCCTATCCGGTTCCGCTGTTGCCGATACCTCCGCACTCGGATCCATGCTGATCCCGGCAATGGAGAAGCAGGGTTACACAAGGCGCTTTGCCGCGGCAATCACCGCGGCGAGTTCCGTCATCGGGCCGATCATTCCGCCGTCGGGCATCATGATCATCTATGCCTATGTAATGGGCGAGAGCGTTGCTGCGCTGTTCCTGGCCGGTATCGTACCCGGCATCATGGTCGGCATCGGCCTGATGCTGATGGTCAAGGTCATGGCCAACAAGTACGACCTTCCCAAAGCACAGAGGATCGTCAACCCCGGCCAGACCATGGCACCGGTGGAATACTGGTTCTCCTTTGTCGTGCTGAGGGCAAACCTGGCTGCCCTCTTCACGGTGATCGCGGACCTTGTGATCAATCTGACCGGGTTCGCTTCCCTTTCAACGACGACTTCCTTCATCCTGTTCGCGGTCTTCCTGGCGGTTTCCCATGTGCTCTTGTGGAAGCTCAGAAGTGCTGTCTCTGAAGATTTTCGGGTCGTGTGCAAGAAAGCAGTTGCTCCGCTTCAGACGCCGATCATCATTCTCGGCGGCATTCTGCTGGGGGTCTTCACGCCAACGGAAGCGGCCGCGGTCGCAGTTGCCTACGCGCTGGTTATCGGCTTCTTCGTTCTGCACTCCATCAAGGTCTCCGAGATCCCGGGTGTCCTGAACAGGGCTGGCATAACCTCTGCAGTGGTGCTTCTCCTGGTCGGTGCGGCGATGGCCTTCAAGACCGTCGTCAGCCTCAGCCACGCTCCCGAAATCATGGCGGAGTTCGTTCTCACGCTGTCGGAGAACCCGCTGATCCTGCTGTTCCTGATCAACCTGCTGCTCTTCGTTGTCGGCATGTTCCTGGATGCAGGCCCCGCCATCATCATTCTCGGCCCCATTCTCGGACCGATCTTCGTCAACCTGGGCGTCGATCCGATCCATTTCGCCATCATCATGAGCGTCAACCTGACCATCGGGCTGGCAACGCCACCCATGGGACTGGTGCTCTTCGTTGCGGCTTCGGTTTCAAGAGAACGGGTTGAAACCATTGCCAAAGCCATCCTGCCGTTTCTGGCGGTGGAAATCGCGGTGATCTTCCTGATCACCTACATTCCGGCACTTTCGATGACGATCCCGCGTCTGACCGGATTTGCCAACTGATCCTGAGCTTTCTAAGGGAGGAACCTAATGCTCAAAACTGCACTGAAAACGCTCACCGTCGCGGCGATGCTTGCCGGATCGTCGCTGAGCGCGCTTGCCGCGGACTACACGCTGCGCGCAACCGCCAATTCCAACGAAAACGACGAAGACTACGACGGTCTTGTCGTTTTCAAGAACTTCGTTGAGGCCGCTTCCAACGGTGCCATCGAGGTCGAACTGTTCATCGGTACGCAGCTTTGCTCCAACGGCGCTGAATGCCTTCAGGGCATTTCCGACGGTGCGATCGACATCTACATCTCCACCTCCGGCGGCGCGGCGGGCATTTTCCCGTATGTCCAGGTTCTCGACCTGCCCTACATGATGAGCGACGACCGGATTGCGGAGCATGTCCTGTCCGGCGAGTTCACCCGCACCATGCGCACGATGGCACTGGAAGATTCCGGTGACACCATCCGCCTGATGACCATCGGCAACACCGGCGGCTGGCGCAACTTCGCCAACACCAAGCATCGCGTCGCCAAGCCGGAAGACCTCAAGGGCCTGAAGATCCGCACCGTGGTGGCCGACCTGCCGCAGGAACTAGTCAAGGCACTTGGTGCTGCTCCGACACCGATCCCGTGGCCGGAACTGTTCACCTCGCTTCAGACCGGCGTTGTCGAAGGTTCCAAGAACGGCATCACCGACATCATGGGCATGAAGTTCCCCGATGCCGGTCTTCAGTATGTCACCCTCGACGGGCATGCCTACATGGGCGCGCTGTGGTGGATGAACAACGAGAAGTTCCTGTCGATGCCGGAAGACCTTCGCCGCGTCGTGGTGGATGGTTTCTACGCCCTGCAGCAGGCAACCTTCGCCTCACCGAAGCGCAAGTCGATCAAGGCTTATGAGGACTTCGTGGCCGGTGGCGGCGATCTCTACGTCCCGACCCCGGAAGAAAAGGCAGCCTTCAAGGAAGCAGCCGCTCCGGTCTATGACTGGTTCAAAGGCAATGTCGGACGCGGCGGCGAGATCTTCGGCGCCCTGGAAGAAGCCGTGGCTGCGGCCGAAGCCGACATCAACGCCAATCGCTCTGCCGATCTGAACTGACGAAACACCGTGTCACGCCTTGCCACTGCAGGGCGTGACACATCCGAGCACATGCACCGGTCCGGAATCGTGCCTGCCGTAAACTGGACAGGGATCGGCACACGTCCCATGGTGAAGCCGTAGGAGACCCGGGAGAGCCAGAACTCAATGGTCCGGTCCGCCCAGCACTCGATCACGCGAGTTCTGCGCCGATCAGGAACGAACCGCCGGCTTTCAATTGAACGGATACATCCAGACCTTGTAATCACCGACTAGGATATGCGCCTTCTCAATCTCGTCTTTGGTCATCTTCTTGACCACCTCTTCCAGAGAGATCGCGGCGTCGGGGTCCCCCCCGATGGCGGAGAGCGTGTACCACATGTAAGCCCGCACGAGATCCGGAGCCGGCATGCCCCGGCCCACCTCATAGTACCAGCCGACACCGGACTGGGCACCCGGATGCCCCTTCATCGCGCTTCTGAGATACCACTCGAATGCCCGCTGGTCGTCGCGCTCGACACCCAGCCCCATAGCGTACCTCACACCGATCAGTTCTTCCGCATCCGCGTTGCCGGAGCGTGCCGCCGGCCAAAGTTCCTTCATCGCCTCTTCGTAGCGATTGGCCTCCATAAGGTCGCGCGCGGCTTCGATTTCCGCCTGAGCAGAACTCGTGCACAACACAAGAGCAAAAAGAGCGGCGGTCAGCGTGGTTTTCATGTGTTGCGGTTGCTCCCTCTGGTCTTCGGCTTGTCGGCACCGGCGATTGCTTCCGAATTGCCACCGCCCTTGAAGGAAGACGATTTCATCGCCTTCGACAGAAAGCAGGCAGCCCTCGGCCAGTTGCTTTTTTACGACAAGATCCTCTCCGGCAACAGGAATATTGCTTGCGCCACATGCCACCACCCGACCCTTGGCACCGGGGACCGGTTGTCGCTCGGCATCGGCGAAGGTGGCGAAGGGTTGGGGCTCATGCGGATTGCCGGAACCGGTGACAGCCGCATTAAGAAACGGATTCCGCGAAACGCTCCAGGTCTTTGGAACTTGGGAGCAAAAGAGCTCCACGTCCTGTTTCATGACGGCCGCCTGTCGATTAACGACACCTTCGAGAATGGCTTCAATTCGCCGGCGGAAGAATGGCTGCCCACGGGCTTCAATTCTCTGCTCGCCGCCCAGGCTGTCTTTCCGGTGACGGCCCAGTTCGAGATGGCGGGCAATCCGAAGGAAAACGAGATCGCCGGGGCCATCTACGATCGCATCGACAACGCCTGGCCGATCCTTGCCAAACGCGTCCGCATCATTCCGGAATATGGCCGCCTGTTTGTCGAGGCATTCGATCATATCGACGCGCCTGAAGCGGTCACGATCGTTGAAATCGCAAATGCGCTGGCAGCTTTCCAGGCAATTGAATGGCAGAGCTTCGACAGCCCGTTCGACGCGTATCTCACCGGCGACGAAAGCGCTCTGGATCCGGCCCAGAAGCGGGGTCTCGATCTCTTCTACGGCAAGGCCGGGTGCTCCTCGTGTCATTCGGGCAAACTGCTCAGCGATCAGAAGTTTCACGCCCTTGGCCTGCCCCCCTTCGGTCCGGGTCGCACCCGCAGCTTCGATCCGATGGTGCGCGATGTCGGCGTGATGGGAGAAACCGACCGCCTGGAAGATGCCTACCGGTTCCGGACCCCGATGCTGCGCAATGTCGAGCTGACCGCCCCTTACGGGCACAATGGCGCCTACCCCACGCTGGAGGGGATCATCCGGCATCATCTCGACCCCGATGGAATGCTGAAAGCCTGGACACCGGACACCGCAGCCCTTCCACAAGCGCCCTGGCTGCAGGCGATCGATTTTGTGGTCTGGAATGACGCTCGTGAGATGGCGCGTCAGGCCCGTTTCAGGGATATTGAACCTCTCCCCCTTTCGGATGCGGAGATTGCCGATCTGGAGGCTTTCCTGAAAAGCCTGACCGGCACGCAGTCCGTCACGGCCCCGCCCTTCGGCATCCCTGCCACTGTCCCGAGCGGCCTTCTCGTCGACCGGTAAACATCAACAAGGACAAAGAACGTTTCATGGTTGCTCCATTGAAAGACCGGGCTAACCGGCTGTTCCCGGGTATTGCGATTGCCGGGCTTGTCGCCATTGCTGCGCAATTCCTCAACGAGCACTACGGGGCACCGGCCATGTTGATGGCCATCCTGCTTGGCATGCCGCTGAACTTCCTGTCGGAGGAACAGCGCACGGGCGAAGGCATCGCCTTTGCAGCCCGCACGCTGCTTCGTGTCGGCGTTGCTCTGCTCGGCGTCCGCATCAGTGTGGAAATGGTGCAGCAGCTGGGTCTGCCGTTTCTGCTTCTGGTGGTCCTCGGCGTCCTGGTTACAATCGGCTTTTCCCTCTTGATCGGCGGATTGTTCGGACGAGACAGGTTGTTTTCGTTTCTGACCGGCGGCGCAGTCGCCATTTGCGGAGCCTCCGCGGCCATGGCCATCGGCTCCATCCTGCCGAAACGCGAACATGCCGAACGCGATCTCGCCTTTACGGTGATTACCGTGACCGTCCTGTCCACACTGGCGATGATCTTCTACCCGATCCTCACCTCCTCCCTCGGCCTTTCCATGGACGCGACCGGTGTCTTCCTTGGCGGCACGATCCACGATGTTGCCCAGGTTGTCGGGGCCGGCTTCTCGATCTCCGAGGAAACCGGAGACCTTTCGACGCTGGTGAAACTGATCCGTGTCACCATGCTGGCGCCCATCGTTCTGGTCGCGGCGCTCATCCTGCGCAAGAGTTCGGAGCCGGGCAGCGCCCGTCCTCCGATCATGCCGGCGTTTGTTGTCGCCTTCCTGGTGCTTGCCGCACTCAATTCCTTCGGCCTTATTCCGGACGTTGCCAAGGAGGCGGCCGGACACGTTTCCCGCTGGGCGTTGCTGGCCGCAATTGCGGCAGTGGGCATGAAAACCTCGATCCCGAAACTGCTGGAAGTCGGCGGCCCGGCCATCTGGATGCTGGTCACGCAGACAGCGTTTCTGGCGCTCTTCGTTCTGGGCGGCATCTGGCTGATCGGCTGACCTTTCAATCGGCCTTGCCGCACCCCATATAACGAAGCAGAACCCCGGTCTTTTCAAAGGCCGGGGCTTTTCTTGTGCGGGCGAGTATGGAATATAGCTCGCACCTCTTTAGGCGGAACGGCAGATGCGCCGCAACAGGCCGGACCGGACTTGTTTCCGCCCAAACATTTCGAAAGCGTTTGGATGAAAAGCTACATCACCACCCCGATCTACTACGTCAACGGTTCTCCGCATATCGGTCACGCCTTCACCTCCGTGATGGCCGATATCCTGAAACGCAACCGACAGGCGCTGGGGTATGACATGATGCTGTCCACCGGCGTGGACGAGCACGGACAGAAGAACCAGGAAGCAGCGGAAAAAGAGGGAATGTCGGTTGAAGACTACCTCAACATGCGCTGTGCAGAATTCCGCGATGTCTTCGACCGTCTGGACGTGGCTTACGACTATTTCGTGCGTACCAGCCGCGAGGGCCACAAGACGGCCGTCGCTGGAATGGAGCAGTCGATCTTCGACAAGGATCTGATCGTCAAGAAGAACTACACCGGCACCTACTGCAAGGGCTGCGAGGAGTTCAAGAAGGAATCCGATCTGACCGAAGAGGGCCAGTGCCCGCTGCACCCGACAATGAAGGTGGAGCAGACGGAGGAAACCAACTACTTCCTGAAGATGGAACCGTTCCGCGAGCGCCTTCTGCAGCACATCGCCGAAAATCCGGACTTCGTTCAGCCCGAAGCGTTCAAGAACGAACTGAAGCAGATGCTGTCCGAGCCGCTGGAGGATCTCTGCATCTCCCGGCCGAAAGCCCGTGTGACCCTGGGTATCGAACTGCCGTTCGACACCGAGTTCGTAACCTATGTCTGGTTCGATGCGCTGGCGAACTACCTCACCAACATCAACTGGCCGGAAGAAGGCTACGAGAGCTGGTGGGCGGAATGCGAGCATCTGATCGGCAAGGATATTCTCAAGCCGCATGGGGTCTACTGGCCGATCATGCTGATGGCCGCCGGTCTGCCGCTGCCGAAGAAGCTGTCCGTCCACAGTCACTGGGTTGGTGCGGGCGGCGTGAAGATGTCGAAGTCCATCGGCAACGTTGTTGATCCGATCGAGGTCATCGAGAAGCTGGGCGTCGACGCCTTGCGCTGGTACCTCGCCCGGCACATGCGTGCGGACAGCGACAGCCAGATTTCGGTCGACTTCATCACCCAGTCCTACAACACGGAACTGGGTAACAAGATCGGCAACCTGCTGTCGCGGGCGGCCAAGTTCTCAAAGGCCCGTTTTGACGGCAAACTGCCGGCACCGGGTCCGCTGTCAGCCGAGGACGAAGCGATCCGCAAGTCCGTGCTTGAAGCCACCAAGGGCATGGGCGAATGGGTCAACCTTGCTGAAATCCCGGCTCGCATGCAGTCGATCATCACCGTCGCCGACGAGATGAACAACTACTTCGCCGAGCAGGCTCCCTGGGATCTCATCAAGAACGAGGAGACCCGCGAGCGTTGCCAGACGGTGATCTACGTGACACTGGACTGCCTGCGCGTCGTGATGGAAGCGCTGACACAGGTCATCCCTGCATCTGCCGGGAAGGCTCTTGCCATGCTGAACGCACCGGCTGTCGCCTGCCCGTGGAAGCCGGAACTTGACCGGCTTGAAGGCAATAGCGATCTCGGCGAAATCGAGACGCTTTATCCGCGGGTTCAGTAAGCCCGTCGCGGCTTGATCAAAAAAATGAAGCGCCCCGGGCCGGGGCGCTTCAGATAACCAATCGCGCGGAACGCGATTTGCAGCCACAAAGTGTACGGCGAACGAGCAGAGGCTCTAGAGCAGACCGGCGATTTCCATGGCTTTGTCGATCTCGCGACGGGTTGCCTCGGTCACCGGTGTCAGCGGCAAGCGGACATCTTCGCGGCAAAGCCCCAGTCTGGACAGGCCGTATTTGGCGCAGGCTGCGGGTGGCTCGAGGAACATCGCGGAGTGGAGCGGCAAAAGGCGGTCCTGATACTCCCGGGCAAGTTCGAGGTTTTCTGCAAGTGATGCGCTCTGGAACTCGGCACAAAAGCCTGGAGCCACGTTGGCGGTCACTGAAATGCACCCTTGCCCGCCATGGGCGTTGAAACCCAGTGCGGCGGCGTCCTCAGCACTGAACTGCATGAAAGCCTTGCCGCAAAGTGCCCTTTGCTTGCTGACCCGCTCCATGCTGCCGGTGGCATCTTTCACGCCGATAATCCGCGGCCAGCGTGCCATCTCGGCCATGGTTTCCGGCAATATGTCGATCACACACCGGCCCGGAATATTGTAAAGGATAATCGGGATCGCGCTGTTGTCGTGGAGAACCTTGTAGTGGCTGAGCAGGCCTGCCTGGTTGGGCTTGTTGTAATAGGGCGTCACGACCAGCGCCGCATCTGCGCCAACGGCTTCAGCGTGCTGAAGCATGTCGAGGGATTGCGCCGTTGCGTTGGAGCCAGTGCCGGCAACAACCGGAATGCGGCCGGCCACAAGATCGACGACCCGCTTGATGACGTCCTTATGCTCGATCTTGGAGACCGTCGGGCTTTCGCCCGTTGTCCCGACGGCAACCAGCCCGTCGCTGCCCTGGGCAATGTGCCACTCAACGAGACGTTCCAGCGCTTCGATGTCAACGCTTCCGTCCCTGAACGGTGTGACAAGGGCGGGAATGGATCCCTTGAGTTCGAGCATGTGGCGTCCTCCCGGATCCGCGCTGTCTGAAAGCACGGTCCCATCTCCATCGATAGTCATTCCAGATCGATGTGCCACCAAAAACCCGTCACTGGCAACCTGCCCTGTCCCTCATGAACATCTTACTGCATCATGATCCGCGATCAGGCAGCCAAAAACTCCAGGCGATCATCGAACCGCGCAGGTGTTATTTCCAGAATTTCGGCCGTCACGACACCTTCAACAACGAAAGGGTCTTCGGCAACAAATCCTTCAAGTTTTTCCAGGCTAGCGCCGTGCGCAAGGATCCCGCCGCCGCGGTTCGGCTGCAGGCTGCCGACCATCAGGAAATATCCTTGCTCGAACCCGCGTTGGATCCAGGCCTTGTGGCCTTCCATGAGTTCGCCTGCCCGGGATTTGTCAGCAAAGGTGAGTGTCACGACAAACATGTCATTCTCCATGTAGGTTTTTACGAAAGGCAAAGGCGAGTTACTGGATCTTGTTCTGCTGTGTCCCGGCGATGACGCCGTCCAGCCAGCTCAGGATTTTCGAGACTTCACGCTCGACATAGGCCTTGTCCTTGAATGCCTGGGCGAGTGTCGCGACACCCTGGCTCCAGCCAAGGACATGCATGGCATTGTCCCGCGAATTCTCACCGCAGCCGATTTCGCGAAACTGTGTTTCAAGCCAGTCGCCGAACAGGGCCATGATCTCGTTGGCCTTGCCCCGTGAGGGATGATCGATCTTTGCCAGCTCCGTCGTCAGCGTACCGACGGGACAGCCGTAAGCCATGATCTTCGTCTGGTTGACGATGACGATCCGGATAAAACACTCAATCCGTTTCCGTGCTTCATCCGCCGTCTCGTCCCATTTGGCGAGCAGCTCTTTTCGATCCGACAAACGCTTGTCGATCACCGCATCGAGGATCTCGTCCTTGGTCTTGAAATGATAATAGAAGTTGCCGCGCGAGATTTTCACCGCTGCAGCAATGTCCGCGAAGGACGTCTGCGTAAATCCTTGGGCATAGAAAAGGCTGTCCGCCGCATCCACGATCTGACGCCGTGTCTCGCCTGCCGCAACCATATCCATCTCCCTTCGTATTTCCGCATCACTCATTAGGACAAATGACCTATCGACGAGTTAGGACGACCGTCCGAATAAGTCAAGTGAAGTTCATCAGGAAAACACGGATGCCGCCCGAGACAGGTAGTGCGGCACTGCTGCGAAGGGTCATTTCAAGCTGACGCGAAGCGATTTTCGCTTCCCTCACATCAATGTGAACTCTGGTTGCAGCAACTCCTGACACACCCTGTCAGTAGCTGTTTTTTAGGATGGGTTTCGACGGTCACACCTGATCTGCGGGAAGGCAAAACGCAAAATTTCCATCACTCTCAACGACTTGGTGACTTTCCGCACCCGATCCAACCGATTGAAGATCAATCTCAACAATGTTTCTTTTTATCAACAATACGCAACCAAGTGCCTTGATCGCGCATTTGTGCACAGGACCGGTGCAATTTCCGACATTGGAATGCCCCGTTCGCTGCCTACCTAGAAGTCGCTTGGTGGCAGACACAGGTCCGGCTGGAGGCACAGCAGCCGGTTCCCGCGTGGAGGGATTGAAATGACATTGCTGGATGAGCGGACGCATGAAGCGCCTCTTTCCGCCGTTACCGACCTGTTTGATCGGGTCAGGGCACAGACACTTGCTCTCGCCGCCCCCCTCAGTCCGGAGGATATGGGGTTGCAATCCATGGAGGATGCCAGCCCACCCAAGTGGCACATGGCACATACCACCTGGTTCTTCGAAGAATTCATCCTGAAGCCTTCGCTGCCTGGCTATCAGCCACGCGATGATCGTTTCGCCGTGCTCTTCAATTCGTACTACGTACAAGCCGGCCCGAGACATACCCGGTCGAGACGGGGCCTGCTTTCGCGGCCCAGCGCTACCGACGTGCTTGACTACCGCTCACATGTCGAAGACGCCCTGCGTGAAGGAGTTGCCCGAAACGCCTTTTCGCTCGAACAGGACAAGCTTGAAGAGCTGATTACCCTCGGCTGTCATCATGAGATGCAGCATCAGGAACTGCTGGTCACCGATCTACTCCATGCGTTTTCCTTCAATCCGCTGCTGCCCGCCTATGTCGAACCAAAACCGGCACCGGTCAGCGCGGTTGAAACCGCCGAATGGGTTTCCTACGACGGTGGTCTTCTCGAAATCGGCCACGACGGGACCGGCTTTGCTTATGACTGCGAAGGGCCACGTCACAAGGTCTGGCTGGAGCCCTATCGTCTTGCGGATCGTCCCGTAACAAACGGCGAGTGGATCGCCTTCATGGAAGATGGTGGTTACTCAACCCAAACGCTCTGGCTGATGGAAGGCTGGGCCGTGCGAGAGAAAAACGGTTGGGATAGCCCCCTCTACTGGTGGCAGCAGGATGGTCAATGGTGGACCTATACCTTGCAGGGTCCAAGACCGATTGATCTTGCGGCACCGGTTGTCCACGTCAGTTACTACGAAGCGGAAGCCTTTGCCCGCTGGGCAGGTCGCCGGTTGCCGACGGAAGCAGAGTGGGAAGCCGCTGCAGAGCCGACCCCGATCGAAGGCAATTTCCTGGAAAGCGGAGCCTTTCAGCCTGTTGGCCGCAGGCCCGGCCTTTGGGGTGATGTCTGGCAATGGACCAGCAGCGCTTTCAGCCCCTATCCGGGCTTCAGACCACCCGAGGGGGCCATTGGCGAATACAATGGCAAGTTCATGGTCAACCAGATGGTGCTGCGCGGCGGGTCCTGCGCGACCCCTAAGGAACAGTTGCGGTCGTCCTACCGCACCTTCTTCTATCCACACCAACGCTGGCAGATGCTCGGCCTGAGGCTGGCGGGAGATCAATGATGACCAAGCATGTTTCTCCCGAGAACCAAACGGACGAGAACCAGTCGGATATGTTTCGCGACGACATTCTCTCCGGTCTCCTCAAGGACCAGAAGGCGATCAGCAGCAAATGGCTCTACGATGATGTCGGGTCACATCTGTTCGAAGCGATCACCGAGCTGGATGCCTATTACCCGACCCGAACGGAGATCTCGATCCTCGCCCAGAATGCCAGGAAATATCGCCGTCTACCGGGCGCACGCGGAGCGATGGTCGAACTGGGCAGCGGGTCCAGCCGCAAGACAGACCTGTTGCTGAATGCCTTTCCGGACCTGTCCGTATACATGCCGATCGACATTTCAGCCAATCATCTGAAAGCTGCTGCCGAACGGGTGCGCCGCGCATACCCGTCATTGGCGGTAATCCCGGTTGCTGCCGATTTCACACAGCCCTTCGGACAACTGCCGTTGCTACCCGAGTTGCCAGTGCTGATCTTCTTTCCCGGTTCCACGATCGGCAACTTCGAGAAAACCGAGGCAGCGGCACTCCTGTCGAACATTCGCTCAGCCATGCCGGAGGCCAGCCTGGTTATCGGGGTGGACCGGCCAAAGGATGCAAAAGTCCTGCAGGAAGCCTATGACGATCCAGCCGGGATCACTGCAGCCTTCAACCAGAACCTTTTGCAGCGGATCAACAGGGAACTGGATGGCGATTTCGACCTCGCCGCCTTCGCACACAAAGCCATCTGGAACGAGGTCGAAAGCCGTATCGAGATGCATCTGGAAAGCCTGGTTCAGCAGCAGGTCTCCATCGCCGGTGAAACCGTTGCATTCGCAAAGGGCGAGACAATCCACACGGAAAACTCGCACAAATACAGCGAGGAAGCGTTCGAAGGCATCGCCCGCGAGGGCGGATGGCAGATCACGGACGTCGACAGCGACGAGAACAAATGGTTCTCGGTCTATACGTTGCAGGCTGCCTAAAGCCCTTCGACTTGGGTCACCTAACAGATGCGGGTGAGGCAGAGTTTCAAGGCCTCACCCGCCACTTACTCAAAGGTTCAGCCTGAAGCTTATTCGATCTGTGCGATGAATCCGGCCAGCACCCCGTTGAACCGGTCCGGATACTCCCAGAACATCATATGGCCACCAAAGGCCTGCACCGAGCTGTTGGGCGTATGGACGGCAAGGTAGGCCTTGGCACTGTCGGACCAGTGATCGGCGATCACGAAGGCCGACGGCAGCTTCGCATCGACCTCCTTGGCCGTCTCCAGGTAATTGCTGAAATTTCCGGCCGCCAGATAAGCCGCGGCCACGAAAGGTGGCGACTTGGTCGACTGGTCAACAATCCAGCGGGACAGTTCCGGCGTGTAGTCCTGTTCGATCATGACCTCGTCGGCATACCAGTTGATGACGTTGCGTTGGCCTTCAGCTGACTGAATGCCGCTGTAAAGTTCCGCAATTTCCGCGACACTTCCCTCAGCCCAGTCGCCGTCGTTGCCGGTTAGCGGTGTCGGCGAAAGATCGATGCACATATGGGCGGACGCAGCATCCACAGACCTTGTCTTGATGAATTCCCAAGTGGTCAGGCAACCGAATGACCACCCCACCAGCACCGGCTTTTCGACCTTGAGATGATCAAGCAACTTTGCAAGGTCAGCCCCCTGGGTAACGTAGTTATTGCCTTCCAGTGTCAGCGTCGAGCGGCCGTGGCTTCGAGGATCGAAGCTGATGACCCGGTGGTCTTTCGCAAAGGCTTCGATCTGATGTTCGAAAACCTGTGTGGTGAAGGTCCAACCGGGAACAAACACGATCGGAAGTCCCGATCCGTGATCCTCGTAATAGAGATCGACCCCGGGCTCGACTTCAAAGAAGTCACCGGCAATTGCCGGAGCTGCCATTGCAAGTGTCAACAGCACCGACCGGGCACATGTGGCCAAAGTTCTCGATGTGTAGTCAGTCATGTCTCTCTCCCCTTATGGTCACAGGAAAAGCGCAATGCCCCCAATGGATTATATCATTAACAAAACCTTAACGTGTACTAAAATTTCAAAAATCAATTTATGCGTGTATTTTTATCAGTGACGTTTTGAGCAGGTTCCGAGAACCGTCATCACCGCGCCAAACCACTTGGACAGGGACATTTTACTGCCTTGAGTGTGCTGGTGGGACGGGCAAAACCGTAGGGATTTCCGGTAGAAAGGGAGGGATCGTTTTCAACGCGAAACATTTGTTTCACAAATTGACAATGTAAAAAACAAATGGAACAGTAACCGGATGGAAACCATTTCGCCGCCCCATCTTCGCACCGCAATTTCGGCCAATTATGCCGACCTGAGCGATGCATTGCGTACGGCAGCGGATTACATTGCGGAAAACCAGGTGGAAATCGCCACCCGCAGCCTGAGGTCGGTCGCATCGGCCAGTGGTGTTTCGCCGGCGAGCTACACCCGACTTGCAAGGGCACTGGGTTTTTCTGATTACGAAGCGTTGCGCGAACAGGCCCGGAACGAGTTGAGCCACCGTGGGCGGGACACGTTTCAGGACAAGGCCAGGAAGCTGCGCTCGGATGCCGACCTGCCTCTGCTGCCACGCCAGGTCTCCGCTTGCATCGACAACATCAAGGCACTGGTGGACGACATTGACCCGGCCGTTCTGGATGCTGCCGTCGACCGGCTCAGCCAGTCCCGCAAGATCATCCTGATAGGCGCCCTCGCCTCAGCAGGTTTTACCGACTATTTCGCCTATCTGGCCAAGTGGTTCGATGACAGGTGGGTCGTTGCCGGGCGCAATGGTGCCACTCTGGGCAGCACGCTTGCCGGCATTACATCGGCCGACACGGTCATCGTCCTGTCCAAGCACCCTTATGCCCACCGTTCGGTACGCGCGGCAAAAGTGGCGGCAGGAAATGGTGCACAGGTGATCGTCCTGACCGACAGCCACGCCTTTCCAGGGTTGCAATTCGCGAATTACCACTTCATACAACGCACTGAAAGTCCACACTTTTTCTCGTCTTACGCAGCCACGCTTGTGCTTATCGAAACCATTACAGGCATGCTGGTTGCGCGGGCCGGAGCCGAGGCGGAAGCCCGGATCCAGGAGGTCGACAGACACAATCGTCTGCTCGACGAATTTGAAAACGTCTAGCGTGGATCGCCATGCCGGACACAAGAATTCAAACAAAGGGAAGCCAAGTCAAATGATGATGAAACTGAACCTTGCGGGCGCCGTCATGGCGACCAGCATCGCATTCACCGGCGCAGCCTCTGCAGAGCAATTCATCACCATCGGCACTGGTGGTGTGACTGGCGTTTACTATCCGACCGGCGGAGCCATTTGCCGGCTCGTCAACAAGGGCCGCAAGGACCATGGCATTCGTTGCTCCGTGGAATCCACCGGCGGGTCCGTCTACAACATCAACACGGTGCGTGAAGGCGAACTGGAGTTTGGTGTTGCGCAGTCCGATTGGCAGTATCACGCTTACAACGGCACCTCGCAGTTCGAGGAAAAAGGCCCGTTCGAAGACCTGCGAGCCGTCTTCTCCGTGCACCCCGAGCCGTTCACCGTCGTTGCCCGCGCCGATAGCGGCGTCACGTCCTTCGAGGACCTGAAAGGCAAGCGGGTCAACATCGGCAACCCGGGTTCCGGTCAGCGCGGCACCATGGAAGTTCTGATGGAAGCGATGGGCTGGTCCACGGATGACTTCGCGCAGGCGACCGAGCTGAAGGCTGCGGAACAGTCTGCCGCCCTCTGCGACAACCAGATCGATGCCATGGTTTACACGGTCGGCCACCCGTCCGGTTCCATTCAGGAAGCGACCACGGCGTGCGATTCCAAACTCGTGAACGTTGACGGCCCGGTTGTCGGAAAGCTGATCGAAGACAACAGCTACTACCGCAAGGCAACCATCCCGGGCGGCATGTATCGCGGCAATGACGAAGACGTCACCACCTTCGGTGTCGGCGCGACCTTCATTACGTCCGCCAAGGTGGACGATGAAGTCGTCTACACGCTGGTCAAGTCAGTGTTCGAGAACTTCGATGCCTTCAAGAAGCTGCATCCTGCCTTTGCCAACCTGAAGCCGGAAGAAATGGTGAAGGACGGCCTGTCCGCACCGCTTCATCCGGGTGCTGCGAAGTACTACCAGGAACAGGGCTGGATCAACTAATCCTTGCCAACATTTCGGGTCCGGACCATGTCCGGGCCCGTTTCTCTGCTGCGGCCCATTGAACGACACTTTGGCCAAGGCATTTCTTGAATGAATTAACAGATGCCACGGGCTGCGTGGCTGTCGGGTGCCAGCCGAGCGCAACGCCGACGTTGCGCTTCAGCCGGAAGACCGGGGGAACTTCATGTCTGAACAGAACCAGCCGAACGGACGGGACCAACGACAGGGACTATCCGAAGAAGAACTTCAGGAACTCGTCGCCTCCTCCGATTCCGGGTCCAGGAACCCTGCCGGATCCGTCGGGATGATGATCGCCACCGTGGCCCTGATCTGGTCCTGCTTCCAGGTTCTGCTCGCCTCCCCCATCGTCTATTACGTCCTGCCGTCGGACATCATCAACAACAGCCGACAGGTGCATCTGGCGTTTGCGATGTTCCTGGCATTCATGGCCTACCCCGCACTGTCGAGCAGTCCGAGACACCGCGTCCCGATCCAGGACTGGGCCCTGGCGTTTTTCGGCGCCTTCATTTCGCTTTACGGCTTCTTCTTCTACGACAAGATCGTTGCCAACGGCGGTCTGGCCGACGACACAGACAAGTGGTTCGCCCTTGCCGGTATCGTGGTCCTGTTTGAAGCCGCGCGCCGGGCACTCGGCCCGGCCATGGCCATCGTCGCAACCGTATTCCTGCTCTACGTCTTCTTCGGCTCCTCAGAATGGGTCCCGGAAGTCATCCGCTGGAAAGGCGCTTCGCTGCAAAAGGCGATGAGCCACATGTGGATCACGTCGGAGGGTGTCTTCGGTATCGCGCTCGGTGTCTCCACAAAGTTCGTCTTCCTGTTCGTGCTCTTTGGCGCCTTGCTGGACAAGGCGGGCGCGGGCAACTACTTCATCAAGATGGCCTTCGGCGCGCTCGGTCACCTGAAGGGTGGCCCGGCCAAGGCAGCCGTTGTCGGCTCTGCAGCCACCGGCCTCATTTCCGGCTCATCCATCGCAAACGTCGTTACCACGGGCACATTCACCATTCCGCTGATGAAGCGTGTCGGCTTTACCTCTGAACAAGCGGGATCGGTCGAGGTCGCATCATCCGTGAACGGCCAGATCATGCCGCCGGTGATGGGCGCCGCCGCCTTTCTGATGGTCGAATATGTCGGCATTTCCTATGTCGACGTGATCACTCACGCCTTTCTGCCGGCCGTGATTTCCTACATCGCGCTGGTCTATATCGTGCACCTTGAAGCCGTTAAGCGGAACATGCCAACCATCGGGCACAAGACCGTTTCGACCCTGCGCACGATCATCGGCATGTTCGTGTTTTTCGCGGCCTTTGCCGCTCTTTGCTATGGCGTGCAATACCCGGTCGGCTGGATTGTCGCCCTGGTACCGGAAGGCGCGTCGTGGATCCTCGCGCTACTGGTTTTCCTTGCCTATATCGCTCTGTTGAAACTGGCTGCCAGCGTCGATGACCTTCATCCGGACGACCCCAATGCCAAGGAGATCACGCTTCCGGATATTTCGCAGATCTACAAGGCTGGTCTCTACTACCTGCTCCCGATCGTCGTGCTCGTCTACTTCCTGATGATCGAGCAGAAGTCACCGGGCCTTTCAGCCTTCTGGGCAACGGCTCTGCTCTTCGCGATCCTTCTGACCCAACGTCCGATCAAGGCGATCTTCCGGGGCGAGAACGAGACGGTCGAAGCTTTCAAGGAGGGCGTCAACGACCTCGTCCACGGCATGATCGACGGTGCCCGCAACATGATCGGCATCGGTCTTGCGACTGCGACAGCCGGCATCATCGTCGGCACGGTCACCCTGACCGGCATCGGCCAGGTGATGGCAGATCTTGTCGAGTTCGTATCCGGTGGCAATCTGGTGCTGATGCTGGTCTTCGTCGGCGTCCTGTCGCTGATACTTGGCATGGGTCTGCCAACAACGGCCAACTACATCGTGGTGTCTTCACTGATGGCCGGGGTCGTGGTCGAACTCGGCGCGCAATCCGGACTGATAGTTCCGCTCATCGCCGTGCACCTGTTCGTCTTCTATTTCGGCATCATGGCGGACGTAACGCCACCCGTAGGTCTAGCCTCCTTTGCCGCGGCAGCGGTGTCAGGAGGCGATGCCATAAAGACCGGGTTCACGGCATTCTTCTATTCTCTGCGGACGGTCGCTCTGCCCTTCGTCTTCATCTTCAACACCGATCTTCTCCTGATCGACGTCACGGTGACCCAGGGCATACTCGTCTTCATCATGGCGACGATTGCCATCCTTGTGTTTACCGCAGGCACCATGGGCTATTTCCTGACCAAGAACAGGATCTACGAGAGTGTTGCCCTGGTGCTGGTCGCCTTCGTGCTGTTTCGTCCGGATTTCTTCATGAACCGGATCCAGCCTCCGTTCGAGATCGTCTCGCCGGACCGTTTCGTCCAGGCAGTTGGCGATGCACCTGCAGGCAGCGAGATCCGCCTGGTGCTGAGTGGTCCGGATTTCGACACCGGCAACACGATGGAAACGCGCATTGCGATCACGCCCGGAAGCGAAGACGGGGGCGAAGCCAGATTGCAGGCGCTTGGCCTGACGACAATCGAAGAAGACGGTGTTCTGAAGCTGGAGGAACCCTTCCCGGGGACGCCCTACTTCGAACAGCTCGGAACGTTCGACTTCTACGGCGACGAACCCGTGGTCGTTAAAGAAGCTCGCCTCGAGGCGGATCAGTTGCCGAAGGAGCTGATCTATATTCCGGGGCTTCTGCTTCTGGCCCTTGTCTTCATGCTCCAGCGCGCCCGCGCAGGCCGGACCAACCGTGAAGAAGGAGTAGCGGCATGACGAAATCCATCTTGTGCGCCGTCGACGTCCAGCAGGTCGACGACACCAAGGTTCTGGAAACGGCCGACAAGCTCGCCCGTCTGGACGGTGCCCAGCTCGATGTGATCACGGTCGTCCCGAGCGCCGGTATCAATCTTGTCGCTTCCTATTTCGACGAGAACTTCCAGGGTCAGATGGTGGCGGAAACCCAGAAAAAGCTGGTCGAGAAGGTCTCAAGCGTCCTCGGAGCGGAAAGGAACAGCGAAATCCGGCATCTGGTCGCCACCGGCTCCATTTACGAGGAAATCCTGGAAGTCGCGAAAAAGACCGGGGCAGACCTCATTGTCATTGGCGCCCACCAGCCGCATCTGAGCGAATTCCTGCTCGGACCAAATGCAGCTCGGGTCGTCCGTCACTCGAAATGTTCGGTCTATGTGGTGAGGAACTGACGCCTCAGCCGGCTTCCAACAGCGCGGATTTCAATCGCTCGGCCTCTGTGCCGAGCGGCCGCATGTTCGGCCAGGCGATGTAATAGCCCATTCCCGTCTTGAGCGTAGCGCCTTCCAGCGGCACGAGCCTTCCCGAAGAAATCTCTTCCCGCAACAATGGCAAGGCGCCAAGCGCAATGCCGAGCCCCTTCAAGGCCCGCCCTATAGACTGATTGTAGCTTGCACATGACTGAACAGGCCAATCTTTCAGATCCAATCTCCCTGTCCGCTGGATCCAGCCTGTCCAATCGATCCAGTTCGGAGCAAGACGCGGGTAGTTGAGAAGCGCCGGCTGTTTCCCACCACCTCCTGACCGCAGGGCGTCAATAATTTCCGGCATCCCGACAGGTGTCAGGACCTCCTGAAACAACAATTCCGACTGCCAGCCCGGAAACCGGCCGTCCCCGTGCAGGATGACAAGGTCGTGCTCTGGTTTGAGCAGGTCTCCCAGATCGTCTGCTGTTGCCAGATTGAACAGGCAGGCTTCGTCTGACAGTGCAAATTCCTTGAGCTTAGGCTGGAGCCAGAAGGCAGCAAGTGCCGTCACAGACGCAATCCGCACGACAGGCCTCTCCGGCACTTTCAGCGCACTCAGCGCCTGCGTCAGATAATCCAGCGTCATGCCGGTCTTCTCGGCAAGATATGTTCCTGCTTCCGTTGGCTGAAGCCTGCGGCCGGACCGCTCGAACAGGTCGACGCCCAGCCAGTCTTCCAGCTGCCGGATGCGTTTGGAAACGGCTGCCTGGGTCACGAAGAGTTCTTCTGCAGCTTCTGTAAAGTTCAGATGACGCATGGCGGCTTCAAAGAAGACCAATGTGTCGAGCGGCGGGAGTGATTTTCGATAGGCTTGCATTACTGGAGGTTATCCAATGACCCGATTTTTTCCAGTCTTTTAAAGAATCGAAGCTCGGCCGATATTCCATCCAGTTGAACTGGAGACGATTACAAATGGCGGAACTGGACTGGCACGCGGAGCGCAGCGACCTTCAGGGACTGGCGCAGCTTGACCGCGCACCCGAGGTGGAAGGGATCGATCTGGTGGCCGTGCGCACATACCGGCAGCAGCGTGTGCGGCAGAAGATGGCTGAATATGGTGTTGATGCGGTAATCCTCTCCGACCCGGTCAACATCCGCTATGCGACCGGCACGCGGAACATGCAGGTTTTTTCCATGCGCAATGCCCCGTCGCGCTACCTGCTGCTGACCCAGAACCGCTCCATTCTTTTCGAGTTCACCGGCTGTCTTCATCTTGGAGAGGGCTATGAAACCGTCGATGAGGTCCGCCCCTCCAAAACCGCGAGCTTTGTCGCTGCCGGTCCTCATATTGCAGAGCGCGAACACGCCTGGGCGGCGGAGATGGCCGATACCATTCATGAGCTGACAGGCTTGAAGGACGCCACGGTGGGGCTGGAACGGCTTAATGCGGGAACAGCCATCGCGCTGAAAGAAGCCGGGCTCAACGTGGTCGACGCGCAGCAACCCGTGGAGATGGCGCGCGCGATCAAATCGCCGGAAGAAATGAAATGCGTGATTGCTTCGTTGCGCGCGACGGAAATAGGCGTCGGCAAGCTGCGTGAAGCAATTCGCCCGGGGCTTACCGAAGCCGAACTCTGGTCAGTGCTGCACAAGTCGATCATCGCGCAGAACGGCGACTATGTCGAAACGAGGCTGCTGAATGCTGGCGCGCGCACCAATCCATGGTTCCAGGAAACATCTGACAACGTCATCGGCGCGAACGAGCTGATAGCCCTCGATACGGATGTTGTCGGCTGCCACGGTTATTATGCCGACTTTTCACGCACCTTTCACTCCGGCCCGGACCGGCCGACGGACACCCAGCGCGAACTTTACAAGGTCGCCTACGAACAGGTTCACTACAACATGGGCATTCTGAAGCCCGGAATGAGCTTCCGGGAATATGCCGACCGGGCGTGGAACATCCCCGAGCGCTACTATGCCAACCGCTACTATCTGTCTGCCCATGGCTGCGGCATGACCGGCGAATACCCCTACCTCTATCACCATGGCGACTTTCCGGACGCCGGTTATGACGGTGTCGTGGAACCGGGCATGACACTGTGTGTCGAAAGCTACATTGGCGAGGATGGTGCCAAGGAAGGCGTCAAGCTGGAGCAGCAGGTCCTGATCACCGAAACCGGCATCGAGACCCTGTCCAGGTTTCCGTTCGAGGCACATCTGCTGACCTGATGAGCAGCTCAGCTCCCGAGCGCCAGGACAAGGGCAAACAAACCGACGAAAACGAGGCTGGCTGCCCAGACCCTGTCCAGGTTGAACCACGCCTTTTGCAGGAACCGAAGGCCCAGCCAGAAATAGACGCCGATGGCCAGCAGGCCACCGGCAAGCGCCATGGCGAGCGTGTGGACCGCAGCCACGAGCAACGCCATCCTCAAATCTGCCCCCATGAGAGTTCCGGCCGCCGCGTGGCCTGCCTCCTGCTCCATTGCGCAGATGCCCAGGTAGATAGGCACCAGCATGAGCCCTGCCCCATGAGCAATCGCCACCAGAAAAGACCACAGGCCGAGCTTCGCCGGTGAAATACGGGCCAGAAAGCGCGGATGGCGATCAGCGATCAGCAGGTACAGCCCCATGCCGATCACCAGACAAGCGGCGCCAATGCGGATTTCCCGTTCCAGGGAAACCAGCGTGATCATTGCCGAAAAAGGCAAGAGAATAACCAGCATTGCCGCCAGATGCCCGACCGCCAGCAGCAACAACGCACGCGGCAGGGCCAACGCGCGTTGTTCCATCAAGGCAGCCGACACCGCCAGCGGCCAACCCATGCCCGGGTTCACGCCGTGATAGAGACCAGACGCAATGACGGCCCACCAGAGAGCCGACAAACTCGCCTCTTCCAAAACCTAGACCGACGGGAAGCAGAAACTGTCGGTAGAGCAGTCCCCGCCTTCAAGCCGGATCTGGTGCGACCTGTAGCCCGCCGGAAACTCGACCCAGAAATCCGGATCGAGCGTCAATCCGCCACCGGCTCCAACACGGGCCATCACCATCGCGGCGCCGCGCTCGCCCGGATAGAACTGTTCGTCCCAGGTGGAATAGAGCGAGTTGGTCCAATAGACGCGCTGACCATCCCGGCTGATCTCGACCATTTGCGGTCCGTAACCGAAGTCCTTGCCGTTCGGGTGTTTCGTCTTCTTCACGATCCCGCCGATCTCGACCTTGCCGGCAAGCGTCGGGTTCATTGGGTCGGAGACATCATACTGATGCATTTCACCGGTGCCCCAGCATGCGACATAGAGATATTTGTCATCGAGACTCAGGTCGATGTCGGTCACCAGCGGTGGAACAGCGGAAAACCCCTTCAGCATTTCGGGCAGGTCTGCGGGATCGGCCGGCTGCGGGTCGATGGTGATGGTCTTCCTGGCCTCAAACGTGCCATCGTCCTTGCGCCACCAGGTGAAGATCGCCCCTTGCAGGTTGGTTGTGTCGACGACAACGCCACAAAAGCCGTATTGTTTGGCGGGATCGTGGGCAGGGCGAACCTCGAGCGCCATCTGGTGGTTTTCGCCCAGATCGATGGTCTGGATGTTCTTTCGCCCGCGCAGATCCCAGAAATGCAGGCTGTGGCCGTATTTGTTGGACAGAAGATCTTCTGCAACGAGACCGTTCTCGAACTGCGGCGGCAGTCCCCACTCCGACGACACCATGTAGTCGCGCGGCAGGTTCCACCAGAAATCATAGTGTTTGTCCTGGATGCCACGATCCATTTCATACCGGCCGAGAATGTCGAAGGTCTCGCAGTCCATTATAAAGATGCCCGGAGGCCCGTCGGTGCCATCCGCACCGCCTCCCCCAAGGGTCGAGACATAGATACCTTCCGGCCCGCAATGGATGGTGTGCGGGCGGGAATAGCCTGTCTTGGCGAAGACTTCTTCCGGTTCGATGATCTTGTGAATTTTCGCTTGAAGCGGCTCTTTCACGTCAACGACGTAGATGCGCGACGACCGGATGCCCGGAATGATCAGGTAACGGCGCTCGAGAAAGGCATGCCCTGTCAGCGGCGACAGCGCCGAGGAACAGGCGTTCCACCCGAAATGGTGGAATTCGTCTCCCTTGTTCGGCATGAAGACGGTATGCACGATCTTGCCGTAGTCAGGACTTTGCGGATCGACATTGACGACAGCCAGACCATCGGGTTGAGAGAAATCTGGACTGAGCATCAGGGTGAAAGCCAGCTTCTCAACCGGCGCTTCCATAGCCATGCGCGGCGTCGGATAAAAACTCGGATCGGGCCTTAAATTCATGTCGTCCTCCCAAAACGTGATGACATTCAAGACGGGATGTCCGCATTCCTTTTCTTGTTGTTACCGACTTCCCGAATTCGTCTCCTATGCTGCTTGTCCTGCATTTTGCAGCCGGGCCGCGCCAATGATCACGGTGCCGACCATTGGCATTTCCAAATGCGACTTTAGTACAATGCCTGAAATACGATCAGGGGTCGATGGCGAAAACGCATCCTAACTTTGATGAAGAAGAAAGAACAGAAAACCTAGAAACAGGAACTTATTGCGACCCGGTTTCAACCAGGCTCGATTTTGCGCAATAATATGCCTCAGAACAAAAATCGACCCTAGGCAATCCTGCCATTGCCGCCTATTTAATCGTAAGATTGCGATGGATCGAACCAACCTTGGCTCCGATCGACGCCTTCCTTTACTGTCCGACCCGTTCCGGAGACCCTTTCACATGAGTGACCCGACCTACACCCCGCCCAAAGTCTGGACCTGGGAACAGCCGAGCGGCGGCCAGTTCGCCAATATCAACCGGCCGATTTCCGGTTCAACCCACGAAAAGGACCGGCCTGTCGGCAAGCATCCGCTTCAGCTTTATTCTCTGGCGACCCCGAACGGCGTCAAGGTGACGGTGATGCTCGAGGAGTTGCTCGCACTCGGTCACAAGGGCGCTGAATATGATGCCTGGCTGATCAAGATCAACGAAGGCGATCAATTCTCCAGTGGTTTCGTGGAAGCCAATCCCAATTCCAAGATCCCGGCCCTTGTCGACCACTCGACCGAAACCCCGACGCGCGTGTTCGAATCCGGTTCCATTCTGCTGTATCTGGCCGAGAAATTCGGTGAATTCCTGCCCAAGGATCCGGCGAAGCGCACCGAAACGCTGAACTGGCTGTTCTGGCAGATGGGATCCGCCCCTTATCTTGGCGGCGGCTTCGGCCATTTCTACGCCTATGCGCCGGAAAAGTACCAATACCCCATCGATCGCTTCGCAATGGAAGCCAAGCGCCAGCTTGACGTCCTCGACAAGGCGCTGGCTGATCGCCCCTACATCGCCGGTGACGACTACACCATCGCCGACATGGCGATCTTTCCCTGGTATGGCGGAATGGTTCTTGGCCGCGCCTATGACGCGGCGGAATTCCTCTCCGTTCACGAATACAAGAATCTCCTGGCCTGGGCCCAGAAGATCGATGCCCGCCCGGCGGTTGTTCGCGGGCGCAAGGTGAACCGGACCTGGGGAGAAGATCACGAGCAGCTTCCGGAGCGTCATGATGCCGCGGATCTGGACGCAAAAGCCGCGCTGGACCCGGCAGCAGAATAAATTTTCGTCCGGCAGCGGCTCTTTCCCCAGGAACCGCTGCCGGGGTTTTACGCACGACCAGTCTTTGGTCATTTTGCCTTGATATGTGTATAGGGCCGGGAAAATTTACTAATTCCGGGCCTTATTTGAGTATTCCGACTGCCGAATGCCCTCGCCCACAGTTTCCGATACCCCTATTTTGTAAATCCCGTGAAATTTATATCGCGCTGCTCTCACTGTGCAGTGCGGTAATACCCTCCAAATTCAATCGCAAGACACCTTGTCATAAGTAATATTTTCGTTTCTAAATTCGCAGCACATTTGTGAGGGACAGGACGCACGGGGGGAGTTTGTTAGCCAATCCGGCCAACTTGCCCTTACCAAAGGCCAATTCCTCGACACTTGCTGGAGAGACGTATGCCAGAAGCCCTAAAGATCGGCACACCAAAGGAAACCTTCCCCGGGGAGAACCGTGTGGCGATGACACCCGAATCCGCAAAGCAGCTGCAGAAGCTTGGCTTCTCCTGCCTTGTGCAAAGCGGAGCCGGGACCGCCGCCGGATTTTCCGACCAGGCTTATGAAGAAGCCGGCGTTGAAATCGTCAAGACTGCCGCAAGTCTTTGGAAGAAATCGGACATCGTAACCAAGGTCCGGCAGCCCGATGACAAGGAATTGGGCTATCTGACAA
The DNA here is from genome assembly GCF_012273635.1 of Labrenzia sp. PO1. Classification (NCBI taxonomy): domain Bacteria; kingdom Pseudomonadati; phylum Pseudomonadota; class Alphaproteobacteria; order Hyphomicrobiales; family Stappiaceae; genus Labrenzia; species Labrenzia sp. PO1. The sequence continues at coordinate 56,227 of NZ_JAAXCR010000006.1, forward strand.
AGGACAAGACCCTGATTTCCTTCTTCAACCCGGGTGGGAACACCGACGGGCTGGAAAAGGCGAAGGAATCGGGCGCCAGCGTCATTGCCATGGAGATGGTGCCGCGTATCTCGCGTGCCCAGAAGATGGATGCTCTCAGCTCCATGGCCAACATCGCCGGATATCGCGCCGTTATCGAGGCGGGCAACAATTTCGGCCGCTTCTTCACCGGCCAGATCACTGCTGCAGGCAAGGTGCCGCCTGCGAAGGTCTTGGTCGTGGGAGCAGGCGTCGCGGGTCTGGCGGCCATCGGCACATCCACGTCGCTCGGCGCGATCACCTATGCATTCGACGTGCGCCCGGAAGTGGCCGAGCAGGTCGAATCGATGGGCGCTGAATTCGTTTATCTGGATTTTGAAGAAGAACAGCAGGATGGCGCTGCGACCGGCGGTTATGCCAGCGTTTCCTCACCAGAGTTCCGCGAAGCCCAGCTTGCAAAATTCCGGGAACTGGCTCCGGAGATGGACATTGTCATCACCACGGCACTGATCCCGAACAGGGATGCACCGAAGCTGTGGCTGGAAGACATGGTCAAGGCCATGAAGCCGGGCTCGGTCATCGTCGATCTTGCCGCCGAACGCGGCGGCAACGCGGAAGGAACGGTCAAGGACGAGAAGGTCGTCACCGAGAATGGTGTCACGATCATCGGCTATACCGACTTCCCCTCGCGCATGGCCGCTCAATCGTCCACGCTTTATGCCACCAACATCCGCCATATGCTGACCGACCTGACGCCCGAGAAGGATGGTCAGATCGTTCACAACATGGAAGACGACGTCATCCGTGGCGCGACCGTGACCCATGAAGGCGAGATCACCTTCCCGCCGCCGCCGCCCAAGGTGCAGGCAATCGCGGCGAAATCGAAGGAAAAGCCGAAGGAACTGACGGCGGAAGAAAAGCGTGCGCAGGAAACTGCCGCCTTCAAGGCGCAGACCAAGCAGCAGGTGACCCTGCTGGCGGTTGGTGGCCTGCTTCTGCTGCTGGTGGGCCTCATCGCCCCGGCCAGCTTCATGCAGCATTTCATCGTTTTCGTGCTCTCGGTATTCGTCGGTTTCCAGGTGATCTGGAACGTCAGTCACTCGCTGCACACGCCGCTGATGGCTGTCACCAACGCCATTTCGTCGATCATCATTCTCGGCGCGCTGATGCAGATCGGATCCGGATCGTTCCTGGTCATCCTGCTGGCAGGCCTGTCCGTCTTCATGGCCGGGATCAACATCTTCGGCGGTTTCCTCGTCACCCGGCGCATGCTCGCCATGTTCCAGAAATCCTAAGGAGGCCGGCAGATGGAATTCGGTTTCACGACCGCCGTTTACGTTGTTGCGGCTGTTCTGTTCATCCTGTCTCTGGGAGGCCTTTCCGGCCAGGAAAGCGCCAAGCGCGCCATCTGGTACGGTATCGCCGGCATGGGACTGGCCGTTGTCGCCACCCTGATCGGTCCGGGCTCTGGCCTGTGGCTCCTGTCTCTCATCCTGATCGCTGCCGGCGGCATCATCGGTTATTTCGTGGCGCAGCGCGTCCAGATGACCGAAATGCCTCAGCTGGTCGCCGCCATGCACTCACTCGTGGGTCTGGCCGCCGTGTTCGTCGGCTACAATGCCTATATCGAGCTCGGCAACGTGCTGGCGATGGGCGAGGAAGAACGCAATGCGCTTGAAGGCTTCGCCGCTATCCTGGCGCACAAGACCCCGATCGAACAGTCGATCCTGAAGGTTGAAGTGTTCCTTGGCGTCTTCATCGGTGCCGTTACGTTCACCGGCTCTGTCGTCGCTTTCGGCAAGCTGGCCGGCAAGCTGACCTCCAAGGCGGAAAAACTGCCTGGTGGCCACATGCTGAACGCAGGTGCGGCCGCACTCAGCGTCATCTTGTTGCTGATGTTCCTGAACGGGGCCGGCATCTGGACGCTGGTTCTGATGACGCTGCTGGCGTTCTTCATCGGTTACCACCTGATCATGGGCATCGGCGGCGCCGACATGCCTGTTGTGGTGTCGATGCTGAACTCCTATTCGGGCTGGGCCGCGGCCGCCATCGGCTTCTCGCTTGGCAACGATCTGCTGATCGTCGTCGGCGCGCTCGTCGGTTCTTCCGGTGCGATCCTGTCCTACATCATGTGCAAGGCGATGAACCGCTCGTTCGTCTCCGTTATCCTCGGCGGCTTCGGCAACACCACCGGTCCGGCCATGGAAGTGGAAGGCGAACAGATCGCCATCGACAGCGACGGTGTTGTTGCGGCGCTTGAAGATGCCGACAGCGTCATCATCGTTCCGGGCTATGGCATGGCAGTTGCCCAGGCACAGCAATCGGTCAGCGAACTGACCAAGCGCCTGCGCTCCAAGGGCAAGGAAGTGCGCTTCGCGATCCACCCAGTCGCAGGCCGCCTTCCCGGCCACATGAACGTGCTCCTGGCCGAAGCCAAGGTGCCGTATGACATCGTTCTGGAAATGGACGAGATCAACGAGGACTTCCCGTCAACGGATGTCGTGATCGTCATTGGTTCCAACGACATCGTCAATCCGGCTGCCCAGGAAGACCCGAACTCGCCTATCGCCGGCATGCCGGTTCTGGAAGTCTGGAAAGCGAAGCAGGTCTTCGTTTCCAAGCGCGGCCAGGGCACCGGTTACTCCGGCATCGAGAACCCGCTGTTCTACAAGGAGAACACGCGCATGTTCTACGGCGACGCCAAGGCCAGCCTCGACAAGCTGCTGACCCAGATCGGCTAAGTCTGAGTAACGAGATATCGAGAAGCCGTCCCGGGAGACCGGGGCGGCTTTTTTGATGACAGAGCCACGCCTCCTCCACCGTCATTCCGGACAAGCGCAACACAAGTTGCGCGCCGATCCGGAACCCAGATATCAGCGTGAACGCAGCGAACACCGTTGCTCTTTCAAGCTCTGTGTGCCGTTGGCACGAGTATGTCTGGATTACGGATCGGCGTTCGGCTTTGCCTCACTTTTCCGGAATGACGGCCCCAAAAAACAAAGGCCACCTGAATATCTTCAGGTGGCCTTTTTGTTGTTTCTAAAAGAAGTGCCCTATCCGCGAAGCCGGGCGCCGTCCTTGTCGAAATAGAACGACTTGCCTTCCGCGATGCCGAAGCTCAACTCAGCACCCGGCTTGATCTCGTGCTGGCCGAAGAGCCGTGCAGTGATCTGCTGGTCTTGCACTTTCGCGATCACGTTGGTGTCGCCGCCGAGCTGTTCCACATGCTGCACAGACGCTTTCAGTTGCCCCTGGTCGCTGAGGAACAGATCTTCCGGGCGCACTCCCAACGTGCGGTCATCGCCTTCACTGACCAGGCTTGCGGGCATGAAATTCATGGCCGGCGAACCGAGGAAACCCGCCACGAACTGGTTGACCGGATTGTTGTAAAGCTCCATCGGGCTGCCGATCTGCTCGACGCGGCCAGCGCGCAGGACCACGATCTTGTCGGCCAGCGTCATGGCTTCGGACTGGTCATGTGTCACATAGATCATCGAGGTCTTGAGCTGCTGGTGCAGGTTGGCGATCTCCAGCCTTGTGTTCATGCGCAGCGCTGCATCAAGGTTCGACAGCGGCTCGTCGAACAGAAACAGTTTCGGATGGCGCACGATGGCCCGGCCGATCGCGACACGCTGGCGCTGGCCACCGGAGAGTTCCGACGGATAGCGGTCGAGATAGTCCTCCAGGTTCAGCATGCGGGTTGCCTCGGCAACGCGCTGGTCGATCACCTGCTTGCTCTGCTTTTCCTGCTTGAGCGCCAGTGTCATGTTGTTGCGCACGTTCAAATGCGGATAAAGCGCGTAGCTCTGGAACACCATGGCAATGCCGCGTTTGGACGGCGGCGTCGTGTTCACGATCTCCCCGCCGATGCTGACCTCGCCGGAGGAGACGTCTTCAAGACCTGCGATGACCCGCAACAAGGTGGACTTGCCACACCCTGACGGTCCGACGAAGACGACAAACTCGCCGTCTTCCACTTCGAGATTGATGTCCCTCAGGACATGGACGTTGCCGAACGACTTGTTGACGTTGGTCAGGGTTAGCGCCGTCATGGCGTTAGCTCCTTTAGCATGACTGAGTGACCGGTGCGGATGCTCTCGTCGGCGGCAAGGCAAATTGCCAGCGACCGGACGGCATCCAGCATGTGCCGGTTGAGATCGATGTTTTCCGAAATCGCACGAAGCATGAAAGCCTGCTCGGCGTCGCAAAGTTCCTGATGGCCGGGTTCACCCGGCAGATCGATGCGCCGGTCTCCTTCCGGGCGATGGACCAGAAGCCCGCCGACCCTGGTGTGGCCGTCAACATCGGCCGATGCACCCTTGTCGTCCTCGACTATCGAAACGGAGCCTGCGGGCGAAACGACATCCTTCACGAAGAAGGCGGTCTCGGACATCATCGGCCCCCACCCGGCTTCGTACCAGCCGACCGAGCCATCGTCGAAGAAGACCTGAAACTGGCCATAGTTGTACATGTCCGGGCCGATTTCGTCGGAAAGCCGCAGCCCCATACCGTGCACCTTCACGGGTTCGGCGTCGGTAATCTGGCACCAGACATCGACATAATGCACACCACAATCGACGATGGGAGCAGTCGTCTGCATCAGGGCCTTGTGGGTTTCCCACTCCGCTCCCGAGCTCTGCTGATTGAGGTTCATGCGGAAGACATATGGTCCGCCGAGCCCCCGCGCCTCCTCAATCAGCCGTACCCAGGACGGATGATGCCGCAGGATATAGCCGACCGCGAGTTTGCGGCCGGTTTCCCCGGCGCAAGCAACCACCCGCTTTGCATCGGCCACGGTTGTCGCCAACGGTTTTTCGACAAATACATGAGCGCCTGCCTGCATCGCCGCAACCGCATAATCCGCATGGGTGTCGGAATAAGTGGAGATCACCACCAGGTCCGGTTTGGAGGTATCCAGTGCCTGCGCGTAATCCGTGAACACCGGATAGCCGGCAAGATCCGGATGGGTCACCCGTCCGGAACGGTTGACGAGACCGACGATCTCGGCGTCCGCATGCTTGTGGTGAGCCAGGGCGTGGGAAAGTCCCATGTTGCCAAGGCCGACGATCAGAACCCGGATCATTTGACAGCTCCCGAGGTGATGCCGCGAATGAGCTGGCGTGAGAAGATGACGTAAAGGACGAGCACCGGCAGGATCGCCATCGAAAGCGCGGACAGGACCGCGTTCCAGTCGGTAACGAACTGGCCGATGAACACCTGACTGCCCAGGGTCAGGGTCTTGGTTTCTTCAGCAGGCGCCAGGATCAGCGGGAACCACAGATCATTCCAGATCGGGATCATGTTGAAGACGGCAACTGTCGCCATCGCCGGGCGCACGAGCGGCAGCACAAGGCGGAAGAAGATCGTGTATTCCGAAAGCCCGTCGATACGTCCGGCGTTCTTCAGATCGTCTGACACCTGCCGCATGAACTCGCTCAGGATAAAGACAGCCAGCGGCAACCCCTGCGCCGTATAGACCAGGATCAGCGCCATCAGCGAGTTGACCAGACCGGTGGCAACCATCATTTCCAGAATGGCCACGGTGCCGATCCGAATCGGGATCATGATGCCGAGTGCCAGATAAAGGCCCATCAGCATGTTGCCCTTGAAGCGGTATTCGCTCAGGGCAAAGGCCGCCATTGCCCCGAACAGCAGGATGAAGGTCAAGGACACCACGGTGACGATCATGGAGTTCTGGAAGTAGAGGAAAAAATCCCCCTGCTTCATGACCGTCTGGTAGCCGATCATCGAGAAGCTTTCGGCGTCCGGCAGTGCCAGCGGTTCCCTGAAGATCGCCTTGCGGGTCTTGAAGCTGTTGACCAGGATCACGAAGACCGGGAACAGCGCGATCAGCGTATAGAGGATCAGGGCGCCGTGCATGGCGGCGGTGTTGAGCGGGTTGGTACGCGCCTTGTTCATGTGACGACCTCCCTTACAGCTGATATCTGCGCATCCGGGTCTGGATGCCGAAGAGGTAGAGACAGACGCCGATCAGGATGATCGCGAACATGGCGCTTGCGATTGCCGAGCCCATGTAGGGATCGCCCAGCTGAAGCTGGAATCCGAAGAACGTGCGGTACATGAAGGTGCCGAGAATATCGGTCGAGAAGTCCGGCCCTGCCAGCGCCCCCTGTGCCGTGTAGATCAGGTCGAAGGCATTGAAATTGCCGACGAAGGTCAGGATCGAAATGATGCCGATGGACGGCAGGATCAGCGGCAGCTTGATCTTCCAGAAGGCCGACATGCCGGTGATGCCGTCAATTTCGCCAGCTTCCAGTATCTCTTCGGGAATGGACAGCAGCGCGGCATAGATGAGCATCATCGGGATGCCCACGAACTGCCAGACCGAAATGAGCGACAACGTGGTCAGTGCGTACTCTTCCTTGCCGAGCCAGGGCGCGAACAGGAACTTCAGACCGACGGCATCCAGCATGGACGGAGCGATGCCCCAGATCGGCGACAGGATCAGCTTCCAGGCGAAACCGACAATCACGAAGGACAGAATTGTGGGAATGAAGATCGCCGAACGGTAGAAGGCCGCAAACCGCAGTCGCGGATGGCTGAGGATGGCCGCCAGGGCGATGCCGATCGGGTTCTGAACCAGCATATGAATGATGAAGAACCAGAAATTGTTCCCCAGCGCGTTCCAGAACTGATCCGACCAGAGTGGATCGCCAAGAAGCGTGGTGAAATTCTGCAGCCCCACGAAGACGCGCTCCTGGTCAATCTTGCTGTAGAGGGCAAGACGAAGCGTGTTGAAGAGGGGAAAGATCATCACGGCCGTGTAAACAAGGACCGCTGGGGCCAGGAACACGACGATATGCCAGCGGAAGCGAGGCCTGCTCATAAAAAGCTCCGGTCAAATGCCCCGGGCAGGCAGCAGCCTGCCCGGGATATAGACTTTCCTTGGGCAGGCAGAGGCTTGCCCGGGACACAAACTTCCCTTGGGCAGACAGAGGCCTGTCCAGGTCCAGAGTTCCCGGACGATGCGAACACCGCCAGGGAACCGTTTGTCATTCGTGCAGATTACTTCTGCGGCTCGTACCAGCTCGCCAGACCGTCCTGCAGCTTCTTGCCGAGTGCTTCAGGCGTTTCCGTACCCTTGATAGCGGCAGCAGATGCGCCCCAGGTTTCGTTTTCCAGGTTCGGCGTGCCACGGGACAGGATCTGGTAGGTGGACCTGATGGTGCTTTCGCACTCGCCGCGCCAGCTGGCGAATTCCTTCGCAAGCGGATCTTCCAGTTCAACCGGCGTCTTGGACAGCGGGAAGAAGCCCGGCAGAGCGTTGCCGAAGATGGTGGCGAATTCAGGAGACGCCACCCAAGCCAGGAATTCCTTGGCCTGTTCGGGATGCTCGGTCTTGGCGTTCATGCCGATGCCGATGTCGGTATGATCGGAGATGTAGCACTTGTCGCCAGCGTTGCGGAGCGGCGGCTTGAAAGCGCCCATTTCGAAATCGGCCTGTGTGTTGAAGCCCGAAATTTCCCAGCTACCGGCCGGATAGACCGCTGCACGGCCAAGCGTGAAAATGTTCTGGCTGTCCGGATAGGTCTGGGCCTCGTAGCCATCGCCCAGGTAAGGTGCCCACTTTGCCAGCGTGGCGTAAGGGGCAACCCACTGCTCGTCGGTGAGCTTCTGCTCGCCGGCGATCAGAGCCTTGCGGCCTTCCTCACCCTTCCAGTAGTTCGGACCGATGTTGTTGTAGCCCATGGTGGCCGCTTCCCACTGGTCATTGGTGCCCATGGCCATCGGGATATAGGTGCCGTCTTCCTTGATCTTGTCGAGAGCGGCGAAGAACTCTTCCTCGGTCGTCGGGACTTCGATGCCCAGCTCGTTGAAAGCATCCTTGTTGTAGATGAAGCCGTGGATCACGGCAGCCATCGGCACGCAGAAACTTGCCGAACCGTCGTCCGTCTGCCAGGCAGCCTTGGCAACGTCAGAGAAATTGTTCATGGCGTCCATGTCGGACAAGTCCGCCAGATGTCCGGCATCATAAAGCGCCAGCGAGGCGTCGAACGGACGGCAGGTGATCAGGTCCCCCGCGGAGCCGGCATCAAGCTTGGAGTTCAGTACGGCATTGTATTCTGTCGGTGCGGACGGGGTGAATTTCACCTTGATGCCGGGATGCGAGGCTTCAAAAGCCGGAATGATCTTTTCCTGCCACAGCGCCAGATCGTCGTTGCGCCAGCTTTCGATCGTCAGCGTGACATCTTCAGCAAAAGCAGTCGACGTAAAGAGCGCAGTGCTGGCCATCGCCAGAGCTAGAATATTGCGTTTCATAAGACACCTCCGAAAAGTTCCATCCATTGCTGGATGTTCAAAATTGTCCGCTCACGGCGTTGGAGCCCGTCCCGCTTCCCGGCGCGGCCGGCCCTAATGGGACCTTCCGTTGCCATTCGCGTTTTTGTTTTACCGCCAGATACAGAACAATATGCGCCGGAGAGCATCAGCCCTCCTGCTCATTTCATATAATACCTATTTGATACCACTTGTCGACCTATTAGTTTGAAATCGTGAAAATCATTTTTCACAGGCCGAATCGCCCATTCACGCAGCTTTTTGGTATTATATTGGATTTGTTTTTTCGGCCTTTCAGGCTCAGAGGTATTGTTTCGCCACGTTCAGCAAACGCCGAAATCCGGCGGATTTCCGCCTGTCCGGTGTTGTCTTGTAAATAACTGGCATTACTCCAGCCGGAACAAATGCTTTGGCCCTCTTGCGAGCTGGTTTCTGCACAGTCCTGTCCTGCACGGTCGCGGGAGCTGTTCAGTCGAGGTCCCGCTTCAGAGATCAGGCATAACAATCTGTTTTCTAAAAGAAATAAGAACCAGCCGCTTGAAACAGGCCTCCACACCCAGACCCGTTTTCCGAAACCGCCCCGGGCAACAGCGCACTTGAATGGTTGCGATTGAAAAAGAAATGGCGGATGCCGCCTGTGCCGCTGCGCCTTCCACAGTATAGCCCCAAAAACTCGCTCTTCCTGGAGCGCAACAGTCGCGCCGGCTCACGCCACCTCGTTACCACCTGCCCCAACTGCCCGCCTTTTCCGATCGGGGCAGAGCCACAAACGGGCAGGCCTAATCCTTGTCGAACAGGAAATAGTCGGGCCACAGATCCTGAAAGGTGCCGATATCGATCTGAAGCTTGTTGAGATGGTTGTTCATATTGGCAACCGCAGCATCTGCATCGCCCTTTTCGATCGCTTCCAGAACAGCGGCATGTTCGCCGACGATCAGTTGCATCCGGCCTTCCTGCGGCAGCGTCAGCCTGCGGTAGCGCTCCACCTGCAGCCTGATCTTTTCGATCATGTTCCAGATGCCCGGGTAACCGCTGGCTGCGGCGATACCGGAATGAAAGGCATTGTCCGCCTCGTGGAAGGCCTGTTCGTCGCCTTTGTCGGCCAGCTCCTGCTCACGCTGGACTATCGCCCGCAGCCCCATCAACTGGCTCTTGCTCGCCTTCATCGTGGCTTCGCGAACGCAGACTTCCTCCAGCGCTTTCCTCGCGACGATGGCCTCGCGCAATTCGGAAACGGGAATCCTGGCAACGAAGGTGCCGGACTTCGGGAAAACGTCGACAAGGTTCTCTTCCGCCAGCCGCAAGATCGCCTCGCGAACCGGCGTTCGGCTGATGCCGTATTTTTCGGTCAGGTCTTTTTCCGCCAGCGGCGAACCGGGTGGCAGCGTGACATTTATGATCGCGTTGCGCAGGTCCTGGTAGACGATTTCCGAGTTGCGGGCCGCCCGTCTGGCGGTCCCGGAAGCTGCACCGCGTGGCGGTGCATTTTTTGCTCTCGGCTTGCGCGTCTTGCCTCCGGCAGAAGGCGTTTCATCCAGTGATACGGTCATCGTCTTTCCTGAAACCAAGAGGTTCGAAGATACAGCTGAATTGAGCCTATCTGCTTCGAATCCCTACAGTTTCTTCCCCTCGTTTCCGGTTTACTAGCAATCCGGCAAAGGGATGACCAGCCGAATTCGTTTGCATTCTTACAATATGTCATATACGTAAAATAACTTGTATACCAGTTATACAAGATAGGCCGATTGAGTGGAGGAGCTCGACCCCGGCCGACGGGAGGACAGACATGATTGGAAGAACGATGAAGCGCGGCCTTCTGGCCGCCGCGATGACACTTGCCCTGGCTGGACAGTCCTGGGCCGCGGACCTGAAATGGGCGCATGTCTATGAGGAAGGATCCAGCTACCACAAATGGGCGCTGTGGGCCGCAGACCAGATCAAGGAAAAAACGGATGGCCGCGTGACCATCTCGGTCTACCCGGCCTCGTCACTTGGCAAGGAAGCAGAGATCAACGAAGGCCTGACCATCGGGTCCGTCGACATGATCTATACCGGACCCAACTTCGCCGAACGCGATTACGGTCCGATCGCCATTTCCGACTATCCCTTCATGCTGAAGAACTATGATCACTGGAAGGCCTACCGGGACAGTGACCTCTTCAGTGACCTTTCCAATGGCTACAAGGAAGCGACCGGTCACACGGTGATGGCCATCACCTGGTACGGCTACCGCCATGTGACATCCAAGTTTCCGATCACAAAACCGGACGACATGAAGGGTTTGAAGATCCGTGTGCCGGATTCGCCGCTGATGGTGCTGTTCCCGAATGCGGTTGGCGCCAACCCGACACCGATCGCCTTTTCCGAAGTGTATCTGGCGTTGCAGCAAGGCGTTGTCGACGCCCAGGAAAACCCTCTGCCGACGATCAAGTTCAAGAAGTTCTACGAGGTCCAGTCCAACATCAATCTGACCGGCCATATCGGCAATTCGCTGATCATCGTCGTTTCCGAAAACGCGATGGGGCAGCTGGGGGACGATGCGGCCACCGTGGACGCAGTTCTGAAGGAAGCCGCCGCCCAGAATGCGGACGAGATCTATCAGTCGGAACAGGACCTTGTGCAGTGGTTCGTTGATCAGGGCATCCAGATAAACGAAGTCGACAAGGCTGCTTTCCAGGCTGCTGTCGAGCCGATCCTGACCGATGAATCCAAGGTTCCCTATACCCAGGAACACTACGAGCGGATGCAGGCTCTCGCTCAATGACGCAAAGCAACGATGCCGTGGCTGACCAAACGAAACAGGCCACCGCACAAACGGAGCAAGGGCGCGCGGACGGCGCGCCCGAACTGCTTCACTTTGACGAGACCGAAACCGACCTCAGCGCGCTGAAATGGATCGATGCCCCCGGCATTCTGGTCTTCTGGGTCCTTGCCGTTGTCGTTTTCCTCCAGTTCTTCACTCGCTATGTGCTGAACGATTCCCTCGCGTGGACCGAGGAAGTGGCCCGTTATCTGCTGATCCTGGTCTGCTTTCTTGGCGCAGTCACCGCGACGCGGCGTGGTGCGCATATCACGCTCGAGTTTTTGATGCGCATGGTGCCACCGCGTCTTGCGAAAGGTCTGACCGTTCTGTCCCAGACGATCACGCTCGGTTTTTTCGCCTCCATGACCTGGATCGGTATCGAACTGACCCAGAAAACCCGGCAGAAGATGATTTCCCTGCCGATTCCGAAGGCCTGGATCTACACGATCTGCGTCGTCGCTCTCGGACTGATGGCGTTCTACTCGGCCATCTGGCTGTGGCGCCGCCTTCGCCAAAGCCCCGAAGACCTCGTCCGCTCGCTGGACGACCACCTGCCAACCGATTGAAGAGTTTTCGCCGATGGCCGTCCTGTTCATGATGATGCTGCTGTTCGCCCTGATGATCATCGGGGTGCCGGTCGCTGCCGCCCTCGCCCTCGCCTCGCTCGCCTTCGTGCTGATGGAAGGCCTGCCGCCGATGATCGTGCTGGCAAACATGGTCAACGGCATTAATTCGTTTCCGCTGATCGCGGTTCCCTTCTTCATCCTTGCCGGCAACCTGATGAACTCCGCAGGCATCACGACCCGCATCTTCGCCTTCGCCCGCGCGGCGGTCGGCTGGATGCACGGCGGACTGGGTCACGTAAATGTCGGCGCGAGTGTCATCTTTGCCGGCATGTCAGGGGCCGCCGTGGCGGATGCGGGCGGGCTCGGCAACATCGAGATCAAGGCCATGCGGGACAGTGGTTACGATACGGATTTCGCGGTCGGCATCACAGCTGCCTCTTCCACTATCGGGCCGATCATTCCTCCGTCTTTGCCCCTGGTTATCTACGGCGTCATCGCGGACGCTTCCATCGGCCAGCTTTTCATGGCCGGCATCGTTCCCGGGCTCATGATGGCACTGGCCCTGATGGTGATGGTTGCCTGGTACTCCCGGCAGAGGAATTATCCGCGCGATCTCAATTTCCGCTTTTCGCGGCTTGGCCAGACCTTTCTCGACGCCCTGCTTCCCCTCATGACACCGACGATCATCATCGGCGGCATCATGTTCGGTATTTTCACTCCGACGGAAGCGGCGATCGCTGCCGTCGCCTGGTGTATTTTTCTGGGTGTCGGCGTCTATCGAACGCTGAATTTCAGAAAGATCCTCAAGGTTTCCTTCGAGACGGTGGAGACGACCGCAGCCATCATGCTGATCGTGGCCGCTTCCACGATTTTCGCCTGGATCCTGACGGCCAACCAGACCGCACGCCATTTTTCCGAGCTGATGGTGGCATTGACGGACAACAAGGTCGTTCTGCTACTGATCATCACGCTGATCGTGCTGGTGATCGGCCTGTTCATGGAAACAATTGCCGCCATCACCATTCTGACGCCGGTGCTGCTTCCGGTGGCCGTCGGCCTGGGTATTGATCCGGTCCATTTCGGGATCATCATGATCCTGAACCTGATGATCGGCCTTCTGACGCCCCCGGTCGGCATGGTGCTTTACGTGCTTTCAAAAGTGGCGCAAGTGCCTTTCGAGCGATGCGTGACGGCAACGGCTCCCTTCCTCGTCCCGCTGATCACAGTGCTGCTGCTGCTGACCTTCGTTCCGGCCTTTTCGATGTGGCTGCCGACACTGGTCTATCGGTAGGCGCAAATCGGCTCAATTTTCGGAAGTGCGGTTCACATCCATTTACCGGTGCCGTGTTTGACTGTGCCAATATTCCGCCAGGGAATTTTTGGCACAGCTAGGGGGCCGGAATGTTCGACAGGTTGGCATTTTCTTTTGCGGCATTTGCAGCCGTCACTTTGACGCTCGACGGTGTTCGCGCCCAATCCACGGAACCGGTGTTCTACCCGGGAACGAACGAGGGTCTGTTTCTGATCGTCACCGACATCCACTTCGACCCGTTCAGTGATCCGGCCCTCGTGCCGGCACTGGACAAGAGCCCGGTCTCCGGGTGGACAGACATTTTCAAGGGGGCCGCCGAAAGCATCAAGAGTTACGGCAATGATGCCACCTACTCGCTGATGGTCTCCGCCCTGGATGCGGCGGCAGCCCAAGGCATGACCTACGACTACGTGCTCTATACCGGCGACTACCTGAGCCACCACTTCAATGACACCTACCAGAAGACAGCGGGCGACAATCCGCAGGGCGTGACCTCGTTTGCCATCAAGACCACGCAATATGTTTCCCAGCTTCTGGGCGATACGTTCGGCAACATCCCGGTCTATGGCGTTCTGGGCAACGAAGATTCAGCCTGCGGTGACTACCAGCTCGCTCCCGACAGTGCATTTCTCGAAGGTGTCGGCGAGCAGTGGGCGAAGCTGAGCCGTCAACCGGGCGGATTCCAGGCGTTCAAGCACGACGGCTTCTACAAGGTTACGCATCCAACGGTGCCGGATCAGGACATCATCGCCCTCAGCAACGTCTACTGGGCAAAACACTATTCGGATGCCTGCAATACCAATGGCGGCGATCCTGGAAAGGACGTCATGACCTGGCTGGATGAGCAGCTTGCCGAAACGCAGCAGGCCGGCCGCAAGGCGCAGCTACTGATGCATGTTCCACCAGGCGCCGATGCCCGCGATACGGCGCGCCATGCAGACAAGGAGACGTGTGAGGCCAGTATCCACCTCTTCTGGCAGGAGCATTACCTCACGGACTTTCTGGAGCTGATGTACAAATATGCCGGCACCGTCGACTACACGTTTTCCGGCCACACGCATATGGACGGCTTCACTGTCATCAATGATGCTTCGGGTGAACCGTTGATTGCGAACCAGATAACGGCATCGGTCAGCCCTGTTTTCGGCAACAACCCGGCCTTTGCGGTCTTTCTATACGACAAGACCAGCGGCGCGGTGAAGGACTCGGCGACCTTCTATCTGACGAACCTCGAAGCTGCCGCCGCCGGTGCAAAGCCGGACTGGCAGCTCGAATATGACTACCGCTCCACCTATGCGGTTCCGGACCTTTCCGCCGCCAGCCGGGCTTCACTCGCCAAGACGCTTCAGAACGACGAGCCATTGCGCCAGCGGTTCAGTAATCTCTATGCCGTTCAATCAGCGACCCCGGAAATCGATCCCGTCAATTGGCAGGCATATGGCTGCGCACTCGATGCCACAAGCCTGGACGCCTACAAAACCTGCCTCTGCAGCAGCAACTGACCGTGCGCGCACTTTTTAGTCAGCCTGAGCAAGTGGGAGGTTGAGCTCCCCACGCACTCAGGCTGCCAGGCGTCGGCCTTCAGCATCGAACAGATGTGTCTTGTCCAGATCCAGCGCGATGCCGACGGGGTCGCCGGATTTCAGCGCGAAATGCCCGTGCTCGCGCACCAGGACCTGACCGATGCCCGGCACACTTGCGTGAATGTTGGTGTCCGAGCCCAGGTGCTCGACCAGTTCGGCCGTTCCGGAAATATGAGCGACGTCTTGGGCGACGATGTTGAGATGTTCCGGACGGACCCCCAACTCCCTTGCAGCTGCTTGCCCATTGCTCAACCCAAGGCCGAGGCTGGCGCCGTTCTTCAGTGCAACGCCACCGTCCTTCGGTTCGATATCGAGGATGTTCATGGTCGGAGACCCGATGAACTGGGCAACGAACTTGTTGGCAGGGGTGTCGTAGAGCTCCAGAGGCGTGCCCACCTGCTGGATGTCGCCCGCATTCAGGACCACGATCCTGTCGGCCAGCGTCAGGGCTTCCACCTGGTCGTGGGTCACATAAATCATCGTCGACTTCAGACGCTGGTGCAGCCGGGCGATTTCCAGGCGCATTTCGACACGCAGTGCCGCATCGAGATTGGACAGCGGTTCATCGAACAGGAAGGCGCTGGGATCACGGACGATTGCTCGGCCCATGGCGACACGCTGGCGCTGTCCGCCTGAAAGCTGTTTCGGCAGGCGTGCAGTCAGATTGCTCAGGCCGAGTGTCCTGGCAGCTTCCTGCACCTTGCTTACCCGCTCCTCGTTGGCCGCTTTGCGGATTTCCAGCGAGAAGCCCATGTTCCGTGCCACATCCATATGCGGATAAAGCGCATAGGACTGGAATACCATGGCCATGTCGCGGTCACGGGGCGGCACTTCGTTCATGCGTTTGCCGTCTACCGTGAAGTCGCCTCCGGAAATCGGTTCCAGGCCGGCGATCATGCGCAGCAGCGTGGACTTGCCGCAGCCGGACGGGCCGACCAGCACGATGAATTCGCCATCATCGATGGAGAGGTTGATATCGCGCATAACCTCGACGGAGCCATAGGCCTTGGCGATGTTCTTGAGTTCGATACGAGCCATGGTCTGGGTCTCCTACCCCTTGACGGCGCCAGAGGTAAGCCCCTGGACCAGATAGCGCTGGATGAAGATGAAGAACAGGCAGGACGGCACCAGTGCGAGCACACCGGCGGCCATCATCTGCCCCCAGTCGACAGAGAACTTCGAAACGAAAGTCAGAAGCCCGACGGGGAAGGTCATGGTGTCGTTGGAGTTGATCAGCATGAGTGCGAAGAGCAGCTCGCTCCAGGCGGCGGTAAAGACGAAGCCTAGCGTCGCCCCAAGCCCCGGGAGCGTCAGCGGCAGAATGATCTTCCTGAGCGCTTCGAAGCGGCTGCAACCGTCAATCATGCCGGCCTCCTCCAGATCCTTCGGAATGCCGTCAAAGAAGGACTGCATCAGGAAGGTGGCGAAGGGAATGTTGAAGGCCGTGTAGACGATGATCAGGCTGGTAAGCGAGTTCAGCAGGCCGATCGCTGCAACGATCTTGTAGATCGGGGCAATGATCATCAGAAGCGGAAACATCTGGGTGATCAGCATCAGGGCGATGATCAGCCGTTTGCCGCGAAAATCGAACCGCGAGAAAGCATATCCGGCAGCCGCCGCAATCGCCGTGGTGATGGCCGCGGTGCCAATGGACACGATTACACTGTTCTTGAAATAGGACAGGAAATCCGTTGCGATCAGAACGGTCTGGAAATTCTCGAAGGTAAACTCGCTCGGAAAGAGCGCCGTCCCTTCCGTGAAGATCAGCTTGTCCGGCGTGATCGCGATCTTGACGAGCCAGTAGAGCGGGAAAAGCGCAAAGGCGACGTAAAACGCCAGAGCCAGATATTTTCCCGTGACCGCCAGAGGCGAGCTATTACGAAGCGCACTCATCGAAGCACCTCAGATCTTGACCAGTTTCCGGCGCAGCACCAGCAGGATTGCCGCATAGATCAGCAGCAGACCCAGGAGCGCGACCGCGATTGCGGAGGCATAGCCGAAATCGAGTTTCCGGAAGGCTGTTGTGAAAATGTAGGTCGACAGGATCTGCGTCGAGTTTGCAGGCCCGCCGCCGGTCATGACGAAGATGAGATCGGCGAAATTCGCGATCCAGATCGTCCTCAGCATGACGGTGATTGCGATCATCGGTGCCAGGAACGGCAGCGTAATCTTGGTGAAGGTCTGCCAGGCGGTCGCGCCATCAATTTCCGCAGCCTCGTAAAGCTCGCCCGGGATGGACTGCAGCGCAGCCAGCAGCGTGATGGCGAAGAAGGGAATGCCGAACCAGACGTTTGCGGTCACAGGTCCCCACATGGCCAGGTCCTTGTCACCCAGGATATTGAACGGCTCCGAAAGGATCCCGAGAGCGGCCAGCCAGTGCGGCAGTGGTCCGATGGTCGGGTTGAAGAGCCAGGCCCAGGTGAGAGCCGACAGGAACGTCGGTACGGCCCAGGGCAGAAAGACCAGTGCCTGAACAATGCGCTTGCCGTGGAACTGAGTGTTCAGCAGCATCGCGAGGCCAAGTCCCAGGAAGAACTGGAAGAAAATCGACCCGAGCGTCCACCAGAACGTGTTGGTGAGCGCCAGCCAGAACTTCCGATCAGACCACAGGGCCTCGAAGTTGGCGAAGCCGACCCAGCCCGACTGGAACGGGCGCAGCAAATTGACGGCCTGGAAGGCATAGGAAACGCCGATCACCAGCGGCACCAGCATCACCAGGGCAATCAGCACGATTGCCGGGGTCAGGTAGAGATAAGGCTCCACCATGTAACGGAAGTAGAAGGTGGGCCGAGCCCGGGATTTTTTCCCGGGCACGGCAGTGTCGATCGTGGTCATTGCGCGGCTTTCCAGCGGCCATATTCTTCCGTCAGGAACTCGGCCCATTTGTCGGCCACTTCCTGAGCGGAGATTTCACCCAGGAGGGCTTCCTGGCTGGATTCCAGGGCGATGGAGTCCGCGAAGTAACCGAACTGCTCCAGATAGGTCGGCATGACCGTCGGGATGTACTGGTCGCCGTTCAGGGTGTCGAACCAGCCCTTGAACTGCTCGGTCTTGAAGTACGGATCCTGCTCGGCACCTTCATGGATCGGAATGACGCCAACGCGCTTCGCCCATTCCTTGTTGGTTTCCGGGCTGGACAGATGCGCAATCAGCTTCCACGAAAGGTCTTCGTTGCTGGTCGTGTCGAACATCGCCCAACCGGCGAAACCGATGGTCGGGAAGGCCTTGCCGGCCGGACCGACAGGCATCGGAACCACAGCGAAGTCTTCCGGCGCCATACGCTCGGCAACCGCGATCAACGCATCCGGGTCCTGATCGAGGAACGCACAGGTTCCCGAATAGAAGCCGGCCACGATCTCGTTGAAGCCCCAGCTGACGGAATCCTTCGGGGCATAACCGTTCTGGTACATGTCGATCAGGAACTGGATGCCTTCGACGGAACCCGGCTGGTTGAGCGTGCTCTTGCCATCCGCGTCAAAGAAGGTGTTGTCCCCGTTCATGGTGGCGGCCATCATGATCCAGCCGTTGAGCCCACCAGGTCCGCCCCGGAGACAATATCCGTATTTTCCGTCCAGTTCGGAAACGGCCTTGGCCGCATCCATGAATTCCGCCATCGTGCTCGGCGGATTTTCGACACCGGCTTCCGCCAGCAGCTTCTTGTTGTAGAACATGGCGCGCAGATAGAAGCCGTAAGGGATCATCCGTGCCGTCTTGCCGTCGGTCTGGCGGCCCATGTCCAGAGTTTTCTGGGTCAGCGTGCCACCATATTCCCAACCTGCGATCTTGTCGTTCAGATCGACCAGCCTGTCCTTGTAGATGCCCGCCCAACGGTCCGGCATTTCAACGACATCGGGAATGTCGCCACCGGCCACCATGGTTGCCAGTTTCTCAAAGGCCTGGCCCCAGGGCAGCGAGACGATTTCAACTTCCGTGCCCGGGTTGGCAGCCTCGAAGGCGTCCACTTGCTTCTGCAGTACTTCCGTGCGCTCCGGGCTGGTGATCACTTCCACCAGCTTCAGGGTTTCCGCGCTCGCTGCCGAGCCTGCCAGAAACGCCAATGCGCTAATTGCTCCTATCAGTCCCCTCATGGTTCAACTCCGCTTCTTTCAGGTTTGGTTTGAATTGCGCCGTCTTATGTCCGGGCGCTTTTGCTCAGGGCCGCCTCGAAGTCGGCCCAAAGATCGTTGGGGTCTTCCAACCCCAGGCTGAGGCGTACGATCCGGTCGGACACGCCAAAGCGTTGCATTGAATTCTGTTCACCCGCCTGATTGAGGCCGATGCGTGTCGGCAGGATCAGGCTTTCGAAACCACCCCAGCTGACGCCAAGGCGGAACAGCTTCAGGCTGTCGGCAAGGTTCGGGATGTCGACGTTGTCGTTCAGCGCGACGGACAACAGGCCCGAGCGGCCGGTCAGACCGGGCACGATGTTCGGACCGGGCGAATGCACAGCGCTGACATGCGGGTGGCTCGCCAGCCGGTCAACAAACAGGTTCGCGGTCGCCTGGTGCTGGCGCATGCGCGGGCCGAGGGTGCGCAGTCCCCGGGTCAGCAGAAAAGCCTCGAATGGGGCAAGCTTGCCGCCGAGTAATGGCAGGGTCAGGTCCCGGATCCGGTCGATCAGGTCCTGGCGTGCCACCACCACGCCGGCAACCGTATCGGAATGGCCGGACAGGTACTTGGAGGCAGAATGCAGAACGATGTCGATGCCGAGGGTCAGTGGACGCTGGAAAAGCGGTGTTGCCCAGGAGTTGTCGATTACGGTGATCGTGCCGTGCTTTTTCGCATGTGAGGCGACAAGTCCGAGATCCAGCGTCTTGAAGACGACGGAGGTCGGGCTTTCCAGATAGGCGAGCTTCACGCCCTTGAGCAGATCCGGATCCGACTGGAACTCCTCAATTGAATGATAGGTAACCCCGACGCCAAACGGGCGCAGCATACGCTCGAACAGGCGATAGGCATCCGGATAGACATGCTCGATGCAGGCAATGCGGTCACCCGGCTTGACGAAGGCAAGAACGGTGGAGGAGACCGCTGCCATGCCGGACGCAAAACCGACAGCAGCTTCGCCCTCTTCCGCCTGGGCCATCAGCTTTTCAAAGGCAGCCACAGTGGGGTTCTGAACCCGTGTATAGAGCGGCTCGTTGGAGCGGCCCGCCATCCGGTCTTCGAAGGCCTTGTAATTGTCGAAGGTGAAGAGAGACGTCTGCACGATCGGCGGCGCCACAGCGCCTCCTGTCTCGGCAGCAGCCGCCAGCAGCGTCTCGATCGAATATCCACCCGGCACAGCGTCAGCCATCGTGTTCCTCTGAAATTTTCTGGGTTTCGGCACAGACCATATCGATGATCATCTCGGTCAGTTCCGCTGCCTTGTCCTCGTCACCGGCGATGATCGCGTCGGCAAGCGGGCGGTGCAGCGGGATGGTGTCCTGGCCGAGATGCGGCTTGCCGAACGGTGTTTCGTAAATGTCGTGAAAGGCTTTCTGGATCTGTTCGATGAATTGCCTGAACAGGGGATTGCCGGTCGCATCGTGAACGGCGTTGTGAAACCGATGGTCGGCCGGGCGCCAGTCTTCACCGGCTTCGAACACAGCCATCAGTTCCGCCGCCCGGGCATTGATGATGCGGCGCTGTTCCGGCGTTGCGGATCTCGTTGCGATGCGCACCGACTCGATTTCCAGAGGCCGTCGAACCTGCTGCATTCGCAACAGGCTCTCGGCTTCATGTTTGATGGTGAGGGCCACGCGCAGTGTATTGGTTGATATTTCCGCGATGAGCCTTGTGCCGGCTCCTTTGTTGCGGCTGACGACACCCATGCTTTCCCAGGTCTTGAGCGTCTCGCGAATGGTCGACCTGCCAAAGCCGAGACGGCGCACAAGCTCCAGTTCCGGCGGCAGACGATCCCCGATCTTGAGACCTTCCTGCTCGATGAGGCTGATCAGGGCTCGCGGCACATCCCGCGGCTCACTCGCTGCTGCAGACCCCGTTTCCGGTTTCGGCTGTTGTGCATTTTCCGGCATGGACAGATGTCGACCTTCTTTGTTTGCCATCTCACGTTACCACTTTGTCTGACATTGTAAACACTTTGTCTGACATAATTTTCAGGCAAAGCGCTATCCCGTTTAAACAATTGTTTTATTGAGTGAATTTCACACTCTCGCGAAGAACACCAGCCACCGCAGCTCCACGCCTCTCACCACAATCACCCTCACCATCGTCATCCCGGCCAAGCAACGCGCGAGCCGGGATCGGGGAGCCGCTGGCGACGGCGGTGGCCCGCCTCCTATCGACAGGCCTCAGCTTCCCCGTTCCAGGATCTGCGCTGCGCTCCGTCCAGGAGGACGAAATCGAGGTGGGAGATTGTCCCGAAGACGGCCTGTCGCGGAGGCTGTAAACAAAAGCCCGGCACGCTGTGCCGGGCTGCTGATGGTTCCAACAAGACAGTTTTGAGGGTCAGCCGACCTGGGCGGTTGCCTCGATTTCGATCAATGCATCGTCCTCGATGAGGCCGGCCACCACGACGACCGACATGGCCGGGAAATGCCGCCCCATCACCCTGCGGTAGGCTTCACCGACTTCTCTCTGCCGGGCAAGATATTCACGTTTGTCCGTAATGAACCATGTCAGGCGAGCGATATCGGTCACGGCTCCACCGGCGGCCTCGACGATGGCCACAATGTTGGCGAGCGTCTGTTCCATCTGGCCGACGAAGTCACTGGTTTCAAAGACCTGGTCCTTGTTCCAGCCGATCTGGCCGCCGATATGGAGCGTCTTGCCCTCCGTCAACATGCCGTTTGCATAGCCTTTTGCCGGGGCCCAGCCGTCGGGTTGAATGCTTTTGACCGTCATTGATCCTGACTTTCCTTGTCTTCCGGATCAGCTGAAAATCAATCCGACTGGATTGAACTCTCAAGGCTGATCGCTCCCTACCTGTTGAACCGGTCGGCGCTCAAGCGAGTGCCGACTGGTCCAGAAATCGTTGTTTTACCTGTTCCGGCCATGGCTCCGGTTTGCCGCTGCTGTCCACGTTGACGATGGTCAGCTCGGTCTGGAAGCGCACCTCGCCATCGCATTGCGCGCTGATTGCGATGCCGCAACTGGTCCGGCCAACCTTGGTCACGTTCAAGCCGAGCACCAGAAGATCGCCCAGTTTGCTCGGAGCCATGAAACGCGTACGGATTTCCGC
Source organism: Labrenzia sp. PO1 (assembly GCF_012273635.1). Taxonomy (NCBI): domain Bacteria; kingdom Pseudomonadati; phylum Pseudomonadota; class Alphaproteobacteria; order Hyphomicrobiales; family Stappiaceae; genus Labrenzia; species Labrenzia sp. PO1. The sequence continues at coordinate 77,990 of NZ_JAAXCR010000006.1, forward strand.
AGTCGGTACGGCTCCCACCTTGTGAATGTCCTTGAACGGCCATTCGACGACCTTGTCGAAAAAGGCTTCGACACAATCGTTCATCATCTCGAAATAGCGGGGATAGAAGACAATCCCCGCCGGATCGCAATGCTTGAACAAGATGGGTTGCTCGAACCGGAACATCACTCAAACTCCGATGTACTTGGCAGTGACGTCGTCGGTCAGAGCATCAATACCGCCAGTCCAGACGGATGTGCCGCGTTCCAGGATCGTCGCCCGGTCGCAAACCTGGCGCAGTTCCTTGATCGACTTGTCGATGACGAGGATCGCGAGCCCCGTTTCCGCCTTCAACTGACGGATCACGGCCCAGATTTCCTGGCGGATGACAGGGGCCAGACCTTCTGTCGCTTCGTCCAGGATCAGCAGCTTCGGGTTGGTCATCAGGGCTCGGCCAATGGCGAGCATCTGCTGTTCGCCACCCGACAGCGAGCCCGCCCGCTGGCCGCGCCGTTCACCAAGCCGCGGAAACATGCCGATGACGCGTTCGAAGGTCCAGTCGCCGCGCCGAGCCGCCGCGATCAGGTTTTCCTGAACGCTCAAGGTGCTGAAACAGCGACGCCCTTCCGGAACAAGGCCCAGTCCCAACCGGGCAGCCTTGTGGCTCGGCAGGCGGGCAAGGTCATGACCGGCAAATGTCAGCGAGCCTTGCGCGGAGAGCATCCGGCAAATGCATTTGACCGTGGTCGACTTGCCCATGCCGTTGCGGCCGAGCAGTGCCAGCACTTCGCCCTCGCCGATTTCCAGATCCACGCCGAAAAGTGCCTGGCTGGCGCCATAGGAGGCCGTCACGTTGGACAGTGTCAGAAGACTGCTCATGCTTCGTCTCCCAGGTAAGCTTCCTTGACGGCGGCGTTGGACCGAATTTCATCGACCGTGCCGGTGGCAATCACCTCGCCGTACACCAGCACACTGATACGGTCTGCCAGCGAAAAGACCGCGTCCATGTCGTGTTCGACGAGAAGGATCGGTGCTTCGTGCCGAAGCTGATCGAGAAAACCGGTAAGCAGCTTCGAGCCTTCAGAGCCCATGCCTGCCATGGGTTCATCCATGACAAGCGCCTTTGGTTTCTGCGTCAGCGCAACGGCCACTTCCAGCTGACGGCGCTGTCCGTGACTGAGCTCCGCCGTGCGCATGCGGGCCTGGTCCAACAGGCCGACACGGGCGAGCGCTTCTTCGGCGGTTTCACGCAAGGAGGTGTCCCGGGTCACGTTGGAGAAGAACCTCCAGGGCCGACCGCTGGCGCCCAGTGCCCCGAGCAGAACGTTCTGGAGAACCGTATCTTCCATGGCCAGCGAGGAGATCTGGAAGGTACGCCCAAGGCCGGCACGCGCACGGGCGCGTGTCGGTTGATGCGTCACGTCCCTGCCCAGCAGGCGAACCGACCCGGCATCAGGCCGCAGTGTTCCGCAAATCTGCCCGATCAGGGTGGACTTGCCGGCACCATTGGGACCGATGATCGCGTGGATCTCGCCAGGCTTCAGGTCGATGGAAATATCACGGCTGGCTCGCAAGGCACCAAAGCTCTTGGAAATGCCGTTTGTTTGCAGGACAGCATCAGTCATGAACAGCCTCCCGTCCGCAAATCATGCCGATCACACCGCCCTTACCGAAGAGCACGATGACCAGAAGCAACAGCCCCAGGTAGATGTGCCAGAAGTCGCTCAAGGCTCCGAGCCAGTGCTCCAGCGCAACAAAGACCAGCGCGCCGACCACAGGCCCGAAAAGCCGTCCGACCCCACCGATGATGATGAAGATCATGATCTCGCCACTGGTCTGCCAGCTGAACATCGTCGGACTGACGAAGCGGTTCAGGTCGGCAAACAGCGCTCCCGCAAGACCCGTGATGGCGCCGGACACAACGAAGGCAACGAGCTTCAGCCGCACAGGGTCCAGTCCCGCGGTCTCCACACGAACGGGAACCTGCCGGGCAGCATTGAGAGCAAGACCAAATGGAGACCCCGACAGCCGCCATGCAAACAGCAGCACAAGGCACAAAAGCCCCAGGCAAAGCCCGTAGAACTGGATTGGGTCCAGCGTATTGAGCCCCGGAAACCCGTTGCGGACATAGATCGACAGTCCGTCCTCTCCGCCATATTCCGCCCAGGAAATGGCAAAGAAGAAGAACATCTGGCCAAAGGCCAGCGTGATCATGATGAAGTAGACCCCTGCCGTTCTCAAGGACAGGATCCCGATCACCAGCGCAGCCAAGGAGGACACCACGACGGCCACAAGCCAGATCACCGGCATGGACTTCGTGCCTTCGATCAGGAATGGCCACTCGGTGAGCGCGGTATAGTTCTGGGCATGGTAGGCGAGGATACCCATGGCATAACCGCCGAGGCCGAAGAAGACCGCGTGGCCGAGACTGACCAGCCCGCCAAGGCCGAGCGCGATGTTGAGGCCAACGGCCGCGATCGCAAAGACGACGGCACGCGTCATCAGCGTAATGGTGAAGGGTTCTTCCGCCGAGATCGCCCAAAAAGGGATCGCGACGAAGAGCGCCAGCGTCAGCGCATTGAGATAGCGTTCCCGGATCATGCGCGCGCTCCGAACAGACCGGCAGGACGCAGGATCAGCACCGCAGCCATGAGGATATAGATCGCCATGGAGGCGAGCGAGGATCCGACGGACGTGGCTGTCGACGGATCGAGGAACAGCTTCAGGATCTCCGGCAGGAAGATGCCACCGAGCGTATCGGTCAATCCGACCAGGATAGCGCCCACAAGCGCGCCCTTGATGGAGCCGATGCCGCCGATGACGATGACGACGAAAGCCAGGATCAACACCGGTTCCCCCATGCCGACCTGCACCGACTGGATGGCACCGACCAGGGCGCCGGCAAGACCTGCCAGAGCAGCGCCAAGCGCGAAGACGATGGTATAGAGCCGCGCAATGTCGATGCCGAGGGCCGCAATCATCTCGCGGTCATTTTCCCCTGCCCTGATCTGCACACCGAGACGCGTTCTGGAAATCAGCATCCAGAGACCAAGCGCCACGGCAAGGCCGACGGCAATCAACGTCAGCCGGTAGAGAGGATATTCGATGCCGCCCGGCAACGTGACCGGACCGGACAGGAATTCCGGCACGTCGAGAAACAGCGGAAAGGAACCGAAGATCCAGCGCGTTCCTTCGGAGAAGATCAGGATCAGCGCAAATGTCGCCAGCACCTGATCCAGATGATCCTTGGCGTAAAGCCGGCGGATGACCACCAACTCGACCAAGGCGCCCGCGATGGCAGCACCGGCAAGTGCCGCCACGAGGCCCAGCAGAAACGATCCGGTTGCAGCCGCAACAGCCGCCGCGCAGAACGCCCCGATCATGTAAAGCGAACCATGGGCAAGGTTGATCAACCCCATGACGCCGAAGATCAAGGTCAGCCCGGCGGCCATCAGAAACAGCATGATGCCGAATTGCAGGCCGTTCAGAACCTGCTCTATGAGCAATATCAGTGACATGAGTACCCCGCCCCTTTGGCCGGCGCGGTTTCCCGCACCGGCTTTTGGGTCAATACCTTACATGTTGCACTCGGACCAGTAGGCATCCGCATGGCTGGTCAAGGCCTTGCCGATGATCTTGTTGGTGTAGACGTCACCTTCCTTGATGACTTCGCGGACGTAGATGTCCTGGATCGGGTGATGGTTCGGACCGAACTTGAAGCCACCACGAGTGGAAGCGAAATCAGCTTCTTCCAGCGCCGCGCGGAACGCGTCAGCATCCTTCACGTCCGCCTTGGCCATGGCCGAAAGCAGCAGATTGGCGGTATCGAAGCCCTGCGAAGCGTAAAGCGACGGCAGGCGTCCGTACTCGGCCTGGAAGCTCTCAACAAAGGCCTTGTTGGCCGGGGAGTCGATGTCCTTGCTCCACTGGCTGGTGTTCTTGACACCGAGCGCCGCATCGCCAACGGCCTGCAGAATGCCCTGATCGAAGGAGAAAGCAGGTCCGATGACCGGCAGGTCGACACCGGAGTCCTTGTACTGCTTCAGGAAGGAGATCCCCATGCCGCCCGGCAGGAAGAAATAGACACTGTCTGCACCGGAGGCACGGATCTGCGCGATTTCAGCCGCGTAGTCGGTCTGACCCAGCTTGGTGTAGATTTCGCCCGCGAACTCGCCCTTGTACATGCGCTTGTAGCCGGTCAGCGCGTCCTTGCCGGCCGGGTAATTCGGCGCAAGCAGGAAGCTGTTCTTCAGGCCTTCGAAATTGGCATAGGCGCCGGCAGCTTCATGCAGGTTGTCGTTCTGCCAGGCGACGTTGAAATAGTTCGGGTGGCAGCCCTTGCCGGCCAGCGCGGAGGGGCCTGCGTTCGGCGACAGGTAGAACTTGCCCTGCGCGGTTGCTGAAGGCACCACGGCCATGGCGAGGTTCGACCAGATGATACCGGTCAGGACGTCCACCTTTTCCGACTGGATCATCTTGTCGGCCAGCTGCACGGCGATGTCCGGCTTCTGCTGATCGTCCTCGACCACCACTTCCAGATCCGTGTTGCCGGCCTGCTTAACAGCCAGCATGAAGCCATCGCGCACATCGATGCCAAGGCCTGCACCACCACCAGACAGAGTGGTAATCATGCCGACCTTCACCGGTTCCGCGTTGGCGCTGGAAAGGCCGAGTGCGAGAGCGGCTGCGGCCGCCATTGTTACAAATTTCATATGCTGCTCCTCTTGGTCTTGTGACCTGCTATTCCCATTCGGTTTTTTAGTTTGGACCGCCGTGCTTCGTTATTGCGGCACGGTCAGCAAGGGGCTTGTCTTTTTAGTGTCCCGCGTGCCCCACGCGAGGGTCTGGTCAGGCGTCCGGACGCAGCCGGAAGCGCTGGATCTTGCCGGTTTCGGTTTTCGGCAAGGCGTCTGCAAAGATGATCGAGCGAGGATACTTGTAAGGCGCGATCGTCGCTTTAACGTGATCTTTCAATGCTTTGGAAAGGTCGTCTGAGGCTTCGTGTCCAGCAGCAAGAACCACATGGGCTTGCACGATGGAGCCGCGCTCCTCATCCGGCGCACCGATGACGGCACATTCCTGGACAGCAGGGTGCGCAAGCAGTGCCGCTTCCACTTCCGGGCCTGCAATGTTGTAGCCGGCGGAGATGATCATGTCGTCATTGCGGGCAGCAAAGTGCAGATGGCCGTCCTCGCTCATGGAAAAGCTGTCACCGGTGATGTTCCAGCCATCGATCACGTATTGCCCCTGGCGATCGTCCGCCAGATAGCGACATCCGGTGGGACCGCGCACTGCAAGACGCCCCACTTCACCTGGAGCGACGTCCTTGCCGTCCTGATCGAGGATCCTGACTTCATATCCGGAAACGGGTTTTCCGGTGCAGGCAGGCTTGTGGTCGTCGAAGCGGTTGGAAATGAAGATATGCAACATCTCCGTAGCGCCGATCCCGTCCAGCATGGGCTTGCCGGTCTTGGCCATCCAGGCGTCATAAACGGGACCCGGCAGAGTTTCACCGGCAGAGACCGCGGCGCGCAGCGAGGAAAGGTCAGCCCCCTCCTCCATGGCCTGCAGCATCACGCGATAGGCGGTCGGTGCAGTGAAGCAGACGGTTGCCTTATATTTCTCGATGATCTCGATCATGTTCGGCGGCGTCGCGCTTTCCAGTAGCGTGGCTGCTGCGCCGAACCGCAGCGGGAAGATTGCAAGCCCCCCAAGACCGAAAGTGAAGGCCAAGGGTGGTGAGCCGACGAAGACATCGTCCGGTGTGACACCCAGAACTTCCTTGGCATAGCCGTCGGCAATGATCAGCAAATCCCGGTGGAAGTGCATCGTGGCCTTGGGCGTGCCCGTGGAGCCGGACGTGAAGCCCAGCAGGGCGACGTCATCGCGTCCGGTCGGGACAGCGTCATAGAGCACGGATTTTTCCAGCGCGAGCCGGTCCAGCTCCGCATCATGGTTCGACGTTCCGTCGAAGCCGATCACCTTCTTCAGGAAGGATGATGTCTTGGCACAGGCGACCATCTCGTCCATGAGACGCGTGTCGCACAGTGCGAACTCGATTTCCGCCTTGTCGACGATCTTGGAAAGTTCGCCCGCGCGCAGCATGGGCATCGTGTTGACGACAACGGCACCGGCCTTGGTTGCGGCGAGCCAGCAGGCGACCATTGCCGGGTTGTTGGCGGAACGGATAAGCACCCGGTTGCCCGGCTTCACACCAAGATCTTCGGTGAGTGCATGCGCCAGCCGGTTGGTCCAGTCCGCAAGTTCCTTGTAGGTTCGGCGGCGGCCATTCCCGATCAGGGCGGTGTGATCCCCCAGTCCCTGTTCCACCATCCTGTCGGTAAGCTCAACGCCTGCATTGAGACGTTCGGGATACTGAAACCCATCGAGCAGGAAATCGGGCCAGCTGTCTTCCGGCGGCAGGTTGTCCCGTGTAAAGGTATCGACGTGTGCGGAGGGACCAAGCATGGATCAGTCTCCCTGAAAGGCGCCAAGGGTCTGGCGCGCGATGATGATCTTCTGAACGTCCGACGCACCCTCGTAGATGCGCAAGGCACGGATTTCTCGATAGAGCTTTTCGACCTGCATGCCCGAGCGAACACCATCGCCACCGTGAAGCTGCACGGCCTTGTCGATGACCTTCTGTGCCTGGTCGGTGGCAAAGAGTTTTGCCATGGCGGCTTCTCGCGTCACGCGGGGGGCGCCGCTGTCCTTGGTCCAGGCGGCACGGTAGATCAGCAGGGCTGCGGCATCGACATCCAGCGCCATGTCCGCGATATGCCCCTGCACAAGTTGCAGGTCGAACAGCGGAGAGCCCTGGATTTCGCGTGTCGTCACCCGTGAAAGCGCTTCATCCAGCGCCCGGCGGGCAAAGCCAAGGGCGGCGGCGGCGACGGTCGAGCGGAAAATGTCCAGGACAGACATCGCAATCCTGAACCCTGCGCCCGGCGTGCCGATCATGTTCTTTTTCGGAATGCGGCAGCCGGTGAAACGCAGTGTGGCAAGCGGATGGGGCGCGATTGTTTCCAGGCGTTCGACAACCTCGAAACCTTCAAGGTCAGGCGTCACGATGAAGGCCGACAAACCCTTTGCGCCGGGTGCTTCGCCGGTTCTTGCAAAAAGCGTGTAGACGTCGGCGATACCACCGTTGGAAATCCAGGTCTTTTCGCCGTCGAGCACATAGGCATCACCATCGTCGGTGGCGGTCATGGTCGAATTGGCAACGTCGGAACCGGACTGAGGTTCGGTCAACGCGAAGGCGGAGATTGCCTTGCCGGTGCGCGTCTGCGGAAGCCACTCGGCTTTCTGCTCGTCCGTACCGAACAGGGAAATTGCGCCGGTTCCAAGGCCTTGCATGGCAAAGGCAAAATCCGCCAGGCCGTCATGGCGGGCCAGCGTTTCTCGAATGAGGCAGAGGCTGCGCACATCCAGCTTGCCATCCGGGGCACCGCTGTGCTGCAGGAAGCCTGCATCACCGAGCGCTGTCACCAGATGACGGCAGGCTGCGTCCGTGTCCGAATGGTCAACATGAGCCAGATGCGATCCTGCCCAGATCTCCAGTTCTTCAGCGAGACGCCAGTGCTTTTCTTCGAAAAACGGCCAGTGGAGGAAAGATTTATCCGACATCAGTCGCCCTCGAACACCGGCTTTTCTTTTTTCACGAAGGCTTCGTAAGCCCGGCGGAAGTCGTTGCCCTGCATACAGATTGCCTGAGCCTGGGCTTCCGCCTCGATGGCCTGATCCAGGCCCATGGACCACTCCTGCGCCAGCATGGTCTTGGTCATGGAGTTGGAGAAGGTCGGTCCGGCAACAATACGGCCGGCCATGTCCATGGCCGTCTGGTCCAGCTCACCCGCCGGCACCACCGCGTTGAAGAACCCCCACGCATGACCTTCCTCGGCCTTCATCGAGCGGCCGAGATAAAGCAGCTCCGCCGCACGGCCCTGCCCGATGATACGTGGCAGGATCGCGCAAGCACCCATGTCGCAGCCGGCAAGGCCGACCTTGTTGAACAGGAAGGCAACCTTGGCTTCCGGTGTCGCAACGCGCAGATCGGACGCCATGGCCATGATGGCACCAGCACCGGCGCAAATGCCGTCGACCGCGGATATGATCGGCTTGCCGCAGTTGAGCATGGCTTTCACCAGATCACCGGTCATGCGGGTGAAGGCCAGAAGTTCCTTCATGTTCATCTTCGTCAGCGGGCCGATGATATCATGCACGTCGCCACCGGAGCTGAAGTTGCCGCCGTTCGGCAGGATCACCACTGCATGGACATCGTCCGAATAAACGAGATCCCGGAACCAGTCGCGCAGCTCGGCGTAGCTTTCGAACGTCAGTGGGTTCTTGCGCTCAGGGCGGTCGAGCGCGATCCGCGCAATGCCGTTCGCGATCTCACATTTGAAATGCGTCACGTCACTTCGCATTGCCGCTCTCCTCTTGGCTTTGACGTTTCAGGACCAGATCAAGGCGGCTCGAAAGCGCCGCGATGTCTTCCGCCGACCAGCCGTCCAGCAGTTCATCGATCCAGGTTTCGTGATGGGTTGCAAGTTCCTCGAAGGCGGCTCTGCCCTTCGGCGTCAGCCGGGCCACCTGGGCTCGCCGGTCACCAGGAACGGCGACACGCAGGGCCAGACCTTCCTCGGTCAGCTTGTCGACAATGCCGGTGACATTGCCGTTCGACACCTTCAGGAACGTGGACAATTCCGACATTTTCAATCCGTCGGGAAAGCGGGCGAGCGCCGACATGACGTCGAACCGCGGCAGCGTCGTGCCATGCTGGTCACGCAGGTTCCGGCGAATTTCGGCTTCGATGCCATTGACGGATTTCAACAGCTTCAGCCACAGGCGCAAACGCGTCTTGGACAGGGCTTCCTGTTTCGCTGCGGTTTCCGCCATCACAGCTCTCCTCCCGAAAGTGTCAGCGCGTGACCGTTGATGGACACCGCTCCATCAGAACACAGATAAAGCGCAGCTTCGGCCACTTCCGACACCTGGATGAAGCGTCCCTGTGGATTGTCCGCTTTCAGGCTGTCAGCCGCGGCTTCCCGGCTCATGCCGGTCTTTTCGACAATCGTGTCGATGGAGCGATGCAGCATCGGCGTCTCGATGAAGCCGGGGCAAATCGCATTGACGGTGATGCCGGTTCTGGCCAGTTCCCGCGCCAGCGAGCGCGTCAGCCCGACGACGGCATGTTTGGCGGCGCTATAAGCGCTTACATAGGGATAGCCGCGCAGACCGGCGGTGGAGGCAATTGCGATCATCCTGCCCCAGCCGCTCGCCTTCATGTCCGGCAAAACAGCCTGCCAGACATTCGACACACCGAAGAGATTGACCGCCAGCATCGCCTGAAAGTCTTCCGCGGAGGTGCGGGCAAAGGGTTTGCTGCTGGCAGCGCCTGCGTTGGCGACCACGACATCAACCGGACCATTGACCGTCCGGGCGGCAGCAACGGCTGCCTGGACGGCCTGCGCATCGGTTACATCGCATACCTGGTACGGCAGCTTCTGTTCGGCAAGGCTTGCTTCCGTCCTGCCGAGAATGGTGACCTTTGCGCCTTTTTCAGCGAAGAGGTGGGCACAGGCGGCACCGACGCCACTGCCGCCACCGGTAACAAGGATATGGCGGCAAGCGACACTCATACCTTCAACATCTCCGCTTCCCGATCGGCCAGACGCCACATCTGGTCGCGGCCCGCAAGATATGGCAACGGCCAGTCGGTGGCGTTCCGGTCACCGATCTTGGCTGCTTCATGCAGCGTCCAATACGGATCCGCCAGATGCGGACGGCCGACAGCAACAAGATCTGCCCGGCCTGCCATAAGGATCGAGTTGGCGTGGTCTGCCTCGTAGATGTTGCCGACAGCCATTGTCGGCAGCCCGCCCTCGTTGCGGATACGGTCTGAGAACGGCGTCTGGAACATGCGGCCATAGACCGGACGCGCCTTCGGGGTTGTCTGACCTGCGGAGACGTCGACCAGATCGACGCCGGCATCACGGAAGCGGCGAGCTATCTCGACAGCGTCGTCCGGCGTGATGCCTTCCTCGCCCACCCAGTCGCAGGCAGAAATTCGAACAGACATCGGCTTGTGATCAGGCCAGACAGCGCGCATGGCGTTGAAGACCTCCAATGGCCAGCGCATGCGGTTATCCAGTGACCCGCCGTATTCGTCCGTCCGTGCGTTGGACACCGGCGAAATGAAAGACGACAGCAGGTAGCCGTGAGCCGCATGAAGCTCGATCATGTCGAAGCCGGCGCGCTCAGCCATTTCGGCTGCGGCAACGAACTCCGCCTTGATCGCGTCCATCTCGGCAAGTGTGATCTCGCGTGGCACGGCATTGCCCTCGGACCAGGGGATCGCGGACGCGGAAACAAGTTCCCAGTTGCCGTCGTGAAGCGGCTTGTCCATGCCTTCCCAGCCGATCCGCGTGGAGCCCTTGCGGCCGGAATGGCCGATCTGGCAACAGATCTTGGCATCTGTTTCGGCATGCACGAAATCGGTCAACCGTTTCCAGGCCGCCTCGTGTTCAGGCGCATAGAGCCCCGGACAGCCTGGCGTGATCCGACCCTCGGCGCTGACGCAGGTCATTTCGACAAAGACGAGACCTGCCCCGCCCTTGGCTCGCTCGGCGTAATGGACCATGTGCCAGTCGGTCGGCGAACCATCAACGGCCTTGTACTGCGCCATCGGCGAGACAACGATGCGGTTCTTCAACTCCATCTCGCGCAGTTTGAACGGCGTGAACATGGGTGCGCGCACGGGAGAATTCGGGGAAACGCCGGCCTGGTTCATGAACCAGCGCTCGGCAGATTCCAGCCATTTCGGATCCCGCAGACGCAGGTTCTCGTGACTTATGCGCTGGGAACGGGTCAGCATGGAATAGTTGAACTGGACCGGATCGAGATGGAGATAACGCTCGACGTGTTCGAACCATTCCAGCGAGTTGCGCGCTGCGGACTGCAGACGCAGCACCTCCAGGCGCCGGTCTTCCTCGTAGCGCTTGAAAGCAGCGGCCATATCCGCTTCGGTGTGCAGGTATTCCGCGAGCGCAATTGCCGATTCAAAGGCAAGCTTGGTGCCGGAACCGATGGAAAAATGCGCCGTTGCGGCAGCATCGCCGAGCAGAACCACGTTCTCGTGGCTCCACTTCTCGCACAGAACACGCGGGAAGCGGATCCAGGCGGAGCCCCGGATATGCTTGGCGTTGGTCATCAGCGGATGGCCGCCAAGGTGATCCTTGAAGATTTCCTCGCAGGTCCGGATGCTGTCTTCCTGGCTCATTTCGCCAAAGCCGAAAGCATCAAAGGTTTCCTGCGTGCACTCCACGATGAAGGTCGCCGTTTCATCATCGAACTGGTAGGCGTGCGCCCAGACCCAGCCGTGTTCGGTTTCCTCGAAGATGAAGGTGAAGGCATCGGCAAATTTCTGATGCGTGCCGAGCCAGACGAACTGGCACAGGCGCTGATCGATGTCAGGTTTGAACGTGTCCTGATAGAGCGTGCGGGTCTTGGAATTCAGACCGTCGCTGGCCACTACGAGATCGTAGTCCTTGCGATAATTCTCGGCGCTGTCGACTTCGGTTTCGAACTTCAGGTTGATGCCGAGCTCGCGGGCGCGCTCCTGAAGGAGCAGCAGCAATTTCATGCGACCGATGCCGCAGAAACCATGCCCGGTGGAGACGAGACGCTCTCCACGCATGTGAAGGGCAATGTCGTCCCAATAAGCGAAATTCTCGCCGATGGCCTTGGCGCTGACGGCGTCGTTCACCGCAAGGTTCTGAAGGGTCTCATCGGAGAGCACCACGCCCCAGCCGAACGTATCGTCGGCGCGGTTGCGCTCGATCACGTCGATCTCGTGGGATGGGTCTCGCAGTTTCATCGAGATGGCGAAATAGAGACCGGCAGGTCCCCCGCCCAGACAAGCAATCCGCATACGAACCTCCCCTGCTGTGGTATGCTCAGCGAACCACAGGGAGATATTTATTTCAAGCCTAAAATTTCAAGCTTGAAATAAATGACGGTATCGATCTGCAAATCGACTTTTATGTCAGGCTGGATACAGGTCCGGAACCGTTCAATGCGTCTCAGGGATTCGGGATATTGCCAGTCGATTCCCGCACCACGATCTCCCCGGCAATCGCTTCGTCGGCCGCAGCCTCCCCGGCAAAGATCCTTGCAACCGCTGACCCGGCCAGCTGTTCAATGGGCTGACGCAAGGTGGTGAGACGCGGGACCACGAGAGCTGCCAGTGCAATATCATCGAAGCCGGTCACGGAAAGATCCGCCGGAATGGCGATCTTCAGATCGCGGGCGCAGCGCAGGACGCCGATGGCCTGCTGGTCACTTGCGGCGGCGATGGCTGTCGGGCGGGTCTCCTCGGAAGCGTCTTTCAGGATTGACCGGCCGATGTCTTCGCCGCTGTCGTAATCGAAATGACCTTCGTGGACAGTAAGCATGATCGGATCTTCCGGCGTTGACAGGGCCTTGATCCGGGCAACAAAGCCCTCCCGCCGCTGGCGGGCCACTTCCATGGACTGCGGGCCGGCGATATAGGCGATGCGGCGATGGCCGAGGCCGACGAGATGATCGGCGATCTTCGCCGAGCCGTCGAAATGGTCAGTGGCGACCAGCGGATAGGGACCGAAACGGCGGTCGAGCGAAACGATCGGCACGTCGGCCTTGTGTGTCTGGCCACCGTCGGAGGTTGCCACCACGATGACCCCGCACACGGCCCTGTCCAGCAAGGCCGCGATCTGGGTCTGTTCGGCTTCCGCGTCGTCATGGGAATTTGCGAGCATCACGGAGTGGCCCCGCTTGGCGGCTTCCATTTCGATATTCTTGGCGAGCTGAGAAAAGAAAGGGTTGGTGATATCCGGCACCACGAGGCCGATCACGTCGATGCTGTTGGTGCGCAAAGCCCTGGCAGCCAGGTTGGGCTTGTAGTCCAACTCCTTCATAGCCGCGAGCACACGCTCCTTCAGGGGCTGCTTTACCGACTCGTTTTTGGACAGAACGCGGGAGACAGTACCAACGGACACACCGGCTTTGCGTGCGACGTCTTTGATTGTTGGCATGTTTTGCGTTTCTCCCCGCGCCCCAGGCGTTGCCCCCTTGAACCATTCCTCGGTGATCTGATCAAGCAAATGAATGCATTCAGGCAATGCGTTGGGCGGGGAAAGCCTCCATCTCGTCCAGACGTGGCAACGATGTTGCCGCTCCCTTGCGGGTTGTTGCCAGGGCCGCCGCCTGCATGGCGAACGAAATTGCATCCTCAATCGGCTTGCCCGAGGCTATTCTTGCCGCAAAAGCACCGTTGAAACAGTCACCGGCGGCAACCGTATCGATGCTGCGAACCCTGGGCGCAGGCAAGGCGCCGGTACTGCCGTCGATTGACCAGGCAACTCCGTCTGCCCCCATGGTGACGACGGCCCCGCGCAAGCCCAAGCTGCGCAACGCACCTGCCGCCTCGCGCGCATCGGCCAGTGTTTGCGGTTCTGTTCCCAACAGGCCGCCCGCCTCACCCGCATTTGGCGTCAGGATATCAAAGCTGGACAGAACTTCAGCGGGCCAGGCAGGGTTCGGTGCGGGTGCCGGATCCATGATGACCAGCGCACCCGCCTCACGGGCAATCCGCGCGGCGGCCAGCGATGTTTCCAGACCGATCTCGTTCTGCAGAAGCAGGACGCGGCTCTTGCGGAGGATATCTGCATATTTCGAGACATTTTCCGGTGACAGCCTGCCATTTGCACCGGCGGAGAGGCGGATAATGTTCTGCCCGTCAGGGCCGACATCAATGAAGGCAAGACCGGTTGCGGTGTTGGTCATTTCCTCCAGAAGGATCGCAACCCCTTCTGGCCGGAGGGCTGCGGCGGCTTCCGCGCCAAAGCCATCTCTGCCGACGGCACCGATGAAGTTGACACTGGCTCCCAGACGGGCGGCAGCGACGGCCTGGTTGGCCCCCTTCCCGCCCAGCGAGGTGACGGTTTCGCGAACGGAAATCGTCTCGCCAATTTTCGGCCAGCGGTCGAGATAGCTGGTGAGATCGATATTGATGCTGCCGACAACGGTAACGGACGTCAAAACGCAACTCCGCTGATGAGGATGATGTTGGCGTAGGGGGTCACCTCGCCGGTGCGGATCACGGCCCTGGCCGTTTGCGTCCGGTGCTTGAAAGCCTCGTGCGAAAGCCTTGAAACGGTAATCGCCTTACCCGTCTCCTCCGCCCAGGAAGCCACTTCTTGCTGCATCAACGAGGTCAGTTCCGCAGATGCCTCCTCTGCCCAGACCGCACCTTCAATGACAAGTTCGGACTTCAGTGCGGTCAGCAGTTCGCGAAAGCTCGGCACCCCTGCAGTGACGGCAAGGTCGATCACCTTCACACCGGCCGGGACAGGCAGACCGGCATCGGCAACAACGATTTCGTCCAGGTGCCCGAGAGAAGCAACAAGCGAACTCAGGTGGCGGTTCAAAAGGGCTGTGCGTTTCATTTGGATGCGTACTTTGCACGGTAGTAGTCAAGGATGACGGCAACGATGATGACGACACCGGTGATCATCTGGCGCATGAAATCGCTGAGGCCGATCAGGATGAGCCCGTTGGCGAGGACACCAATGATGAAAGCACCCAGCAGCGTCCCGATGACCGATCCGCGCCCGCCGCTGAGACTGGTGCCACCGATGATGACGGCGGCAATGGCGTTGAGTTCAAAGCCGATGCCGGCAATCGGGCTGGAGATGTTGAGGCGTGCCATATAAACGACCGCGGCAATCCCGGCGGTCAGACCGCAGATGGTGAAGGCGGCGATCTTGTAGCGAGCCACCGAATGACCGGCCAGACGGACAGCTTCCTCGTTGTTTCCGATACCGTAGATCAGGCGGCCGAAGACCGTGAAGTTCAGCACGAACCAGGCAATGAACACCAGCACAAGCGCCACCAGGAACACTACCGGCACACCGTAAACCATGGCGGACCCGAATTCCTCGAACGCGAAAGGGAAGGAATAGATGGTCTGTGCCTCGGAAACCTGCAGCGCCGCACCGCGGGCAATGTTCAGCATGCCGAGCGTGATGATGAAGGACGGCAGCGACCAATAGGCACTGATGGCACCGTTGAGAAAGCCGCAGAAGACGCCGGTCAGGGTGGCTGCGACAACGGCTAGCGCGATCGCCTCCGCCGGGCCAAAGCCGGGCAAGGTAATCGCCTTGCCGGCAACAACGGCAGCAAAGGCCATGACGGATCCGACAGACAGATCGATGCCGCCGATCAGGATCACGAAAGTCATGCCGACGGCCAGCACAAGGTTGATGGTGATCTGGGTCAGGATGTTGGTGATGTTGTTGGGCGTCAGAAAGTGCTCGGTGAAGAGCGAGAAAAAGACGATCAGCGCCAGCAGGGCCAGGCCGATACCCGCATTGTGCAACACCGTCCGGATGGAGAACTTCGGTGCGGCGGCGGCCGTTTCACTCAAGGTTTCGGTTGTCATTTGTCGTTTTCCCCGGCGCTCGGCGTTTGCCCGTAGGCCAGTTTCAGAATGTTTTCTTCAGAGAAATCCGGGCGTTTCACTTCGCCCTGGATCTCATGTTCGGCAAGCACCAGAATGCGATCGGCCAGTGTCATCAGCTCCGGCATTTCCGAAGAGACGACAAGCAAGGCAACCCCTTCTCGGGCCAGGTCTTTCAGAATGGCGTATATTTCTGCCTTGGCGCCGACGTCCACACCGCGTGTCGGCTCGTCGAGCAGCAACACCTTCGGATTGCGCGCAAGCCATTTGGCCAGAACAACCTTCTGCTGGTTGCCGCCAGAGAGGCTCGACGCAGGATCCGAGGCCCGTCCGTATTTGAGGGTCAGCCGAGCCGCGCTTGCGATGGCCTGGCGCGTTTCCTCGGCCAGTTTCAATAGCCCCTTGCGCGAGACCGAGCCCATGTTGGCCAGCGATATGTTGGCAGCAATGGGCATGTCCAGTATGAGGCCTTCGTCCTTGCGATCTTCGGTGACGAAACCGATGCCCGCAGCAATGGCGTCACGCGGCCCCTTGAAGCGCACTTCCACACCATCACGGTAGATCTTGCCGGACTTGAGCGGATCGATCCCGAAGATGCCGCGCAGGATTTCGGTACGCCCTGCCCCGACAAGTCCGGATATCCCGACGATCTCGCCGTAACGCAAATCAAGTGAAACCCCGTTTGTCCCGGGATTTGCAACGGTCAGAAGGTCTTCCAGCCTCAATGCGCTTGCGCCAAGCGCATGACCATCGGGCTGTTCGTCCTGTTCGGCGGCAAGCTTGCGCCCCACCATCCGCTGCACAACACCTTCCGGAGTGGTCTCGCTGATCTGATCGGTCGCAATGGTCTTGCCGTTTCGAAACACGGTGACACGGTCACAGATGGCAAACACCTCATCGAGGTGGTGCGAGACGAATACCACGGTGACCCCGTCCGCCTTGATACCGGCAACGATGTCAAACAGGCGTCTGGTCTCGCGTTCCGTCAGGGTTGCGGTCGGCTCGTCCAGGATCAGGATCCGGCTTTTCGACTGCAACGCCCGGGCAATTTCGACCAGCTGGCGATGGGCAATCCCGAGAGAGCGGACTGGAGCGGTGACGTCCACATCCGTCAGTCCGATTGCATCCAGTGCCTTGCGCGCGCGCCGGTTCATTTCCTTGCGGTCCAACAGACCGAGGCTGTTCTTCGGCAGATGTTCTATGGAGATATTTTCGGCGATGGTGAGATGTTCAAGCAGGTTGAATTCCTGATGAACCACCTGAACGCCATGATCCTTGGCGTCATGCGGGCTCATTGGGCGGTAAGGTTCGCCTGCCAGGGCGATCTGACCCGCGTCGTAGGGAAACACGCCTGAAAGGATCTTGATAAGGGTGGATTTGCCGGCGCCGTTTTCTCCGACGAGCGCATGAACCTCGCCTTCATCCAGGGAGAAACTGACCCCGTCCAGTGCCTTGACGCCACCGAAATGCTTTTTCAGACCCTCGACCGTCAGGAAAGCACGGTCCGGTGCAGCGGCGGGGGCTGCGGCAAGCGATGCTGCTGCCATGGTGCGTCCAGTCGTTTTTTGATGGATAAACAGCTCCCGCCCTGAAGCTGACCGGGCGGGAGCGTTCTTGAGACTGCTTACTTCGCAGTCACCAATTCGATCGGCGTCTTGACCCAGCCCTGAAGCTGCTCACCGGTCGAAACGACGTCGAGCGCCATGTCGATGGCATTGGCCGCCATGTCGGTGCCGAACTGGTCGACGGTAGCCAGCATCCGGCCGTCTTCGATCATCGGGCCGACTGCAGGAATGTTGTCGAAACCAATGACTTCAATGTCGGTGCGGCCGGCGCTTTCCAGTGCCTTTACAACGCCAATCGCCATGGAGTCGTTGGCCGCCATCACGCCCTGAACGTCGGGATGCGCTGTCAGCATTGTGGCGAAGACCTGGTTGGCTTCTTCGGTTTCCCAATGCGCTGTCCGGCTGTCGAGCAGGTCCAGCTTGTACTCGGCAACAGAGTCTTCAAAGCCCAGGCGGCGCTGCGTGGCATTGTCTGCACCCGGGTTGCCCTCGATGATGACAACCTTTGCGCCCTCACCCAGCTTCTTGCCCAGTGCATCACCGGCAAGCTTGGCACCGCCGCGGTTGTCCGGGCCGACGAACGCGAGTTCTACGCCCTGTTGCTTCTTGGCTTCCTCGTCAAGCGCCACATCGAAGTTGACCACGACGATACCGGCTTCCATCGCCTTTTTCAGCGGACGGACCATGGCGCGGCTGTCAGCCGGAGCGACAACGATGGCGTCCACACCCTGCGTGATGAAGTTTTCGACCGCATTGATCTGGGATTCAAAGTCGGTCTCGTTCTGCATGCCGACGGCCTTGAGCTCATAGTCGCCACGGCGCTTCTGGTGCTCCTCGGCACCAACCATCATGTTCTGAAAGAACTCGTTGGCCAGTGATTTCATGATCAGGCCCACCACCGGCTTGTCGTCGGCAAGAGCGGTTCCACCAAGCAAAGCGAGGCCGGCCGCTGCCGCGGCAGCGATTTTCAATAACTTCATGATTTTCCTCCCAAAAAGGCTGCACCTCTCACGCCATTCCAAGGGCGCTATCAGGCTGCACAATTGAAAGCACGGCCGAATTACAACGTCAATATGAAACGTTTCATTTTTTTGAATGCATTCATTTCATGCGTAGAAATAGCGAGTGATTTCAGGATCTTTCACCTGAATTTAAACGTGAAAAAATTTGCTCGGGAACGTTATGGCGCAGCAAAAAGGGGCCGAATCCAGCCCCCTGACTTCCTGCCTGACTGCAAAGGCACAAACGGTTGCAGATGCACAAACCGGAAGACAGAGTACGCGAAGTCTTACAGGTTTCGAGACATCAGCGACCGGAACACGAAGG
This sequence comes from Labrenzia sp. PO1, assembly GCF_012273635.1. Taxonomy (NCBI): domain Bacteria; kingdom Pseudomonadati; phylum Pseudomonadota; class Alphaproteobacteria; order Hyphomicrobiales; family Stappiaceae; genus Labrenzia; species Labrenzia sp. PO1. The sequence continues at coordinate 96,359 of NZ_JAAXCR010000006.1, forward strand.
CATGACGCGCAATGCAGGGCCTACTCGCCATCCACTTGGCACCCGGCCCTGGTTTGACAGCCTCTACTCCTCGCGGCCCTCGTTTTCCCGATCGCGCTCGTAGTGTCTGGAAATCGGAAATTCCGGCAGCCAGGCTTCGCGGCGGATGGTCCAGAGTTCGTAGGTCGGGGTCATTTGGTCGGGTGCGTCCAGTGCTCCCAGATGCACCTCGGTTTCATCACCCGTTTGCGAAAAAACGGACGACCCGCACCGAGGACAGAAAAAGCGCCCCCGATACGCGCCCGTTTCTCCTTCGTGGCTTACGGCATCCTGCGGAAAGACAGCAGAGGCGTGGAACAGCGCCCCGTGGTGCTTGCGGCAGTCAAGACAATGGCAAAGGCCGACCCGATACGGTTCGCCTTCTGCCACGAACCGGACATTCCCGCACAGGCAGCCACCGGTGTATCGCTTCATGATCTCGTCTTCCTTCGGCCGTCTGGATGTCGCGCAAATCTGTTCGGACCTGTCGATACATGATCCGGCCGAGGCTGATCAATCCTCAGATGCAGCGTCCGCCGTCAACTTCCATCGCAACTCCGGTAATCATGCCCGCCTCATCCGAGCATAGGAAACAGGCTGCGTTGCCCATGTCTTCCGGTGTCGAAAAACGGCCGATGGGAATGGTAGAGAGGAACTTGGCACGCATTTCCGGCGTGTCTTCACCCATGAAGCTTTTCAGAAGCGGCGTTTCGCCGGCCACCGGGCAAATTGCGTTGACCCGCACGCCCGACGGGGCGAGTTCAACCGCCATCGTCTTTGTCGCGGTGATCATCCACCCCTTGGAGGCGTTGTACCAGTTGAGCCTGGGACGCGGGCTGAGGCCTGCGGTGGAAGCCACATTCAGGATCGCCCCCTTGCCGGCTTCCGTCATGGCCGGGACGAAGTGCTTCGCCGTCAGATAGACCGACTTGCAATTGACCGCGAGGACCCGGTCGAACTCTTCTTCCGTGACATCCTGCATCAGTTTGGGCAGATGCGTGATGCCGGCATTGTTGACCAGGATATCGACCCCACCGAGCAGCGAGGAGGCAACATCGGCCAAGTGGCTGACGCTGTCATTGCTGGAGACATCCGTCTTGATGGCCAGTCCGCCAACTTCCGCGGCAATTTCCTCTGCAAGGTCCAGGTTCAGGTCGGCGACCATGACCTTCGCGCCTTCTGCTGCGAACTTGCGCACGATGCCGGCGCCAAAGCCCGAGGCGCCACCCGTGACAATCGCCTTCTTTCCTTCAAGTCTCATGCAAACCTCCCGATCTTGGTTCCTTGCTCTCCAGCGTCATCCCGGCTGAGCGAAGCGCGAGCCGGGATCGGGGAGCTACATTCAATTGTTCTTTGTACGCGCATCGAATTGAGCGTCCGGGCGTTCACCCGTGAAACGCCGCAACGGTCTTCAGCGTGGTGAATCCGTAAAGCGCCTCAAACCCCTTTTCCCGGCCGTGACCGGACTTGCCCATGCCGCCGAACGGCAGCTCGACACCGCCACCGGCACCGTAATTGTTGATGAAAACCTGGCCGGTCCGGATCTTTTTGGCGAGCCGCATCTGGCGGGCACCGTCGCTGGTCCACAGGCTCGCGACAAGGCCGTAGTCCGTGCCGTTGGCAATCGAGATTGCTTCTTCCTCGTCGTCAAAGGGAATGATCACCTGCACCGGGCCGAAAATCTCGTCCCGTGCCAGCACGTGGCCGGGCGAAACGCCGGCAAAAAGGGTCGGGCAAACGTAGTTCCCGCCGTCCGGTGCGTCCTGCAACACACCTTCCGCCACCTTTTGCAGGTCCGCGCCCCGATCCAGAAAACTTGAGACGATGTCCTTCTGCTTGGCCGAGATCAGCGGTCCGACATCGAGATCGTTCAGTGCAGGTCCGACCGTCAGCGAACCGTAACGAGCCGCCATGCGCTCGGTCACCTGATCGGACACAGACCTGTGCACCAGAATGCGTGAGGAAGCCGAGCAGGTCTGCCCGGCGTTCTGGATGCCAGCGTTCACCAGAAATGGCAGGGCAGCATCCAGATCGGCATCTTCGAACACAAGCTGAGGCGACTTGCCGCCGAGCTCCAGCGTTACCGGCACGACATTCCGGGCTGCCGCCGTCTGCACCTGAACACCAGTTGCGACCGAACCGGTGAAAGAGATGTGGTGGACACGCGGATGTGCGGTCAAGGCCGCGCCGGCTTCCGACCCGAGACCCGGAACCACGTTCAGCGCACCGTCAGGCAAACCGGCCTGGCGGGCGAGATCGGCAAAGGCGAGCGCCGTCAGGCAGGCGTCTTCCGCCGGTTTCAGCACACAGGCATTGCCTGTTGCCAGCGCCGCGCCAACTGAGCGGCCGATGATCTGCATCGGGTAGTTCCAGGGCACGATATGCCCGGTAACGCCATGCGGTTCGCGCAAGGTGTAGACCGTGTACCCATCGAGATAGGGAATTGTCTCGCCATGGAGCTTGTCTGCGGCCCCGCCATAAAATTCCAGATATCGGGCAAGAGCGACAGCGTCTGCGCGTGCCTGTTTCAACGGCTTGCCGACATCGATGGATTCGATCCGCGCCAGATGATCGACCTTTTCCAGCACCAACTCGCGCAGGCGAAACAGGAACCGGCCCCGCTCGGCGGCGTTGGTCCGCCCCCATTCGCCTGCCATGGCGGCTTCGGCCGCATCGACCGCTGCATCGATATCAGTCGCTCCGCCACGGGCAATCGCACCGATGCGTGCCCCGGTCGAAGGATCGTTGAGCGGCAGTTCTCCGCCTCCTGCCGGCTCCACCCATTTTCCGCCGATCAGGCATTTGGCCGGATCGAACCAAAGGTCCAGTTCCTGGGTCATGGGTTCCTCCCCTAAAGGATGCCGGCCGGAAGGACCGGTGCGGCAGCAACAAGTTGTTGGGTATATGGATGGTTCGGCCGGTCGAAGACCGTGTCCGTCGGGCCTTGCTCGACAATCTTGCCGGATTTCATCACCAGCACCCGATCCGTTATCGAGCGGACCACGCTGAGATCGTGGCTGATAAAGAGGTAGGTCAGGCCAAACCTGTCGGCCAGGTCCGCCAGTAGGTCGAGCACCTGGGCGCGAACGGACACATCGAGCGCTGAAACTGCTTCGTCGAGAATGATCAGGTCCGGCTTGATGATGAGCGCACGTGCGATTGCGATGCGCTGACGCTGCCCACCGGAAAACTCGTGAATGTATTTATGGGCATCCGACGCGCTCAGACCGACGCTTTCAAGAGCTTCGGCAATTGCCGCGTCTCGCTCGGCCCCTTTGGGCGGGTCAGAGAGCAGATGGAAAGGCTCCGTGATCAGCCTGTCCACCCGCCAGCGCGGATTAAAGCTTCCATAGGGGTCCTGAAAGACCACCTGCATGCGCCGGCGCACGATCTGGTTGGCGTGGTGATGGGTGAAGACAGGCAGACCGTCGAACAGAATTTCGCCGCCCTGCACTTCTTCCAGACCCAGGATAGCCCGCGTCAGTGTGGACTTGCCGCAACCCGATTCACCGACAAGGCCGAGGCTCTCGCCCTTGCGGATCTCGAAGCTGACGCCATCAACAGCACGAAACTGCGTGGCCTTGCCCCACCATCCGTGTGTATGTCCGGTATAATCGCGCACGACATCACACACCTGCAGCAGGGGCTGTTCCAGCGTTTCGTTGCCGCGTTCGGGCACATGAGCGGAGGCTTCCAGCAACGCGCGCGAATAGGGATGCTGCAGATTGCCGAAGAGCGTCTTGGCCGGACCGCTTTCGACCACCTCGCCCTGACGCATGATCACCAAATCGTCGGCAAGGTCGGCCACGACCGCGAGGTCGTGGCTGATCAGCATCAGCCCCATACCGTCCTCGGCGACGAGACGCTTCAGAAGTTCCAGGATCTGTGCCTGGGTCGTGACATCCAGTGCAGTGGTCGGTTCGTCGGCAATCAGAAGCATGGGCTTGAGAGCAATGGCCATGGCGATGACCACTCTCTGGCGCTGACCGCCGGAGAGTTCGTGCGGATACCGGCTTAACGGAAACCGTTCCTGCGGTAGTTCCGCGCGTTGCAGGGCATCCGCTGCGCGAACCATTGCTTCGGCTTTCGAAACGCGCTCGTGGATCAGGATTGTCTCGGCAACCTGGTCGCCGATGGTCTTCAGCGGATTGAGCGCGGTCATCGGCTCCTGGAAGACCATGCCGACGTCCCGCCCGCGCAGGCCACACATTTCGGCTTCGCCAAGCGACAGGATATCCTTGCCCGACAGATTGATCGAACCGGTGCAGGAAGCGCCGCCCGGCAACAGCTGCAGCACGGAAAAGGCCGTGATCGATTTACCTGACCCACTCTCGCCGATCACCCCGAGAATACGGCCCGGCGCCACTTCCATTGAGACATTCCGGAGGATCTGAAGACCGTGAATGGAAAGCGACAGGTTCCTTATGGTCAGAAGGCTCATGTCCGGGCCCTCCTGAGTTTCGGATCGAGACTGTCCCGCAGGCCATCGCCAAGCAGGTTCAGTCCAAGCACCGTCAGAAGGATGGCAAGGCCCGGAAACAGCGCCAGATGAGGCGCGAGCGATATCATCGTCTGGCTGTCTGCCAGCATCCGCCCCCAACTGGCAGTCGGCGGCTGTGCTCCGAGGCCGACATAGCTGAGCCCCGCTTCGGCGAGAATGCCCAGAGAGAACTGAATCGTGCCCTGAACGATCAGGAGATTGGCGACGTTGGGCAGGATGTGTTCCAGCGAAATACGCGCCGAGCCTTTGCCCGCGACCCGCGCCGCCAGAATGTATTCCCGGTTCCAGAGCGACAGCGCGGCGCCGCGCGTCAGGCGGGCGAAGACCGGGATATTGAAGATGCCGATGGCGATGATGGCGTTGAGCGCCGACGCCCCGAAGACGGCAGTGATCATGACCGCGATCAGAAGGCTTGGAAACGCAAACACAAGGTCATTGGCGCGCATGATGATCTCGTCCATCAGGCCGCCTTTCCTGGCAGCTGCCGCAAGACCGAGCGGCACACCAACAGCCATGCCGATGCCGACAGCCACCAGGGCAACGGCAATGGACGTTCGTGCACCGACCATGATCATGCTGAGAATGTCCCGCCCGAACTGATCGGTACCGAAGGGGTGCAGCCAGCTTGGCGGCTTCATGCGGTTGGCGATATCCAGCACCGTCGTGTCATACGGAACCCAGACGAGGCTGATAAGCGCGGCGGCCGTGAACAGAAGCGTCAGAATGGCGCCTGGCAGCAGTGTGCGGCTGTGGAACAGGACGCTCATCAACGCCGCCTCCGCAGTCTCGGATCGACCCAGGCGTAGGCCATGTCGACAGTGAAGTTGACGACGATGACCGCAAAGACCAGCAGCATCACGACGCTTTCGACCACGATCAGGTCGCGCGCGCTGATAGACTGAAAGACCAGCCTGCCGAGGCCCGGCAGGAAGAAGACATTTTCAATGATGATTGCGCCCGCCAGCAGGAAGGAGAATTGCAGCCCGAGGATCGTCAGCACCGGAATGAGGGCATTGCGCACCGCATGACGCCAGAGTGCCTGTCCCTTGCTGAGACCCTTGGCACGGGCAGTGCGGATGAAGTCCTCTCCCAGCGTGTCCAGCAGGCTGGAGCGCATCACCCGTGTCAGGATGCTCGCCTGCGGCAGGGCCAGGGCGATGGCCGGCAGCGTCAGCGCTTTCATGGCAGCGAAGAATCCCGCGTCCCACCCGGGAAATCCGCCGGCAGAAAACCAGCGCAGATTGATGGCAAAAACCAGCACCATCAGCATCGCGAACCAGAAATTGGGGATGGCGATGCCGAGCTGGGTCACGCCCATGACGGCGCCATCGGCGTGGGAGCCCCGGCGCGAGGCAGCCCAGATGCCGGCCGGAAAGGCGATCAAGGTACTCAGCACCAGCGCATAGACCGCCAGCGGCAGAGACACCCAAAGCCTGTCGGCGATCATGCCTGCAACGGGTGTGCGATATGTGTAGGACGTGCCGAAATCGCCAACCAGAAGACCACCTGCCCAGGCTGCATAGCGCTCTAGGATGCTGCCGCCAAGGCCCAGTTCTTCGCGCAGGGCTGCAAGCGTGTCTTCCTGGGCGTTGAGGCCAAGCATGTAGGACGCCGGATCACCCGGCACCACTTCCAGCGCCAGGAAGATTATCACCGACGCGGCCACGAGGCTGAGCCCCAGGGACAGAAGGCGTTTCAGGAAATATTGCAGCATGAACGCGTCGCGTGCCTATCGGCAGTCAGATACCGGCAAAAGGAAAGGAGTGAAGGTGGATGCCCGCACACCGGGCGCGAGCATCCGCTTTGCGGTATGGGTCAGTCTTCCCAATAGACCGCCGTCAGATCCGTTGCCTGGGTCGGCTGGTTTTCCCAGAGCCCCTTGATCTTGGCGTCGGCGATGGTCGGGAATGCGAGCTGGAACAGGTAGGTGTTGACGTAGTCCCTGGAGATCGTCTCCTGGGCCTGTTTCAGAAGGTCGGAGCGTTTTGCCGGATCGTTCTCCGCCGTCAGATCGGCAATGAGCTTCTGGAAGTCCGCATTGTCATACTGGAAATAGTAATCCGGCCGGGCATAGATGCCGATATCCATCGGCTCGGTATGGCTGACGATTGTCAGGCCGAAATCCTTGCCCTTGAAGACCTGCTCAAGCCACTGCGCCCATTCCAGGTTGGTGATTTCCGTTTCGATGCCGACGGCGCGGAGCTGAGCGGCGATGATCTCCCCGCCCCGGCGGGCATAGGATGGCGGCGGCAGCTTGAGCGTGGTGGTGAAACCATCCGCATAGCCGGCCTCGGCCAGCAGCTTCTTGGCGAGGTCCGGATCGTACTGGCTGCTCTCCGTCAGATCGACGTAATCAGGGTTATGCGGTGCAAAATGCGTTCCGATCGGCGTGCCGTAGCCGAACATCGCGCCATCGATGATCGCTTGCCGGTCAACCGCGTGGGCAATCGCTTCGCGCACCTTGATGTTGTCGAGCGGCGGCAACTTGTTGTTGGCTGCAAGAATGGTCTCGCCTTCGGTAGAGCCGACCAGCACCTGGAAGCGGGCGTCGGCCTCGAACTGCGGCAGGTTTTCCGGCGCTGGAAAACCGACGAAGGCGTTGACGTCTTCCGCCATCACGGCCGCGAAGGCAGCCGTCGGATCGGAAATGAACTTGAAGGTGACCTTGTCGAGCTTGGCCGGTTCACCCCAGTAGTCGGCGTTCTTTTCCAAATCGATCCGGTCGCCCTGCACCCAGTCGGTGAACTTGAACGCGCCCGTTCCAACCGGCTTGCTCTTGATATCGCCAATGGTTTCCGGAGCGACAATAACCGCATCGCCCCAGGCCATGTTGAACAGGAAACTGCCGTTCGGCTCCTTGAGCGTTACCTTCACGGTCAGCGGATCAACCACTTCCACGCTCTCGATACCGGCAAACAGCGCTTTCTGGGCGTTCTGACTGTCGTCTGCGCGGGCACGATCGAGGCTGAACTTGACGTCGTCCGCCGTCAGATCCGATCCATCGTGAAATTTCACGCCGTCGTGCAGCTTGAAGGTATAGGTCTTGCCGTCCTCGGAAATCTCCCAGCTTTCGGCCAGCCCGGGATTGACCGAACCATCCGGACCGAAGCGGGTCAGGCCTTCGAAGACGTTGGAGTAAAGGACAGAATCAATTGCGCCTGCAGCGGCACCAGTCGGGTCCAGATGTGGCGGTTCCAGTTGCATGGCAACCACGATATCGCTCTTTGCATGGGCCATTCCCATGTTCGCTGCCAGCGCCAAAGCACTGACCAGACCCAATCCAAACTTACGCAAACGCATGACTTCCCCCTTTATTGAGGCTGCTTTCGCAAGGCCTTGCCAACAGCTCGATCAGCGAACGGCCCATGACCTTCGCAGAATCGAGCATGTCATCCACTCCCACATATTCGTCCGGTTTATGTGCCAGATCCAGAATGCCCGGGCCATAGGCGATACAATTTTTCAGTTTGCCGATACGATCGATATGCTTCTGGTCGTAGGTACCCGGGCTGACGACATATTCAGCTTCACGGCCCATGGTTTCGGCAATGGCCTTGGCGACGGTCCGCACGACGGGCGCATCCTTTTCGGTCATGGTGGGCAGCACCCTGTGCAGTTCCCGCAAGTCGTAGCGGAACTTGTCGCGCCGTCCTTCAACCGTCCTCAGAACTTCCAGGACTTCCGCCTGCACGTCGTCGATGTTCTCTTCCAGCAGGAACCGGCGATCGATCACCATCCGGCAACTGTCCGGCACGCAGGGGCTCGGAAGACCCGTGAAATCCGCATCGCCTTCCGATTGACCACCGTGGATGGAATTGATGTTGAGCGTCGACTGTTTCGCGCCTTCCGGCACCACCGGCATTTCGGTGCGCTTTTGCGCGAGCGCCGGAAACAGGCTCTGCTCCATCTCATCGATCACCGCTCCCATGTGCCGGACGGCACAATCGCCGAGGAACGGCATCGAGCCATGTGCGATCTCTCCGAATGTCTCCAGCTCGGCCCACCACACTCCTCGGTGTCCAAGGCAGATCCGGTCCTTGTTCAGCGGCTCGGGAATGATGACATGCTGAACCCGGTCCGGACTGAAATAGCCCTTGCCTGCAAGATAGGCGACGCCGCCGTAGCCCCCCGATTCCTCGTCGGCCGTTCCGCTGATCTCGATAGCTCCGGCAAAGTCCGGACAGACTGCAAGGAAAGCCTCGGCTGCAACGATGCTGGCGGCAAGGCCACCCTTCATGTCGCAGGCGCCTCGGCCGTAAATCTTGCCGTCGACAAGTTCCCCGCCGAACGGATCCTTTGTCCAGCCATGCCCGACGTCGACAACGTCGATATGACTGTTGAAGTGCACGCATTCGCCCGGTCGGTCGCCATCCCGGCGCGCGACGATGTTCCAGCGCGGATACTTGTCGCTGTCGCCTGGCGTTCCATGCGCCCGGATCAGTTCGATGTCGAAGCCGGACCTGGACAGACGCTTCTGCAGATAATCGCAGATATCGCGGTAGTTCTCGCCGGGCGGGTTGAGCGTGGGAATGCGCAGAAGGTCCTGGGTCAACGCGATCAGATCCTCGCGCCTTCCGTCGATCTCCCGGATCAGGTCGTCTGCTAGCGCCATCCCGTCTCAGCCTCCCCTTGGTAAAAGCAACGAGAACTATGCTACCGTCAAACTACGGTGCCAATACCGTAGGAACACGGTGAAACATGACAGACCTCGACCAACTGGCCTTCGAAAACGCGCCCATGGGTTTGGCGCTGACCGAAAACCGGATCATTCGTGCCTGCAATCAGACATTCGTTGAGATGTTCGGGTTCAAGAAGTCTCAGCTGATCGGGCAGAGTTTCCGGTTGCTCTACGGCACGGATCAGGAATTTCACCAGATCCGCGACATTGGCCTGGAGCCCTTGCGCCGGTCCCTGCCCTACACGGACGAGCGGTTGATGCGCCGGTCCGATGGAACGCCAATCTGGTGCCGGTTTCGGGCGCGAACCCTGACGCCGGAAACACCGCTGGCACGGATCGTCCTGAGTTTCGCCCTGATCGACAATGCTGCCGCCGGGCCGAAGCTGACACCGCGCGAACGAGACGTCCTGCTGCTTCTTTCCCAGGGACAGACCAGCAAGGAAATGGGCCGTGTCCTGAGCCTGTCTCCAAGAACCGTTGAGGATGTGCGCGCGCGCCTTCTGAAGAAGTTTCAGGTCAAAAGCGTTGCCGTGCTGCTGTCCCGGCTTTCCGGACAGTAGACGGCACGCTTCTGTTCGCTTGTTACTCGCCTGGTTTCAAACCATTAGGCTTGAAGGCCCCGCCGAAGGGCGACGGATTGGCTTTCACCGGCGCTTCAACCGGCGCAGTGGACGCAGGTGCCTGGTTCTGCTGTTGCGCTTCCATCTTCCGGCGCTGTTCCTCCAGAAGTTCCTGCTGACGAGCGCGCTTGTCATCGAGGATCTGCTGTTTGCATACGCCAGCATCGTGCTGCGAACCCTGATAGGTGGCAAAACCTGCAACACCTAGAAGGATCACGAAGATCGTCAGCGGGTGGACGAGCGTCCGCAGAACCGGATTGCCGTAAATGCGGGAACGCGCAGCAGTGCCGGTCCGCATCACTTCCTTCCGCCGCATGTGGGCTTCGTGGACCACTGCCCCGATCAGCGTAACCCCGATGATGATGACCGCGAGCGCCGACAAGGAAGGGTCTGTCCCATGACGGACCTTGGAAGCCAGTGCCGTGGTGAACGTATTGCCGGAGAGGATCGTGAAGACGGTGGTGTTGTAGTTCTCGAAAGATGCCAGGAAGGTCAGGAACGCGGCAGAGCCGATGGCCGGCCACAGGAACGGCAACAGAATCTTGCGGAAGGCCTGTCCCGGGGTCGCGCCGAGATCGAGCGCGGCTTCCGTCAGGATCGGATCGAAGCGCTGCAGTCTTGCGAGAAACACCAGCATCGCATAGGCGGAAATGAAGGTGACCTGACCGGCAAGCGTCAGAAACATGCCATTGTAGAAGATCGAACCGTAGTCCGCCCCGACGGACCTGCCGAAGGCGCCCCAGAAGACGATGGTCGAGATGCCGAGAACGACGCCCGGAATGAGGATCGGCGTGATCAGCACCGTGTAGAGCGCCGCCCGCAGGCGCGGTCCGAGCTCCGATAGCGCAAGCGCTCCCGCCAGTCCGATCGGCACGGCAATGACCACCACACTGATGGCGATCACCAAGCTGTTGGCCAGCCCTCTCATAAGACGGTCATTGGCGAAGAGGACACCAAACCAATCCGTCGTGAAGCATTCCCATGGCGTGATCCGCGGGAAGGAGGACGAATTGAACGCCGTGATCACCATGATGATCAGCGGCCCGAACAGGAAGGTGAAGAAAAGCAGGGAGAAGCCTGCCGCGACCACGCCGCCGCCTGTGCCCCGGTTCATCGGCCGATCTCCCCGATGGAAACCTTGAAGATCCGCATCAGCATCATGACGAAGGAGATGCAGACAATCAGCAGGATCACCGCATAGGCCGAACCGCGTTGCCAGTTGGCGCTCTCGTTGAACCATTGGTAGATGAGCTGGGTGAACCAGAGATTGGAAGGACCGCCGAGGATCTGGGGGGCTGCAAGCGCACCTGCCGTCAGCATGAACACCATGGTTGCCCCGGAAGCGATGCCCGGCTTGGCAACCGGCAGCACCACCCGCCAATGCACCCGCCACCAGCTGGCACCCATGTCCCTTGCCGCTTCGATCTGGTTGCGGTCGAGCGCCTCGACGGCATTGAAGATCGGGAAAACCATCAGGAGGATGTAGGCATAGGTCAGCCCGGAATAGAGCGCGACGTCAGCCCGGATGAAATCGACGGGCTGATCCCACAGTCCCACCGACATGCCGATGCCGTTGATGAGGCCCGTTGAGCCGAACAGGACACGGAAGGCGAAGGCACGCAGGATCTCGTTGACCCAGAAAGGCACGATCAGGCCGATGACCATCATCCGCGCCGCCACGCCGGTGGCCGAATGAGCGAGAATGAAGGCGATCGGGTAGCAAAGCAGAATGTCGATACAGGTGACGAACACCGCCGCGATCAGGGTCTTGAACAGGATACCGATATCGAGCGTGTTTACCGTACCGTCGTTGCCTTGGAAAAAATATGAATAGTTTTCAAGAGTATAGACATCTTGCGGTCCACCGACTTCAGCTGCCGGCAGGTTGAACCGGAAGGAATAGTCGAGCATTGCCACCTGCGGCAGCGTGATCAGGCAGATGACCCAGAACAGAACCGCCACCGCGACGAACGATGCAGCGCCAAGACCATGCTTGCCGGAAATTTCCCTGAATACGTTTTGAAGCGCTTTCATCCTCACGCTCCCGCAAGTGCGCCATGCGGCAGGACGATTGCCTGCTCAGGCGTGAAGCCGAGCGAAACGGCACCACCGGAGAGATTGTCCGGCGCACCGCCAAGGTTGACCCGGGTGAGCCGAAGCTGGACACCGTTCGCTTCCAGGAACATCTGCCGTGAATTGCCTTCGAACTCTTCCTTCACCCAGTTCGCTGTCAAGCTGTTGGGGGCACCATCACCAAGGCTCAGTTGCTCGGGTCGAATGAACAGGATGCAGTCTTCGCCCGCCTTGTATTGACGCCCGCCTGCTGCCCTTCCCTGCAGGCGGCCGAGTGGCGTTTCAACGGAAACCAGCGCTTCCGACTGCTGGGCGACCTTGCCTTCGATGGCGTTGGTCTCGCCCACGAATGAGGCGACAAACGAAGTCTTCGGCCGATTGTAGATGGTTTCAGGCGGGTCGACCTGCTCGATAACGCCGGAGTTCATGACCGCAACACGGTCCGACATGGTCAGGGCCTCACCCTGATCGTGGGTGATATAGATGAAGGTCAGTCCGACGCGCTGCTGGATGGCGCGCAATTCGGTGCGCATGTGGTGGCGCAGTTTCAGATCGAGCGCGGACAGCGGCTCATCAAGAAGCAGAATATCCGGCTCGACCGCCAGCGCACGGGCAATCGCCACGCGCTGTCGCTGACCGCCGGAAAGTTCGTGCACCTTTTTGTCGCCGACACCGGGAAGCGCGATCATGTCCAGAAGTTCGTCTGCCCGCTTGCGCCGGTCCTTGCGACCGATCCCCCGGACCTCCAGTGGAAAGGCGATGTTGTCGGCAACGCTCATGAGCGGAAAGAGAGCAAGGTTCTGGAAGATCAGCGCCGTCGGGCGCTTGTTCGGGCCGATGCCCTTCATGTCCTGTCCGCCGATCAGCACCCGACCTTCGGACGGATCGGAGAAGCCGGAAATACACCGCAGCAAGGTGGTCTTGCCACAGCCGGACGGCCCCAGGAAGGAGAAGAACTCGCCGCCCTTGATGACGAGATGTGCATTGTCGACCGCGGTATAGGCCCCAAAACGAATGGAAACGTGATCCAGAACAATATCTTTTGTGGCCATGGCGCTCTCAGAAGGACGGCGGGAAAGGGAGACGGAAAAAGGGCGGCCGGGTGCCGGACGCATTGCGCCCGGCACCCGCCATTGAGAAAGCCGGAGAGGCCTTAGGCGGACAGGAACTTGTTGGTGTATTCGGTCCGCTTTTCCGAATACCACGGGGCTTCCGCCGGCCAGGCATTCAGGTTGTCCAGCGCTTCGCCCGGATAAGCATCGGCAAAGTTCTTGGCATAGATTTCGCCGCCGAATTCGGCCGCGCCGATTACCGGTGAATTGTAGCCGTGGGTCTTGATGGCTTCGCCGGCGAGCTTGGCGTCATAAGCCGTCTCGATGAAGGCGTAGATCTGGTCGATGTTCTTTGCTCCGGTCGGCATGGCAAGCCCATCGACCCAGGCCATCGCACCTTCCTTCGGCGCCCGGTACATGACCGGCTCACCAGCCGTTTTCAGGGCAAGCGGAGGTCCATCCCAGGTCTGGCCGACGATCACGCCTTCGTTCAGGAGACCGTTCTTCTGGGTATCCGCATCGTTCCAGATCAATTTGATGTTCGGCTTCTTGGCGATGGCGGCCTCAACGACCTTGGTCCAGACCTCGTCCATCTTTTCCGGGCTCTCGTAAGCAGCCCACATGGAACCCGGCTCCAGTTCGCCGCGACCTTCAAGGCCGAGACCGAGGCCAAGCAGCATGGAATGTCCACGGCCCATTGTCTTGCCGGCATTGGCTTCATCCCAGACATCGTAATAGCTTGGGAATTCGCCGCCCGGAACAAAGGCGTCCGTCCGCCAGGCAATGCCTTCCGTGCCCCAGATATGCGGCAGCCAGAAGACGCCCTTGCCGTCGAAGTTCCAGTGGGTTTCGCCAAGTGCCATTGAGGGGTTGACCTTGTCGAGCGCGACCTTCGACATGTCGAACGGCTGCAACAGGCCAAGTTCTGCCCACAGAAGGTTGCGGTTCACGGTCGGTGAAACGATGTCGAAGCCTTCGCCGTTGGTGGCCTTCAGCTTGTTGATGATCTCTTCGTTGGAGCCGATGCCGGTGAAGTTGATCTTGATGCCGGTCTTGTCCGTGAAGCCGTTGACGAAGCTTTCCGGCAGATAGTCCGACCACATCATGATGTTGATTTCACCGGACGAGGCCAGCACGCTGGAGCTGACGATTGCCGGCATGGACAGCCCTGCGCCTGCCGCGGCTGCGGTTTTCAGGAAATCGCGCCGCGTTGCGGATGCCCCCTTTTTAAAACTGATCATGACTTCCCCTTCACTGTTGGTCTCACCAAACTGTTCCTCGTTCTGGCGCGTTACAGGCCGCATTTTTTTGGAAAGGGTCGCATTGCCCGGACGATCCTGCGCCGCGTTGCAAGAAAGGATATTGCGGTGCAATATTCACCCTTAGAGCCAGAGAGTGAAAACTATGGAGCCAGAGGAATTGCCGGGCTTTGCAGGTTCGGGAAACAGCTTCAAACTGCCGCCCTCGGGCCAACCGAATTCAGGGACGACCAAAAAGTTCAAATGCTTGCGACCTATTTCGACACGCCCTTCGATCCGGGCAGACGATTGCAGCACCAGATTCAGGAACGGCTTATCGAGGCCATTCTGGACGGCGTGTGGCCCCTGCACGAACCGCTGCCGGCAACCCGTGTCTTTTCCAGCGAGATAAAGGTTTCCAGAAACACGGTCGCCATCGTCTATGAGAGACTGGTTGAGGACGGTTATCTTAAATCGGTCAGCCGGCGCGGGTATTTCATCAACGAACGGCACATCCGCGAACAGCTCAACATCCGGGTGGATGATCACGCCAAGGACATCCTGCCCACTGCGGAGCACCCGTTTAATCCGCAAGCCTTTCTGACCTACAGCTACGCGGCCCAGGAAAACATTTCAAAACCAGCCGACTGGCAGTCCTATCCCTACCCTTTCATCTATGGCCAGCTTGCGCCGGACAAGACATCCGTCGCGCGCTGGCGCGATTGTGTCCGGTTGGCAGGCACTGCCCAGCACGCCCCGACCTGGATCGGCGATCTGGTCGATCAGGACGACCCGATGCTGGTCAACCAGATCATCCGCCGGATGCTGCCGCAACGGGGCTTCCGGGCAGAGCCGGACGAGATTCTGGTAACCGTCGGCGCCCAGAATGCCCTCTTCCTGGTGGCACAGCTCTTTTGCCGGCCCGGGGTCAGGACGGACATGGAAGAACCCGGCTATGTGGACACCCGCAACATCTTCCAATCCTTTGGGGCAGAGCTGAAGTATCACCCGGTTGATTCAAACGGCATGCGGGTTGGAGACGAGCTGAAGGGGGCACGACTTGTTTATGTCACACCCGGCCATCAGTCCCCAACCAACGTCACCATGTCGATGGAGCGGCGTCTGCGGCTGCTGGCCCATGCCGAAACGCATGATTTCATCGTCCTGGAAGACGACTATGAGCATGAGCTGAATTTCATCGGCGCACAGAAACCGTCCTTGCGCAGTTTCGACCGTACCGGACGTGTCATCCACGTAGCCAGTCTTTCCAAGGCCCTGTTTCCGGGATTGCGGCTCGGTTTCATCGCTGCGGACAGGCGCATTATCAGAGAGCTTCGGGCACTCAGACGCTTGATGTATCGGCACCCCTCAGCACTCGACCAGCGGGCGATGGCGATCTTTCTGTCCGAGGGCCATTACGATTCCCATATCAGACGTCAGCGAAAGGTGCTGTCGCAGAAATGGAAGAAGATCTTCAGGCTCATCGAAACGCATTTGCCGACCTGTCAGGCAACGGTCACGACGGGTGGGTCAGGCGTGTGGATCAGGCTACCGGAGAGTATCCGCGCTGCGGAACTGCAATCGAGAGCCGCGCGGCAAGGTCTGCTGATCGAGGCAGGAGACGACCGGTATTTCTCCCCGAATAGTCCTCGAAACCGGATCCGCCTGGGCTTCGGTGCAATTGCTGAAGAAAAGATGGAGCCGGGCATCAAGTTGCTCGGACAACTTCTGGCGGACAGCAGGTAGCGATCCCGGCTCAAAGCCGGGATACCCCGCGACCGGCAGCTTACAGCTCTGCCTTGCCCAAGACCTTCTGGAGGACATCGATCATCATCGAGAGATCTTCTTCCGATGTAGTGAGTGCCGGGGCGAAGATCAGAGCATCACCGGTTGCTTTGACATGCAGGCCTTCGTCGAACAGCTTCCGCTGCACCAGAGATCCCTTTGCTCCCGGCGTTTTTCCCGGTGTCAGCTGAATGCCGGACATCATGCCATGACCACGCAAATCGTGGACATGAGGCAGATTGCGAAGGCTGAAAACGCCATCGAGGAATGTTGACGAGAGGCTTGCCGCCCTCTCGAAAAGACCTTCGGTCTTGTAGATGCCAAGTGTTGCCAAAGCTGCGGCGCAGGCAACCGGATGGGCGGAGTAGGTATAACCGTGCATCAGTTCCGGCCGATCCGCGGTGATGGAATCAATGACGGCTTTCTGGATTTCCGTCTTCACCGCGACAGCGCTCATGGGGATCGCGCCGTTGGTAATCGCCTTCGCCATCGTCATGACATCCGGTGTGACACCGAATTCCTGTGCCGCGAAGGCCGAGCCCGTCCGGCCAAAACCTGTGATGACTTCATCGAACACGAGCAGAATGCCGTATTTATCGGCGATCTCGCGCAGCTTCTGCAAGTATCCGACGGGCGGCACGATAGTGCCGATAGAACCCGCAATCGGCTCAACAAAGACCGCGGCAATGGTCTCGCCACCGTAGGTCTTGCAGATCTCCTCCAGATCTTCGGCAATCCACGCTCCGTCTTGCGGTTGCCCTCTCGTGAAGCGTTGATCCTCGTTCCAGGTGTGGCGCATGTGAACGACGTCGCAGGTAACGCCGGAAAAGTCCCGCCGGTTGTTGACCATGCCCGCCAGTGACGTGCCGCCAAGGTTGACCCCGTGATAGGCCCAGGCCCGCGAAACAAAACGGGTGCGCTGAGGCTCGCCTTTGGCCTTGTGATAGGCAAGGCAGATCTTGATGGCGGAATCGACGGCTTCAGACCCGGAAGACCCGAAAAAGATGCGGTCGAGACCTTCCGGCAGAATTCCGCTGAGCGCTTCGGCAAGTTCGAAGGAGATCGGCGCCGCGCGCTGGAAGTGCGGGGAATAATCCAGAACCTGAAGCTGCTTGTAGACGGCTTCGGCAATCTCCTTGCGGCCATGCCCCGCTGCACAGGTGAACAGGCCTGAAGATCCGTCCAGGATTTCCCGCCCCTCAGGCGTCCAATACCGCACGCCCTCCGCCCGCGCGAACATCTGCGGTTCCTTGTGGAAGAGACGGTTGTTGGTGAACGGAAGCCAGTGGTGATCCATGTTGATCGGCATCTGGGTCATGGCGCAGGGTCCTTCAGATCGGAGCAATCCCAACACTCCTAGGACCAGTCGCAAACCCGCCGTAGAGCCAGCGCTTGAATTCATAGGAGCCAGAGGCCCAAAGCCTGCTTTTGGCGTTGTGCTGGCAGGGCAGCTGCCTATGGTCCGATCAAGCGACTGTTTCAGATACATCGGAAAGGCAGGCTCATGAGCGGCACAATTCTCATTACCGGAACGACCTCCGGCTTCGGTCAGGCGATGGCCCGGCTGTTCGTGCAAAACGGATGGAAGGTTATCGGTACCGGCCGGCGCGCGGATCGGCTGGAAAAGCTGAAGACGGATCTCGGCGAGGCATTTCACGCGCTTGTCTTCGACATCATGGACGAAGCTGCAACAACTGCGGCCCTCGCCAGCCTGCCGGAGGACTTTCAGGAGATCGACATCCTCGTCAACAATGCCGGCCTTGCCCTCGGCACGGCTTCGGCACCGGCGACGAAACTCTCCGACTGGAAGACCATGATCGATACCAACATCACCGGTCTCGTCACCATCACCGACCAGCTTCTGCCGAAACTGATCGAGCGCAAGGGCATGGTCGTGAACATCTCCTCCATTGCTGCCAACTGGCCCTATCCGGGCGGAAACGTCTATGCGGGTACCAAGGCGTTCCTGCGCCAGTTCTCGCTTGGCCTGCGGTCGGATCTTCACGGCAAGGGGGTTCGGGTTACCTCCATCGAACCGGGCCTATGCGAAAGCGAATTCACGCTGGTGCGTACCGGTGGCAACCAGGAAAGCTACGATGCTCTATATGGTGGCGCCAACGCGATCCAGCCGGAAGACATCGCCAGCACTGTCTATTGGGTCGCGACACAGCCCCCGCATCTCAACATCAACTCGCTGGAACTGATGCCCGTCAGCCAGTCCTGGGCCGGCTGGCAGATCGCCAGAGAGGGCTGAAGAGAACCTGTGGCGGCGCTGCTCGTCCACGGACAAAGCGGATTTCTATCAATCTGTCCACATGCGCCTTGTCATACCAGCGAAGGCAGGGATCCAGTAATCGCATGAAGTCGCCTCTGCCCCTCACCGGCCACATAAGATACTGGATCCCGCTCTTGACGCTGACGCGACAAACCGGGACGACACGCAGGAGATGCCGTGCGCCCCTTCTTCAAAAACGTCAACGGCCGAACGCGTTCCCGCGTCCGGCCGTGACTGTTCATACAAGATCCCGATTGATCAGGCCTTGGTCACCTTCTGGGTCTGGCTGCCCAGCTTGTCGATGCCAAGCGTCATGACTTCGCCGCCCTTCAGGTAGACCGGCGGCTTCTGTCCCATGCCAACACCCGGGGGCGTGCCGGTGGAGATGACGTCGCCAGGCTGCAGGCTCATGAAGCGGCTGAGATAGGAGATCAGGAACGGTACCCGGTAGACCATCGTCTTGGTGGAGCCGTTCTGGTAGCGCTTGCCGTCCACTTCCAGCCACATGCCGAGATCGTCGAAGTCGCCGACTTCATCCGGCGTTACCAGCCAGGGGCCGATCGGGCCGAAGGTATCGCATCCCTTGCCCTTGTCCCAGGTGCCGGACCGTTCGATCTGGAATTCGCGTTCGGAGACATCGTTGATCACGCAGAATCCGGCGACATGGCTCATCGCATCGGCTTCCTCAATATAGGCACCGCCCTTGCCGATCACGACGCCGAGTTCGACTTCCCAGTCGGTTTTCTGCGAGCCGCGCGGGATCTTGACGTCGTCGTCCGGACCGACAATGGCCGAGGTCCACTTGTTGAAGACCACCGGTTCCGGCGGCACATCCATGCCGGATTCGGCAGCGTGGTCGGCATAGTTGAGGCCGATACATATGAACTTGCCGATATTACCGACGCAAGGTCCGACGCGCAGGTCCTGCTGCGGAGCGCCCTCCACCAGTGGCAGCGAAGCGACGTCGAGCCCCTGCAGGCGTTGAATGCTTTCAGGCAGAAGAGCATCGCCGGCGATATCCGCGACAACGGAAGAAAGATCACGAACGCGGTTGTCGGCATCGAGAACTCCGGGTTTTTCCTGTCCCGGAGCGCCAAATCTCAGCAATTTCATAAAGGATCGTCCTTGAATGGTTGGAGCCCGGTTGCGCGAGCAACCGGGCTCGATGGGGTTGGTTACGACAAAATCGATCAGTCGTACAAGACAGCAGCGATCTTCGGATCGTCAATGTTGGATTTGTCGTAGTAGTAGAAGCCGGTGTCGATATGCGCCGGAACTTCCTTGCCCTGCGATGCTTCGAGGGCTGCTTTCACGGTCTCGTAGCCGATGCCGACCGGGTTCTGGGTGATCGCACCGGCCATGACGCCGTTGCGGATCGCATCCTTCTGGGCCTTGCCACTGTCGTAGCCGATGATGACCACATCGGACTTGCCCATTTCAGAGACACCGTTGACCACACCAAGGGCAGACCCTTCGTTGGCACCGAAGATGCCCTTCAGATCCGGATTGGCTGTCAGGATGGCCTTGGTGAGTTCTGTCGACTTCAGATGATCACCGCCGCCATATTGAACGGTGACGACCTCGATATCCGGATGATTTGCCTTCATCTGGTTGACGAAACCGTCGACACGGTCGATGCCGGTCCGGCTGGTCTGGTCATGTGCCACCACGGCAACCTGGCCAGCTCCGCCGATCAGCTCTGCCATCTTGTCGGCAGCCAGTGCTGCAGCAGCAATGTTATCGGTCGACGCTGTCGACACCGGAATATCGCTGTCGACACCACTGTCGAACGCGATGACCGGGATTCCCTTTTCCTGAGCCTGCTTCAGAAGCGGAATGGCGGCCTGACTGTCGAGAGCGGCAAAGCCGATTGCCGTCGGGTTCTTCGCAAGGGCAGCGGCCAGCATGTCGATCTGGCGGTCGACCATGGTCTCATTGTCCGGGCCTTCAAAGGTGATGGTGACACCCAGCTCCGAAGCGGCCTGATCGGCTCCAGCCTTCACGGCCTGCCAGAACTGGTGCTGGAAACCCTTGGAGATGAGCGGAATGTAGGTTTCCTGGGCGAAGGCAAAGTTCCCGGAAAGCATCAGGGCAGCGGCACTTGCAGCTCCGATAAGAGTACGTCTGTTCAGCATATTCCTCTCCTGTGGTTGGGTTGGACGGAAGGTCCGGTACCGGGGTGTGACCACCCTCTTGTGTGTTGATGAAACTCAGGCTTTACGCCTGCGCACCATGTCCGCGTAAACGGCCAGGATGATGATTGCGCCGGTCACCACCGTCTGCCACTCCTGGGCGACGGACAGGACCCGCAAACCGTTGGTCAGGACGGCCATGATCAAGGCACCGATCAGGGTCCCGAGAACCGTTCCGCGCCCACCGGAAAGCGACGTGCCACCGATTACGACGGCCGCGATGGCTTCCAGCTCATACCCCAGGCCGAGCGCCGGCTGGGCAGAGTTGAGGCGCGAGGCGATCAGGATTCCGGCAATGCCGCAGATGGAGCCAGCCAGGGCGTAGACCGACATCTTCCAGAAATCGGTGTTGACGCCGGACAGGCGAACCGCTTCTTCGTTGGAGCCCAGCGCGAACGTGTAGCGGCCAAGCACCGTACGGCCGAGAATGTAGGACGCAGCCCCGGCCACAAGGAACAGGATCAGAACCCCGTTCGGGATCGGCAGAGCCGGGAAAATATCGCCTATCAGCGAGCCACGGGAAATCAGGTCGAAGCCAGGCGTGTCGTTGAAATAGATCGGCCGGGTTCCGGAAATCACCAGCGACAGGCCTTTCAGGATCAGCATCATGCCGAGGGTCGCGATGAATGGCGGGATTTTCATCTTGGCGATGAAGGTGCCCGAACACAGGCCGCACAGCGCACCGGTCGCGATGGCGGCAATCACACCGAGCGGCAGCGGCATGCCGAGATTGGTCAGAACGACGCCTGCGATGACCGCGCAGAACGTCATCAAGGTTCCGACGGAAAGGTCGATCCCGCCGGTGATGATCACCAGGGTTGCCGCAACAGCCAATACGCCATTGACCGAGGTCGCCTGCAGGATCGCGATCATGTTGGAGGTTTGCATGAAGTTGGGTGAAGCGATCGAGAAACCGATCAGCAGAAGAACCAGGCTGGCGAAGGCCAACAGCTTCTGGTGCGCCCCTGTCTCGATCAGACGTGCAACGAGCGACGGCGAGGAGGACGGGTTGACGGCGGTCATTGCTGGTATCCTTCTGGCTGCATGGATGGCGCCCGAAGCGTCGCCAGATGCATGATATCTTCCTGCGTGGTGGCTTCACCGCCCGGCAGGATGCCGGTGAGGCGACCTTCACACATGACGGCAATGCGATGGCTGAGACGCATGATCTCCGGCAATTCCGAGGAGATGACGATAATCGCCCTGCCCTCGTTGGCCAGTGCCTTCAGCAGTTTGTAGATTTCCGACTTGGCACCGACATCGATGCCGCGGGTCGGCTCGTCGAAGATCAGAATGTCGCAATCCCGGTACAGCCACTTGGCGATGACGACCTTCTGCTGGTTGCCACCGGAAAGCAGGCGGACTTCCTGCCGGTCGGACGGTGTGCGGATTTCGAGTTTGGCGATGTAGTCCTGCGCCGTCTTGCGCATGGCATCGTCATTCAGGACGCCAAACCGGCTGGAAAAACGATCGAGGCTGGCCAGCGCCACGTTGGTCCGAACATCCATGCCGGTGGCCAGACCGAAATGCTTGCGATCTTCCGAAAGGTATCCGATCCCCGCCTTCACGGCATCGGAAGGTTTCGATATCGAACGGGGCTTGCCGTGAACCCGGATCTCGCCGCTGTCGCGCGGATCAGCTCCGAAAATCGCCCGTGCCACTTCCGTCCGCCCGGCTCCCATCAAGCCGGCAAAGCCGAGAATCTCGCCTTTCTTGACGGAAAAGCTGACGTCGCGGATCTCGCGCCCCCTGTTCAACCCGCGTATGTCCAGCACCGTCTCGGCGTCGGACAGATCGGGGATCACGATGGCCTCGCTGGTCAGCTCCCGGCCCACCATCATGGAGATGATCTTGGAAACAGGCGTCTGCGCTGCATCAACGGTGCCGACATAGGAGCCGTCACGCATGACCGTCACCCGGTCGGCGATCTGTTTCAGCTCGTCCATCTTGTGGCTGATGTAGATGATGCCCACGCCATCGGCCTTCAGCCGGCGGATGATGGTGAAGAGTTCGGCGATTTCCGCATCATTCAGGGCGGCGGTCGGCTCGTCCATGATGAGGACGCGTGACCGGTAGGACAGTGCCTTGGCGATCTCGACCATCTGCTGACGGGCGATGGTGAGTTCACCGACGATCGTCTTCGGGTTCATCTTCAGGTTCATGGACTTGAAGATCTCGAGCGCCCGGGCGTTGAGCGCCGCCTCATCCAGACGGCCGAAACGCTTGCGCGGTTCCCGGCCGATAAAGATGTTCTGCGCGACCGTCAGATCATTCATCAGGCTGAGTTCCTGATGAATGATACCGATGCCCAGCGCCTGGGCGGCCCGTGGACCGTCGATCTCCACGGCCTGACCGTTGACCAGCAGCTCGCCGCCGTCCCTGGGGTAAATTCCGGACAAGATCTTCATCAGCGTCGACTTGCCGGCGCCGTTTTCGCCCATCAGGGCATGCACTTCGCCGCTGTTCAGGTCAAAGCTGACATTCTTGAGGGCGTGCACACCGGGGAAGCGTTTTTCGATCCCCGTCATCCTCACCAGATTTGTCATGCGCGATCCTCCCAAACCGCGACAAAGGGGCCACCGTCAGATGGTGACACCTCCATCGACCAGAAGTGCCTGCCCGGAAACGAACCGGCTTTCGTCGGACAACAGGTAGACGATCATCGGCGTCATATCGTCGACGGTTGCCAGACGGCCCATGGGCTGCCGGGCGATGAAATTCTTTTCCGCTTCCACCGGGTCCGGTGCTGAAGCAATGCGGCCGCGCAAGGACGGAGTATCGACAGTGCCCGGGCATAGCGCGTTGCAGCGAATGCCTTCCTTGACGAAATCCGCTGCGACGCCCTTGGTGAGGCCAATTACGGCTGCCTTGGTGGCGCCGTAGGCGGTGCGCATCGGAAAGCCTTTGATGGACGATGCCATCGACGACATGTTCAGGATCGATGCCGTGCCGGTTGCCTTGGCGCGTTCGCGCATGCCCGGCAGGAAAGCTTGCGTCATCCGGTACATGGAGGTGACGTTCAGCTCGAAGCTGAAGGCCCAGTCATCTTCGGTGATATCGAGGACAGTGCCGTTGTGAACGAAGCCCGCACAGTTGAAGAGCCCATCGAGCGTCGGCAGTTTTTTTGCCAGGGCGTCAACCGCTGAGCGATCACAGACATCCAGTTTGTGGATCTCGATACCGGGGCATTCGCCCGGGAGCGTCGACAGCGTTTCCTCGTTGATGTCCGCGGCGTAGACCTTTGCGCCTTCCCTGGCGCAGGCAATCGCGCTTGCACGGCCGATACCCTGCCCGGCTGCCGTCACCAATATTGTTTTATCTTTCAAGCGCACTGAAATCCTCCCGAAAGTCCGCTCATCGTCACAACGTTCTGCCGGATGCGGCTACATCACCGCACCGATCTGCCACGGCACGAACTCCACTCCGCCGAAGCCGAGTTCCTCGCTCTTCGATTGTTTTCCGGAGGCAACGGCGATGATCATTTCGAAGATCTCCTCGCCCTTGGCTTCCAGACTGACATTGTCGGAGATCACGTCACCGCAATTGATGTCCATGTCTTCCGACATCCGGCCATACATCTCGCTGTTGGTGGCGAGTTTGATGCAAGGGGTCGGCATGTAACCGGACACGGAGCCGCGCCCCGTCGTGAAGACGATTATATTGGCGCCTGAGGCGATCTGACCTGTCACCGAACACGGATCGAAGCCTGGGCTGTCCATGAAGACGAAACCCTTCTTGTCGACGGGTTCGCCAAACTTGTAGACGTCCACAAGGGGGGCAGAGCCTCCCTTGGCCGCTGCACCAAGAGACTTTTCCAGGATTGTAGTCAATCCGCCGCGCTTGTTGCCGGGCGACGGATTGTTGTCCATCTCGCCGCCATTGCGGGCAGTGTAGTCTTCCCACCAGCGCACACGCTCGATCAGCTTCTTGCCGACATCGACGGAAACCGCCCGGCGGGTCAGAAGGTGCTCCGCGCCGTAGATCTCCGACGTTTCGGACAGGATCGTGGTACCGCCATGACGGACCAGAAGATCGGAGGCAATCCCGAGTGCCGGATTGGCAGTGATGCCGGAATATCCGTCCGAGCCGCCGCACTGCATTCCGACGGTGATTTCGGAAATCGGCACCGGCGTGCGCTCGGCCTTGTTGGCAAGTTCGGCAAGCGCCCGCAACTCTTTCAGCCCGGCTTCAATGGTCTTGCGCGTACCGCCGGTCTGCTGAATGGTCATGTAGCGCAAATCGCCATCAGGGCGGATCTTGCGGTCACCGACGAGATCGGCAATCTGCATGACCTCGCAGCCAAGACCGATCAGCAGGATGGCCGCGAAATTCGGATGCTGGGCATAACCGGAAAGCGTCCGGAACAGCGTCGCGTAACCTTCGTCCTTGCCGGACATGCCGCAGCCGGTTCCGTGAACGATTGGCACGATGCCGTCGACATTCGGAAACTCGTCCAGCAGACCGGACTTCTCGGCAGCCTCCGCAATGAATTTTGCGACAGACCCCGAGCAGTTCACCGAGGTCAGAATGCCGATGTAATTGCGCGTGCCTGCTCGCCCCGTTTGCCGGCGGTAGCCGAGAAAGGTGCGCTCTTGCGTTGCGGGCTCAAGCGGGATCGAGGCTTCGGCGTGCTGATAGTCCTGGCTGTGATCGCCCATGCCGAGGTTATGAACATGGACATGCTCCCCCGGCTTGATGTCTGACTTCGCCTGCCCGATGATTTGACCGTACCGAATGACGTTTTCGCCAGCGGAGATCGGCTTGCGGGCAATCTTGTGGCCACGCATGACCTGCCCGGATAGCGGACAGTCAACATGGGCAACGCTTGCGCCGGCCGCAATATCCTGAAGGGCGATGACCACATTGTCATCGGCATTCAGAAGGATCGAATTGGCATGAGGCTGCAACACGTCTCTCTCCCCGCTACGGCCGCTACGGTTGGTCCGCCTTGTCATTTCAAGATGACAAGACCCTTCTCAACCCGCTGACATCAATCAGCTTTTCACTCTTCTCCGAGCTCTCTCCATGGAGCGTCGGCACGGCCGGTCTTTCTTCACGATTAGCTTGACAGAGTAACTGTGTCAACTAACATGTTAGCATTCAATCGAGTTGACAATGTCCCTGACCAACGAACAAGATTTTCCCGAGATCACCCTGCCCGACATTGGCAAACTGTCCGGCTCGCTCGCACAGCGTGTCTATGAGGCGCTGCGCTCGTCGATCCTGGCGATGGACCTGCCGCCGGGCACCCTTCTCAGGAAACAAGTCATCTGCGAACAGCTTGGTGTCTCCCGCTCGCCGGTGACGGAAGCGATCACCCGGCTAGCAGGCGAAGGCCTTGTCGAAGTCATTCCCCAGTCCGGCTCCCGCGTGACCAAATTCTCCATGTCGGAAATCCGCGAGGGCGCCTTCCTGCGGGAAGCCATCGAACTGGCGGCGGTTTCCAAGGTGGCGGCGGAGCGCACCGAAGAGCAGTTGACGGAGTTGAACCGCAATTTGCGTCTGCAGGCTCTTTGTCTGGAAGATCACGACGAAACCGGCTTCTACCGGGAAGACGAGCGCATGCACGAGCTTATCTTCTCCTTCACCGGCTACCCGAAGCTCCACAGCCTGTCTGCCACCGGGTGGATGCAGGTCAACCGGGCACGGCAATTGCTGTTGCCCATGCGCGGCAGAGCCTTTGAGGCCTATGACGAGCACCGGGTCATCGTGGAAGCAATCCGCGACCGCGATCCGGAACGGGCACGCCAGGCAATGCAAAAGCACCTGAGCGAACTTGTCACGCGCCTGGAACCGCTCGCCGAGACCAGGCCGGACCTGTTCGACTGAAAACCTGGCCCGTGGCCCGACACCAGACCGCAGATCATGCGGCGTTCAAACTGATCCTGAGGAAACATCCAGAGGAAACACATGACCGCCTTGAAAACACAGCGGCTGAACGACAGAACCGCAAGACTGATCGATCTGACGGAGATGGGGTTTGGCGGCGCGCCGCTCGGCAATCTCTACCGCAAGGTTTCGGAAGAAGATGCCCAGGCTGCCCTTCAGGCGGCCTATGACAACGGCATCCGCTACTTTGACACAGCGCCGCAATACGGCTTGGGCCGATCGGAAATGCGCTTTGCCACTGCCATCAAGCGTTTTGGCCGCGAGAACATCCAGCTTTCCACCAAGATCGGCCGCCTGCTGCTGGATTGCGAGCCGCACGAGGTGACCCCGGAAGCCTTTGTCGATGTGCCGCAAAAGCGGATCGTCTTCGACTACAGCTATGACGGCGTCATGCGCAGCTACGAGGCAAGCCGTCAGCGACTGGAGGTCGCCAACGCGGACATCCTTTTCGTGCATGACGTCTGCGCCTTTTCGCAAGGCTCTCAGGAAGCCAGCGATGCCCGCGTCCGCGAGCTTTTCGATCTTGGCGGCTACAAGGCGCTTACCGAGTTGAAAGAGGCCGGGGACGTTGCGGCCATCGGCGCAGGGGTAAACGAGTGGCAGGTTTGCCAAAAGCTGCTCGGCCTTGCCGATTTCGACTGTTTCCTGCTTGCCGGCCGCTACACGCTTCTGGAACAGGACGCCCTTGAGAGCTTCCTGCCGCTTTGCGAGCAACGGGACGTCGGCATCATTCTGGGCGGGCCCTATAATTCCGGCATTCTGGCAACCGGAGCCGTTCCCGGTGCGAAATACAACTACGCCGATGCACCGCCGGAGATCCTTGAGCGCGTGCGCAAGATCGAAGATGTCTGCCGCAGCCATTCAGTGCCGCTGATCGCGGCCGCGCTGCAGTTCGTGCTTGGACACCCAAGTGTGAAGACCGTCATCCCCGGCGCAGTGAACGCGGCCGAGGTTGAAGCCAATATTGCTCTCTTGAAGACCGATATCCCTGCCGCACTCTGGTCAGACCTCAGGTCTGCTGGTCTGATCCGCCCCGATGCCCCCTTGCCGAGCGAGACTTCCCATGTTGCGTAACCTTCCCCCCATCCTGAGCCCCGCGCTGCTTTATGCCCTCAGAGCCATGGGGCACGGCGACGAGATCGCCATTGTCGACG
The DNA here is from genome assembly GCF_012273635.1 of Labrenzia sp. PO1. NCBI lineage: Bacteria > Pseudomonadati > Pseudomonadota > Alphaproteobacteria > Hyphomicrobiales > Stappiaceae > Labrenzia > Labrenzia sp. PO1. The sequence continues at coordinate 123,834 of NZ_JAAXCR010000006.1, forward strand.
CCAATTTCCCGGCGGAAAGCTCCGGTCCCGATTGTGTTCGTCTCGATGGCATATCGGCAACAGACACGCTGAAGGCGATCCTGTCGGTTATGCCGCTCGACACGTTCGTCGCCGCCCCCGCCCGGACGATGCAGGTGGTCGGTGATCCGGACGCGGTGCCGGAGATTGTCGCCGAGTTCCAGACCATCATTGATGACACCGCCGACAAGCCGGCCAGGATTTCAACGCTGGAACGCCACGCCTTTTATGAAGCGGCCAGCCATGCCTTTGCCGTTGTCCAGACAGGCGAGAACCGCCTCTACGGCAACATCATTCTGACCAAGGGCATTATCGAGCCATGACCTGCAGACATCACGTGCCATCCAGCCCCTTCCTTTAGCTTCAGGCGCACTTAGACTCGCCGCCCCGGCGTCAATCCATTCACCTTCTCGATGATCGACGCGGCGTCGATACCGAAATGGCGGTAGAGATCGCCAATCGTACCGGTCTGGCCGAAATGTTCGACACCGAGCGGGATGGTCTGGTGGCCGGCAACACCGCCAAGCCAGGCGAGCGTTGCCGGGTGGCCGTCAATCACGGTGATCAGTTTGCAATGACCGGGCAGATCGCCCAGCAGTTGCTCGATATGGGACCTGGCGGCCGCGTTGCCACGAGACCTTGCTCTTTGCGCCGCCGTCCAGCCCGCGTTGAGGCGGTCGGCGGACGTCACGGCAAGAACACCGACATCCCGCCGGTTACCGGCGAGTTCTCCCGCCGCCTTGATGGCTTCGGGCGCAACGACACCCTGATAGGCGATCACAACTTCGCAGTTGGGGCCGGGTTTGCGAAGCCAGTAGGCACCGTCAATGGCGCCCTGGCGGAAGGCATCGTCGGCCCGTTTGACGGGCTGTTCGATCGGGTTGGTCGACAGGCGCAGATAGACGGAGCCGCCGGTCTCGTCGCGCAGCCAGGTGCGTTCGTCCGGATCGCCCTCGCCGTCGCGCTGCAGGTAATCGAAAGCCCATTCCATGATCACGGCCAGTTCGTCGGCAAAGGCGGGTTCGAAAGCGGCCAGCCCGTCCTGGCTCATGCCGATCAACGGTGTGCCGATGGACTGGTGCGCACCGCCTTCCGGCGACAGGGTCACACCGGATGGCGTACCGACAATCATGAAGCGGGCATCCTGATAGCAGGCATAGTTGAGCGCATCGAGCCCCCGGCAGACAAAGGGATCATAGACTGTGCCGATGGGGATCAACCTTTCGCCAAAAAGCGAATGAGAAAGACCGGCAGCGCCCAACAGCAGGAACAGGTTCATCTCGGCGATGCCGAGTTCGATATGCTGGCCTTCCGGCGTGAACTCCCACTTCGCAGTCGAGGGAATCCTGTGCTCGATGAAGGCATCCGCCATGGCCTTGCGGGCGAAAAGCTTGCGCCGGTTGACCCAGGGACCAAGGTTGGTGGTGCCGGTGACATCCGGTGAGGTCGTAACGATACGCTCGGCCAGTTTGCTGTCGCCCTTGGAGAGATCATCCAGCACCTTGCCGAAGGCCATCTGGGTGGAAATATCCCGGTCGGAGGCAAGCTCGATGGCAGGTACGGCGATCTTGTCGTCAGAGAAACGGCGGGTGCCTTTGGCAAAGAACGGCACCTGATCCAGAAACGCCTTCAGCGCTCCAACATCCGGCACTGTCGCGAAGGGCTCCCATTCCTCGCCTTCCGCAACGCCCATGTGTTTCTGCCACTCGGCCATCTGGGTCTTGTTCATCAGGCCGCCGTGATTGTCCTTGTGGCCAGCAATCGGCGTGCCCCACCCCTTAATGGTATAGGCAAGGAAGCAGGTCGGCTTGTCATGATCGATGGCGGCGAAGGCTTCCGCCATGGTCTCGGTGCAATTGCCGCCGAGATTTTCCATGAGATCCGCCAGTTCATCATCCGAGCGGCGGTCGATCAGCGCGGTGACATCGCCCTGATCACCCAGGTCGTCCATCAGGCGTTTGCGCCAGACGGCTCCCCCCATGAAGGTGAGCGCGGAATAATCCTGGTTGGAGCAATCGTCGATCCACTGGCGCAGCTTGTCGCCGCCGGGTTCGGCAAAGGCCGCGCGCTGCAAGACCCCGTATTTGACCCGGACCACCTGCCAGCCGAAGGCATCGAAGATTTTCTCGACCCGATCAAAGAGCCCCTCACGAACGATCCCGTCGAGCGACTGGCGGTTATAATCGATGATCCACCAGCAGTTCCTGAGATCGTTCTTCCAGCCCTCCTGAAGGGCTTCATACACATTGCCTTCGTCGAGTTCAGCATCGCCGACCAGAGCGATCATGCGGCCGAGCGGCTTGTCGCCCGACCAGCTTTTGGCCGCAATATAGTCCTGTACCAGCGACGCGAAGGAGGTAATCGCAACACCGAGCCCAACCGAACCGGTGGAGAAATCGACATCATCGATGTCCTTGGTACGCGAAGGATAGGACTGAACGCCGCCGTAGCCGCGGAAGTTTTCCATCTTTTCGCGCGCCTGATTGCCCATCAGGTACTGGATCGCATGGAAGATCGGCGAGGCATGCGGCTTGACCGCCACCCGGTCTTCCGGCCGGAGAACAGAGAAGTAGAGCGCTGTCATGATCGAAACCATGGAAGCTGAACTTGCCTGATGCCCGCCGATCTTGATGCCATCCACCTTCGGACGCACGTGGTTGGCGTGATGGATCATCCAGTGCGACAGCCACAACAGGCGCTGTTCGATGGTCTTCAGGTGTTCGGTGCTCATGGAGGCGTTCCCGTTAAGTGCGTACTTGCCGTTACTCTAGCTTCGGGCTAGAACCGGTTTCTTGCTATTTCCTAATCTTTTCGGCTAAGTCTTGGAGAGTTTCACCAAGAATGAGGCCTTCCTTGGCGATTTCCGACACGCTCGACACATTTGATATCCAGATCCTGCGGGAGCTGCGCCAGAACGGCAGAATTTCAATTCAGGATCTTTCCGAACGTATCGGCCTGAGTGCGACACCGGCAGCCCGCCGCCTGAGGCACCTGGAAGACCGCGGCATCGTGACAGGATATTGCGCGCTGATCGACGAGGTGAAGCTCGGCTACGAGGTTTCGGTATTCGTGTCCGTTCAGCTCGACAAGCAGATCGACGTCACCCTGGACCAGTTCGAAGCCGCCATTCAGGCGTTTCCGGAAGTCGTTGATTGCTGGCTGATGACTGGCAACCGGGACTATCTCCTGCGCGTGGCAACCACCGGGCTCGCCGCCTTCGAAACCTTCCTGACCGGAAAGCTGACCAAGGTGCCTGGTGTCGCCAACATCGAAAGTTCCATTCCACTGCGGCGGGTGAAATCCGGTGTCGCACGGACGCCGTGATCTGGACTGTCCGCCACGTTCCCCGACTCTCACTTCCACCGCTTCCTCAGGATGAGGTTGAGAGGAGGAGAGGATCTAGTGGTCTTTGGAAAAACCTGGGCGTTGACTGAGTTTAGGCTGCCGCCGCAACAGGCACTTGCGGCATGGCCTGCGCCATATCTTCCAGGATGTCGTCGAGGTCTTCCAGGCCGACGGACAGGCGCACGAGGCCGTCGCTGATGCCGTGGGCGGCGCGCTCTTCCGGGGTGTAGGTGGAATGGGTCATGGACGCAGGATGCTGGATCAGCGTCTCGGCATCGCCCAGGGATACGGCCCGCTGGATCATCTTCAGGCCATTCATCATGGAAATACCAGCTTCCAGACCACCCTTCAGTTCAAAGGCAATCATACCGCCCGGCTGGCTCATCTGCCTGTTCGCCAGTTCGTGCTGTTCGAAGCTTTCAAGTCCCGGGAAGTAGACCTTTGAGACCGCCGGATGGTCTTGCAGCCATTCTGCGACTTTCTGCGCGGACGCACAGTGCCTGTCCATACGCAGGGCAAGCGTCTTCAAACCGCGCAGGATCAGCATGGCACTGAACGGGGCCATCACCGCACCGGTCATGTCCTTCATTCCGACGAGACGGATCTCCTGGATCTGGTCGGCCCGTCCGGCAACCAGACCGGCCACGACGTCACCATGACCACCCAGATACTTGGTGGCCGAATGCAGAACGAGGTCGGCGCCAAGTTCGATCGGGCGGGTGAGATAAGGCGTGGCATAGGTGTTGTCGACGATTACCGTCGCACCGGCCTCATGGGCGATTTCCGAAACGTGGCTGATGTCGACAAGGCGCATGTTCGGGTTGGCCGGGGTCTCGAAATAGACAACCCGGGTCTTGTCGGAAATGACGGTGCGCAGGTTTTCCGGATCGGTCAGGTCCACATGGGTGATCTTGATGCCGAACTTGGTCAGGCCATGGCGCATATAGGCAAAGGTGCAGCCGTAAAGGGTTTCGTCGACGATGATCTCGTCCCCCGGTGCTACGAGCGTCCAAAGGGTCGCGGTGATCGCGCCCATGCCGGAAGAAAGCGCGAGACCGGCTTCCGCTCCTTCCAGATCCGCAATGCGGCGTTCCAGAAGGTCCAGCGTCGGATTGGAAATGCGGCTGTAGATATGCCCTGCCCGCTCGCCCGCGAACATCTCGCCGCCGGCTTCCGCCGTCTCGAATACGAAGGTGGAGGTCAGATGCAGCGGTGGCGTCAGAGATCCCTCGTTTTCAAGTGGATTGTAAGCGAGGTGGATCGCACGGCTGGCAAAACCCTTGTAGGCACTCATGGCTGTCTCCCTGATTTCAGCCTGAGCAATATGATCTAATCATAAGGGTGATAGATTTCAAAATATGTCAGTGCTAGCCTTCAGATTAGCATAATCTGCCAATCGAGCTTCAAATGGACAAGAAAGACAGACAGATCATCCGTGCGCTGCAGCGGGATGGCCGCATGACCAACCAGGACCTGGCGGAAGCGGTCAACCTGTCGCCCTCGCCCTGCTTGCGCCGGCTCCGGAACCTGGAAGCCTCCGGGGCAATCAAGGGGTTTTCGGTGGATGTGGATGCTGCCGCCTACGGCCTGCCGATCACCGTCTTCGTCCGCATCCGGTTGGAGCGACACAACGAGGAGGATGTGCGCCGGTTCGAAAGTCGGATGCAGACCATCGAGGAGGTTCTGGAATGCCACGTGCTGACCGGCGCGATGGATTATCAGCTGCGCGTGGTGGTGTCGGATCTTGAAGCCTATGAGACCTTCATCCGCAACCGCATTCATCCGATCGGCGGCATTGCGTCGATCGATACCAGTTTCGTTTATGGCACCGTGAAGAAGACGGCGGTGTTTCCACCGCTCGCCTGACCTGACGGCAATGTTGCTATTCCTGCCGGAATTTCACTGGCGGCGATTTCTCCGGCAACAGTCCGGACCGGAAACGCTGCAGCACCACCTGCAGAAGCAGACCCACCAGCAGCATGCGGATGAACGAACTGCGGGTCGCCCATTCCGGCGGCAGGCGGTTGGTGAAGATTTCCGTCACGGACCAAAGCGTCCAGATGGTCAAGGCGCCAAGGATGGCCCCCCTGTTGTTGCCGGAACCACCGGCCATCAGCATCACCCAGACAAGGAAAGTCACCAGCAGCGGATCGGTGGCCGTGGGCGACAGGAAGCGGAAATAATGAGCTGACAGGCCACCGGCGATCCCCATGATGGCGCAACCGATGACGAAGGTCTGGATCCTGAATTTCTCGACGTTCTTGCCGACGGCCGCCGCAGAAGCCTCGTTGTCGCGGATCGCACGCAGGCTGCGCCCCCACGGGCTGTCGTGCAGGCGCGAGGCTGCCAGATAGACCAGCAGCACCACGAACCAGACAAAGCCGAGAAACACAATGTCCCCCATGCGCCCAGTGGTGAGGTCCGCCAAAGGCCTTGGAATGCGGGACAGGCCCAGACTGCCGTTGGTGAGCCAGCTTTCGTTGACGATAACGAGCCGCAGGATCTCGGCGATCCCGATGGAGGCCATCGCCAGATAGTCGCTCTTGAGACGTACGCAGATCTTGGCCACCGCCCAGCCGGCAAGCCCGGCGAGTATCGCAGCCCCGATCAATCCAATCGGCACAGGCAGGCCAAAGCCCCCGAGATGCTTGGACGAGGCCGCGGTTGTCAGGATCGCCGAGGTATAGGCTCCAACACCGTAGAATCCGGCGATACCGGCATTGAAGAGGCCACCCATGCCCCATTGTACATTCAGGGCAAGGCACAGGATTGCGTAGATACCGCCCAGGATCAGAAGACTGACCGCATAGAAAAAGAGACCGGTGAGTTCCATCAGAGCAACCTCCCCTTGAAGAGGCCCTGGGGCCGGAAGATGAGCAGGCCGATCATCAGGACGAAGGCAACCGCCGTTTTGTAGGACGGGGAGATGAGCGCATCGTCACCGATCCAGTGATAGGAAGAAAGTTCCTCGGCCAGGCCGATGATGAAACCACCTGCCATGGCCCCCATCGGCTTGCCGATCCCACCCAGAATGGCGGCGGCAAACATAGGCATCAGCAGGTTCCAGCCCAGATTGGGGTGAGCACTGGTGTTCAAAGCGGCAAAGGTTCCGGCGATCGCCGCCAGAGCCGCGCCGATGATCCACGTCCAGCGAATGACCTTGGCGGTATCCAGACCGGAAACTTCGGCCAGTTCCGGATCGTCGGCAACTGCCCGCATGGACCGGCCGGTTCTTGTGACGGTCAGGAAGTAGTGCAGAAGCACGGCAATGATCGCTGTCGAGATCACCGCCTGCAGATGCAGCACCGACACCCGAAAGGTATCGAACAGGACCAGCGGCGGTTTAACGCCTGTCGAAAACACCTGGTTTTGAGAACCCCAGACCAACTGAACGATCGAACGGAAGACCAGCGCAATGCCGAAGGACGAGATCACCGTGTAAATGGTCGGCAGCTCGCGCAGTGGCTTGTAGAAATAGCGGTCGACCAGCAGTGCCGAGACAATCGTGAGTGCCATGCCGAAGGGGATCAGCAGAAGCGGATTGACCGGGACGATGGCAGCCATGGCCAGCACACCGTAAGTGCCCAGGGTCATGAGATCGCCGTGTGCAAAATGGGCAAAGCGCAGGATGCCGAAGATCATGGAAATCCCGACAGCGCCAAGCGCGTAGATGCTGCCGATGGCCAGCGCCGGGAACAGATAGAAATTCACGAACTCGATCATGCAGCCGCTCCCCCGAGGAAGAGGCGACGCACGTCTTCATCCGCCAGCAGCTCCTTGCCGGTTCCGCTGGCATAGTTTCGTCCGTTCACCAGGATATGGCCGTGATCGGCAATCTGCAGAGCCTGGCGGGCATTCTGTTCCACCATCAATATCGTGATCCCGGTTTTGCGGATGTCGAGAAGCAGATCGAAGATCCGCTCCAGATAGGCAGGCGACAGACCGGCTGTCGGCTCGTCCAGCAGCACCAGCTTCGGGTCGCTCATCAAGGCGCGGCCCATGGCAACCATCTGCCGCTGTCCACCCGAAAGCTCGCCAGCAGGCTGCTTCAGCTTGTCCCGCAGGTCGGGAAACAGGGAGAGCACACGTTCGCGCGTCGCCGCTTTATCCTTTGGTGGAGCTGCATAGGTTCCGACATCAAGGTTCTCGTCTACGGACATGGTCGCAAAGACGTTTTTCGTCTGAGGCACTGCCGAAACACCGAGCGGAACAAGAGCGGACGTCTTGCAGCCCGCCAGTTCCTTCGCGCCAAGTTTGATCGACCCGGCGGAGACGGTGGTCAGTGCGAAGATGGTTTTAAGCAAGGTCGACTTGCCGGCGCCGTTCGGTCCGAGAATGACCGCGATCTCGCCAGGCTCAACGGTCAGTGAGACCTCTTCGATGATGGGCGGACCGCCATAGCCGGCGCTGACGTTTGTGACGGAAAGTCGCTCGGTCATAGCTGCGCCTCGTATTTTCCGCCGCCGAAATAGGCTTCGATCACACGTTCGTCGTTACGCACGTCTTCGACCGAACCTTCTGTCAGCAGCGTGCCCTGCGCCATGACCAGCACGTGATCGCACAGCTTGGAAACGTAATCGAGGTCATGCTCGATGAGACAGAAGGTCAGGCCCCGCTCCCGGTTCAGCATCAGGATCTTGTCCGCCAGCTTGGACAGAAGCGTGCGGTTGATGCCGGCACCGATCTCGTCCAGCAGGATGATCTTCGGGTTGCGCATCAGGGCGCGGCCGAGTTCGACCAGCTTCTTCTGACCACCGGAAAGATTGCCTGCCTTCTCGTCGATGACATGGTCCAGTTCAAGCAGGCGGACAGTGTCCCGCGCGGTCTCATAGATTTCCTGCTCCTCGGCCTGGTAGTGGCCGCGGCGGAAGATCACGTTGAAGACATTCTCGCCTTCCGGCGCCGAGGCAGACGCCATCAGGTTTTCGAGAACCGAGAGATGCCCGAATTCGTGAGGTATCTGGAAGGTGCGTGCGAGGCCTGCCTTGGCCCGTTGATGGGGTTTGAGCGCAGTTATGTCCTTCCCGTCCAGAAGCACCCGGCCGGCACTGGGCCGGATTGCACCTGCAATGACGTTGAAGGCGGTTGTTTTTCCCGCACCGTTCGGCCCGATCAGGCCGGTGATGCGGCCTGCGCCGATCTTGAAGCTTGCATGGTCAATAGCCCGCAAACCACCAAAATCGACGCAGATTTTGTCCAGCTCAATCACGCTGTCGCCTTATCGGCTTATTCAACAATTTCGACTTGCTTGTAGCCGTCGCCGTCCACGACGAACTTGCCGATGTAGCCACCGACATCGCCGTTTTCATCGAACTCCGCAGAGCCGCTGGCACCGTCGTAATCGATGTCCTTGCCTTCCTTGATCAGCGCAATCGCCTTTGCCCATTCACCCGGGCCGACTTTCTCGCCCGGAGCCATCGCAACTTCCTTCAGAGCTTCGGCAATCTTTGCGCGGTCAGTCGAACCGGCCTTTTCAACAGCCAGCAGTGCCAGGAAAGTTGCGTCATAGGTCTGGTCGACAAAAGCCTTGTCGGCACCTTCGCCAAATTCGGCGTTGAAGGCATCATGCAGAGACTGCTGGGCCGGGTTTTCAGCCGGAGACGTCGGTGAGGAGAAGAACGAGGTCTTCAGGGCATCTGCGCCAACGTTCTGGATCAGCAGTTCGTCACGAAGACCATCCGTGCCGATGAATTTGGTGAAGAGGCCACCTTCAATGGCCTGACGGACGATCTTGCCGCCGCTGTCGCCGGCATAGGCGATCACAACCAGCGCCTCGGCATCCCCCTTTGCCAGGCTTGCAAGTTCCGAACGGTAGGAATCCTTCTTTTCTTCGTGCTTCGCCTCGGCGACGATTTCACCACCGGCTTCAGTGTAGGCATCGATGAATGTTTCGCCGATACCGACGCCATAGTCATTGTTGACGAAGGTGAGCGCGACTTTCTTGATGCCTTCGTCCATCACCATCTTGGCGAGGATCTCACCCTGATAGTTGTCTGAAGGCACAATGCGGAACACCAGTCCATTGTCTTCCAGGAAGGTCATCGCCGGAGAGGTCGCGGTCGGCGAGATTTGCGGCACGCCCGCCGGAATGATTGCAGCTTCTGCAGCGGCAATGGTGGTGCCAGACATGAGCGAACCCATGATGATCGGCACGTTTTCCACGTTCACCAGCTTCTGGGCAGCGTCGACCGCGCCCTGGGCGGTGCCGGTGGTGTCACCGTAGACGGCAACTGCCGTGCCACCCAGCAGACCGCCCTGCTCGTTCACCTGCTTGACCGCGAGATCGGCTGCATTTTGAAGCGGCGGAATGAAATTGGCGATCGGCCCAGTGATGTCCATCAGGATACCGATCTTGGTGTCGTCCGCCAGTGCGGCGGTGCCCGTGCCCAGCAACGCTGCTGCGGCCACAATTGTCGTCAATTTTCTCATGCTGTCATCCCCTCATGGCTTGACCTTGAACTCCTGCACAGCCTGTTCTTTCCTCCTCGACAGGCTTTGTCTTTTCAGTCGCGCAGGACCTCCGTTTCGAACCGGCCCGGCAGGCTGACTTCCAGCAGTTCCAGGTCGGCAGTTGCTTCCGCGTATCGCGTCGCCATGTTCGGCGGGATCACGAAGGCGTCTCCGGCAGACAGGCGGTAAGGATCTTTGCCTTCGCCCTCCAGGGTCATTTCGCCTGCCAGCACAAAGTTGAATAGAATATCGCAGTCATGACGCGTCCAGGGAGAGGCCTCCCCGACCGGACGAGCCACCATAACAGATGCCACGCCTCGGGTGTTGTCACAGATGGTGGTGTCGCGTGCCTCAAAACCCGGAATGCGGAACGGTTCAAAAACGCCGTCCTGTGCCAGGCTGTGCACGAATTTCTGTCCTTGCCACTCCCGATCCGGCCGCTCATGGGGCGTCGGCAGGGTCATCTCGTGGTCGATCTCGGTAATGTGCTCGGCTGGGACGCCGATCTCGATCACCTCGATTCCTTCGGCTGCGTGCATCACGCGGTGACGGATTTCCGGCGGCTGGATGAAACAGTCACCAGCCCTCAGACGGCGCATGCCGCCCTGATCTTCATAAAGAACATCGACCCACCCGTGGACACAAAAGATCAGCTGAAACCCGACCTTGTGGAAGTGAACCATGTCCGGAACCGGTCCGTCCGGAACCCGGATATGCGAGGCGATCATGGCGCCGCCGAGCCGTGTCGGCACAAGATCCCGATAGGACATGCCCGCCCGGCCGATCACCCATGGGGCCTGGTCTGCCAGACGGCGCACCACGAAGGCGTGCTCGGTTTCAGGCATCACCAGCGGTGGATTGAGTTCGTCGATTTCGACACGTGTCCCGCTCGGGGAGACCAGCAGGCGCTCACCATCTGCAAATTCATCCGGATTTTCCGTCAGAATTCGCAGCGTGCCTGGTGCTTCGCTTGCACCCTTTTCTACCCGCACGCGCAAGCCGTGACCGGAGAACACCGCAATTTCCGGGCTGTCGGCCGGATAGATCATGTCCAGCCGCATGTTCAGCTTCTTGGTGAAGAACGGCAGGTCCTTGGCAAGGTCCTGGGTCGGTAGTCTGACTTCCGCGCGGGTTTCCGTCATGTCCTGTCCATCGCTCCCTTTACCCCCGCTTCAGCCTGCCTGTGCAGAGGATGTTGTGTTCAGATTGCCGGCATCCTCATGTGCTGCGAGGTAGGCCGCCTCCCCTTCAAAAACGAACCGCAGGATCCGGTCGCTTGCGGCAACCGCGTCCCGGCGGCAGAAAGCCTGATAAAGCTGGGTGTTACCGGCAACGATCAACGGATGGTTCGCCTGATGGGCAAAGGTCATCAGGCGAACGGCCTGCACCTGGGTCATGTAGCGCTGCAGCGCCTTGCGCAACGAAACATTCGGCACGGCGGCAATCCAGCTGTTGCGGAAAATCTCGCAGGCCCGATGCAAATGCTCGGTATCCCCCGCCGCCATAGCCGAACCCGCATCCTTGAGGATGTCGTCCAGTCCCTTCAACTCGTCTTCCGACAGGCTGAGCGCTGCCATGGCGGCTGCCCGCGGCTCAAGAAGACGTCGCAGATCGAAAATTTCCAGAATTTCCCGGTGGTCGAGACGCGGCAGCACAAAGCCCCGCGTTGTCGGTTCCAGATAGCCTTCATGGGCAAGACGCATCAGGGCATCACGGGCCGGCATGCGGGAAACGCCGAATTCGGCCGCCACGGCGGTGTCGACAAGGCGGATATCCTGACCAAGCTCTCCACGCTGGATACGCCCCATGAGCAGGTCGTGGATCTGTCCGCTGGTGCTTTGTGCACCCGATGTGGAGGCGGTTGATTTTCCTGCTGTCACCGGCAAGCCTCCCTTGTCACGAACCGCGTCACCACGGCAAATCCGTATACAGAACAATTCAAGCCTAAACAGACACTCAGCCTATTCAACCCATTTTCAGGCATTTGAAAAGTCCTTTAAGCTTGAACTATCTCAAAAACTGTATACGAATATTCCGGTGACGGTCAATAGCGTGTTTGAGACGGAAACGGTTCTGTTTCAGCACCCCGATTGACTGAAGGAAACGACATTTCGGGGGACCGCATGACGACCAGGGAAGACGGCTACTTCCTCTATCATTCCATCGGCCAGTATCCCGGCAAGGAAGCCGGATTGAGCGCCGCGATGGCGGAGCTGGCTGCCGTCTGGAGTGCTCCGAACGATCAGCAGTGGCCCTATCTGCTCGGCAAGCGCGGAGAGTTCATCGATTACTGGCGCGCGATCATCGATGCACCCGCCGGGTCCGCCACGACCTGCGAGAACGTGACCCAGGGCGTCGACATGGTCATGCGGGCGCTGCCGGACGGCCTGCTGCGTGGCCGCAAGGTGCTGGTGGCCGCAGACTGTTTCCCTTCCAACCACTTTCTTCTCACCCGCCTGCAGGAACGGCTCGGCTTCGAGCTGGTAACCGTGCGGGCCCGTCAGGGTGCAAATTTCGTCGCTGACGAAGACATGATCGCCGAGTGGGATCGCGATGTCGCGCTGTGCCTGATCACCTGGGTCAGCTCCACAACCTCAAGACGCTCGGATCTGGAAACCCTCGTTGACCATGGCCGCTCGATGGGCAGCATCATCGGTGTGGACATCACTCAGGCCGCAGGACTCCTGCCCTATTCGGTTGAGGCGCCGAACGTGGATTTTGTGGTCTCGACCAGTCTGAAATGGATGTGTGGCACGCCTGGAGCCGGTATCTTGTATGTCCACCCGGACCTGATCCGGGATTGCAGGCCGGAGCTGTGCGGCTGGTTCAGCCAGGACAACCCGTTCAACTGGGACATCGACGCCTTCGAATATGCCTCTGACATCCGCCGCTTCGACAACGGCACGCCGTCGATCATGCCTGCGGCCGCCTCTGTGCCCGCCCTCAAGTGGCATGCCAGCGCCGACAGGGAGTCCATCCTGCGCAGCAACCGGCACCTTTGCGGCATCCTGATCGATGGCGCGGATGACCTTGGCCTGAAGCTGCTCACACCGAGATCAGAAGAAGATCGTGGCGGCAGTCTCATGTTCGGACTTGCTTCGCCAGAACAAGCCGTGCAGGTGCTGACCCATCTGCGTGGTGCCGGATTTTCCGCAGATACCCGCGGCGCAACCCTCCGGCTCTCCCCCGGCATCCAGACGAGCGAAGACGCCACACGCGAAGTCGTGGTGGAACTGGCGAAGGCACTGGCAGGATGAGCCGGGAGGCCGTTTCGCCGGAGCCAGCACAAGCGGCCCATCCTTCGAGACGGCCTGACGGCCTCCTCAGGATGTGGGTGTCGGTGTAGCAGCCCGGAAAGTCGTTCCTCTGAACTCGAACTCGTTCCCGCCTCATCCTGAGAAAGTGCGGAACGCTGTCTCGAAGGATGGGCTGCAAACTCCGCCCGACCCTAAAACGCCCGAAGTATCGCCCCGCCTGCTTCGTCATCAATCTCACGAGAACCGGTCTTGAAGCCCAGTTAATCTGGAAATGGGTCCCCCCGGGACCCGCTATGCTCGCCAGGGGGATAATCGAGGGGTATGTCCCTTCATTGAGTTCCGGGACACCCTTCCTTCAAGCGAAGCTCTCAACCGTCTTCAGCGCCCCGTCGAGATCCGTGCCCTTTTCATCCTTGAGGGCAGCTTCGCGCAGGCGGGCAACCCATTCAGGACCATCGTTCCGGTTTTCCACCATCCTTGCGCCGGCCAGCACCTTGTCGAATTTCGACAGGCCGCGTGCATGGGTGTCGGAATAGCCCTTGATAAGCCTGCGGCAGCGCAGGGTTTCCACGGCCATGGCATAGCGGTCCGGCAGGTAACCGGAGACCATCTTCAGCCAGCTTTCCAGATGATCCTGCTCCATCCGGTGGCGCAAGGTCTTGCGGCGCCAGCCGCGCAAACCACCAAGGAAATAGAGCATTGCAAAGCCGCGCAGGCTATCGGTGCGGATGCGGCGGCCACGATTGAACCAGCGGTCGATGCGGTTCATCCAGACCGGATCGTTCTCCATCTTCCGGCCCATCTTTTCCGGCAGCAAACCGACGATTTCTTCCGCACGCGGGTGAAGATAGTCGGTCAGGTGCATCAGCTTGCCGTCCTTCACCTGCATTTCCGTTTCAATCCGGTCGAAACGCTGCGACCGCGTCTTCAGGTCAGCAACCCGAATGACATCGTCATAGGCCATCGCATTGGCGATGTACTTGGCAGCCTCGCGGGAGAGCTCGTAATCCTTCTCCGCGCTATCCCGGCTGACGAGACTTTCCAGCCTGCCGAGATACTCCGCCCCATAGTCGGTATCCTGGAAATCGACGACTTTCTGCAGCCCCGCCCGTGCCATCTCGCGAACAGGCTCCGGCAGAGCCGCGACCTTTGCTTCCAGAGATGCCCAGGCCTTCTGCGCCATATCCGGCCCGGCCGGTCTGACAATTTCCTGCCTGGCCGGTTTTGCGGCTTCAACCTTCGGCTCTTCGCCATTTTTCGCCAGATCGTAACCTGCGGCGAAAGCCCTGAGGCTTGCCTCAACGCCCTTGCCGCCAGCGCGAATGGCCTCTTCAAAAGCCGCCCGTTCGAAGGGCAAAGCACCGGAGCCAGCCAGTGCGCCAAAAAGCGAAGCGGAAATCACGGATCCGACTTTCAGGGCAGCCGTATCCATATCAGCCAGAACAAGCTTCTGTGCTGCCAGTTCAGCTGCCGCTTTTACCTCCTCCGAGGACGCCATGCCGTCGCCCGGCACGGTTTTCTCGGAGACCGCAAGCATGCGGTGAGTCGAAGCGATCAGCGTGGTGCGATCGGGGGTCACGAAACCGCGAATGATCGCACGCCCGGCCTCCATCATTTCCGCGGCAATGATAATGTCGACATCGCCAGCAGATGGTGCGAGCGAAAAGACGGGGGCCGCGACATCGCCCGGCGCCATCTCCATGTAGTAGATGGTCGCACCGGTTCTCTGGGCGACACCGGCCACGCTCGTTGCCTGGCAATGATAGCCTTGTGACCTGGCCAGGCCCTCGATCCAGTTGGTCAGAACGCCGCCGCCCTGACCGCCAACGGCCAGGATGGCGAGTTTGATGATCCCTTCGAGCGCCGGATCTGCCGGTCTGGCTTCCAGTGGCAATGAAAGCGACATCACACGCCCTCCCCGGTAAAGGTCAGACGGGAGCCGGCCCGCCGCGTCTGCAGCCAGGAAATGATCCTTGTGCGAAGCCCCGCATACCAGGCTTCAAAGCCTGTCGGGTTGTGAACCACTTTCGCTTCATAGAAGGACGGACACAGGATGGCGGCGTCGGCGACTTCGCCGCAGTTGCCACAGCCCACGCAGGACTGGTCGATATGTGCGACAGGATCATCCCGCAGCGGGTCATCGAGTTTCTTCAGTGAAAGCGACGGACACCCGGACAGACGGATGCAGGCGTGATCGCCAGTGCAGACGTCCTGATCGACGCCGAACCGCGGCACCTCGACCCGCTCGCCGCCTGCAATCGCCTTGTTGCGCTGGGGCTTTTCCCGGCGCTGGCGGTTGAGCATGCATTCGGAGGACGCGACGATCACCTTCGGACCATTATATTCGGTGGTCAGTGCCTCGCGAATGGTTTCGCGCATCCGGGTGACATCATAGGTCCGGTCGATCTGCCGGATCCACTTGACCCCCGCTCCTTGCAACGCCTTGGTGATCGGGTTGTTTGTCGACTTGGTCTTGTTCTTCGCCCGGCTGGAGGGAATGTCCTGTCCCCCGGTTGCCGCCGAATAATAGTTGTCGACGATGATCGCGACGCTGTCGGACTTGTTGAACACCATGTTGCCGATGGAAGTGCTGAGGCCGTTATGCCAGAAGCCGCCATCGCCGATGATCGAAATTGCGCGCCTCTCGCCGCCACCGTCAAAGGCCGCGTTCGAGGCCGGCCCAAGGCCGTAGCCCATGGTGGAGCCGCCAATTTCGAAGGGCGGCAGGCAGGCAAACAAATGGCAGCCGATATCACCGGTGATCTGATGCTGGCCAACTTCCTGCTCCACCATCTTCAACGAGGCAAAGATCGGACGTTCCGGACACCCGGTGCAAAAACCCGGCGGACGGATCGGCACGGTCTTGGAAAGATCCGGCAGTTCCGGCTTGGGCGCGTTTGGTGCCAGCACCTTGCCCGGCAGAAGCTCGGGCGCGTACTGGCGAACGAAGGTATCCAGACCGTCGAGCATGATCTGGCCGGTGTATTCACCCGCACGCGGGAAAATACCCTTGCCTTCCAGCTTCGTCGTCCGGCCTTCCTTGTAGAGCATCGCCCCGAGCTGCTGCTCGATAAACTCCGGCTGGCCTTCCTCGACCATCAGCACGGCTTCCTTGCCGGCGCAGAATTCAAGCAGTTCGGATTTCACCAGAGGATAGGTGACGTTGAGCACATGAAGCGGGATGGATGTGTTCCCGCTGATATCGGCAAGTCCTAAGCGTTGCAGCGCCCGGATGACACTGTTGTAGATGCCGCCGAGACAGACGATCCCGACCTTGCCCTCTTCCGGGCCGAAATGCTCGTTCAAACGATTTTCCCGAATGAACTTTTCAGCGGCAGGCCAGCGGTTGTCGATCTTGTCATGCTCATGCGCATAGGACATCGGCGGCAGGACAACGCGCTTGAAATCGCGCATCGGACTGGAGAGCGCGTCGCGCACGGACAGCGGCGGCGGAACGTTGTCCCGGGTTTCGAACCGGCCAGTGACATGGCAGGAGCGGATGCGCACCATCAGCATGACCGGCGAATTGCTGGCTTCCGACAGGGCAAAGCCGTCGCCAACGGATTTGACGATGGATGCCAGGTTCGGGCGCGGGTCGAGCAGCCAGAACTGGGATTTCATGGCAAAGGCGTAGGAACGCTCCTGCATGATGGAGCTGCCTTCGCCGTAATCTTCGCCGACGATGACAAGCGCACCGCCGTTGACGCCGGACGAGGCCAGATTGGCGAGTGCATCGGATGCGACATTGACGCCGACAGAGCCCTTGAAGGTGACGGCACCACGAATGGGATAATGCACGGAGGCAGCCAGCATGGCGGCGGCAGCGGCTTCCGAGGCATTGGCCTCGAAACGGATGCCGAGTTCACCCAGAAGATCCTCCGCATCGGCCAGCACATCCATCAGATGGGAGATCGGCGCCCCCTGATAGCCGCCGACATAGCCGACACCGTTTTCCAGGAGTGCCTTGGTGATGGCCAGAATACCTTCACCCGTGAAGGTGTCTCCTGTTCCCTTGCGAAGATGCTCTACCTCAGCCTTGAACGACCTTTCGGCCATCGGCCCCTCCTTACGCGATCAACTCATATCGGGTGCTTGCGCACGTTCTTCAAAATTGCCTGCAACGTGGCGACGAAGGCCCGCTGGTCCGCGTCGCTGATGCCCTTGAACATCTGCCGGTACGCACCAGCCAGATGCGGCCAGAGCTGCTCATGCGTGTCGCGCCCCTTGGGCGTCAGATGAATGCGGACGGCACGGCTGTCGTCCTTGTCGGCAACGCGCCGGACAAGCCCGTCCCGTTCCAGTGCGTCCAACGCCCGGCTGAGCGTCGACACTTCGACGACGGCATAAATGGCAAGTTCCCGGATCAGCAGGCCGTCGATCACGGACAAGACGGCAAGCGTACGCATCTTCGGCGTCGTCAGGCCCAGATTGGCCATTTCGTCACGCAGCGCCGCGTTGTAGCGGCCCATGATACGGTTCATCAGATAGGGCGGGAAATTCTCCAGCCCAATTTCGCCAAGCCGCTGCACACGTGCTTCTTCCGTGATGACGTCCGTCCGATCCTCGTTGCTCATGCACCCATCCATTTCGCCAGATTGTAGCCGGACCCGCCACCGAGCCCCGGCCCCGGATGGGTCGAAGCGCCGATCATGTGCAGGTTCCGGATTTGGGTGGCGCTATTAACGGAATGAGCAAAGGGGCGCCAGATGAAAAACTGATCGATGCTGCAGGCCCCGCCATAGGGATCTCCACCGACCAGATTGATATTGATGTCGTTCAGATCCGCTGGCGAATAAGCCCGCCGTGCAAGCTTGATCTGATCGAAGTTGCGGATATGCCGCTTCAGGATTTCTTCAAGCCGGTCGGCAAAGGCCTCCCGGGTTGCTTCGGTCCATTCCGGACCGGTCTCTATCTTGCGCGCGGCGTCGCCCTTGATCCTGCGCGGAGCGTCAGGGATCTGAAGCCACAGGACCCCCTTGCCTTCCGGCGCCCTTGAGGGGTCCAGACGATGCGGCTGGCCAACACATATCGTGGGAACTTCAGGCAGAAGGCCCCGCTCGGCCTCGTTGGCGGACTTGGAAACACTGTCGATGCTGTCCGCAAGATGGATCAGCGCAACATCCTCAAGCCCTTCGACGATCCAGTCCGGGTCACCGTCCAGCGCATAGTGAAGCTGGAAATTGCCGCGACCGTAGCGGTATTTCTGCGTGGCTTCCGGGAGTGCTTCCTGTTTCAAAAGCCGCTGATAGAGCTGCGTTGGCGTGACGGAGGCAATCACCGACCGCGCCTTGATGGTTTCACCGCTTGCCGTTTCGACGCCGACCGCCTTACCGTCCTTCACCAGGACACGTTCGACATCGACACCGGTGCGGATCTTGCCACCCTTGGCCTCAATCAATTTTCGGAACGCCTCCGGCACGGAGCCGGAGCCGCCCTTGGCCACTGGTGCGCCGGCAGCTTCCAGCGCAAAAGCAATCACCCGGCCCATCTGACCCGAATAGGTACTTTCCGGCGTCAAGCCTGTGTGCAGAACCCAGGGCGCCCAAAGCGCCTGCAGGGTTTCGCTCCGATAGCTTCCTTCCAGCCAGCCGCGAGCCGGCTGCAGGCAGGCACCGAGCCATGCCTTCAACCCGCCAAGACCACGTTTCCAGGCTTGGGCGAGCATCAGGCGCGCCATCTTGCCGGACCAGAGCGGGCTGCCCAGCAAGGCAAACAGAAACTCCGCGTCGGCCTCGATACCGCCGACGTCGGCCGCATGCTGCTTGCCGTCGCCTGCCGCGAAGGCTTCGAAGGCGGCAATGTTGGCCGCGCGGTCCATCGTCAGCTTCAGCGTCTCGCCTCCCGGCCGTAAAACGGCGGTCGGATGCGGCGTGTGGCAGAATTCAAGACCATGCCGGCCAAGATCTTCCGCCAACTCCGCATAGGCAGGTGAGGTTATGAAAAGAACGAAGGTGGCCGCCATCACATCGTGCCGGAATCCAGGCAGCGTGATTTCCTCTGTCCGCATACAGCCGCCAAGGACGTCTGAGCGTTCCAGAAGCAGAACCGGCTCCCCTCTGCGCGACAGCATTGCTGCCGCGACGAGGGCATTTATACCGGAGCCGACGATTACGTGCGGAGCGGCCATTTCGAGACGCCTCAGGCTTTCGGAACCAGAGCCAGTGCCCGGATGGGGCTACCAGTGCCGCGTTCGATTTTCAGCGGAGCGGCAATCAGGATCGCCCCCTTCGCCGGCAGCTTGTCGAGATTGGCAAGCGATGCCAAACCGAAGCAATTGTCCCTGTGCAACAGGTTATGTGCCGGGAACGGCGGCTCCATGCCACCGGCCTGACCGGCATCAGTGCCGATGCACTGGCTGCCCCAGCCTACGATCTTCTTCGACAGCAGATATTCAATCGCATCCGGTGTCGGTCCGGGGCTGTGCGGGCCCGCTTCGTCGGCATTGAGGAACGCGGCTTCATCGCCGGCGCGTTTGTCCCAGTCGGTGCGCATCACAACCCACTCACCTGCACCGATCTCGCCGTGCTCGGCTTCCCAGGCCTTGATCAAATCCGCAGTCAGCAGAAAATCAGGATCAGCAGCGCTTTCCTTGGAGCAGTCGATCACATTGACCGGGGCTATCAGACGCTGCACATCCAGTGTGTCCGTAAAGCCGTCGCTGTAGTCCTTCCCGGTAATCCAGTGATGTGGCGCATCGAAATGCGTTCCGGAGTGCTCACCCAGAACCATCCAGTTCCAGGCGAAGAAGGGACCGTCAGCGTCATATTCACTGATCTTGTGGATCTCGACCTTCGGCGTATTCTTTGCAAAATCAGGCGGAAGTTGCAGGATCGGCGTATTCGGACCCAGAACGCCCGTGCAATCCACCACTTCCACTTCTCCGGACAGGAGTTTAGCTCCAAGCCCGCTGAGCGCGCTCTCTGCAGACATAATCGTTCCCTCTGTACCTCTGTGGCCTGTCGGCTCGTTATCACAATTCAATGCTAGACAGATTTATTTGTATTTGCAATTATCTTCTGCGAACGACGGAGGGGATTGATCGTGACCGAGGTGTTGGACGGCGTCATAATTGGCAGCGGGCATAACAGCCTTGCCTGCGCTGTTCATCTTGCAGCTCAAGGCTGGAAAGTCGGTGTCTTCGAGCGCGCGGGGGAACCTGGCGGTGCGGTCAAATCGGGCGAGTACACGCTACCCGGCTACCGCCACGACTGGGCGGCCATGAACCTTTCCCTGTTTGCAGGCTCCGCCTTCTTCAAGCAATACTCCGAGGAACTGGGCAGCCACGGCTTGGCTTTCGCGCCAGCATCCAATTGTTTCTCTTCCGTTTTTCCGGACGGCACCTGGCTTGGTGTCAGCAACGACCTGGAAACGACGGCTTCGCGAATCGAAAAGATCTGCCCGGAAGACGCACGTGTCTGGCGGGCGCTGACGTCGGAATTCCCGGGACGCGCAGAGACCTTGTTCGCGCTTCTGGGTAGTCCGGCAAAAAAACGTGCATTTGCATATATATTGTTCAAGGAGTGGCGAAAAAGCGGTTCGGACGGCGTGCTGGACCTTGCCCGCTTTCTGCTATCCTCGCCGCGCGACTGGCTGAACACAACCTTCACATCCCCGAAGGTGCGTGCCCTTCTTGCTGCCTGGGGGATGCATCTGGATTTTGCACCCGACATTTCAGGCGGCGCGCTGTTCCCCTACCTGGAAGGCATGGTCAATCAGGCCTTCGGCATGGTCTTGGGTCAGGGCGGTGCGGATACGATCGTCAAGGCCATGGTTTCGCAGATCGAGGCTTCGGGCGGATCGCTAACCTGCAATGCAGAAGTCACGCGCGTGATCGTCGAGAATGGACAGGCACGCGGCATCGAGCTCAAGGACGGTCGGCAGATCATGGCCCGCAAGGCGGTGATCGCCAACGTCGCCCCATCCGCCTTGCTGAAACTTGCGGGCGAAACCGGCAACGCGCGGTATGACCTCGGCCTGAAGAAATCAGCACATGCACCGGGCACGATGATGATTCATCTTGCCATGGACGCCCTGCCAGACTGGACCGCAGGCGAAGAGCTGAAAAAATTCGCCTATGTGCATATGGCTCCGGATCTCGATCAGATGGCACGAACCTATGCACAGGCCCAGGCCGGCCTTCTGCCGGAAGAACCGGTGATTGTCTGCGGTCAGCCAACCGTCGTCGATCCTAGCCGGGCACCGGAGGGAAAGCATGTTCTCTGGCTTCAGGTCCGCATGGCACCCGGCACCATCAAGGGGGATGCCGCCGGCAAGATTGCGGCCTCCGACTGGACCGAAGCGGCGGAGCCGTTTGCCGAACGCGCACTCGATATTCTGGAACGTTATGCCCCCGGCACGAGGGCCAAGATCCTCGGCCACCATATCGTATCGCCCGCCCTGCTGGAGGCGGACAATCCCAACCTGGTCGGAGGAGACCAGGTCTGCGGAAGCCATCATCTGACCCAGCATTTCATGTTCAGGCCCGTACGCGGCTTTGCCGACGGAACGACGCCGGTTGGAAACCTTTACCACACCGGCGCGGCCGTCTGGCCCGGTGCGGGAACCGGCGCAGGGCCCGGATATCTGCTTGCACAAAAACTTGCCGGATAGCGACAAAAACAAACGCACCGGCACCAGAGGTAAAATGGGGAACAGTAACCATGAGAGTTTCAAGACGCACACTGCTTAAAAGTGCGGCCGCCAGCGGATTGCTGACAGCCGTCGGAACACCGGTAGCATTCGCCAGCGACATCGAAGAACTGGTGATCGCCTATAACGTCAACCTGCCGAGCTGGGATCCGACGGTCGGCCCGTCCGCGGTCAACCCAACCATCCAGGGCATCTACCAGTCCGTGTTCGACATGTTCATTCATCAGAACACGGACCTCAGCTTTGCACCGGGCATCATCACCGGCTGGGGCTGGAACGACGACAAGTCGAAGATCTGGATGGATGTGCGCGAAGGCGTCACCTGGCACAACGGTGATCCGCTGACACCGGAAGACATCGTCTGGTCGCTGGAACGCGCCGGCAACCCGGACACGGGCAATCCGATCCAGTTCATCTGGGGCAAGGTTGGCAACTTCCAGATCGACGGCAACAAGATCACCGCCGACGTCAAGGAATACGAGCCCACCATCTTCAAGTGGATGAGCTTCCTGACCGGCTATGTGATGCCGAAGAAATACTATGAGGAAGTCGGCGCAGACGGCTTCGAGGCCAAGCCGATCGGCACCGGGCCTTACATGGTCGACAAGTTCGAGCGCAACGCCTTCGTCCGGCTGAAAGCCAACGAGAACTACTGGGGCGGCGCACCGGAATTCAAGACGGTCACGATCAAGTTCGTCACCGATGCGTCCAGCCGCACATTCGAAGTGATGTCGGGCAATGCGCATGTCACGCTGGAAATGCCTTACGAGGAATTCGACCGGCTGAAGGAAAACGACGGCATCGTCGGCACCGCAGCCCCGATCTCCGACATCGGCATGATTTTCATCAACGATGTCGATCCGATGCTGGACGAAAACGTGCGCAAGGCGATGGCCTATTCCATCGACAAGAAGACCATCATCGAACGTCTCCTGTCCGGATACGGCGTGCCCATCGACACGCTGCAGACACCCGACTATTCCGCTTATGATGCCTCCATCACCGTTCCCTACGACCCGGACAAGGCGAAGGAACTGCTGGCGGCATCCGGCTTCGGTCCGGACAATCCGGTCAAGTTCAAGATCCAGACCACCCGCGGCTTCAAGCCGAAGGACTACGAGATCATTCAGGCCATTGTCGGATTGTGGCGCAAGATCGACATCGAGGCGGAAATCGAAGTCTACGAAATCGCCAAGCATTACGAATTGCGCGCGGCCGATACGCTGGCCCCGGCAGCCTTCTACAACTGGGGCAATGCCATTGGCGACCCGACCACCTCGACCGGCTTTGCCATGTTCGGCCCCTCGCCTCACTCCGTCTGGGATGGCGAAGAGCTGATGCAGAAGATCCTGCCGCTTTGGGGCGAGGCTGACGAGGACAAGCGTATCGAAGGCTGGAAGGAAGTCGATCGCCACATTGCAGAAAATGCCCTGGTCATTCCGCTCCTGCAGTATGTCCAGCCGATCCTGCACAGCGACAAGGTCAAGGTCACGCCGCACGCTTCCGGCGCGCTGCTGCCTGCGTTGATGACGCGTTCCTAAAAATCCGGAATTTTCGAACCCGCCTTCGCCGCAACACCCTCTAAAGCTTGCTCCCGGGGTGTTGCGGCGACTTTTTCCGATTTTTGGACCAAATACCGTCATGCAAATCGTGCGCGCGCTGCTGACGCGCCTCATCACAACGCTTATCACCCTGCTTGGGGCCGCGATCATCGTGTTCGTGGTCATCCGGGTCGTTCCTGGCAACCCCATCGCCATGATGCTACCGCCCGGGGCGACAGATGCCGACATTGACCGGCTGAAAGCTCTTTACGGGCTCGACAAGAGCATCTTCGAACAGTTCGTGATCTGGATCTCCAACGTGATCCAGGGTGATTTCGGCACGTCCATCACCCTGCGCCAGCCGGTCTACGACCTGGTGATCGGCCGTTTGCCGGCCACGCTGGAACTCTCGGTCATGGCCTTGCTGATCGCCGTCATCATCGGAGGTGTTGCCGCTCTCACTGCAACGCTCTACCGCGGTTCCAAGGTGGAAGGCGGGATCGACGTTGCCGGCGGCATCGCGCTGTCCCTGCCGGATTTCCTTTGGGGCCTGGCGCTGATCCTGCTGTTCGGCGTGCTGTGGCCGCTGTTTCACATTTCCGGCCGGATATCGCCTTCGCTCGGGTTCGAGTTCAGCTCCAATTTCTATCTCTTCGAAGCGCTCGCCCGGTTCCGGTTCGATGTGGTGCTGGATCTCATGGGGCACATGCTCATGCCGGCGCTTGCGCTGGCAATCCCGTTGGCAGCCATCATCCTGCAGCTCCTCAAGCAATCCCTGAAGG
This sequence comes from Labrenzia sp. PO1, assembly GCF_012273635.1. Taxonomy (NCBI): domain Bacteria; kingdom Pseudomonadati; phylum Pseudomonadota; class Alphaproteobacteria; order Hyphomicrobiales; family Stappiaceae; genus Labrenzia; species Labrenzia sp. PO1. Next base: position 147,876 of record NZ_JAAXCR010000006.1, read on the forward strand.
AATGCATGCACGACGACTACATCACCCTGGCTCGCACCAAGGGCTATTCGGAAAGCTCGATCATCCTGCGTGATGCCTTGCCGAACGCGATCCTTCCCACGCTGACGCTTATCGGCGTCCAGTTCACATTTCTCATAGGCGGCACGGTCATCATCGAACGCCTGTTTTCCTACGAAGGTCTCGGCAACATGGCGATTGACGCGGTGATCAACCGCGACCTGCCATTGATCCAGGGCATCGTCCTGATTTTTGCCCTGCTCTTCACGATGGTCAATCTGGTGGTGGACATGGCCTATGCCGCCCTGAACCCGAGGCTGCGCCATGCGTGACGCCCGTGGACATATCCGTCGCCTGCCCGGCCTTCGGCTCTGGCTCAGTGGCGGCTGGCTCACCTTTCTGGTGCTGGCAGCCGTCTTCGCTCCCCTGATCAGCCCACATGACCCGCTGGCACAGGATCTTTTCGCCGGACGTCTGCCGCCCTTCTTCGAACAAGGCGCCGACCCGGCCTATTTGCTGGGAACCGACAGCCTCGGCCGCGACGTGCTCAGCCGCATGCTCTATGGCGCAAGACTTGCGCTGATCGTGGCGCTGGTCGCCGGGACGCTTACCTGTCTTATCGGGGCAACGCTTGGCCTGATCGCAGGGTACTACCGGGGCTGGGCGGATCTGGTGATCTCGCGCTTCATCGACATCTGGATGGCTTTTCCGCCGGTTCTGTTCGCGATCCTGCTGATTGCGGTTCTGGGAACCGGACTGATGTCCGTCATCATTGCCATTGTCGTCATTGACTGGACCCGCTTTGCGCGCGTCGTCCGGGCTGAAGCGATGAGCCAGGGAGCGATGGACTATGTGGCGTCGGCGCAGGTTGCCGGCCGCACCCGTTTCGGCACCGCCCTGACCGAGATCCTGCCGAACGTCCTGCCGACCATCGTCGCCCTCTTGACGCTGGAAATGGGTATCGCGGTGATCGTCGAGGCGATCCTGTCCTTCGTGAACCTGTCCATTTCCACGGACCAACCGACATGGGGCGGCATGATTGCCGAAGGCCGTACCTCCATCTATCAGGCCTGGTGGGTTCTCGTGTTTCCCTTGTTCGCGCTTTTCCTGACGGTGCTGAGCTTTTCCCAGCTCGGCGAAGGCCTGAAGGACCATTTCGATCCGGTGCTGCGATGAGCTTTTTGTCCATTCAGGACCTGACGGTCCAGCTGAAGAACGGCATGCCGCTACTCCGGCATGTCTCGCTTGATGTGGAGCCTGGTGAGGTGCGTGCACTTGTCGGGGAAAGTGGCGCGGGCAAGAGCATGATCGGCAAGGCTGTTCTCGGCATTCTGCCGAAGGCCGCAAGGTTGACCGGGGGCAAGATCCTGCTCGACGGGGAAGACCTGCAGACGCTTTCCCAAAAGGCAAGACGCCAGCGGATTGGCGCCCGCGCGGCTCTGATACCACAGGACCCGCTCACCGCGCTCAATCCATCCCGCCGTGTCGGGCCGCAGATCACGGACAGGCTGGTGGATATTCTCGGCTGGAAACGCCCGGATGCCGAGAAACGGGCGTTGGAGCTGTTGGAAGAGGTCCACATCCAGTCACCGGAACGGGTGATGAAGGCCTATCCGCACGAACTGTCCGGCGGCATGCGCCAGCGCATCCTGATTGCGTCCGCCTTTGCCGCCGAACCGAAGCTGATCATCGCCGACGAGCCGACGACAGCGCTCGACGTGACCGTTCAAAAGCAGATCCTCAAGCTGATCCGCGAAATGCAGCAGCGCCACGGCACTGCTCTGCTGTTCGTCACCCACGATCTGGGTGTCGTCTCGAAGATAGCCCAGTCACTGACAGTGCTCTATGCGGGCAAGGTGATTGAAGAAACCTCCGTCGAGAACTTCTTTGCCGCGCCTTCGCACGCCTATTCGAAGGCCCTGCTCGCGGCAACGCCGAAATACACTGACCCGCAAGGCTCACTGACACCTGTACCGGAAGGCGTGACGAAAGCGGTGGAAGCTGAAGTGGCTGCGTTCGACGCACAATTGAAGGCAGGAGCCCGGCCATGAGCAATATCATCTACGAGCTGAAAGACCTGCACGTCTCCTTTCCGGACATGTCCCGCAAACCGCTTCTGGGCGCGGCACCGCGGATCGACGTACTGAAAGGGCTATCCTTCGATATTCCCAAGTGCGAAGTCCTCGGCATTGTCGGAGGGTCCGGATCAGGCAAATCCACGCTCGGCAGGGCACTGATCCGCCTGATCGAACCGGACAGTGGCGCGATCCGGTTTGAAGGCACTGACATCACCCATCTTCATGAGGACAGCCTGCGGCCCTTGCGCCGGCGCTTCCAGATGATCTTTCAGGACCCGATGTCTTCACTCAATCCTCGCCGGCGTGTCGGCGGTATCATTGCCGGGCCACTGCGCCTTCAGGGACTCGACAACATCAAGGGCCGGGTCGACGAAGCACTCGACATGGTTGGCCTGCCCCGGCATTTCGCGACCCGCTATCCACACGAGTTGTCCGGCGGTCAACGCCAGCGCGTCGGGATAGCAAGGGCAATCGCCCTGAAACCCGACTTCATCCTGGCCGACGAGATCGTGTCCGGGCTCGATGTGTCCTCCCAGGCCCAGGTGCTCAACCTGCTGGAGAGCCTCGTCAAGGACCTCGGTCTCACCCTGGCCTTCATCAGTCATGATCTCTCAGTTATCCGGCGGCTGTGTACCCGCATCCTGGTGCTCTACAAGGGCGAGATTGTCGAAAACTCCGAAACGGCGGAACTCTTCGCCAATCCGAAAGCGGACTACACACGCACGCTGCTCGACGCAATTCCGCTGCCTGATCCGAAACAGGCCTGGCTCTGAAACAATAGCCCGGCACCGGTCCGGAATGCCGGGCCGATGCCACATGTCCGGTCGGTCCGTGGAATGCGTCTTCGTTTACCTGGGGTCGAGCCAGTGCGCTTTACCGGTCGTTGATCATCTCTTTCACCGCTTGCCATCTTGCCGGATGCTGGCCTCCGGCCATTTGCTGTTGGCGAATTTCCTCCATCCGGTCACTTCATTTCTTCCATGGGGTGACCTACTCTATCCTTTTGACAAAGCGCATCATTCCAAGGGGAGACGACACGATGGCCGCCATTCCGCCTGTTTGCGATTTTGGCTGGAAAGCACCCGATTTCGAATTGCCCGCGACCGACGGCAAGACCTACAAGCTGTCAGACATTGCCGGGCCCAAGGGCACGCTGATCATGTTCATCTGCAACCATTGTCCCTATGTGGTTGCCGTCCGTGACAGGATCCTGCGCGATGCCCGTGACCTGCAGGCAATTGGCATCGGCGTTGCTGCAATCAGTGCCAATGACGTCGAGAGCTATCCCGAAGACAGTTTTGAGAAAATGACAGAACTTGCACAGCGGGAAAACTTCCCTTTCCCTTACCTCTTTGACGAAAACCAGTCTGTCGCCCGCGCCTATGATGCGGTCTGCACACCGGATTTCTTCGGCTTCAATTCAGCGCTGGAACTTCAGTACCGTGGGCGACTTGATGCCTCCCGCAGGGAGACGGGGCCTGCAGATCTTCGGCGAGATCTGTTCGAAGCGATGCGACAGGTTGCAGAAACGGGCAAGGGACCGGAAGACCAGATCCCGTCCATGGGATGCTCCATCAAATGGAAGGCTGCATGAATCCGATTCTCATTTTCGACCTCGATGGCACGCTGATCGACAGCGCCCAGGATCTTCATGCAGCGGCATGCCGCCTTCTGGAAGGCGAAGGCCTGCCGGCGCTGCCGCTTGAAACCATCCGCTCCTTCATCGGCAACGGTATTCCGACGCTGGTTGACCGTATCATCGATGCCACCGGCCTGCAGACGCGAGATCGCACACGTCTCATTTCGAGCTTCCTGGAGGATTACCAGGCGCATGCGACCGATCTGACGGCCCCCTACCCTGACGTCGAAGCCACGCTCAACCACTTGCTGCAGTCTGGACATACATTGGCGATCTGCACCAACAAACCGCAGCGGCCCGCCGAGAAGATTATCGAGGACCTGGGTTTGTCCCGTTACTTCCAGGGCCTGGTCGGCGGGGACAGCCTGACGGAGCGCAAACCGGACCCGGCCGGGTTGCATTACCTGCAATCGTCCCTCGGCGGCGGTCCGGTCGTTTATGTCGGCGACAGCGAGGTCGATGCCGAAACGGCTGTCAATGCGGGCATGCCCTTTGCACTGTTCACCGAAGGCTACCGCAAACGTCCCATTTCCGAAATTCCGCATGCTGTGTCCTTTTCGAGCTTCAAGGACCTTCCGGCACTTGCGCAGAACCTGTTGTCAGCCCCTGCCTGACACAGGTTTTCGACAAGTTTACAGCCTTCAGTGCAGACATTGAGCTGGCCTGCCGGGGAAGCTATGATTGCCGCCGCACATGACGTGCGCCTTTCACCCGATTGACGGACCTGCGTTGACCAAGGCACTTCGACAGTTTCTCCTCCTTGCGATTGCCGGCACAGCATGCCTTTCCGGTTTCGGGTCTTCCTACGCAGCGGAGCCTGCGGAAACGGTCATCATGGCACCTGTTCTTGCCGCCCGAGCGGCAGCCGAGACAGTGCGCAAGGAACATGGACCGTTTTACACGGTCCGGGACGAGGCTGCCTTCCTGCAGCAGATGTGCAGCACCATCGAGGCGGCAGCGAATAAACAGGGCCTGCCACCGGGTTTCTTCGCCAAGTTGATCTGGAAGGAAAGCCGTTTCGACCCCAACGCGATCAGCCCGGCCGGTGCGGAAGGCATTGCCCAGTTCATGCCTTACACGGCCGCCAACTGGGGCCTTGAAAACTCATTCGAGCCAGTGGAAGCCATTGAAGCTTCTTCCCGCTTGCTGGGATATCTTTTTAAAGGTTACGGCAACCTTGGGCTGGCGGCCGCGGCCTACAATGCCGGGGAAGACCGTGTCGACAACTGGCGCCGTGGGCGCGGGCGCCTTCCTGATGAAACCCGCAATTACGTTTATTCCATCACCGGGCACAAGGCATCGGACTGGAAACAGGGCAAAGGGCCGGACGTCGACTTTACCCTGGACCAGACGCAGGATTTTCAGACGGCTTGTCAGGACTTCCGCCTGATCGAAGCGCCATTGCAACGCCGACTTGCCAATACCTACTACAACCGGGGACTGGCACTGGCGAAGTCGAAAGATTATTCAGCCGCGCTGCTTCGCTACACTGTTGCCATCCGGCTTCGCCCCGAGTTTCCGGAAGCCTACAACAACAGAGGGCTGGTCTACCGCATGATGGGCGATTATGGCGCTGCCATCGCCAATTATGATGTCGCTCTTAAGATGCGGCCCGGATATGCCGCAGCCTACAACAACCGGGGATACGCCAAGCGCAAGCTTGACCAATACCGGGAAGCGATAGCCGACTACGACAAAGCCCTGGCGATCAATACCAATTACGCCGCTGCACGTTTCAACCGTGGTTTCGCCCAGGCTCAACTTGAAAATTATACCGCGGCGATTGCCGATTACGACGTGGTCCTGAAGCTTGTCGCCAACCACCCCCTTGCCCTTTACAATCGCGGCAAGGCTCATCTTGCCGCCGGTCATCTGAACAAGGCGGAAGACGACTTCAACTCTGCGATCGCCCACAGCGACGGATTTGCCAAGGCCTATTACAGCCGTGCGAACCTGAGGCTGCGACTGGGCCAACGCGACCAGGCCAAAGAAGACTACCTGAAGTCCGTCTCACTCGACGCCGGCCTGGGGCGCGGCAAATACGCCATCGCTTTCGACTGACACCTGCGACTTGACGATTGCCTGGGGAGCACTCTTGCGAACTGCTATTCCTTAGGCACCTCGGTTCGGACCAGCGGCAGGCTGAAACCGCCCGTGTGATACTGGTGGCAAAGCGTGCATTCTTCTCCAGCCGCACGTTCCGTATGGCAGGTCGCGCAAGTGGCCTTATCGATCGGGGTGAAGTTCGGTGCGTGGATGGCAGGGTCACCTTGCTCGTAGCTCTTCAGATAGGTGTCCGCCCCCGTGGTGAGCGCGTGGCACGTCACGCATCCTTCCGTTCCAACTGCGCTGATGTGCGGGTCGTGAGAAAAGCGCGTGAAACGTGTCGTCACCTGAGCGGGATCGAAGGGGTGCCAGCGCACGGCCTTTTCAACGCCGGCTGTGTCGACGCTGTGGCACTTGGTACAGCGTCCCACCGCGCCCGGGTCACTGAGCGAGGCAAATACAGGATCCCGCAGGGCCTTTTCCTGATCCGTTGCCGCATGGCTCGAATAATCGAGCCATGTTTTCAGGAAGGGGTCTTCATGTCCCGTCGGGCGATACCGGATCGTATGGTCCTGCCGGTACCAGCCGCCGTAAAGAGCCCAGTTTTCCGGATCGAATGGTTCCTCCCGGGGTTGCGCAGAAGGGTCGTCAGTTGAAGTCGAGGTGTCGACAGGTTCGGCCGCATCGCTCAACAGGCCCGTTCCGCCTTCGTCTGCCGCAAGGATGTCCTCACCGGCAAGAATGTCGTCACCGGCAAGTATTTCCTCTCCGCCCGCAGGCTGGCCGAGAAGAGCGTCCCCATCGGAACTGCTCGAAGCGTCGTCCTCCGCCAGGATGTCCAAGCCGTCCGACACGTCGGCGCCTGCGTCATCCGCTATGGCAAGACCGTCTTCAACCAACGAGCCTTCGTCTGCAAGAATGTCATCGTCGGTATCTGCCTTGCCGGCCAATGCGTCATCGGCTCCTGCAGGCGCCAGCAACAGGTCCTCGGAAGCCAGCTCTGCGCCATCATCCGTTCCGCCGCCAAGGATGAGGCTATCCGCACCATTGTTTTCGCTGGCGGCATCGTCTGTCCCAGCCAGAATATCGTTGTCGTCCCCCTCGGAAAGGTTGTCCGACGCGACCTCTTCGGTTTGTACAGCGTTGTTCTCTTCAACCTCCTGCCGGGCTTCCTCGAACGCGCGGGTTGGCGTTCCGTCGGCGTGGCGGGCAAGGTCCTCGGCGAGATCCGGCAACCATTCCCGGTTGGCGGCGGCGATCACGTCGTGTGGCATCACTCCGACCATCAGCGCCATTTGCCTGTGGTCCGTCATGGTTTCGCTGTCCGCTGCCCCGGCGCCCATGGCGGCAGGAAGGCCATCACGCTCGATATTCGCGAGCAACTGCTTCACCGCCCAGGCCAGCGTTTGGACCCTTGCCAGAGCGTCCTCATCAGCCTCCCGCAGATCCAGAAGATCCAGGTCCGACACTTCTCCCACGATATCCCGGCCGTCCAGCACCAGCGCCAGAAGCGCTCGCATGAAGGGAGTAATTCCTGCCTCGGACCTTTCCGGCCAGGACCCGACGTCGATCCCCCGTTCCGCAAGCGTTTCGACGTCCAGGCCCGGAACAGAGAGGAAATTCGTGCCCTTCGGTCCGCTCACGATGGTCTGGCCGAGAATATCGCCACTGTGACAGGTCGCGCACATGCCTTCGAAATCTCGAACTGCCATGTAGCGGCCGTCGTTCCCCGCCTCATGGCAGGTCTCGCACATGGCCGGAACCTTCCCGGCACCATCGGGCTTCTCGGCGGTATCCGGGAAGTGCTTTCCGAAATGCGACTTGTGGTCAAAGATGATGCTGGTGCGCTGGTAAAAGGGATAGCCTGCGAATTGCGGATGACTGACCTCGAAACGCCCGAACTTCTCGACATGGCAGGTCTGGCACCTGTCATTGGAAACTTCGGTCAGTTTGCCCAGGCTTCCCTGGTGCTCCTGGTGACAGGTGGCACAATAGATGTTCTGCGACCCGGTATCTGAGCTACCTTGCGTCTGCCCTGCCATCGGCAATGAGAACTTGATGCGGTTTGTCCAGCTCTGATCACGCCCGGTGCCGACTTCCGCCGTGCGGGCAAGCGTCATCTGCCGGAGCTGTTCAACCGGCGTCGTATGTGCCGTGAACGGCTGCGAACCAACGTCGTGACAGGTGGTGCAAAGCGCTGCTGTCTGTTTCGGTCCTGCAGCTGTCGCGGCAAGGCCATGAAGCCAGCCAAGGCCTTGCGGACGTGCGTCGGCGTGGCACGACTGGCAATCTGTCAGGTTGGCGTGCTGGGCTGCAAGCCGGCCCGGCATCAGATAGTTCTTTGTCACCCCGCCGGAGAGAATGATCGCCACGAGCCCGGCAGTCAGCGCCGTGAGCCAGACTGCTGCCCGCCGCCTGCGCTTGCGCAGGCTCGGCTTCGGCGCGCAGGGTTCCTGGTTCAGACAGCAACTTCCGTCCGGCAGCGGACCATCGTCGCAAGGTCCGCTTTCCTGGCTCGAGCGCCGGCAAATCCAGCGGTCACCGTCCTGTACAGGCTGGCAGGCAGGCCCCGCCCTGCAGTTTCCTTTCCGGTCCGGTCCCAAACGACACGGACACCCGTCGGCAAGATGTCCGCAGACCCAGTCGTCCTGCGGCCGTTCATAGCGGCGTTCCTGAACACCAATTCTGCGTAACAGGCTCATGGTCAGGCAATTCCGCTCGAAAAGGCATAGGCAACAACGACATGCGCCAGGATTGCCAGGATCAGGGCATACGTTGGCGGTACATGCACAAACAGCCAGAGTTTCAGCAATCCGCCGTTGGCATACTGGAAATCAAGGTCGTTCTTGGCGCGCACCAGCTGGCGCATCCGTTCCAGACGCTCCTTGCCCTTGCCGTCCAGATACCGCTCGATCGATTGCAACTCGCCCATGATCCGCGAAATCGGCAGGCTCGACTGGCGCAGATGCGCGAATACATACCGCGGCCGCGCAAAGAACCGGCCGAGCTCCCGCTGGTAGACATTGGCAAGGCTGACGGAACTGCCGTCTTCCAACGACGCCAGCGCCAGAGTTTCCGCCTCGTCCGCGATTTGCGCGCGCAACACGGGAATGCGCTCGAACAGGACCCGGTCACCTCTGCCTTCCAGGCGCACGGGAACGATCCGGGCCAGAAAACCGCCGACACAGCCACTTGCCGAAACCAGCACGAACAGGATCCACAAGAGCCATTCCAGCGGCGCATTCGGAAACCGCAGATGCGTATGCACCAGAAAGACGCCGATGGTCAGGAACCCGAGGTAATAATGCACCTGCAACCAGTGGCGCACGCGCCCGAGCGGCAACGTGCTCAACTGCTTGCGAAACGTCAGCAGCAGCATGCCGGCCATGACCGCCACCAGAACCCAACCGTTGAGGAACTGGCTGTCGCGCAACGAGATCCGGTAAGCCTGGTTTACGGTCATGAAAACCGCGAGCAAAACTGCGGCCGCGCCAAGCTTCAACAGGATGTTGCGATTGAGGAGCCAGCTCATTTCAGCCACTCCAGCAGTCTTTCGGTGTCGCGCATGTTGACGCGCGCAAGCGCGTCATGCGGACAGGACTGGACACAGGCTGGGCCCGTCAGCTGATCGGCGCACAGATCGCATTTGGTTGCCCGGCTGATGGGCTGCCCTTCGCGATCCGTCACGAACTGCCCGTTCTCGTCACGGATCTCGACCATCCGGATATTGCTGTACGGACAGGAATTGGCGCAGGTCGCACAGCCGATGCAGGTGTTGTCGTCAATGACGACAGTCCCGCTGTCCTCGGCCCTGTGAATGGCGCCGGTTGGACAGCCGATCAGGCAAACCGGATCGGTGCAATGCATGCAGGCGCTCGCGATCATCGCGTTCTCGAACCGGCTCCCCTGCCGAACGAAGCGGGGGTTGTTGTCGTGGGCGGTCGCGCAGGCGCGCACGCAATCGTCACAGCCGACACAGCGCTCCAGGTTGATCAGCATGGCTTCCTCACCGTTGATGAAACGGTGATCGACGAGGAAGTCCATCATGCCCTGGCGCAGTTCCCCGCGCGTGCCGTCACGATCATCCGGCCTGCCCTGCCGCAGGAAGGAAGGATCGAGCCCCGGCAATACATGTTTCTGGACCAGATGCGTCGGAATGCGGATGACGTCGACATAGCCGATGGCGCGCAGGCTCGTATCCAGAACCGGAGAAACCTTGTCCCGCGCAAACGCCGCAATCGCATCCAGTCCGAAAACGTCGTTTTTCGACAGATGGCCAATGGTCCTGTCACCGTGATCGATCCGTTCGCTGACCCGGGCAAAGCCGCTGTTGATCAGCAACAAACCGTCGACGTGACTGCCCTGTTCACAAATCACCGGTTCCTGCTGGATGATGTGCTGCGCACCATCTTCCTTGGAAATTTCAGTCTTGAACCGGTGGGTCCAGTTGAAATTGCCATAGGTTTCGAACAGGGCCTCTTCTGCGATTTCCGCCAGCGCTGTACTGTCGACATGGGCAAAGACCGGGCATTCCTGCAAACGGGTCAGCAAACCGCGTTCATGGTAAAGCTGGTCGATCTGCTTGCGGAAGCCATCCGACCAGTCTCGAATTTCGCGCAGCCCCTGCCAGCGCAGCTCGAACAGGACAGTGTCGTCCTCAAGGGCATAGATGGTCGCGCGCCTTGGGCTTCGGGTCAGGGCGGCCAGCTCGCCGAACATCTGCGGGGCTTCCAGCAGGAAAGTCTCGTGCTTCGCAATCAGCTCGTCCGCGTCGACACGCAGGGCAGCTTCCACCGCATTTGCTCGTGTGCCTTCATTGACTGAAGCGGCCGCGGACAAAGGTCTGCGAGACCGCCGCCGCGCAGGGCGGTACTCTGGCGGACGCTTGCGCGCGAACAGTTGCGCAAGCGACCTGCGCCAGGATTTCTGTTGCTTGCGGCCCGAGCCGGCGGTCGGCGCAGACGCAGTCAGGCCGAACACGGATCCGGACAGAATGATGAACAGCGAACTTCCATAGTCACCCTTGCGCAGGACAGTTTCGCCCTTTTGAAAGGTCCTGATCCGGCCATCATTCGCAATGACGCTTGCAACCGGCAGCCACGAGGGAAAGTCGGCCGGATTGACGTCGGCAAACGCCGGCAGGGCCAGGACACGGTCCACCGTCTCCCGGTCCAGCGGTTCCTTGCCGAATGGCTCGTCCCAGCGCCGGTTTCGCTCGTCGCGAAGCTCCTGATCCAACAGTCCGGCTCCCTACTGCGTCACGGGTCCCTTGAACTTGTCGGCTCCCGGAATGTACTTGTCGACCGCGGCGAACGTCGTCCCGTCGTAGGTGTCGGCAAACTTGAGGCCGAGCACGGAGATCTTTGCCGCGGCATCGGTCAGCTCATCCTGGTTGTTCAGCTTGAGCTTTGCACCACTTGCGATTTCCTGGATCGCACCCAGTTCGGGCACTTCGGGCAACAGCTTGGCAAGACTTGCCATGACCTTCGTGGCATTGCTTGCCCGTTTGGCCATTTTCACGGCGTAGTCCTTCTTCTCGGTCGCCTTGCTAACGCCGATCAGTGCCGTTTCCAGCTCGACGATACGCCCGACGAGGAACAGCATCCGCTTGCGTTCGATGGATGCTTCCGGGTTGGACTTGGCCTTGTTGTACCAGGTGTTGTGACGCACCTCGCCCTGGCTCCAGCTAACCAGTTCAAACGCACTGCCGGGCGTGTGACCGCCGACATTCACCAGTTCCTCGTTCGGCACCAGGTGACAGCTGAAACAGTTTTTCGCCAGTGCGTAAGTCATCTTGGGCCGGATCATGCCGGCTGCCTCGGCCTTTTCCCACCGTGCGGCAATTTCCGCCTCGGTTTCCTGACCTTCCTTCTTGCCGCTGAAGTCCGAATGGACCTTGTACCATTCCTTGGCAGGACCATGGCAGGACTCGCAGGAATTGCCGGCAATCGCCTTTTCCTTGCCGTCCACCGTCTGCATGGTGAAGTGACAGTTGGTGCAAAGGCTTTCCGCCTTAAGTCGCTTCACGCCCATGTTGGCGGCGATTTTTTCGGCATCCTCGCTCTTGGGCAGATCCCTGAAGGTGCTGAAGTGATGCGTGTTCTGCCAGATCGAGGTTTCCTTCTTGTGGCATTCCGCACATTCGTTCGGTCCGACAATCATGCTCGGGTCGGCCTGAGCCGGGGCAAGTCCGGCCAGCACGAGATATCCGACAGCGCACACGGCAAGGCAGGACGCCGCCTGGCGCAAGCCCTTCAGTAATCCAGCCATATCCAATCCCTCAATCCTTTGATCCAAAAATGATGGACACCCTCTCGCGTCGTCAGGCGTCCAGAATGACATTGCCTCCCGGGCAAGCGATACACATGAGCACCGACCCTTGCGCCGGGCTGCTGGCGGGCCGCGTGACATAGGTCACGTCGCCTTCCTTGAGCGCTGTTGCGCAGGTTCCGCAGTTGCCCGCCCGGCAGCCGGAAGCGACCCGGATGCCGTTGCGTTCGGCCAGATCCAGCAGCGTTCCGTCCTGCTCGTGCCAGGAAACCTTCTTGCCGGAGCGCGAAAATTCCACCTGCACGCTTTCAGCCGCCTCTCCTGAAATTGTCGGCGACTTGACGGTTTTGACGGACGCAGGCCCGAATGCCTCGAAGTGGATATCGCTGTCCGGTACGCCCCAATCGCGCAGCTGCTCCGTCAACGAAGACATCATCTGCGGAGGGCCGCAAACATAGAACTCGTAGTTGGAAGACGTCAGATACCGCTTCAGCACATCAACTGTCAGGAAGCCCTGGCAATCGTAATCCCGTCCCTCAACGCAAGCGTCGGTCGGTGCGCTGTAGAGCACGCGGTAATGGACGTTGTTCCGCCGCTCGGCGATCTCCCGGATTTCGTCGCACAGCACAATGTCATCGCCGCTACGCGCGGCGTGGAAGAAATGCACTTCGCGGTGGCTGCCGGCATCGTCAAGCGCTTTCAGCATGGACAGCACCGGTGTCAGGCCGACACCACCACCAATCAGGACTACCGGCCGTTCCGATTGCAGGTCCAATACGAAACCGCCCTTGGGCGCTTGCACATCGACGACATCGCCTTCCTTGAGGTTGGCATGGAAATAGGTCGAGGATAGCCCACCAGGTACGGTTTCACCGGCATCCGGCGGCGGTGGCAGTTTCTTGATCGTGACCCGGTACCGGTCCAGACGGGAGGGACTGTCGGACAGGGAATAGCACCGGATAACAGGTGCAGGCTGATCTGAAATCGGCAGTTCGAACGTCAGGAACTGGCCCGGTAGAAATGGTGGAAGCTCGCCTCCGTCATGCGGCTGAAGATAGAACGAGCAGATATCGCCGCATTTGTTTTCGACACGCTTTTCGACAATCCGGAACTTGCGTTTTCCGGCCCAGGTCGATCCGGACTTGAGCCTGTCGACTTCCGCATTGCGCAGAGCAGCCTGCGCCAGATCGTTGAAATGCTGCAGGTGCCTGGCGTCCAGACGTCTTTCGCGAAAGACGGCCGCCACAGATGAATAAACCCCGAGGCAGAGCTGAAACAGGGCGAGCGCAACAATCGTACCACCGCCGATTTGCAGTGCCAGGATCATGAGCAGGCCGCCTTTCCGACCAGAAATGAGCCGATGTTTCTCATCAGAACCTCGTTCTCAGTTCCATTCGCAGTCCCGTTCCCGCCTTCCGGTCCTGTCCGGCGGAAACAAACCCGTCGACCTGAATGCTGCTCCTGTTGTTGAGGGCATGCAAGAGTTGGCCGCCGAATGCGACCACACCGGCGTCGCTGCCGTCGGTATCCTTGCGACCACCGAGTTCCATAACAAGCTGTGTCTTGTCCTCGTTGAAGAACATCTGGTGGCCGATAGATCCACCAAAGACGCTGTCTGCCCGGTTGGAAAGTGCAGACCCGCCCAGACCAACAGCCGGAGCGGCAAACAGGATGCCAACCTGCCCCAGAGGACCACCCGTGAGGCTGTCACGGGCAGCGGAGGTGTAGTTGCCCATAGCCCAGAAGGCGTTGGCATAGACGACGTTTTCAGACGCCGTCACGGTGCGCGAAACTTCCGAAAACATCAGCACGCCGTTGTCGACAGCCGGGCCTCGCTTTTCGATCGCGGTCGAGGTGTTGATCCGGAACGCCGTATTGTAAAGCCCGAACCGCTGTACGGCGGACGCCCCGAAATAGAAGCCGTCTCCCCCCTCGTCCTCATCGCTGATGACATAGGCAAGATCCAGATTGGCCGTGCTCTTGCGGAAATCGGCCTCGGTGAACAAGCCGAGAAGGAAGGCACTGTCGTCGAGTTCATTGTCGCCGCGGCGGATATTGTTCCAGCCGAAAACGCCGGTGGCCCTCAGATCCGGCGTCAAGCCGGGAATGACGATCGTGTCGCGCGTAATGCCGAGCGCGTCGACACTGTCGTTGATCATCATGCCTTCCTGAAAGAACAGGGGCTGACGGCCGATGGAAAATCCGAAGTCGAAATTGCGGTTGTCGTCCGGGTCGAGGTTCGGGAAAATCTCGCCGAACTCACCTTCGAAGAAAAGTGTCGTCACATAGGGATTGAGCCCGTTGACATATTCAACGCCGCCTTCATCCGTATAGAGAATGCCCGTGTTCCGGCGTTTTTCCGTCAAGGGCGAAAACCCGATGAGGATCCGCTCGGTGGGTGTCAGTTTCAGATTGGCAAAGATGTCGATACGGCTCGCCCAGAACTGGCGCGGATCTTCAACGCCGTTGGCATAGTGGCCAATTGCGGTGCGCGCGTCGCCGAACACCCAAAGCGCCGGTTGCCAGATTGCCCCGGTCGGCAATTCGATACCGGGCGCAAGATTTCCGCTGGCGAGGAATTTCTCGCCGCGCTGGAAGATCGGTGGCGTCGGTTCGGGCTCCTCATCTTCCGCTATGATCGGAACTGCATCGGTGCTCAATTCGCTTGAATGGTGGTCACCGGCAATCAGGGGGGCAGGCCCGCTGTTCTCTTCCTGATGCTTGCGGACTTCCGCTTCCGTGACCATGGGAATTGGGTCGTCGCTCAAGGCACTGCCCGCTGCCCATACCTGCCCGCTGGACTGCAGAAGAAGCGCAGCCGAAGCCACCGTCGTGATTGCCCACGCTCTGAACCGCCGTCCCCGAGTTCTGCTTGCCTGATACCTCATTTGAGCACGACACTCGCCTTGCGCGTCCACAGCACGGAGCTGCCCTGCACCACCTTGCGCGCGATACCGGCCGGGCTCATGCCGTAGTCGAAGCCCGCTCCCTGAATGGCCGCGA
The DNA here is from genome assembly GCF_012273635.1 of Labrenzia sp. PO1. Classification (NCBI taxonomy): domain Bacteria; kingdom Pseudomonadati; phylum Pseudomonadota; class Alphaproteobacteria; order Hyphomicrobiales; family Stappiaceae; genus Labrenzia; species Labrenzia sp. PO1. The sequence continues at coordinate 162,909 of NZ_JAAXCR010000006.1, forward strand.
TCAGGTTGACCGGCACCATCTGGGAAATCAGCTTCACCGAGATGGAATAGCGTTCACCCGGCTTCAGGTTTTCGGCGGGAACGGCATAGGTCGCGGTGCGGCTTGCCCCCGGTTCCAGGTTCTGCTTGTGCTTTCTGGCCCCGCGCGGCCTGCCGTAGATGGTGGTTGCCCGGCGTTCCGGCCGAACGAGCGGCAGAACGTCCGTCGAAGTGTTCACCGCCAGCACCTGTTCGCGTTCACCGCCACGCAGCAGGCGGACCACGAACTTGGATTGCAGGCTGAACAGGTCCTTGTCGAGCTTCAGCTCGCCATTGTGAACGTAAAGCGAGTGGGCATCGCGAACGTCGCCATTGGGGTCCCGGTCACCGGACACATAAACCGTGTTGCCCTTGCTGTCCTTGACCGTCACCTGAAGGAATATCAGCCGTTCGGCGTCAAACCCGGTCGGCACACCGTGTCCGTCCGTGCCGCTGCTGACATCGACGGAGAACTTGAGAGCCCGGCTGGTGTTGTCGACAATGGTGATGTCGCTCAGCTTGAAGCCGTTGCGCAGCACCTGAAGCCGTGCCTGACGCGCCTTTTCCAGCCGCTCGAACTGGGTATCCAGGATCTCGCGGCCATCATAACGATCATCGATGGACGACCAGGCTTCGGGAAACTTGTAGCCGTCCTTGACGTTGTCCTCGAACTTGTCCGTTCCCCAACCGGCACCGACATTGAACTGCAGCCATTCAGCCAGCGTCTTGAACTCCGCCGCCTCGACGTTGTGCGGGAAAATGCCCGGATGAATGATCGAGTAATCAGGGCCTGCAAACATGTGGTTGGTCAGTTTGCGGTTACGGGTCGGGACATCGCCAACGATTGCGGCGGGGCCGTAATCATAGCCGGAGGCAACGCCCTGAACCTTGCCCATATGGCAGTCCTGACAGGTCTCGCCCCGCTTGGCGGCCGGCGAGCGCTTGTATTCGGCAAAAGCCTCTTCCAGCTTGAAGCCGTTGAACAGCGTCACATCATGGCAGGTGCCGCAAAAGCCTGGCTTGGTGAGCGCGAAGAAAGGCTTCGCCTCGGTATGGATGCTGCGTCCCGGATCATCCTTGCTTTGGGAAACCCGGTATTCCTCGGGCGTGTTCAGAACGCGCTTCAGCTCCTCGCCGCCCTTCGGGCCATAGACCGGCGAGAACACATCCCCCTCTTCCAGCGCGAACCGGCCACTGATCTTGCCGTAGTTTCGGCTGACGCGGTGGCAGGCAACGCAGGTGATGCCTTCCCGTGAGGTCGGGTTGCGCTTCAGGTTTGAGACATAGAGCGACTCGCCGATGTTCATCCCGACCGGGTTGTGACAGCGAATGCAAAAGTCGCCGTTGGTCGCGCTGGTCTTCATGTTGATGGTGGTCTGCATCGCCATGTAGATCGGGCTCAGCTGCGCATAGGCATGCTGAGACACGGACCATTGCTCATACTGGCCAGGGTGGCAGGTCGCACAGGTGTTTGCGGAGGGATATTTGCTTTCCAGGAAGAGCTTTTCATGCTCCGCATTGGCTGTTCGCCGGATCGTTTCTTCTTTTTTCTTGCCTTCAACGGTTTCGGTCAGCCCGGTTCCGCCGCCACTCAGCAGGTCGTCATCATCGCCAACTGTCAGAAGGTCATCATCGGAGAGAAGATCGTCGTCTCCGGCCAGAAGGTCGTCGCCGGAAACATCGGCCCCGTCGCCCGCAAGCAGGTCATCACCTTCAAGCAAATCATCCCCGGCAAGCAAGTCATCGCCAGCCAGAAGATCATCTCCATCAGCCTTGGGATCATCACCTGCCAGCAGATCGTCACCATCGGAAACAGAGGCGGCACCGGGTTCCTCTGCGGTCAGCAGATCATCGCTTCCGTCATCGGAAGGCAGCAGGTCGTCACTGCTGTCCGTCAGAATCGCCTCATCCGAAACCGCGTCTTCGGCGGGCGTCAGCAAGTCATCATTCTGTTCGGCTTGCGCCAGGATCAGGCGATCGCCGGCGCTCCTGCCGTTTTCGAGTTGGGATACGAAATCGACCAGCGCCCGTACATCGCCAGATTGGATAAGCTGCTGGTGATACTGCCGAAATTCGTCTGAAAAAGCGGCTGCGCGATCAACACTGCCAGCGCCGGAAAGGGTGAGTATTCCGAAAAGAGGCTTCAAAAACGGTCGAAAAAATTCCGATAAACGCGACATTCCAGATCCACACAAAACATGTTCTCAGGCCATCGCTTACACCGATCCCCCAACTCAAATTCACACTACGGAAACCTCAGGACAACATCAAAAGAAAACTGTTCACAAATTAGCCGCATTTTCGCCTTGGTAAATTCGCGGCTAACCGCAGAAACAAACAGAGCAACGCACTGTCGCGTCGCTAACCGGTGCCTTCAAATTTCGGGCAATGGCGTGAATCAATTGCGTTGCCGGCAGCATTCGCCCGGAAGGTCACAAAGTTGCTGCCGCTGTGTTTCCGCTCGCAACAACACATTCTCGCAAAACAATGTTTGCGTCACACCAGCACACAGACTGGATTACCTGCAGCGCAGCGAAATAGGACTATGAAGGTGGGAAGAAGGAAAGTGGCGGAGAGGAAGGGATTCGAACCCTCGAGACGGTTGCCCGTCTACTCCCTTAGCAGGGGAGCGCCTTCGACCACTCGGCCACCTCTCCGGTCCGTCCCGTTTAGTGCCCGAAGCCTTGGGAAGCAAGCCCTTTTTTGATTTTCAGAGTAGGTTTTCCACGCCCGCAGCTTTGCACCTTCATGTAAGAACATGCAGAGAACAGATACCGAATTGCAGATAGATTTCTGCAAAACTCCGACAGTTTGGTTCTGATTTGTTCCCGGGAACTAACGATCAGGCCTGATCAGCCTTTTTCTCTAACTTACTGACCTTATGGCGGACCCTGTCGTTCCATTCCGCTCCATCCGCACCGTTGTGAATTCTCCGGTGGCAGTTTGGACAGATCGCCGTTACTGAATCCGGACGATCGGGGCCATCGTCTGCAAGACGTTCAATGTGATGCGCCTCCAGATACGCCGAACCATCTTTCTTAGAAAATGGTGCCGGCTGCTCACACGCTTCGCACAGCCCTCGCGCTCTGGCCAGCACGTAGTCACGGACCGCCTTGCTGCGCTCACGCCAAACAGTGAGCGCCTTTCCAACCTTTGGTTTGGAACCGGCAGGGTCCGCTGCTGTATAGGCGGCCTGCCTTAACTCAACCAACGTCTTCCTTGATGCTCCCGGCACTTCAACATCAAAAGTTTCATCTGAACGCAGCGTTGGTGTGTCCACACGCACCAGATCGAACACAATCAATTTTCTTCGATTTTTTTTCTCATCGAACCCGTCGACTTCGTTCCAATCTACAAAGTCAAAAAGACCAACGTATCGAACACCTTTTCCTTTCCCAAGGTCCTCAAAGAGCAAGATGTCTTCGTTGTTCTGCCTGTGGTTTCGGATCGCGGCGTTTCCATTAGTAAAGGTCATGTCTCCTGACTGGCCTTCCCCCGTGTATTTGAACACTCCTTCCGCGGTCCAACCGTCTTTGTACCCGTACTTCGCCCCGCTCTCACCAGAGAAAATAAATACAACGGGGAACTCCTTCGGAGTCCAGATGCCAGCTTGCAACTGTCCACCAAAGAGGTCCCTCAACCCCTTACGAAAATAGGTCTTTCCAACTTCCAGCACTTCCGCTGGATGTGTAACTTTCGAAACGACAAAGCCAAGTTTCTCAAAAACAGGCACAACGGTTGCCACCCCGCCGGTAAAGTCTCTGGACCTCAAGGCCTTCCCATGCTGCTTGCCGTACGCAACGCCGTACATTGCTTTGGTATCGTATGTTTTACCCCCGTGGTGGAGAGTATAAGTGCGGGCTCGCTTGTAGCCGTACTTTTCAAGAAACGCGTCTCGTCCGAGCGCATCGCACTCTTCAATCGCGTCTAGAACGGCGTCTCGAGAATTCAGGTCATTATATTTCATGTGTCGTCACTCATTTTGGCAACGGTTTTGCTGGCCGGCTCGCCGTTCAGAAAAAGCTAAAAGTCGGTCGTCGGTTCTATGGCATGGCTAGATACGCGCTCTGCGCCAGCCCGCCTGCCTGGCATTAAATTCGGAGCAGAAATAACGCTCCCCTTTGAATGGATTGATTCGCGTTGCCCAATAATATTTTTGGCCAGGGACGTGATAAATACGCTCGCCCGTTCGTATACTAACGTTGCCCTTGATGCCGCATCCTACCACTCTTGGCCCGGGCTCCCAGGCAACGGACAATGCTAGTAGTGCTGTCAGTGCAATAGCGCCAATTTTCTCAGGTGTCATACGCCCCTCTCACCAACCAGAGGATAATATGCCATCGTTGGTCAGCAACTTACAATGGCATTGCTTTGCGCCATTTTATGCTGCCACCATAGGTAAAAGGACGGAAAATGTGCGGCCGTTACACCCTCATAAGCCCCTGGCGGGAACTTGTTCGCCTCTATAGGCTCAATGACAAGTACCTGCAGCGGAACACCGAAGCACGCTACAACATAGCTCCCACACAGGAAGTTCCGTTCATCCACTTGGACAATGACGGAAACCAAGTTGTTTCTGATGGTCGGTGGTGGTTGGTCCCACATTGGGCGAAGGAGCTACAGAGTAAGTACCCAATGTTCAATGCGCGTTCTGAGGATGCGGAAAAGAAGCCGGCGTTTCGGGATGCATACAAAACCCGCCGGTGTTTGATCCCCGCCGATGGCTGGTACGAATGGACGAAGGGAGAAGACGGTGGACGGGACCCATGGTTCATTCACCTGCCGGACATGGCGCCGTTTTCTTTCGCTGGTCTATGGACACACAACAATGCGCTTGGCGTAACGTCGTGCACGATCCTTACAGCTCCCGCAGTGGCACCTATCAGTCAGGTGCACAACCGCATGCCCATTGTTCTGGATCAGGCTGCATACGAAGATTGGATCAGCAGCGAGACAAGTGTCAAAGATGCAAAAGCGCTACTTGGGCAAAATATGCGTGCTCAATTCGAACTTCATCGAGTTGATAGACAAGTGAACTCGGTAAACGCATCATCCAACAAAGAATTTGTCCGAGAGATATAAACTACTTCAGCTGCGCTAAAGATTTGATCAAAATAGATAATAAAGTCAAAAAAACACATAGCGCCTATGCAGCAACTGGAGCATCAGGCAATAGATCTGTGATGCTCTTATGCACGCCTTCTGCCGTAGCCGGCAGCCTCGTTGGTCCCATCATTAATTTTGACAGAGCGTAGATAGCAACAGTTCTGTCGTTTCTGCGCTGTCGAGCATTCCCAGTTTCTCCATGATCTTGGACCATCTCAATTTGAAAATGTGCCTGACAATCGTTTTCTGGTCGCCATTTTACTCGGATACTGTAGTAGCTCATCGTGACACTGACCGCATCACAGTATCGAATATCATAGTAGCCTACATATCGGCACACTTTGTCCGCTGGGATATTTCCCTGGAATTGCTCATTCAAGCGCATATTTGAGGCTTCCGCGACCGACTCACCGTACGCATGAACTTTTTTTTCGCTACCAGCAATAAATTTCGAAACTACCGAAGTAATGTAAAGATTTTTCTTCGAATCGTAGGATTGAAAATTAAAGAACTGTTCAATGTCAAAAATATCACCATTGACAAACTTAGGAAAAACCGCAGCTCTGCATATAATATCTTCCTTTTGCATTGAAAATCAATCTTCCAACTCTTCGCTCATGGACGATGAACGCGCAACACCAGAAAACCGATCAAATATTGTCTTATAGTCAATTACCTCTCCCTCAGACAGAACCTCTTCGCAACGTGTAAGCAATGGCTTACACACGTGCATTAGATCAATTTCTTCGTCTGAAACCGTAAGATACTTTTTAAGAACGCGATCATCCCAAGTAAATGAAAGAGCTTCTCCATCTTGATTGATAATCTTTGGCGGAGCTAGTTGAACTTGTTCTTTCAAAAACCCTAAAACAGAAGAGGCTTTTTTCGCAACTTCCGGCACCAAGAACAAATCTTCTTGTTCAGGTAACTCACTCATACTATGGATCGCCTGAAACAATTCAGCGTAAACGTGCCCTTCCCAATTTGAAAGTGGACGATAATCTGTGCTTGCACGACTGGGCACTGCGCGAAAGTCAATTTCGGGGCCGCATGTCTTATTTGTAAAAGAAGATTGGCTTGATGGCGGAACAATTGTTTGTGTTTCATGACAAGCATCAACAAATGTTTCGCTTGAATTGCTAATCCCTGCCATCTTGTCACCCATCGATATTTGATACAGAAGGCATCGGAGCAAAATTGTTAAGCTCACGAGCAAGTTCGCCAAATATTATTTTCTGTTCTGAAGAACTGAATTTAATTCCGGTAGGTACAGTGTTGTAGTCTAGCGTAACAAGCACACTGTAGGAAGCCTCAGAAACGAGTGAAGAACCCAACTCAGCTCCGGTGTTCCCGTCGACTTGCACCGCCATGACTCGGGTCTCTTCAACCTGATACTTATTTATACGGTTAATTTCGATACTCTCTAAAATTTGTTTCCGCTTATTAAACTGAAATGACAAATCTCTCGCGTCATCTGGCTCTATAGGAAGTGAACAGAATTCGATAAGCTTTCGATTGGCATCAACTCGATCATCAGAGGGAAAGCACAAAGTTGCAACAATCGAAAGCCTTGTGGCACTCCCAACAAAATCCATAGAATTATCTTGAATTCTATTCAGTACACCCATCATCGTATACTCGAAATCAATGTTGGGAATTCTTTCAAAATAAATTTCTGGATCTACGTAACCTTTTGCGAATAAATCGATACGCCCTTGATTTACGCGTACATTGTATTCTGTACCGTTGATTTTGCCACTTGCGCTGCTGAGAAAAGGGCTACTTGGGGTTGGCACTTTGTTGATCTGAGATGTATCAGGATCTTTTCCAACACAACGAGTATAAACCGTGGTGGCATTAACCCCTTCTACGGTCTCGGGAAACCATGCAAATTGCAAGCTACGCGCGCCAACCAAAATAGATTACCTTCCTAATTGTGCTATCAATATCGGTTCTCGCTTCACTGAAAGCAAGAACCAATCACCCTCCGCGATCAGGTATCATCCTGACCAGAGCCATACAGAACTCCGGCAACGTTTTGGCCCCACGTCGGAAAGTTCATTTTCCAACTGGATTGTCAAGATTTTATGGCCCCCACTTTACGCCGGACAGAAGCTTGTACAGGCCAGCCAGCGCCAAAGCCCCCACTATGGTGTTGATCATCTTGCCTTTAACGCTGGACGTTCCTTTTCGCAGATCACGCAGAAAATGCATGTCTTTCTGCGCTTCGATGGTGTTCTCGATATCGACGCCGAGCGCCTTGAGCACTTCTTGAGCAGCCTCCCGGCCGCCTTCTTTGCCACCTTCACGGGCAATTTCCCGCATCTGATCTTCGTTCACTGCACGCCCCCTGCGTAGCCCTGTTTGATTTCGTCGTACCACCGGCCGCACCGCATCACGCGGGCATTGGCGCGGCCAAGCGCCTGGTCTGTCCGGATCAAGGCAACGTCCAGAGGCTCCCCGAGCCGAACGCCGGACGCTTCTTTCCGCCGGCAGTCTTCCGGATAGCCCGGCAACTCCTTCGAGGCTTCCACGTGTGCCGAGAGTGAGGCGGCCGTTCGCAACCGCTCGTCATTGGTTGCGCAAGCGCTCAAAAAGATCAGGCTGCAAAGTGCAGCCATCCCCAACGGTCGAAACATAGTGTTCCAACTCCTGTGCTGCGGCTTCCGCTTCCGCGTTGGCCTGATCGATAAGGGAGAGGAAACGCCGGTTTGCCCGTTCCGTGACAACCTTCCGGCGTTTCAGTTCTTCAAGCTGCACCCGGGCTGCGGTCAATTCCGCGTCGGCCACATACTCGACAACGGCCCGGCGAACCGCGCTCGACTTGTCGACCTTGTGCCAAACAAAAAAGCCGCCCAGAATGGCGGCAATGGCAAGGGCAGCACGCGCGGTGCGGCTTTGGAGCATCCAGGTGATCACCGGCATTACCGCAGCCCTTCCAGGCAAAGCGAATGCTCGGCCGCGCGGCGGTTCACAAGTCCCCGGATCGTCCGGCCGCCTGCCTTGTTGAACCATTTGGCAGCGTTACAGCCGCCGCGCACGTCCCCGGCATCGAGACGCTTGCGCGCAGTCGACCGGCAAAAGCCCCCGACCCCAATGTTGTAGGTGAGGCTGACAAACGCGACATAGGACTTTGCGGGAATGGCATCCGGCCGCTTGAGGCACTTTCTCATTCCGGCTTCATGCCGCTGCAACGAGGCCAGCAGCATTGCGTCACACTCGGCCTTTGTGTGCTTGTCCCCAAGCTTCACCCCGAGCGTTTCGCCGTAACAGACGGTTGGAACGCCGACAACGTCCCGGTATGCCGCCAGGCGCAGACCTTCCCAGGCACCGACCAGCGCAATCGAAGCCGCGCCAATGCCGCCGACAAGGCGGGTTTTACGTCCCATCTTTCATGTTCCTTTGTGCGAGAAGCCGGGCCACGAACGCGGCCGACACGGTGAGCGCCGACAGGGCAGCAAGTAAGCCCGGCGCAATGAAGTCGCTCAGAAAGGGCAAAGCCACTTCCGCGCCAGAGAGCAGCGCAGCAAGCAGCATAAGGCGCACGCTCCAAGCCCTTTGCAGGACCGCGCGCCAGTCTGAAACCAGTTTCATTGGGGTGCCTTTCAGGCATAAAAAAACCGCCTCAAGGGCGGTGCGTGGTAATTGCTGGGCGATCCGGTCAGAGCTGCAAAGAACTCTGCCAAAGCGTGTCGACATCTTCCGGTGTAAACCCAAGAGTTACCGAAAGGGACACGACAAGCGGGTGCATGCGGTTAAACTCTGCCGCATACTCCCATTCAACTTGCGCCTTTTCACGTTCGGTAGGATCAGCAATGGCCGCAATAGCCGTCTCCACTTGAGAAAGAGAACGTCCAGACTGCAGAAGGCCAAGACGGAATTGGCGAGCAGTCAAGGACGGCATCTTTTCGCGAAGCTCTTCAGGTGTCGGCGGTACCCATTCCGGAATGACCCCGCCGGCATTTCGCCAAGCCTGCACAGCTTCGATTACCTTGATAGTCCAACCGAAGTTGTCGCCGGGACGAAGGCCAGTATAGAGCGTTTCGGTATGGCCATTCGGCCAAATCACGTCATAAGCCACCGCTCCCACAATCTTGGCCATATTCATTTCCGTGTGGTCTGTCTCTGTCGAAGCCTCGAAACCAATCACGTTCGTTATGGTCGGCGTGTGAGTGTTAAAGTCTTGCTGCATTTGTTCCCCCTTTAGGACACGCGGACAACCAGAATATCGGAACCGCCGTAGCCGCGACCACGGCAACGCCAGGTTCCTGAAAGTGTTGTGCTGCCTCCTGAATTTCCGTTGTAGTCAAGCGAGCCACTGGCAAGCTTTACCGTGACAGAGGCATTCCGGTTGGCTGTTTGCGTGACGCCTTGGTTGACTAGGATGGGGTGCCCAATCGGAAAGTTTGTCTCGTTTGCGTTTGAACCGTCATAAACAAGCGCCAGCTTGTGAATGCCGCCGTCATTCTCTTCAGCAACAAGTGCGTTCGCACTGTCGTCCCATCCCAAAAGACGGTCAGCACCGCCGCTGTTCGCATCTTTGAAAACGATCCAGGCGTCGCCGCTATTGTCCGTGTTCACGTAAATGTAGCCGGTGGCGTAGACGTGACCGTTGACGGTCAGACTACCGCTGATCGTGCCCCCGATATCAGACCGCAACAACTGGCTTGGCGTCAGACCGCCGACGGTCCCGGCGTCGTAGCTGGTTGAACCTTGCGGCCCTTCTGGCCCCGTGGCCCCCACCGGCCCCACGTCGCCCTTGGCCGCCAGCAAGCCCCAATCATCCGGTGAAATGCTGGGGTTCTGTCCGACGTTCACCCGCAACGAGATATAGGACGATCCGTTGTAGGTGACCGTTTCGTCCGAATTGTAGGTGTTGCCAGAAGTCCAGACCCCACGATAGCTCAACCCGGGATCGCCCTGCGGACCTTGCGGCCCCTGTGCACCTGTCGGACCTTGCGCACCAGTATCGCCTTTGGGGCCTTGGATGCCTTCCGGGCCTTGCACGCCTTGCGGCCCTTCCGGCCCCTGGATGCCCTGCAAGCCCTGCAGACCACGTTCCCCTTTTGCCGCAACAATGTCCCATTCCGCCGCCGCGTCTGCCGGGGTAACGCCAGTATGTGCCGACACGCAGATGAAGTAAGACCCGTCATGGCTGACCGTATCCCGCTCAACGTAAGCGGTTGCCACGTTCCACGTTCCGCGGTGGTTCATGCCAACGGGACCGGCCGGGCCTTGAATGCCCTGCGGCCCCTGCAAGCCCTGTGGCCCGCGCCCGAAGTTGACACCCGTCGACCAGGCGCCGACCGCGTTGGAGAGCTTCCAATAGACAATCCCCGCTTCAGTATCGAGAAAGGACGTGTCTTTGGGCTCGGCGTCATAAGCCGCCCGGTCGGCCGTCAAGCCGGTGTAATCCGGATCGAAGGATTTCCCAACCGGTCCCTCTGGACCCTGCGGGCCTTGCGGACCAATCGGGCCCTGCGAACCAGTCGGACCGGACGGACCTTCGGGACCGCGCGGACCTTCCGGCCCCTGAAAGCCGGTTGGACCTCGCGGACCTTCATAGCCGAGCGGGCCGCGTTCCCCCTGAGGCCCCTGCGGACCTGCAGGGCCTTGCGGACCGGACGGACCCGTGGGGCCTTGGTTGCCAACCGGGCCTTTCGGCCCTTGAGCCCCCGGGAGAGAAGCGATTTCAAGAACCTGCTGCAGCGTCGGCAAGTCCTGATTTTCGGCCGCATCAAGCGCGTTGATCATCCGCCGGCCTTTCAGGTCAAAACCGCCGTTGACCTCGATCAGCGCCCGGGTGGCGACTGACTGCATATTGATGGCCGTCCGGTCCATGGCGCGTTCCATGACTGCCGGGTCAATCTCCCCACCCGCCAGGCTGTAAGGCTGATCGTAATTGCTCACCAGCAGAACCGTCAGCACTTCGCCCGGCTGCAAGGCGGCTGCATCGAACAGCACAGTACCGGTGCCGAAGTTGCCCCCGGTAAAGTGCCAGTTGCCCGGGCTTTGCTGATACTGCCAAACGGTAATCACGCCGGTTGCAGTCCGGTGTGATACCTGCAGGTTGTTTTGGTCGACAAACTGGAAAGGCAAGTCGACACGATCCGTCACGCCGTCGCCCGTGATCTGGGCGCGGCCTTCGGTCAAGGCTGCTACTGTCATTTTGAGGTTCCCAAAAAATGCCCCTTACTTGTGAGAGCAAAGAGCCGACTTCCAATTACAACCTGCACACACTAGAGTTGTAGCTGCATAGACAATGCATTGGAGGAGACAAGAAAATGAGGGTGCTTTTAGTTTCAATATTGGTCGCGATTTTCTCAACAGCGGCCTTGGCTCACAGTGGCGGTACCGACAGTAACGGTTGCCACCACAACCGCAAAACTGGCGGCTATCATTGCCACTGAAAATTGCGCCCCCGTTAGTTCGGGGGCGCCTTATTTTGCAGCGTCCTCAAGTGCCGGTTTTGCAATGGTCTGCAAGACTGTCCGGGCGATAGGGAGAGTTCCACCTGGCACCTGTCGGACTGCAGCTCGCGCGCCTTCGCTATCCATTTCACCGTTGGCGATTTGAGACGCGATTATTGCAAGATCCTTGAGCAATCCAGCAGACGGGCCAAGCACTGCGCCATAGACATTGCGGCTTGCGTATCTCGAAACGTCCGCACCTCTGTCTTCGTCTCCCGCGATGGCTTGCGCCGCAGACTTGACCCCGAAAGGAGCGCCGATTTTTTCGGCAGTGTTTGAGACGTCCATAAGTACCGTAGCAATGCCGGTTCTATCGAAACCGTCTGCGATCCAAAGCCCCGGGTTTTCAGTCAGGCGATCGGCGGCTTCGAAGTCCCCGCGCTCGATGAGCTTGAGGTAAGAAACCATCATTCCAAGCGCAGTTCCGAATGCCAGGAACTCAGCTAGGTGCTTTGACCGGCCTTGCAGTCGCGACAACAAAATCCTCTGGTGTGCGGCAAGACCGAAGCTCTTGAACTGGATTGCGAGCTTTCCCGCATTGGAACGTGCCCAGAGCGGTTTATCCGCAATGCCGGGAGTGACTACCCCGCCGTCAGCCTCTTTGCTGAGTGCAGCACCTATGACGCGGCGGGCATCATTGTCTTTCCATGCCCTGAGATTGAGCCCCCAAATTCCACCCTCATTCACAGCATATTGGTCGATCTGGTCAGCAATCCGGGTTGCCATCGCCTCGTCAATACCGAGCTTGCCGAGATAGCCGCGCTCGTATTTTGAAAGCTTGGCAAAGGAAGCCTGTCGACCGACTGTCTCCCACTTGGTCGGAAGTTCTTCCAAACTGCCAAGCGTAAGGCGAGCGATCTTGTTACCGGCCTGCAACGTCACGATAGTTTTAAGCGTGTCATTCCAATGGCTAAGCAACGTCGCCCGCGAGAACAACGAGGTTGTATTGCTCATAAACCGATCAACAACTGTCCCCGCCGCATAAGGATCATGAAGTTCCGCCAATTCAGCCAACCGGGTTTGAAGAACCGTTTCCGTGATAATGCCCCACTCACGGGCGTCACGTTTTGCAATCCTTGCCGCTTTGGTGGTCGACACCAGGCCCGTTAGTCCGTCATCCAAGAATGACCTTAGGCCTTGCCTAGTCATAACGTTCGCCACGTCAGGCAAGCTTGAAAGCACCACCCCACCAAGTAGACGGATATAGTTCCAACTCAGCGCCAGACGGGTAAAAGCTGACCAATTCGAACGCTCTTCCGCCGCCCGATAGGTTCCCCGCAACATGTCGCGGAAAGCTTCAATGTGGGCAACGTCCACGTCTTCACGGTTCTTGAGTTTCGTCAGCTCCTTTTGATCCGAAGTTTTCGCCCGAAGTTCTTTGTAATCCGCGCGAATTTCCTTGATCTGGTCTTGCATATCAGCCCGGCCGAATGCCCGGGTCAGCTCCACTTCAGACGCCATTTGCCGCACATACCGCCGAGCAATCATTTCCATGTCATTGACAAGGAAGCCCTCTATTTGCTCATCAGGAATGTGAAGCGTCCGGCCCTTCAAAGGTCCGCGGCTAACTGGCACCATCCAGTCGGGCACGTCCTCGACCTGACGGCCGGTGATTTTGTCGAAGGTGCTTCCCACGATTTCGTCAACGTAGCCGTCAATGTCTAAGTCGTCGGCAAAGTCCAGCTCTTCGCCCCGATCCTTCGGCAGCATTGGCTTGAGTTTATCAACTTTCGCCTTTGCCTTTAACACCCGTTCGTCGGCCTTGTTCTTGTCGGCCCGAAGTGCCCGCAACTCTGCATCCATGTCCGGCGTCATCCGCCCTTCGGCTTCAACGCGTTCAATGGCCTCGATCCGGTTTCCGATCCGGGCTTGATCGTACCGGCCCTTTGCAAAAGCCTTTCGAGCGTCGGCGAAATCGACCAAGATTTTAACCGTTGGCGAGGCATTGGCCTGCTGGCGCACCTCGTTGATTTTCGCCTCCAAGTCATTCAGCTCATCCGCAAAGCGGTTGGCTTCTGCTTCGGCAATGAGACGTTCGGCCGAGATTTCGTCGGTAAGTCTGTCGAACTCTTCCAGCTCACCCGTCATCCGGCCGATAGCCTGGTCAAGATCAGACAGCTTGTCTTCTTGCTTCAAGGCCCGGCTCAGTCGCTCGCGCACCTGTTTGACCGTTGCATTTGAAGGCAAGCCGATGCTTTCCAACCATTGTTCCGCGTTGGCCTCAAGAGCTTCGCGCGCGGCTTCTGCCGCCAACTCGTCTTCAGTGCGGAGTGGTGCGCCGGCCATTTCATCACGGATCGCCGCCAAGATTTCATCCGGGTCAGCGTAACCGTTCTGGTCTGTGTGCATCCGGGCAAGCAACGGGTCTTCCCGCGCAACCAAGTTGTCGACCGCTGACAGGCCGCCTTCCTTTCGGAACAAGCCCGGGGCAGTCTTCGGGGTGACCCCCATATGCCTAAGCTCTTGGTCCAGCGCAGAGCCGATCTTAACGCCGCCTTTCTGCGACAGTAGAGACAGCACAGGACGCTTTTGCCCGGCCTTCACCGATTGGGAAGCCTCTGCCACCGACCACACCATGACATCGTCATCAGCCGCTTGCTTTGCCGCAGCAAGAACCGTTTCAGGAACGCGCCCCCGGAGCACGTCAAAGCGCTTGCCTTCCTTCCGGCGGATCGCTGATAGTTTGCCCTCGCGGACCTTCCTGCGATTGGCCAGGCGCTCGTCAACGTTCTCGACACGCCCGAGCGCACGGCTTAGCTGTTCGTCAACGTCAGATGCACGGTTGATGTTCTTGGCAATCTCGATTTCCTCTTGCCGTGCAATCGCCCTGTCGACCTCGCCGCGAATGTACTGTTTGAGGATGCCCCGAAACTGCCCCTCGCCCGCAAGGATCTTTCCCCGGTCGTACATCCGGTAAAGATAGCTTGGTGCGGTGGTCACTTTCACGCCTTCCGGCAAAAGGCGAACGCCCACAGCCTCGTCCTTCAGCGGGTCCGCTACGTCTTCGCGCCAGGACCGTGCGACAGCTTCAACGAACTCGTTGCCGTCAACGTCCTTGTCGCCACGTCGGGTGGCACGGGCAACGGCCGCGTCAAAGTCCGCCTGCTTCCCGGTGAACCCTGCTTTCCTTGCCGATTTGAAGCCCTCGCGCCTTTTTACAATGAACGTTGCAAGGTTGCCTTGGTAACGCTTCATCGTGCTTTCCACCGCCGGGCCAAGCGTTCGGCCTTCTAACTCGCCCGCCGTGCCGACGTGGTTTTCTGCCAGCTTCAGGAACGTGGTGCGGGACTTCATCGAAGGAGAGGTTAGAAGCTGAAGCCCCGGATTTAGGCGTACAGCCGCCGTTGCGTTCGCAATCGCCTTGGCCGCACGGCCGCCACCAATCTGCAATTCCTTTTCCCAATCGACTGTATCAAGGTCATCGGTTGCCGCAGAACCAGCACTGCGCAGCTTCCGGACAATCTCTTGCGAGACTTGCGCAGGATGCGGCGTTGCGTCGGCCAAGTCCTCTTCAAGTGCGTGGCTGAATTTTGCCCAATCCGACCGGCTGAAGATTTGAGCGCCAGCAGCGCCCAGCACCCCGCCCAGAATGACGGAGCCACCGACCACATAAGCACTGTCGCCCGGGTCGCGGGTCTGTTGCGTCAGATGCAACGCGCCTTCCTGCAAAGCTGCGCCCGCACCGGACGCCACACCGACGGAAAGAGCAGAGCGGCCGACAAAGTAGCCCGCGCGCCCAGCCTTCGCCAATGCGCCGCCTGGAAGCAATAGCGTAGGGCTGGCAACACTGGCGAAAATCTCGGCACCTGTACCGCCCCAACCAGCCGCCTCAATGGTTTCCCGGTCACGCTTTTCCCGGTCAATATCGGCCTTGATGGCTTCCACGACGGTTGCGTTTTGGGCTTCAAGGAAGCGGTCGGAATGCTCTTCATAGCCCTTCAAGTCACCGTTGGTGAAAGGGTTATATTCCGGATCAACCCGGAAATATTCCCGCTTGTCGAGGTCAAGAGCTTCCGAGGCGAGCAGCGAACCGACTTCATTTTCTGACCGGAACGCGGCACCCGTGGCGCCGAAGAAGCCGGGCTTTTCCACTCGATCACCAGCCTGTGCGTTCAGATCAAACGGAGTGTAAGCCCCCGTGTCGCTGGAAACGGGGCTGTTCTTATCAAGCGGCATTACTTTTTCCTTATTGCTCAGCGCGGTTTAGATGCGTGGTACTTCTGTCTATCCTTAAGAAATTCGTCAGCAGCTCGCCTTCTTTCCTCGCGCGCAGTTTCGACTTCCGCCGCTTCAGCATCCAACGCATCGACTTCACTTGCCGCTCGGCTCATTTCGTCCAATGGAGCGCCGCCCGGCTGTTCAGATGGCCGCAGGCTGTCGCCCAGGGCTTTACGTGCTGTCGCGTCTTCACGCTCTTGCAGGTATTGCGCGCCGTTCTGTTCAAAATCGGCGTCTTTCCGCGCTTGTTCCGCAGCGATCGCACCCGGTACGTCAGCCTTGAAAGCGAAGGGCAGTTGCTGCAACACGCCGTCTTTGTCGACATACTGCAGCGTCAGACGCGGTTCCCGCTGTGCGCGGTGGTCAGCAACCGTGTATTCGTTGCCCACGAGGTAGAACCGCTTTGCGTCTATGTCTTCCTCTTCCAGAGCGGCTTTGACCTGATCGCCGATATACTCGTGGCCGCTATCCCCTACCGGCGGATAGAGCTTTTCAACCGGGTATTTCAGCACCACGTCGGAACCATGCGGGGAATATTCGGACGTTCCCCACGTGCGGGACATGCGTTCAAATGCCAGCTTTTCGGCCGCATCCAGATCGCCCCCGACTTCCCCGAGGCTTTCCTTGAACAACTGCCGGAACTCGGAAACCGCCAAGGCCTTGCCCTCTTCCGAGGCGCCAAGGTCCGGACCGATGGAAAAGACCCCCTTGTCAAAGAACCCTTCCACCCGGCTTGCGTCGAGTTTCTTCAAATGATCCTTGACCGGCTGGCTTTCCAACAGCGCGTCACGCTGCTTTATCGCTTCCGGGCTGTTCAGTTCGGCTAATCGCTGACCGGCTTGCACCGCATCCAGGCCGAGCCCTTCTGTGTAGAGCCGCCACTTGGTTGCCGCGTCTTCAAGCTCCGCACCGTTATCGGCACCGCGCACGGCCTGCGGGTTCATCGAATATAGAGCCGCAGCCCGCTCATATGCAGCGCCTACCTGCAAAGGATCGGTGCCCCTTAAGCCGTTCCGCACAAAGTCAACGTATGGCTTAGGGACAACGCCTTTGCCGGCCACAATGGCAGAGGCAACCCGGTCCGGATCTTGTTCCGTGCGCATTGCCTGCTGGTAGACCAGCTCGGCGCTTTTCCTGTCGTCAGGATCCAGCGGATTGGCGGCCGCCCCGCTGTTCGCCCAATCAATCGCCTTGCGCTCTTTCTCCCCGTCTTTAAGAGCGCTGTTCAACGAGTTGATAAGCGTGGCTTTCTGACCATCGTCTAAGATCGCATCGTCAAGAACCTGCTGACGGTCGACGGTCAACGGATCGGTGGCAATCTGCAGGCGGTAAGCGTCCTGGCGGTCAGAAGCGACCGACACAAGATCGCGTTGCGATTGATCGTAGAGCTTGACTTGATCCTCATACGAGATCCGGTCTAACCGCTCTTGAACTTCAGGCGGGGCGTTCGGGATCGAGACTTTCCCCCGGATAATGTCGGCCTCTTGCTGCCGACGTTCTGAATTGACGCCGCCGTTGTCACCTTTCAGCCCCTCGACCGCCGACGCGATTTGCTCAAGATCGCCAGACCTGACAGCCGCGTGGAGCCGGTCAGGAACTTCCCCATAGTTGTACGTGATCGAGGAAAGCGCAGCTTGCGCCCGTGGCGGCAACCGTTGCCAGGCATCCGCACCGACCTGCTTAACCGCGATAGCCTGAAACTCGGCAATGCGGCGTTCCAGATCGCGTTCAGCGTCCGCCCGGGTAATCACCGTGTCCTTGGTGACTTTGACGACTGTGCCATCTGCCTTTGTCACCGTGTCGGAGCCGTACCCCACACGCCAACCGGAAAACTGCTTCCCGTCATGCCCGCCAGTGTCGGCATAGGCCTTGGTTTCAAAACCTTCACGCGAGCGGATCAACGAACCGGCATCGATAGCAGACACGCCGAACAACTCAGCCCGCTCGGTGGCCGGAAGCGTTTCAGCCCAGGCAATCGACGCCATACGCTCCCAAGACTTGAGGGCGTTTTGTTTCTCGATGTCAGGCAGGCCGCTTTCCGTGATCAGCGAGCGCCCGACCTCAAGAGCCTCATCATAGGTATTCGGGTTTGCCCGAATGCCCTTCGCTAACTGGTCGGAGCCTTCGGCAATGCCCTGCTTAAAGTACCGGGTGCGCTCTTGGAGCTCGGTTTTGGCAAAGCGGTTTGTGTATCGGTTTCGCAGGTCCGCAACATCAAGTTCAGCCTGTGCCCTTGCACCTTCCGGCAGGCTTTGAATGAACGCCGTAGCGTCCTGATCAAATTTCGCCTGCATCGACTTGGTGTAGCCAGCGGCGCCAGGCTGCAGGTTGGTTTGCGCTTCAAGCTCTTTCTGCGAAAACTGCCCTTCGAAATCGAGCCAGCCTTTTTTGCGCTGAAAGTCGTCAATCTCGTTTTGCCGGCGTTGCGACAATTGAGCGAGTTGGCCGACCTGCCCGGCTGACTGCTGGATCTGACGGCCGAGCCCTTCCACCGCCCGCCCCTGCGCCGTGTCGGCGATGACGGTAGGTTGCCGCACCCCAGGCAGTGCCCGGTTGTTGCGGTATCTGTCGAAGTTTGCCATTCAATGCACCGTCAGTTTGTGAGTGGGCGTTGATAGAAGGAGTTGCCGATAGTGCTAACTGCGCCGGTCACACCGCCCAGAACCGCGCCGAACGCGGCAGTTTTACCGGCCTTGCGTGCCGAGGTTGCCCGCTCCCGGGCTGTGTTGGCTTCAAACGTCAGGTTGCCCCGTTCGCCTTCGGCCCCATAGCGGATCGCGTCCAGCTCTTTCCCGGCCTCAAACTCGTTATCGTCCATCACGTCGACCAGTGACCCGGTTTCAGATAAGCCACGCTCGGCACCGGCCGCACGGTTCTGCCCCTGTATCCGGCGCAATCTGTCGGTGACGTTCTTTCGTTCGAAAGACGCTTGCGTCTGATTGACTTCCTTCTGACGCTCTGCCAGCTCGGCGCGGCGTTCTTCTGATTTGGCTTCTGCTTCCGCCTGTTGCCGGATGCCTTGCGCCTGGACCATGCCACCCGCGAGCGTCCCCACAGCGGAGACGGCCGTCAGGGCGAGCGTTACGGGATCGCACATTTTCTAGGGCTCCACGTCTCTACCGAAATTGAGTGCCAGGATCGTGCAAGGCTTCCCGCCGCTTGCCTCAAGCGTGAGTTGCCCGCCATCTTCCCAGCGAGTTTCTAGCGACCGATCAATGACACCAGTTCGCAGCGGTGCAGGCTCCCCGGCAGGATCACCCGCGCCGTAATAGATCAGCTCATCCAAATAGGTTGCGTCTGACCCCGCCCGGAGCGTCCCCGTTTCAATGACCGCTACCTTGCAATCGTCGACCTTCATTTTGCGGCCGAGGGCTGCACCGTCTTGCGCATTGATTGGAAACGGCAGCGTTTTGGCCCGTGCTTTCACATCCAGGCCAACCAAGATCTTTTCCGCCGTCCGCCCGTTGGGCAGGCTGACTTCTCCACCGGTCACCGTAGCCGGGTAATCCGAGCCATCGGCGAACATGATCACGTCTCTGCCTTCCAGATAGTCCAGCCCGGCAATGGTGTTGGCTGGAACGCCCTCGTACCTTGAGGCGCAATCAAGGTGCCAAGCGTCTTCTATTTGGCCGCCACGGAAAGGCCTTTGCATGATTTCGATGTATCGCCGTGTCACCCCGTTGATGGTGCGATTGACGGTCATCCAAACTTCATCCGATTGAACGCCGGTCAGGTCAGCCATGCACTCGACAACGCCGCCAAAGTCGTGGCGCTGCATTCCGTACACTTGCTGTTCGCGTTCATAGGTGAAGCCGACGCCCCGGCCGTTGCGATCCCACTGCCAAATGATGCTATCGGGATATTGCTGGTAGCAGGCCCCCACGATGCCAGGCAGGAACAAATGAGACTGCACCTCGCTAACCGCCTGCGATACGCGGCCGTCAGCGCTGAAGTCATACCCCATTTCTCGCATGTCGGTACCGTATGGCCCGAAGTAGAGAAGCACCGACCCCACCTTTATAGGGCTCACGCCGTTGGCCCCGAAATTGGTTTCAGGGTTTTGCTCGACGTTTTCAGGCCCATACGGGTCTTGCTCAGTCGCCTTGCCGACAGCTCGCACCGCCCTTGACGTGCCGATAATCAGGTCATTGTCATCGACCAGCCATTGAATGCGGTTCACCTGACCGGAGAGCACGCCGACCGAAACCGCGTCCGATGCTTCCAGCACGTGCGAAACGGAAAAGTTGGTGAAGTCTTCAGTCTGGCTTTCCCAGATCTTTTGCGGCTCTTCCACCGTCCCGGCGAACGCCAAGCGGTTCTTGTGCCACCCGACCGTTTCAGGCCAACCCGTCGTATCGGACCAAGCGCCCAGGCGCCAAATGCTCTGCGCTTTCGTGTCTGGTAGCGACTGCCCGAAAACCTGCACCTTGACCACCGTTGCGGAGGATCGGCTTGTAATCTTGAACCAACGCCAAAAGCCATCCGATCCACGGAACCGGATATGGCGGCCAACATCTGAAACTTTAAACCCAGATCCGCTATTGATTCCTGCAGCACTGGAAGCCGTCAGGTTGAACGGGCTCTGATCTTCCCCGGCTTGGTGAAAGACAATCTGACCGATTGCCGAATTGTCCGAGTTAGGGCCGCCACCCTGCGTGAAGCTCAGCCGGTAATAGCTGAATGCCGTTTCATTGTGGAAGGCGAACTGCCGCCACTCGTTTGACGCCCACGTGTCTTGTCCGTCCTGCGTATCCAGAATGGTCCAGTCAGAACCGTTGTTCGATGCCTCAATGTTCCACTGCCACGGCATGTCGTCGTTCTGGCTGTTGTCGTTCGGCGCCTGAAGCATGTAGGCGTCAATTACAACACTGCTGGGGAACTGATACTGCACCCACCCCGTTGCGCCAGCGCCAAGGACCGACTTGCCTTCTGACCGGCTGAACACTTGCCAGGCGGTAGAACTGCCGTTGGAAGCCGACACCGTGCCACTCGGTGCGCTGTTGGAGGTCATGTCAGGGACCGGGTTGCCGGTGCTGGACGGCTTCAGGTTCGTGGGCGAAATGTTCACATCGAGAAACGGCCCATCCTTGAAGCTCATCCGCTCGATGGTCCAAGAGGTTTCCCCCAAACGCTTCAAAGCATGTGGGGCAACGCCACCGCCGGCAATGAACAGCGTGTCAGTCGATTGAACGAACTTCAGGCCCGGCAAGTCTGCAATGCCGTACGGTGTGGAGACCTCGACCGTGCCAACCCGGCCCGCGTTCGTGTAGACCCGGAAATAGCCGTTGCCGAATTCAAGCATGTAGTATTGCCCGTTCCCGAACTCGAACGGGATCAGCCAACCGCCAACAGTGCTGTCTTTCAGCTCGGCTATGAATTTGGTTCCGCCCCGGCGACGCAGGCCGCCACGCTTGAGCGTAATGAAGTTTTCGCACGTTGCCAGCGAGGACCGGAACAACTCCAAATCGGAGCGGTAAACTAGTTCTGGATCCAGTTCACCGCGGCTAAACGTTGCCTGTAGGCTGTAGCTCATCTGTCCGTCACTATGTCCAATTCAACCATCGGGAGGGGCGTCCCCTGCATCGCATCGGCGACGCCCGCTTGGTCAAAAGCCTCTGTTGCAGCTTGTCGGAGTGCTTCGGCCCGGCTGTTCTTGCCGGTGATGACATGAGCGCATCCGGACGCCAGGAAGAGCCCGAACCCGTGCACGAAGAGCGGCGAAAACTCGGCTTCCCGCTCCACTCTCTTGATGTACCGAAGAGCGAAGGGCGGCGGCTGATCCGTCATGATCCACTGCCCCACG
The DNA here is from genome assembly GCF_012273635.1 of Labrenzia sp. PO1. Classification (NCBI taxonomy): domain Bacteria; kingdom Pseudomonadati; phylum Pseudomonadota; class Alphaproteobacteria; order Hyphomicrobiales; family Stappiaceae; genus Labrenzia; species Labrenzia sp. PO1. Next base: position 184,523 of record NZ_JAAXCR010000006.1, read on the forward strand.
ACTTCATAAGGCACAATCGCACCGTCAGGCCTGCCGCCTATGGTCTGTTGCGGGAGACGCAGCGCTTTGTCTGGCCTGCGGTATCTGTATTGCCAACGGAAAGGCGGCTTTTCCACGTCTGCAGGAAGGTTCACAAGCTCCGTTGCAAAGTCCCAATCATGCATTGCCTGATAGGCGTCACGATGGGCCGCATAGTGGTTTCGCATCCAGCGAGAAGCCACGGAAGAAAAATCAAAATCCCTGATCGGCGCCTCTTTCAGATGCGCAAGAGCAAGGTTCGCCATTTCAACGGAGGTGTTGACCGTGCCGGACATGAGAAGCCGCCTTAACGTGGGTTGTTATTCGGCCGGGGTTTCGGCCAACTTCGCTTCATAGCTCTCAAGGACGGTCAAGCTTTCGTCCTTGTTCTTGGTTTGAACGCCCGCATACTCTGCGGCCATGGCCTGAAGCGTCTTCCAATGGGCATCGCGCCACCCTTCAGGCAACGGCTTGCCGTGGTCCGGCGCGATTGCAGCGGCTTTTGCCTTCTGCTTTGCGTTCCAGTCGGCCGAGATTGTGTCGCTCAGCTTTTCCCGGCGCGTCTGGTCAAGGGATTTGCCCTTGTCGAAACGCTCTTTGTAATCAGACGCGTGGTTCTTCTGCAGCCGGGCAAGGTGCTCTCTCCGGCGCTGCTCGATTTCATCCATGTGAAAACCCTCTTTGCAAAGAGAAAGGGCGGCAAAAGCCGCCCTGTTCTCAGTCCTCAGTGTTGCCCGTCGAACGCGTTAGATGTTCACCTTGAGGCAGGCGAACTTGACGTTTTTGCGTTCATACTTCCGGTTCCAGTTGGTCGCATTGCGAAGCTCCGCCAGGGTTGCGCCTTGCGACTTGGTAAGGGAGGCGGCCGTGAAGTCCATTCCAGCCGGGTGGATCAGCTCAAAGCGGCGAGTGGTCAGGTAATCCGCCCCGCCGCCGTCGCCGATATCCGGGTCACGGGTGATTTCCGTTCCCTCGTTGCCGTAGATCGTCGGACGGCTCGGCACTTCGTCAATGTGCATGAAGGCACCCGGTGCGAACAGAAAGCACGAGTATTCATCCGAGTTGGCGCCGGCAACAACCGGCATCATTTCGGAATGAATGACCATCATGCCGGCGTAATAGGGCACCTCGAAAGGCGCTTCGGACGGCTTCTTGAACTCGATCTTTTCGTCGTCCAGAAGCGTGCCGTAGACGAAGCTGTGCATGGCGATCACGCGCAGGTCGTCCAGATTTTCGCCCATTGTCAGCCGGGCGCGGTTAATCGCCTGGTAGCTGACCCGGTTGGCGGCCGTCGGAGAGCCAACGTCGGAGTAGATGGAATAAACCATGTCCCCGCCGTCGTTTGCCGCGTTGTCGGCAATGACGCCTTGAGCAGTGGCAATAATGCGCTCTTCCTTGCGGCGCCCCCAATAAGAACTGATCCGCTCTGCAACACGGTTCATTGCGCTGTCGCCCCGACCCGTAGCCGCATAGCTGGCAACCGTCTTGGCGCCGTGCTTTTTGGCCAGGCGGTGCTTGTAGGCCTTCATGTCGCTGGCCGTGATCTTGCTCACGCCGATCTTGTTGTCACTGTCGTCAATGACGGTCGGCTCCGTGTCGTCCAGATCTTCCCAATACGGGACCTCGATCTGATTTCCGCCGGAGGTAAAGCGCTGTGCGATTTCAGGCGCCGGACCAGCCAGGATGCCGGAGTTTTCGAGCATGATCAGTTTGGCCGGCTTGTTTTCAGCCATGTAAGGCGTGAAGACGCGCGGTACCACGATGTCAGAAATTGCAGTCGTCATTTGCTACCCTTTCGAGAGATTGCGAGATTAGAGGCCGAAGGAAGCCGGGTTGCGGCCAGCAGCTTCAATCAACTGCTTTGCGCGCGCCGGGTTCTTATCCAGCAGCTCGGATTGTGTTTTGAGGTCGGGCTTGTCCTTGTCGAACGGATTGGAACCGTTGCCGCCTTCGCCCAGATCGCTAAGACCGTCTTCAGAAAAGGCCTTGTCGTGAATGAAGGCGAGCAGCCGAACCGCCGTCGGGTCTGCCACCTGTTGATTGCCGTCGTCGTCGGGGTCCGTCAGGATGCCTTTTTCAGCAAACCAGTCGGATACGTCGATACCGGCACTCTTGAGCCCATCCCGGGCGCGGCCAGCTTTGGCAATTACATTTTTGTAGCCATCGCTTGAAGGTTCGCCGAACTCTTTCACAAGCTCCCGGTGGGCTGTCTCCACCGCTTCTGCCTGTTGCGTTGCAGCTTCAGTTGCGGACTGTTCACCGGCCGTGAACTGTTCCGCCATTTTGCCCACCCACTTGTCATGCAGCACTTGAGCCGCCGACGGGTGCAGGCCTGCTTCCTGAAACCAAGACCCGGCCTCTTTGGCAAAGTCCTGATCGTAGGGAAAGTTTTCCGGCAGGTTGCCAGGCATCGAGAACTGATAGCCGTCTTTCGGCGTCCAGCCGGCCGAAACCTGACTGTAGAACTCGGCCCGCTGTTCCGGGGTGGCGTTTTCACCCGGGAGCGCAACCGATCCGCTCAGCTTGTCTTGCAAAGACCGATAGCCCTCAAAGACGCCGTCAACACCCTGCCACCCGTTTTCCGTGGCAATGGTGCGGTTGTCGTCGTTCAGCGTGGCGAGGAATGCCGCAGCATCGCCGCCACCTTCACCGCCTGCACCGCCTTCCGGTGTGCCGCCAGCCCCGGGGGCACCTTCAGGAGTGAACACGGGCAAATTCCGGAAGCCCGGGCCGGAGCCCTGCAGCATCACCCTTGCACCGCTCACAAATGCTCCACCGCTGGTTTTGATAAACATCGTCAAAAGTCCTCTTCATGTTTGAAGTCTGGCAGGGTTTCCAGCCGGGCCGCCTCCTGCAATGCGGCGTGTTCTTCCGGCGGAATACGGATCATCGATAGGATGCGGGCGAACATGGCTTTGCGGCCGTCCACATAACCGCTTTGCCGCGTGTCCAGCGCAACCGGCGGCGCCTGGTACATGCCGCACTCTGCCGCCAGATCGGCGAGAACCATTTCACCCTCAGGGCACAAAAAAACGGACCGATAGGCCCGCTCAATTTCTTTCCCACGATGTTTGCGTTGTGGCGCTCGACGCCGAAGGCTAAGCCACGCCATTGCCACCGCCCCCTTGTTGCTGCAGAGCACTCAGAAGCGGGGCACCGTCCTTTGCCATACGCGCCACGCTTTCACCGGCCGCAAGTTGCTCTTGCTGCTGTTCGCGTTCGGCGCGTTGTTTCCGGATCGCCTCGACCTCTTCCGGCGTGCGCTTGAGTTTGGCCGGCAGGCCGAGCGAACGGCGCGTCAAGTCAAACTCTTCTTCATTGTCGACCAGATCCAAGACCGACGGGTCCATGTTGGCCTTGACGCCCAGGTACTCGTTAAAGCCCATGATTGCCTCAAAGTGACCGGCTTCCCGCATCTGATCGATTGGCGCGGTGCTGGTCAGCGTCACTTCACTTTCGGCCAGAGCTTCCGGCGGTTCCAGCGGCGAGCCCGGATCGAAAGCCCCACGGCGGCCGAGAATGCCGATTTCACGGTCAAACAGGTTTTCGTTGCCTGCCATCACGTTGGTTGAGAAAGGCCCGATCATGTCGGCCATTTCCTTGCGACGTATGTTGGCCTCTGTCGCGGTGCGGCCGTTCCCTTCAAGCAACGTCTGCCAGAGGTCGCCATAGAGCCCAACCCTCAGCTTTTCGCGGATGTTCTCAATTTGCGTGTCGGCCGCACCTGGGTTCACCGTGTCAATCATCGGCCGGAACAGCGGGCGGCCCTGTTCATCGATCAGCCCGGGATTTATCCGGCCCGGGTTTAGATCTAGCTGACGCTCTTGCGCATGGGTGGCAATGGGCGGCCGCACAGCCTGACCACTGGCAATCAAGGCGTCACGGGCAAGGCTCTGAAGACTTTTGATGTCTCCCATAAGCTTTGCCTGCGGAGGCGACCCGTAGGGCGAAAGCCCGTCCCTCTCCCATCGGCTTATGACCAAGGGATATTCGAAGAAGCCGGACCGGCGGCAGATATGCTTAGTCTCTTCCTCGAAATGGATGCTCTCATACCTTGAGCGCTGAACGTCGTGCGCGTCCTTATAACCGCCGTCACGCTTAAAGCAGGCATGCACAAAGACGTGCTCATTTGCCTTGCGCTTCGGGTCTTCCGCATCGGCCTGCACATTGTCGGAAACCTTGCCGCCGTAGAGCTTCATTGCCTGCCAGGCTTTGAGCTTGCGAACCCTGAAGAACCCGCAATCATTGCCCTGCGCGTCGACAATGAGAAACATTTCATAGAGCGGCACATATCGATAGTGGATCGGCGTCCGCAAGTCGGCCAAGTTGTCTTCATTCTCGACCGGATAGAGGACGCCAGTCCCGAGCTTTATGGTCGAAAGCAGACGCGAACGGTTGCCCAGGGCGAAACCGGACCGGCCGGAATAGCGGACCCGAAACAGGTGGTCGCGGATCTTTTCGAAGAACTCTTCTTCTGCCTGCGATGGTTCGGGGGCGAACGGATCGCCATAGCCTACACCGTGCCAATGGAAGCCCTCGGGCATCGTCAGCGACCCGACACCCGAAGCCAGCCGGTCGAGCAGCCAAACGGCCGTCGGATCGTAAAGCTTGCGGGACCGTTCCCGGGCAGCAGACTGGCGAAGCGCCGACATGCCATCCCGCGCAGTCACGCCGCTGGCAGTGTTGAACGCCCGTTCCATGTCCGGCGCCGTGTACGTGACGTACTCTTGCCAGTCGTTTTCGTAGAAAAGACGGTCTGATCGGGCTGCCTGAAGCTCCTGCTTCAGATCATCAACAATATTCATTGAGTTTTCCCCAGGTTAGATGCGGACGGTCTAGACCCTGTAAGTTCACCCCGGCTTGACCCATCCAGGTCATCACCGCACAGTGCGCAGCAGCAGCAGTCACACCTCTTTTTTTTGCTGAGAGGTGTAGGAAATGAAGGTCGATCTAAATTACATCGCCGGACTGCTGTTAATCCTTGCATTGGTTTGGATTGCCGCCGAATACGAGCGAGACTTAGAAATGGTCGGGCTACGGTTCACCGAACCCAGAAGCGAGGGCCACATGCCCCTAAGCCCGCCCCAGAAGAGTAACGCCAGGCCGTGAAGCGCTTCCGAAGTCGGAGACACCCAATGGACTCGTGAGCGTGGTTGCCTTGGTGCTGTAGGCAGCGGCACGACGGCGCCGGCTGTTTTCCTGCAGGTTCTTTGTTTGCCGCTGCGGATCAGGCTCACGCGGCGGCGGTGGCGTTGGTTCCGGTTCGGGCTGCTTCTTGCCGCCACCTCCAAACATACACATGCTTTCACCTCTTCCAGTTAGTGTTTCAGGCGTTGCGAACAGCAAAACCTCTGATTGCTTCGATCAGAACCTGTGCTACACAAAGTAGGTAGCTTCTCGTTCTACCGAGATTCTGCCAAACAACTGAAAAGCTTGGACAATAGACACACAATGAAACGCAGCTTGGGGATTTTGGCCGTTCTGTTTCTGACCGGATGCCAATCAGCAAACATCGGGATGGCCTACAAACAGGGCGTGTCTCAAGCAAAACGCCTATCGGACATCGATTCATGTAGAATTCAGGCGCTAAAAGCCGTACCGCCATCATCCCAAACTACTGTAATCCCCGGCACCTACACTCCAGGCTATTCGTACTGCACCGCCTACTATTGCGAAACAACACCAGGCTACTCGTCTCCAACGACCGTCTACACGACAGACCCGAACGCCTCTTTGCGCGACCGGCAAAAAGTCCAATGCCTTCGCAATAAAGGATATAAGTTCGTGGAAGTGCCGCGCTGCCGGTCGAAGGAAGAGAAAGACAAGTTCATCGACTTGAACCAGCTTCCTCCTGCAAACCAAATCGCCTGCGCTGTCGATTTTGGAGAAGAGCCGGAGCTCTAACCCATCCGTAGACACAAAAGTCTTCCCCATTGCGGCCGTAGGACCGCAGCAGGCCTTCACGTTTTGCGCCGAGGGCTTCAATCCACCCGTGTGCAATGTCGTGTTCTGTGTGCGTAATCACCTGCAACCGGCGGCAATCACGCTCGATAATCGGCCGAATGCTGGTCAGGTGCCGCGTGATCATCGGGACGCAGCGGCGAAAGCGATGTGTTCCGAAGGCCCAGGCTTGCCAGTGTTCCGGATCGAAGGCCGCCGCATGGCTGAAACCGTAGGCCGCAGCCGGTTGCCCGTCGTACCAGACAGACCAGGCCATACCGTCGACCGCCGCCCGCATGGCTGCAATCCCTAAGACGCGGCTGTCAAACCGCTCCCATAGACAGCCAATCTCTGCAAAATCCTGCGGCCGCATGTTCGCGGCAATGTAAGAGGCATCACGAACGCATAGGCCCTTGATCAGAAGTCGCCCAACGGATCGGCCAAGGGGACGCTCTGCAGCGTGCTTTGCGCCGCCCTCACCTTCTTCAGTGCTGCTTTGTCTTTCCATTCAAGCGCAATCACAACTGCGTCGGCCTCATCCGGAGACGAGCCCGTGCGGTCTTTGATTTCCTCTTTGCTTTCGATCAGGATGCGGCCGCCTCGCATTTTCCAGCGGTGCGCGGTTAGCTGCGCCTTCACTGTGGCCGAGCGCCGGATTGCCAGGCCAAGCCCGCTTTTTGGGTGCAGGGCCTCACGTAGACGCCAGTACATTTGCGCCCGCAGGTTATAAAACGGGATGCGGCTATCTTTGGCACTCTCACCCGACTGAGCGGAGAAGACGCACTTTTCTGCCGGGATATTGTTTTCCCGGGAGAGAAAGCCCACCGTGTCGCCACCCCAGCCGCCCGTGCAATCAACAACGATCAACGCGCCGTCACGCCGCTCCTTGATGATCAGTGAGCCAACATCCGCGCCGTCCTTTGTGTCGACGCCTTTGCGGATTATCGCGGTTTCAAACCGGCGGCCGTGGAGCGGTTGCAAGACCGTCTTGTCTTTGCCCCCCTGCGCCACGTCCGCCGCCAACACGTCCATAGGGGCGCCAGCGTCAACGCCATCATCGTAGCGCTGAAACGCAAGCTCTACCCACTCGGACGGGATTACCTGCCATTCATGATCCTGACGGGCCGCCATGAAATCGCCAGTCTTCAGCGCCGTGCGCATCGGTTCCGGCATCTGATCAAGCTGCGCGTCATAGTCGGCACCAAGGTACTGATTATCTTTCCGCAGAGCCGGGATGAAAGTCCGGCTTTTCGGGGTTCGGACTTCGCCTTCAATTTCGACAGGCTCCGGACCATCTACCCACACCGTGCGGATGGCGTCCCCGTCGTCAATAAAAGCGGCCCAAAGCAGCTCCCCGGGCTTCACTGTGCCGAACAGCGGGTGCAGCGGATCCAGCCAGGGCGCGAACCATTCCACGAGGAAGTCACCCTGACCACCAAGAGGCGGATTTGTGGCGATCAATCCCCGGCAACGTTGTCCCGGGCGCGTCGACCGGAGCCAACCGAGCACAAAGATGATTTTGCGCGGGTCCATCTGCGCACCCTCATCAAAGGCTTTAAGGTCATGGTCGCGCCCCTGCCAGTCCTCTTCCGCCCCCGGCAAACCCAAGTGCCCGAACTCAATTGCCCGTTCATCCGGACCGACCCACCGGGGCGGGTTGCCCGCGATCTTTCCCATTCCCGCCTTACGCATAATCGCGTTCATGCGTTCGGTCAGACCCTTCAGGGACTTCAACGACTGGCGGAAGATAGCGACCTTGTGATGTGCGAATAGCGACAGACCGGCAATCAGATCCGTTTTACCGCCACCGGCTGCGCCACCATACAGCGTCAAGTCTGCGGTGCTGAAATAGCCCTCAGTTTGCGGCCCTTTCTGCGGGCGCCAGACCTCGAATTGATCCAGCACCCCCGCCTCATCTAATTGCCGCTGAAGCTCAGAGCGAGCCGCCGAAGGCATCCCGTTGATTTTCTCAATCAGCGCTTCCAGTGCCGTCGCCATTGTCGCTTGCATCCCCACTTGTAAGCAGCGCCATAACCCCGAGCGCAATTTCTTCCGCGCTACGCGGCTTCATCTGTTCCAGTTTTTTGGCATCGTCCGGACCGCCGAGAATGCCCCAAGCCTCGACCTCAGTGCGATCTTTCCACCCTGCCCGGTTCTTCATGTTGAAAATCCAGGCGGTGGCGTTGAAGCCGGCAATTTCACCCTTGGCCCCATCCTTCCCGATCTTTTCCCATTCCAGCCGTCCACGCCTTGCGGCTTCATCCAGCTTTTCGGGTGGGAAATCTTTCGGGAACGCTTGCGCATATCGGCGGATCGTCTTCCGGTCAGCATCGGGGAAACTCTCTATTGAGTACCCCGCAGCCATGTGGTCGCAGAAGGCTCGGCAAAGCTCCTGCCGTGCTTCAGACGTCGGCCATTTCATCGCGTAGGCATTACCCTTTGGCGCGGCCATGTCTCACCTCTTCAATTTTTTGGATTTGTCAGCGGGGATGCACGGTTAGTTGTGCTTGACGGCGGCCGCAGCGAGTACAAGAGAGCGCACGGCGGAAACTATCATTGCCGGCCACTACATAGTCAGGCCCAAGGCGCTCAATCAGCTTGTCCAGTTCCAGCCATTCAGTACGTCGGCACCATTGGCAGTAGGCAGACAGCCGGTAACGGTTGTCTTTTATTTCCTGCAGTGTGGTGACAGAGATTTGTTTCATTCGTATCTAATTGTGCAAGGTGTCACTCAACAACTGTTGATGGCGATCATTTGCAGAGGTTACTCTGCCGCTCCATAAAAGTGTCGAAGGCTGTCCTAAACAATGAGAATTGGTCTGTATTGCCTACTGTTTCTCAGCAGTGTCTGGATAGCGATACTCACCGTAGGCTTTTTCAGTGGCAGTGAGTGCAATAGAACCAACGAAGCTGTTGTCCTGGCATGCTTGACCTCAAACGAAATTGGCGACTTTCTCGCAGGAGCATTTGCGCCACTAGCTTTCATTTGGCTCGCATTCGCGGTGTTTATCCAGGCACGCGAACTAAAAGCTCAACGTGAAGAACTTTCGTTAACTCGCGCGGAGATGAAACTATCACGCGAAGTAGCCGAGGACGCCAAAGAAGCAACACGAGCGCAAGCCGAAGAGGCGAGACGAAGTGGAGACTACTTCAAAAAACAAACAGAAATCCTCGAATACGAAAATCTTCTTCGGCAACAGTCTGAAGCGCGAAGGGATTATGTTTCACTTTGCGAGAGCGAAAAAAATCCTACGATCTCTCATCCATCTGTGACAATGAAGACTTTTCCTCCAAAAGTGACAGTAAACGGTAAAGAATTTAACATTTCGCCCCCCAGTGTTTTTGATGTCAACATTGGAACCAATATAGGTACTTTTAGGGAAATTTTTTCACAACTAAAAGAATCAATAGATTTCCACATTAACGACAGTAATGATCCTGACGACATACGAAAATCTATTTATGATTTGGATGAAATCGGATCTTATCACGCAGAGATATACAAAAATTACATAACAAGACTTTCAGAAGCAGATGCGAGGTCGCTTCGGATAGAAGAACGAAATGTCCAAATCAAATTACTTGGAGAGATACAAAATATAATAGAGGACCGTAGCTAATCTGATCTCTTGCCGCATGTCATTCTATTCTAAAAAAGTGCCGGGCGTTGGTCCACACCAACGTGACGCATGGTCCATGTCAAACGACCCGGCGCATGTCTCAGAAAGATGCCTTGAAGTAGCGACCCAGTATCAGGCGCAGTTCTTCAAGGTATCTCTATGGGGCTGCTTTTAGGCGCATTCTGTGAAACCTGTCCAGCTAGGCCGCTTGCCTAGAAATGCTTCCTAGGATCAGCTTTTCAGATAGCTTTTTCAGAACAACGCGGTTGCGTTTGAGCACAGTTGAGCGCTCCCACCCAAAATTTTTGCAAACTTGGGTGAATTTCCCGCCCCCGGCCTTGCACATGACCTCAAATTGCAGTGCCCGGCGTGCGTCCGGATCATCGATCAGCGCGAACCACGTCAACGCCTCTTCCGCCCGAGCAATCTCTTGAGCGCTGCAGATCCGCGACCGACGAACTTTGCGGATCATGTTTGGATCCGGCCATGCCGCCCAGGTAGTCCTTGGCCCGTCGCTCTTTCCTATGATGGCGATGACTTCGACGGCCTCGATCAGCCGCGTTAGTATCGTTTCTGATGTCATGCGTGGTCTCTCCATTTTCACAATGACCGCAACGAAACAAAGCCAGATTATTGTTGGCTTGTACAAGCTCGGCTGTTGAAAACGAGGAGACAAACGGGCTCATGGCCCACTAATCGCGCGACCCGCCGAAACCAGATTTGCAGTAATGACCTAGTGACCACCCTGCATGCCCCTGGAAGATTATAATTACCGGAGAAGCTACGAGCGAGAACAAGAGAATGTAAGCAAGAATAAAACCTGCTCCAAAATTCCCATTTGAACTATCCGCCCAATTTAACGAAAGAACTATATACAAATAAAATAATGACGTAGGAATTGTGACTATTGCTATAAAATTATTTGCAACATGAACCTCATCAACACCATCAAAAAAAGCAGCTATAAAAGAAACACAGAACACTCCCAAACAAATATAAGGAAAATATAATAAAAAGGTCTCCATATATCTTTCTCTCTTCACTATTTTCAGTGGTGCCGACGCTATACACAAGCATGTCAGGACTTCAACAACTCCGTTCCGATATCCGTTTCATTGGTCATCGCTTCTATTCTTTCACGGATGCTTTTGACCAGTTTTGCGATCAGAAAAAAACCTCTCGAATTTTCGACGGAACGGGCGTGTGAAGTACAACAAGCGCTTCTGCAGTTGCTTTAACGGAGGAACGTAAGGCGGCTCATTCAAAGATCTGGGGTAAGGCCAAGGCGGTATTCTACTGGTGTAGGCCACGCCGGTTGCCAGGCCTAAGGCGGTCAAAATTGGATCAGAAATCCGGTGATCGATATGAACATTTCCGTCTGACATGTCCGACTTGATAGACCCATCTGCGTTTGAGAACGCATCCCGATAATCAATGAATGGGCCCCCCATTTTCGACAACCTTTGATTAATGCGGTCGCGGATCGCCTTGGCGTCTTGCCTGCATTCCTCCGGGCTGTCGTAGGCCGAACAGTCGAGGAACTCCGGATTAAACGGACCAATAGACATCAAGCATATGTTGGCCCTGCAAGTTACCTTGAACTCGGTCAACGCCGCTTCGAAACGAGCGCAAAGGTTGTCCACCTCTTCAATCGTGTTCGTTTTCTTTAAGACGGCCTGTTTCTTGACGTGTACCCGGCAATCAATCTCACCAAACGATAGAACGAAAAAGTCACCTTTTTTCGGCCGGCAGTTTTTCGGAATTAGAACGCGGATACCGTCCCGCGCTGCTCGATGCATGGTGACGGGGCCAAGCCAGAATATTTTGGCCTCAGCAACACCCGCGAAATTATAAAGAGCATGGCTATCACCCAAGGCGATCAGCCTCGGCCTGATATTCTGTTTGTTCCAGCGCAAACTGGTGACCCTTCGACTAGAAAGCTGAATCAAGTTCAAGACGTTGAACTGCGTATCTACTCGCAGTCATTGAAAATCACAATTATGGGTACGTGCAAACGCAAACCCAGCCCGCTCAAGTCTGCGGTACCATTGTTTATTTTACGCACGCGGCGTTGCCAACATAGTGGCGCCCGGAGTACTTACGCCAGGCGCAAGCATGTCCGGACTTCACCAATTCCATTCCAATGTCCCTTCCGCCGACAAAGCACTGTGCCACGAAGCGCGCACCAGATTTCTTGCGCGATCGTCCATCACAAGGCGTCCCCTCGCCCACAGTCCGACATTGCACGGCATTCCCCGCAACCAATCGCTTTGTGAACAGAGTTGCTTCCCGGTATCCAGGCTGGCCACGTTCCGGCGTATCCACTCCACACAGGCGGATTTTGATCAACGGCCGGCTAAGCTGAAACGTGTCGCCATCAATCACTCTAGATACGGTGCTATTCCATTCCTCCGCTGATGCTTGAAATGAGAGAAGACAAAGAAGCATCGCGAGTATCGTTCTAATCATTCTGCGAAAATTCCATTCTTGAGCGTTAAGGATACGCCGCAATAAGAGTTGCGGTCGACCCAAAATACACGCAACCTCTCATTGAGTTGGGAGGTTGCAATGTCTATTCGCTTGTTTCTTGCATTGTTAGTTGTGGGCGCTTCAATCACGCCGACGCAATCTCAATCAGGTTGCCATCCGAGTTACGACCCATGCGTGCCCATAGCAAGTGACGTTGATTGTGCTGGTGGCAGCGGAAATGGCCCTGTCTATGTAAGGGGGCCAATCCGCGTTATTGGGCCTGACGTCTACCGCCTGGATCGGGATGGAGACGGTATCGCGTGCGAACGATAGAGTTCACGAAAGTCACTCCGCCTACAATTCGGTTGGCCCCTATCTTCTGTTAAAGTGGATGCTTGGACGCCCGAGCGTTCGGATGCAGCAGCTCAGCAACGTCTTTGTTCTGCTCTAGAAAAGTTTGCGCGTCTTCAAACGTGGCGAACCGAAGTGCTTGATCTGAATATTGCGTTATTTGATTAGCTGTAGGTCCCAACAATTTTGAATGATCGTTAATGAGGACCCATTCTTTTTCCTTCACGTTACCTACCCCTCTCATTTAAATTGGCTCAGCAATGAAATAAGGATTCTCGCCTATAGAAATCGGCAACTCACTACCGGAGCGATCGAGAAGGGACAGGCGATCCTTATCATTCTTGCGCAGCGAAGACCTCCGAATTTCTTCAAAGCTTAATGATGTGCAACAAAGTCTCTTGAGTATCTCAACGACTTCGGATTTGGACAGATCTGGTAACTTTGCACTGTAAATTTCGATGGAACTATCGAAACCTGTTATTTGCCAACCCGCCATGTTTGCCTCGCTCTTTATTGGATTTTCACACCATTAATCCGCAATACTAAATTTTCGGCCCTCCCCGTTTCAACTTACGTAACGTGTTGAATTTACATAGTGAACACACTTCAGGCAACTTTTGCGATTTCAATTTGTTCAATCTGCGAAAGAACTTCCGCGGAAAGCAAAATTCGCATCGTGACCGTTGGCGCAGCTGGATTTACTGCCTTTGAGCGTTTCAGAAGGATTTCCAAGTCCAGACAGTCAAACATTTCTATGAAATCTCGACGCTCAATTAGTTCTGGCTTATTGAGCACGAGCCAAGAGACTGCAGACATACATGGGGCTGACCAGTTCCCTCGGTTCTTACCCGCGTTGATCAGCCCGAAGACAAGGCGCAGGTGTTCCGCACCGTGGTTCTTCAAGAGCTTTTGGCATGTCCGCCGGGCGCGCGATTGGTGCCGCCCTGTCGGCCGCGTAGTGTGGTCGACAAAGTGGACGCCAAATTCCGCGGCTATACGGTCAACGTGGCCGCCTGATGCCATCAAGCCCCCTCTTTCTGCAAATCAGCAAAGGCCGCTTCCGCGCGTTCTTTTGCGGTCATGCGTCGAGGTTGCTGCACTTGCTGCGGCTTATGCCCCTTGAGCATCTTCCTTTGCAGGCTCGTGACCTGCTTCAACACCCGGAGCTCAAGGACGAGCAGCCGATTACGCGCCCTCTCAAGGGCAAATTCGTCCTCGATCCGGGCACCAGGCCGCTCTGCCTTACGCCGCAGCATTTCGACCTTGTGTTGGGCGGCTTCGATTTGGTCTTTCAGATCCATCACAGCGCAAAGCCCTCCTGCCCGCGTTCGTCATAGTCAACGAATGAAGTTCTTGGGCCGACCCAACCGGCCTTTGCACGCTTCCCAACTGCAGTACGGCGTGATTTCAGATTGATAAACTCAGCCAGGTTGAGCCAGTTGGCGCGTTCAGAAAGCCACTTGTCACGCTCTGCCTGCGTGAGGTGCGACGGCAAGATGACATCGTCTATCTTCTGTGCCGGCCGGTGCATCATCAGGCCCCAATTGGCCTTGTTCCGGACCGCCTGACCGCCGTAGGTGTCCGCAAGGCTTATGCTGATGTCCATTCGCTTCGCGTAGGCGCTTGTTAGCTGGCCTATAGCGATGATTGGCACCATCAATTTGGTAGAAAGCTTGTCCAGCTTGCGGGCCGACAATGCCGGGCGCTCAGCAAGGGAAAAGTTGCCCTTCTCTTCCGCGTCTAGGTCATCAATCGTATCCAGGAAGACGCAACCGCATTTGCCGCCGTTTTGGAACTTGAAAGCCTGTATCTTGCTTTCAATGGTGCTAATCCGCATGTCGTCTCCGGGCTCGACATGCAACGGCGCGTCTTTCAGATCCATATGGGCATTGACGATGCTTTCCATTTCCTGCGCTGACAGCCCGCCACGATAGGCCAGGTCGGAACTCACATTTGCCTCTGCTAAGATTTCCTTGGCTGAAATGTCTTCGTCCGTTTCTTCTGCAGTGATGAGCAGATGCTTGACCCATGGGTTTGCTCTGGCGATCTGACGAACCAGGGCAGATTTGCCATGACCAGACGGGCCAACGATGTAGCCAAAGTCTCCGTCCCTGATCGGCCCCATCAGGTCGTCAAGTGCCCCCACACCAAAGCGAAAACCAATACTGCGTTCACCGCTTTCAACCTTCTGTAGGTCATCAATGAACCGCTTGCCTGCCTCGAAAACCGAGACGCCCACACGCTGGACACGCTGGCCGGAAATTGCCGTCAGCTTTTTGGTTGCCGCAGTGGCCAGGTCCACACCGTTCACCGACTTGTCGCCGGCACGGCGGATCAGATCCGTAGAAAACTCGACCACCTGGCGCCGGATGAACTCGTCAAAGACGGTCTCGGAAAGCACGTCCAACAGGTCAGACGCGGGCATGTCGCCGCCGGCACGCTGCAGACAAGTGCCGAGAAATGACGGAAGATCGGGGATGCCGAACTTTGCGGGGTCTACGTCCACACGTTCACGAAGCGCTTGGATACCAATGCGCGTTCCACCGGCCTCGAGACCCTGCATTGCGCCCCAGATTGCGACAGTCAGTTGATTGGTGAATGCCTCTTTCGGCAAACGCCGCAAAACGTGGCCGGTGATTTCCGGTTGAGCCAGGACAAGCCCAATCAGCTCGGCTTCGCGATCTGGAATGTTGGGAAAATGAAAAGTCATGCAAGGACTCCCAGAGTCAACTTGTGCGTGTTAAAGGCTGTCATATGAAGCCTCACCACTGGATCCTGATCGGCGCTTTTCTCCCCATTGGCTTGTTTTTGTCGATCGCAATGCTCGACACCGCATGCTCCCTCGACACGGCGAGTAAAGCCGATGAGAGCATTCTTGAATGCTACCGGGCGTGGATCGGAGCACTGAGTGGTTGGGCTGCTGCTGGTGCAGCTGTAGTTACGCTGTTTGTTTTGAAACAAACGCTCTCCACTGCCAGAGAAAGCAACGAAATCCTTGAAACGCAAACAAGAGTCGTTACGGGTAATTTGCTCCCTGTATTTAATCACAACGGGAAAGCTAAGTCTGACGACAGGGAAATTTTTCGATTTTGGAACTACAATAGACGAGACATTACAATTCTCAGTATCAGGATAACAAAGCCAGACAATATATTCTTTGGCTTCCTTGAGTATGGCCGTAACGATCCAAGAGAAAAAGACATTATCAAGAATAATGAGCTCAGAGAAGCGCTTGGCAATTTGCTTGAACAGAGCCGCAGAGTGAGTCTTGTTGACATTGTTCCAGGGACACCAGTCGGCCACAGATGCAGACCCATAACTTTCCGTATTAGATTCGCAGATCAGAAATACGACGTTGATATTCCAGCTCAAGAAATCTCCCTTGAGATTGAATGGCGATACAGAGATGAAAACAGGGAGCATGTTCGGTCGCTCGAATGCAGGACAAGTATTGGCTCCCAGCCCGTTGATGAGGAGGAAGACGACTGGCTCCAGATTGACGAGAAATAGTTCCATTTCTTCGCCGCTGAATGCGTGATAAGCGTTTTCTTTCATCAATTAATCTCAGTTCTCATGTAGAGACTGTTGTGGACTTCTAAGAAATCAAACCCGGGCATTGGTTCCGGCTGCATGAGCACTTCAATGCCTTGCGCAACAGCCAGCTCTGCGAGTTTCAACGCTTCGCGGCGGCCAGTTGGATCCAGCCAACGGCCCTTGTCGGCCTGCCATTTCCACTTATCGCCATCCGGATAGATCGCGAGCCGTTCAATTTCCCTGGGTAGTTCAAGGCCAGAGAGGCCATTTGCTGTTCTACAGGCCCAAACTGGCAGGCCTGAAAGCAGATGCACGCCAAAGGCGGTCTCTATCCCCTCGCAAACAGCAATAAAACGACCGTCTTTAGGAGGATGCAGCCGAACAGCGCCACCGCCACAGGGACCAAGGCCCTTTTTGATCTTGTTGCCTTCCGCATCGCGCAGGTTATTGCCTTGCGCATCCAGATAGATCCGCCAGGCTCCAAGCTGGTTTCCCTCTGCCCCTTGGACGAGTGCGACGAGCGCGGGATGATATTGCCCTGGTCCGAGGAAGCATTTCGGGTGGAACCGGAGGACATCGGGCAGCTTCCCTTCAAGGCCTTTGACACGGCTGCGCAGATAGTCTTCTGCCACCGAGCCCTCAATCAACTGGGCCTCGCCCCACAGTTGCTTAGCGACCTTAAGCCGGGCCAGTTCGTCCTGGGCTTCGTCATCCTGCCTCTTCTGGTCGCGCTCTTCGGCTTCAGCCTGACGCTTCGCCCAGGCGGCGCGTTGCTCAGGAGTGTATTCGGTGCCGCCAGACGGTGGGGCTTCACCGGTCAGCTCTTGGCAGGCCTGCGGAAAGGTCAGCCCGGCGCAGTGCATGACAAGGCCGATTGCATCACCGCCGCCGCCAGCACCCCGGCACACCCATTTATTTTTTGACGTGTTCACCGCAAAGCGGTCAGTTCCGCCGCAGCCCGGACACGGGCCGACATATTCCCCGCCCCCGGCCTTCTTCAGCGTTGCGCCACTCTTCTTTGCGGCATCCAGAAGCGAAACCTTATTCGCCCGCAGTTTGTAATCGGTCCATGCCTGATCGAGGTTGCTCATGCCGCCTCCCCCACGCCGAAGAGGCCGCCGGCTGGAGCTTGAGCGCGTTGCAGCCTCATTTGAGTTTGGAGCCAGAAGGCAACCCCAGCCGCTTCTGCAGCGTCCTTGGATTTGGTTTCGATCCTCATCATCTGGCAGACGCGCTTTGCAACGTCCTTGTAGTCTTCTTCACCGACCGGCTTCAGACCGCCGAGGAAGTCTTTGCGCCAAGACTGCACCGCTACGAGGTGGAAAGGTATGCTCAGAGAAAAGCATACCTCTTGAGCGCAGTTGTTTAGGTAAGCCAACGTTGCCGCCGTCGCATCGTTTGTGACGACAGTTTCAACCATCTTGCCGCTGAGCGGGTCTTTCACTTTCTTCTTCATGTTCGCGACCGCCCGGCGCTCGATCGCAACGGCCTGTACGTCATTGGTTTTTAGAAAGGTCCAGAGCCATTGACGAAAATTTGCATTCCGCTCGGCATCGCATGACGCCTTGCGTTTGCCGACCTTCCCGGCATTGAACAGGCCGGTTTGATAATTGCTGCCGTCCGCGATGCACCAGCCGGTTTTAGTTGCTACGTCGAGCCCGCATATCCGCATCAAGCCACCTCCCTTGCGTTCGCAGAAACCTTCTCGCCGCGGAGGATGGCCAGCGTTCTTGCCGTCTGATCCAACAGCGCTTCCAAACGTTCAATGCACGCCGCCTGCTCTTCGCTGGTTAGCTTTGCATCCGCATAGGCATCGGCGACTGTCGAACTTGCTTCCGCGAAGACCTTCATTAGTTCGGAGAGAGACGTGAGCGCACAGCCGTCGCCTTTGCAGGTCCCGCGCCTCACCAGATCAAAGCCCGCCATATCAGCGAGGCATTTGGTTACGGGAGGAAGGCAACCGCTCTCCACCACGTCGGCCTCAAGCTCGGCAATTGCCTTGATTGGAAAAAATCGACGGTCCTGGCCGTCGATTGTGGTGCAGCGCTGTATTTGCGTGAGCTGCTTATATGCGGTGATTTCCCGGGCTCTCTCGGCACCACCAGCGGCGCGCACGAGGTCTTTGCTTGCGATTGACAACCGGTCGTATTCGTCGCGGCTCAGATAATCCATGGTTACTCTCTTCCAATATTTGCAACCGTGAAGACTTCAGAGGGCGTTCCCACCTCTTTGGGCATGGAAACGAAACAGACCCCACACCCACACTTTTTGAGGCTTGTAGCCTCAGGCACCCGCAGAGCTGACAGTCTGGCCGAGAGACTGCGGAAACGCCGGATAAGCTTGGTTTGGACCCGGGAAGAGATACTTTCCGGGTCCGATCGCTCACCCCAGAAGAAGGCGAACGGTGATGACCTTGTGCCTTTCTAGGCGGCTGCCTTCTTAGTGATCCTGGCGCCTTGGTAAGCGTCGTAGTGATCCTTCACCGTCACTTGCCCGCCAGTTGCCGTTTCGATCAGCGAAATGATTTCCGGCTTAGGCCAGCGGAGGCCGTTCGCATATCTGCTGATAGCGGCCTGAGAGACGCCAACGCGTCCGCCAAATTCCGCGTGAGACATTTGGTTATCTCCAAGGAAGTCATTGAGCTTCATAAGCCAAAACATACCGATTAGGCATAATCATGCAAGATAAAAATACCAATTTGGCTTTAGATATACCAAGTGATTGGGGTTACCAATGTGGTATGAATGTGTTGAAAGACCTTCGGGCCGCCAGAGAATTGACGCAAGCGCGTCTTGCGGAACTAGCTGGCACGTCACAGCCGCAAATTCGTCGCCTAGAAAACGGCGAACGAACAATTACGCGTGAATGGGCGGAACGCCTGGCACCTCACTTAGGTATTTCCCCGTCAGAGCTGCTCTTCCCGGATGAGCACAAAGGTAAATTAGACAACTTGCATATTAAGCCCGTTTCGCGTTCAGGGTTCGCCGACAACATCGTAAAAGTAACATCCGCGGAAAACAAAACCCTCTCAGTAAAGGGAGATGTCGCCGCTGGCCTATGGATGGAAGCTGATCTTTTTGACAGCGAGAAAGCCGAGAACTCTAGCTTAGCTGGCGGCGATGCAAGATATTCGCTGGACTATCAATATCTGCTTCGCATTCGTGGCGAGAGCTTGAACAAGATCGCCCAGGATGGCGACCTAATCCTTTGTCTCGACTATGGGCAGGCCGGAATTGATCTGGTGTCCGGTGACTTAGTCGTTGTTGAGCGGTTCAGGGACGGCGGCCATACATTGGAGCGTACCGCTAAACGTGTTGTGCGCCACAACGGTGACATTGAGCTTCGTCCCGAGTCTACAGACTCGCGTTTTCAAGAGCCGGTTATTTTTGACGAACACAGCGAGGAAGCTACGGAAGTGCGGATTATCGCGAAGATTTTGAAAGTCATTCGCGAGGTGTCGTAAATCCGCGGCAATTAGCCATGGACCAACCAACTTTTTATTCGTTAATTTTGGCTGCGTTCGTTGGTGCCGCATGTGTATTCGTATTGTCGAAGCGTCGTAAAGATCAAGACAGCGACGCCCCGTCAAACGATGCGCTGACCGAGATTTCTGCCCTAGTAAAGCACATGGGCTATGACCTTACCCCTTTCGGTGCTGCTGTCGCGCTGGCCTCCGTTGAGAATGGATATTCAAGGGCGGAAACCGCTTCGCACCTAACTGTTATTTCATTCGCACGAGATGCCAAAGAGGCGGATGCTGAAACCGTGCTCACAAAATTGCCTTTTGCCGGCGCCGCTATTTTGAGAATCCTTGAGAAACTTCACGATGAGGGAAATTTTCGTCGAGAGCTTTGGGAAAACGACGCTGGTGCGATCGCTAAAATGATGCTGAACGAGCCAGGCAGAGACGAATTGATTGAGTTGGTTTTGTCCGACGAAATGGCCTTGAAAGGTGCTTTTGCTACAAGCAGACTCTTTCCCAAATCGGCCCCCCTCTGATCTATCCGTAACTCTCTACCCTAAGTTTCAGATCTTGTTTCTGTCGATAGGTGGGGGAAGGGTTCCAAGCCATAGACCCCCCTACCCCCTGGGGCGACCCAGAAGGCGGGAAGACCATGGCCTGTGTCTTGTCGACCGGAGCCGGGAATGGGACACAAACGCCAGAGCGCCTTTCAGCTAACTCGTCCTCTGTTTCTGGCGGCACCGTAGGACTTTCGACCCCCGCGCCTGCAGTTTTCATCCAGCAGGGAATTGCACCCTGTCACCGCTGATTTAAGACCATATCGGTATATTTTATGCCGTCAATACCATTTTGGACTTGATTTAATATACCAAGTCGGTATTTTTCTCTCATCAACAGCGGAACGAAGGCGGCAACAGACCAGATCTTCCGCCAAGCTTTGAAGAGGAAGAAAGTCCATGTCCCTCAGCACCGACACATCCTTTTTCCACGTCCTTTGCGACATCAAGGGAACGATCTACACGCCGGAAATGGATGTTGAAGAATTGCGCTTTTCGCAGATCGTCGCCGACATTCAGAGCGGCCAGCTTGAGAATGTGAAAGCGATTTTCGAGTTCAACCCGGCAGAGGGTTGGAGCAACGACATTACCGCTGACGTGATGGCGGCCGCCTTCCCCGAACTTGAAGACGACGGCGAAGACTATTCCGATTACTCGGCCGAGCGTATTTCCGGCTCTGTCGCAGGCGTTGAGCATAGGGTGGCCGCATGAAGCGGCTCCCACTTCCGCCGAAACACCGCGGCGTTTCTCACTCGGTTGAACGGGTTCTTTTCACGGCAATGGGCCGGGCAGGTCTGGCGGCAATGATCCTTCTTGCCCTGACCATCGGAAGCCACTTCCGCCACATGTGACGCCCCTGTTTGCAGCGGCACTTCCTCCTACGCTGCAACACTCCCCCGGCTGGTTTTGAGGGACGCCAGCCGGGGGCACAGAAGAACGTCCCAACTCTGACCATCCTCCCCACCAACTGGCCGGAAGACCGGCCGTCTTTTCCGCCTCTCCCGAGTGGAGACGCGCAACAGGCACAAGAGGACTTGACGATGAAGATTTGTTGCTGCGCGTGCGGCGAAGACGTTTCGGCGAGACTGACAACCGGCCGGGAGATTTACCCACATCGCCGCGACCTATCACGCTTGCCTTTCTGGAAGTGCGATAGCTGCAAGAACTTTGTTGGCTGTCACCACAAGACCAGCAAACCGCCAACGCCGCTCGGCTGCATCCCCACGCCCGAAATCAAAAACGCCCGTCAGCAAATTCACCGGGTGCTTGATCCGATTTGGAAGTCAAAGCGCATGAGCCGGAAACAAGTCTATAGGGCTGTTGCTGATCAACTTGGAAAATCGACCTACCACACTGCTGAAATCCGGAGCGTTGAAGAGGCCCGCACCGTCTACCGCATTGTGCAGGAGTTGGCACAATGACCGAAGCAATCCAATGGAACGGCGAGACGATCACAGAACCAGGCGTATACGTTGGCATTCCGCTTGAGGAATACCACAACAATCTCAAACTGCTGGACGCACCGAGCGTATCCAAGTCCTCGCTAAAACACCTGTTTCCAGCCCTCGGCGGGAGCCCCAAAAAGTTTTGGCACCTATGGAAGCAGAACCCCAACCACATCAAGCCGAAGACAACGAACGCCCTGAACTTAGGGAAAGCGGTCCATGCACTGCTTTTGGGTGACGAAGTCTTTTCCGAAAAGTTCGCGGTGCAGCCGGAGACATATCCGAATAGCAAAACCGGAAAGCCGTCCGCGTGGAGCAACAACGCAACTCACTGCAAAGCGTGGAACAAGGAACAGGAAGACGCGGGCAAAACCATCGTCACGAGCGAGCAGATTGAAAAGATCCGCCGCATTGCGGAGGACGCAGCCCGCGACCCCATGGTGCAACAGGGCATCTTGAACGGCGCTGTTGAGCGGTCCCTTTTCATCAAGGACGAGCGGACCGGCCTTTGGTTCAGGTCCCGACCGGACAACGACGCAGTTGACGGCTTTTTTGCCGACCTGAAAACCACGTCGAGCATGGATGAACGTTTCATCCGGCGGCAGATCAAAGACAACGGCTATTTCATCCAAGGCGGCGGCGTCCGTCGCTCTGCCCGGGAACTCGACCTGCCCTTTGACAGCTTTTGGAATGTCTACGTTTCGACCGGAGACACCCCCGACACTCAGGCCGTTGAACTGGATCCAGCCGACCTAGACCTAGGCGAAGCCCTAATTCGTCACGGCCTGGACACTATCGCCGAATGTATGGCGTCCGGCATCTGGCCCGGCGCCCGCCCCTATGAGGCCCGCCCCGTTCGCATTGGCGATTGGGATCGCGAAGCCATCGAGCAAGACCTTAAGACCCCAGCATTGGAGCAAGCAGCATGACCCAGGTACCGGCAACCCAAGACGCGCTTGAATTGGCGGTTCAGAAGGGACAAACAGTTTCGATTGACCACGTGAAGGGCGCAAAGCTTGCGCCTCAGTCACTTGGTGAAGTCCTGCGATTTGCGGACATCATGAGCCGCGCAGATATCGCTCTGCCTAAGCACCTTCGGAACAACCCTGGCGCCTGCATGGCTGTCGCACTTCAGGCAATGGAATGGGACATGAGCCCGTTTGCGGTCGCGTCCAAGTCTTATGCTGTCAATGGTCAAATTGCATATGAAGCGCAGCTCATTGCCGCCGTGGTCAACACCCGCTCAGGCATTCAAGGGCGGCTACGCTACGAATTTGAAGGCGAAGGCGACAGCCTCACTTGCACCGTTCGCGGCACAATTGACGGTGAAGAGTACAGCTATACGTCTCCACCGGTCGGCGCAATAACCACAAAAAATTCCCCTCTTTGGAAGACTGACCCGCAACAGCAGCTTGGCTACTACTCTGCCCGGGCATGGGCGCGCCGTTACACCCCGGAAGTACTGTTGGGCGTCTACGACAGGGAAGAAGTTGCAAGCTTCCAAGGTGCAGATAATGCCCGCGACGTAACACCAGCCCGGGCGACAGGCGCAGAACGTCTTGCTGCCGCGAAGCGGAGCCAGGAGCAGCCGGAACAGAGCTTTCTGCCTCAAGAAGGCTTCAACCTCGAACACGTCAACGCAACCACCGCACAGGCTGCAGCTCAACAGGACAAGCCGGATCAGAGTGGCAACGCCAATACGCTCGACCTTTCCCCGGCAGACAACAGCCCATTGCCGCAGGAGAGCGAGAACCCGGCACCGGCCGAGGAAGCCCCGGCAAAACAGAGCGCAACCGACCCGCTGGCGTCCTTCAAGGCTGAGTTGTCCAAAGCCCAGACGCTGGAAGCTGTCGACGCGATCAAGGCTGACTTTGCAGCAGGCCTTAATCAGCTTCGCCCCGAGGACAAGAAACAAGCCCGCTTGGCGATCAATGAGCGGAAAGAGCGGATCGAGGCAGGCAAATGATCACGCTTGCCCTTTGCCTCGCCAACACCGGCATTCAGCGCCCGGCCGCGCTCGATGATCAGCAGTACCCGCGTCCCGTCGCAATGGGTGCCGTGCAGTGGGACGCGGCAGGCGTGTTCGCCGAGTACCGCAGTTTCATCCGCCAGGAAAAGAGTGTGTCGGCGAGCGCGGAGAAATCCCACGGGATCGGCGACCGTGTTGCGCGGAGCCGTGGCCTACCGGAACGGACCGCCATTTCATGGCTGACCAACTCGCTCAAGACCTCAACCCACCTTATCGGCTGGGATCTGGATTTTGACCTTGACGTGATCCGGGCCGCGTTGATCCGGCACGACGCCAACCCGGCAACCCTGATCCGGCCGCAACTCCGGACAACGAGCCTTGCTGGCATCTGCGCAACGATTGTGGGCGGCCAGGATGAGAACGGCGAGGCAGTCGCGCCAACGATAATCGAAGCGCTCAATGCAATAGCCCCAGACGCCGGGATCTATCCGGACAACCTGCACACCAAGGCGGAAGCCTGCCGGGCCATCTTCACCGTCCTTTGCGCCGAGAACATCATCTCTGACATGGAGCAAGCGGCGTGACCCTGATCATCACCATTCGGAACGAAAGCCGACCGAGCACAGACGGCACCCGATATTTCAGCATTGCGGAATGCGAGGGCCTATCTGCCGCCAAGTCCAAAGGCGGAGTTATCCACGAGCTTGCACGACTTCTGCAGGAAGGCGGGCACAACCGGGAAGCACCCGTAATTGTTCAGCGCGACGGGGTGACCGTCTTCGGAGAACGGCCGTTGTGGGAGTGGGCTGACTACATGCTTTACGAGCCAGACGGCGGGCCTATGCGTCTTATCAAATGGAATTACGAAGCCCAGGCGAAACTAAAGGCCGAGAGAACGGCGAAGGCGGGAAAGTCCGCGGTTAAGGAGGCAGCAGCATGAAATCGGAAATCCTCGTTTGCCCGGGCCGCAAGGGCCTTCGCCCGATCATCATCAAGACGAAAAGCGTTTCGCTTGTCGATCATCGTTATTCGGGGAAGAAGCTGACCGGGCCGCAAGGAACGCGCTTGGTGAAAGTCACCCTGCCCTCTTTCCCGTCTCTGGAAAAGGAGGCCGTTTAATGTCTCACCTTTGGCACAACCCACACGCCACAACCGCTTTTTCGCTCGATCCGAGCGGCAAAGGTCAGCAGCGGATGACGGATGAAACGCACCTCGCATTCATCCGGAAACTGCCGAGCCTGGTTTCAGGTGGTCACGGCTGCGAGGCCTGCCACGTCCGTTACGGCGACCCGCGCCACAAGAAGGCGAAGACCGCCAAGGGGCGGAAGCCGGATGACGCTTGGACGGTTCCCATGTTGCCCGAGGAACACCGCCTGCAGCACAGCGGCAACGAAAAAGCCTTTTGGGATCGCATCGGCATCGATCCGCTGGAAGTAGCGCGCCAACTCTATGCGGTTTCCGGAGACGTAAAGGCAGGCCGCAAAATCATCATGAACGCCAGGAGGGCAACGAAATGAGCGCCATAGTCGAGAAACACCGTGACCGCATTGAGCAGCTTGCCAAGAACACGCTTGCCGACATGCTCTTAGTGACTGGCCCACTTCCCGAGGTAGAGCGCCGCGCCGTCGTGATTGGCGCACTTGCAACTGCCGTCAACATCACAATCGCGGATGCGAAACAGCGGGACCCGCGCTTTGGAGAACTGGTCGAGGCGACCTTTGCCCGAAATATCAACCTCGCCATTGTCGGCGAATTTGATGAAGCCGCTGAGTGAGGGACGCCATTGCTTGCAGTCGCAAAAATAGCAGTGCTTCAAAAGGCCGTCGAAGGCGACTTGCTGACGGCGGCCGAGGAAGACACCTTGCGCGAATGCGTCGAGGACTACCGCCGACGCCTGCCACTTGGAAACGGGTTCAAGCTGACAACGGCCGACGTTGCCGAGGCTTTCGAAATCCTGTTTGACGACGTGCAGTTTATGACAGGAAGCCGGAGGCAAAGGGTAATCCGGCTACTGATCAAGACAGGCGCCAAGGGCTACCAGATCGGCAGTCTTCCCGTGCGCCGAGAGCACCCGACGGACGAGCATATTGCCGAAGACTTCCGCGTGCCTGTGACACCCGACGAGATAAGGAAGGCAAGTTAATGGCTCTGCCAAAGATCCTTGAACAAGGGAAGACGCCCGCACAGTGGGTGGAAATCTTCGCTGAAGCTGGGCTTGAATTGTCGGAGCGGAAGCTAAGAGAGCGTGCCCGTCAAACAGGAGCGTATTGCGGCCTGGGCAACGTGATGCTGATCAAACCCGAGCACATCGACAGAATATTTGAGGAAGAAACATGCCGCTCGAAATCTACAGCCGAGGCAACCGCTATTGGGTCCGTGGACGCACTGATGGGCTCGACGGCTACATTGAGCGAAGCCTCAAAACATCTGACATCCAAGTTGCAGCCGCGAAGGTCGCCGAAATTGAAAGGAAAGCCCGGCAACGTGCAATCCTTGGATCAGATGCGCCGACGGAAGAAGACGAGCTGACATTTGCCGCCGCGGTCGTGCTCTACGACGCGAAGCCAGCGGACGCGGGCTACCTTCTAAAGGTCATTCCAGAGATTGGGAAAATGAGGGTCAAGGACATCAAGCCCAAGCTTGTCCGCGATCTGGGAAAGAAGCTCTACCCGGCCGCCGCGTGTGATACGTGGCGCCGGCAAGTGGTGACGCCAATTTGCGCCGTCATCAATAACGCCCACCAAGAAAAGGGAACCCCACCGATCCGGGTAAAGGCGTACACCCCTGCCGAACGCCAGGCGCAAGACGAAATCCGCGGGAAGCAGAGCCGCAAAAAGAAAACGCCTGGTTCCTGGGATTGGCTCGACAAGTTCCGGGATGAAGCGAACGAGTACATGGGTGCATTGGCCCTGTTCATGTTCACGACAGGCGCCCGCGTTGGGCAGTCTGTATTGATTGAGCCGAAGCACTTGGAATTGCGCAACTCCCGCGTCTGGCTCCCACCCTCCAAGGGGCACCCCGGTCAATGGGTAGACATCATTCCGGAAATGGTAGCGGTCCTGGCAAACCTGAAAGCACGCAATGGAAAGGTCTTTGGCTACGCTTCACGCCACTCGGTATATGGGCCATGGCAAACAGCCTGCAAACGCGCTCAGATCGAGTACATTGCGCCACACGCAGCCGGTCGGCACGGCTTCGGAACAGAGACGGTAGTACGCCAGGGTGTGAACCCGGTTGACGCTGCCAAAGCCGGGCGCTGGTCAAGCCCTCGCATCTTGCTTGATACCTATGCACACTCCGAAGAGAGTTCTGCAAATGTTCGGGATGCGTTCACACGAGGAAGGCAGAGCAAATCTGCAAAATCCAGACAGGTAAAAATTGTAAAGTGAGTAAGTGGGTTGTTTCTAAAGGCGAATTTTGATTTCGCGAACAACCTTAGCAGGGGAGCGCCTTCGACCACTCGGCCACCTCTCCGGTAACGCCCGTGTACGAATAAAAGCCTCACAGTTCAAGGCGTTTTTTACGCCTTGTCACTTTTTCCACCGCGCTTGGCCTCGCAACTTCTGGAAGGTGAAGACAGGCATCGAACGCTGAAATCCGGCATCGTCTTCACAAATCGCGGAACCTGACGCCTCGTTCGTTTGAAAATGAACCGCCTCTTTCCACCCGTCGCAAGTCGGGTTGGCAATTCGCTCGCCAGGTTTCGCTTTTTTTCCTCCCCACCCGGCCACCGTCACATCTTAGAGTTGACTTTTGGCCCGCCACCGGCAAAACGACCCTCTTTCATCAATGAATTTGGGTTTGGGTGATACTTGAAAAACGTTTTTGTTTCGCTGGGTGGCGGGTGTGACGCTGCGACAAACCTCAAGAAGCTGGGCCTGAGGCATGAGCAATACCCCTTCGACTGGCTCTGGAACCTTGACGCGGGCCTGGACTACGTCTCGAAAATCATCGCGACAGACTTCAAGGGCCTTACCAGCAAGCACGACTATACTTACGCCTCGCATCAAATAAATCCGGTTGAGAAGTTCCTCATTTTCAAGGACTACCCGAAAATCGCGCATCTGCACACCAATCCACACGACAACAGTGACGTATTGGCGGACTACAGGGTTCGGATTGACAGGTTCAGGAAACTCATCAAAGACACCGGCGAAAAAACGACCTTCATCTACTATCGCAACGCGGCAGTGGCGGAAGAAAATTCGATAAACGACTTTCATGCAGAAGTTTCCCATCTGAAAAGCGAAACAACCCTTTTTGAAGAGATGATGGCGCGTCTGCATCCAGAGAAAACATTTTCTCTGGTCAGTCTCCTTGCAATACCCGCGACCTGTTTTGACAATCACGCCCTCAGGGAAAATTTGCGGCGCACCTGCTCGTGCAACCGGTCTGCAAGAACGACATTCGAAATTGTCCCGATGCGTGACGATCGCCACCCGGAACAGTTCAATGCATGGACAGACGAGTGGACTGCGGCGCTCAGACGAGCCAAGGCTGTTTCACCACTGGACATAATGCGCGGAAAGATGTCGAAACGGAAAATTCGCACCCGCAAGAAACTGACCAGGCTGCTGCCCAGGGCTACTGCCAGGCTGTTGGGTTAGGGAACGTTTTTCCAGAGGTGGTTCATCGCGCTACCAGAAAGTCTCAAACCCTTCTCGCATGATGATTGACTGGCCTGCCGCCGTTCGCGGGAACAGATCCAGTTCCCGTCTTCCCCTTCATAATTCAGCCGCAGTCCTCTGGTGCGATGGATATTCTTCAACTTGGCCGGGTATCGGAGAAATGCCATAGCCGAGCTCGCCCCTCCGACGCATCTGACTCGGTTTGTCGCGGAAAGGTTTCCGTGGATCTGTGCGCTCTGGCTGCACCTTGCGCTCTATGCGTTGTTGAGCGATGCGGCGCTGTGGCGGACTATCCTGCCAGAGCCGCCCGAGCCTGTCTCCGTCGAGATCATTCCTGAATTCCTGCCGCCAAGTCTGCCGGAAACCGCGCTGGAAGAAATCGACGAGAGCCAGTCGCAAACTGCGGCAGTCTCCCCGCAATCCACTGCTGATCCGTTGTCAGGTTCGAACGCGCCTTCGGTACAGGTGCCTTCTTCGAATGCCAACTTGCCCGCGCCCACGGACCCACCTTCTTCGAGGACCAGGCCCGAGCAGGAATGGGTTACTGCAAATGCCTATTTTGCCAATGATGTCCTGAACGACCCACGCTCCGCACAGGCACGCGAGTTTCTGCCAACCTTGACCAGTGAAGACGGACGCGAACAGATTTGCGCGCTGGAGGCAATGGAGCAGGTTCGCCATGCGCGGCCGGGGTTCAAGCCGACACGGCTTGCGCCACATGCTTTCCGCAATTCATTTCAGAAGGAAGATATGATTGTTGTGCCCGCCGGAGCCCTCAGAAGCAACCGGGTCTGGTACGAGATCGCCTATCGATGCCGGCTGGACGCCAGCGGCAAGATCGTCAGCGGGTTCGAATATGCCCTTGGTGCACCAATCGACCGCTCGATCTGGGATGAGTACGGTCTGGCGCCGATCCATTGACTGGAGCGGTCCCGGCAAGGGGCCGGAAACTGGACGCGGCAGAAAACTGTGCTGCCGCGTCAGGTTGTGGATACCGGTTCAGGTGCCGTTCGGCCGGCAGCCTTCATCCGGTTCAATGCATCGACAGCCATTCACGAGCCGACCGCTGAGCTTCGGCGATTTCGGAAGTGGACATTTCACCGGAAATTTCCTTGCGGTAGCGCGCTGCGTCCTTGTTGCCTTTCAGAGCAGCGATGTTGAACCACTTGTGCGCTGTGATGAGATCGGTCATGCCGTGACGGCCGCAAGCGCTATCCAGACCCATCTGGAACAGGATGTCCGCGGTAACCGGCTTTTCGCCCATGATGGCCATATCGGCCGAGTGCATTTCAAAACGAGCCATAACGCTCCCCTTTCGTCTGTCTGACTTCTGCGGAACAGCTCCGATCCTTCTGGACCCACCGTTCCGGTTCCCTACTGCCAACCGGTCACTTTGCTGAACACAATGGCTTGGCAAGGACCGATCTAAGAAACACAAGCTTTCGTGAAGCTTTCCCCGTTGTTTCTTGAGGTCTACTTCATCAGCAGCAGTTAAAAGGGGCGTTAAAAGACAGGTTTAACGTAATGCGAACAAAAATTTAAATAAGTCTGAAATTCATATTGCGGTAAGTATATGGTTGCGATTTTCCCTTTTTAATCAGTCACATTCTCCGAAAATTTGACAAGGCCCATCAACCATCTGTTCACCATGGATTCGTTTCCACAATTCTTTGTCCGGCTCTATTTCGTTCCCTTCCCTTCAGAAAACCAGACTTTGCCTCCCTTTGGCGTTCAGGCAGATTTTCGGACGACCTGACGTTGGGTGACGGCTTTTCAGCACGTTTCCCGGGCTATACATTCCCTTTCCGTAAACGGAAGGCATTCCGCTTTGGGAGGAACTTATGCTGAAAACCATTCTGTCGTCCGCACTTCTTGCGGGCGCCATCATCACCACATCCGCAACAATGTCTTTCGCAGGCGATGCCAAGGGAGACTGGGTCCGCCCGAACGGGGCATCCAAGATCCGGATCAGCTCCTGCGGCAGTTCCTTGTGCGGCAAGCTGATATGGCTGCGGGAGCCGCGAAACGACACCAGGAACCCGGACGCGGCCAAGCGGGACCGCCCGCTGCTGGGAGTACAGATCGTTCAGGCCATGAAACCCACCGACAAGGAAAACCAGTGGAAGGGCAAGGTCTATAACGCCGAGGACGGCAAAACCTATACCGGCTTCATCGAGCTGACGTCCGCCAACGCGTTGAAACTGGAGGGCTGCGTGATGGGCGGCCTCATCTGCAAGGGCGAAACCTGGAAACGAGAACAATAAACGGCTGAACAAAGTCCGAAATCGCCAGATCCTGTCGATTTGGCCTTTCCTCCGTCGCAATTGCCGGTCAGAGATTGTGGCGCAGTCGTCACCAGCATTGCGACGGGGGATAATCGTGGTTCCTGTTTCTTTCTTTGTTTCTGCGTTTCCGGCTTCCAGACTGTTATCGAAAGCCGGTCTGTTCGCTCTCCTGCTTGCAGGCACAGGGGGCCAAGCCATTGCAGCCCCGGACATCAACGGCAAATGGCTGACACCGGCAGGGGCCGTCATCCAGATACAAAAATGCGGCAAGGTGCCCTGCGGCAAGATTGTCCGGTTTCCGGCCCCCAAAGGCTATTCCATGGAAAACACGCCGGATCTCAAAAACAAGGACGAAAGCAAGCGCAAACGGAAGGTGCTCGGCCTGACCGTGCTCTGGCGCATGGCACCACAGAAAGATGGCTGGAAAGGCCGGGTCTATGATCCGCGTCGCGGCTTTAGCGCGGATGCCACCTTGCGCCCGAAGAACGCCTCCGCCCTGGAAGTACAGGGCTGCGTCCGCGTCGTTTTCAATGTCTGCGAAAAGGAAACCTGGCGACGGGTCGACTGACACCGCCGGTTCACCAGCTCAGGCCGGATCCATGTCTGACACGTGCCTCACGCCCGACGATATCGAAACGCTCACCAGACTGGAGGAAAGCCTGTGGCGAGCGGAAACGCGGTACGATCCGGTCCTGATGGACCGGATCTTTGCGGATGACTTTTTTGAGTTCGGCCGATCCGGCCGTATCTATCCGCGTGAAGACCTGATCCTGCCCGCGTGTGCCGCACGGCCTATCGACGTACGCCTGCCCCTGCCCGGCCTCAAGTTCACCGTGATCGACACGAATTCGGTTCTCGTGACCTACGTCAGTGAGGTCAGGCGTGAGCTTGGTAACGTTGAAACAGCAAACCGCAGTTCGATCTGGAGCAGACGAGACGGAGCCTGGCAGTTACGGTTCCATCAAGGCACAGCGCGCCAGGCACCGACTGATAAATGATGGCTCAGACGAACATCTTCTTATAGCCGTGATGGCTCTGGTCGTAGCCAAGCCGCTTGTAAAAGTGATGTGAGCCTTCGCGTTCCTTGTTCGACGTCAGCTGCACCATGCAGGCGTTGCCCTGCCGTGCCAGGTCTTCAGCCCTTGCCATCATCAGCCGCCCGACACCGGACCCACGCTGGTCTGCCCGCACGTGAACGCTTTCCAGTTCAACCCTCGGACGCCCCTGGAAAGCGAGCCCCTTCATGAAATGGATCTGGAAGGTGCCGACCACTTCTCCGCTTTCGCCAAGCGCGACGTAGATATCGCACTCGGGTGCGGCGACAAGCGCGTCAAATGCCGGTCGGTAGTCCTGCCAATCGGCAAATTCCCTGTCCTTGCGAACACTGGTCGCCCCCGCATTGATGATGGCGACGATCTCGCGAAGGTGCTCCGGGCGGGCTTTTTCGATGGAAACAGTCGAGGCAAATGTGTCCGGCATCTTCGGTTCGCGCCTTTGGTCAGGAAAGATTACGGTCAGCGGCAGATTGGGCTCTCGGGCGGGAGCTTCGCTACGCCCCACCAGCTTGTCCGCCAGCCGGGCGGCTTCCACAAATGCGGCCAAGCGCCGGTGAGATACGTTGCCTCAAGCGCCTCGCCGGCATCCCAGAAGGCGACCTGACTGAAGCGCTCCATTGCAGACGTGTCCGGCTCCTTGTCCCCCTCTTCCCAGATGAAGAAGCAGCTTTGTCGCGGTGGCGTTCTGGCCGGAATGGCCTTGGTCACCAGCCTGGCATCGGGAAACAAGACCCTCAGATTGCCGCCGGTATAGCCATCATCGGCAATCAGTGTGGCGTCTGCTGCACCCAGGTCAGCCAGCGGTGCCTTCAGGTCCGCGTAAGGCTTCATGTGCCGGCACTTGCCACCGCACCATGTCTTGTCCGGCGCGACCAACCCTGGTACCCGGGCGAGAAAGGCAACCGCGACAACCGCCAGAACAACGGCCGTCAGCCAGCGCCATTGTTTTTCAAATCCGAAGCGTTCCAGGTCGGCGAACAGCCACACCGGCAGCAGCAGAAGCAGCGGGTGCATGTGCCGTTCCTTGACGTAGGTCGCACCGGAGATCGCAATCATCAGCGCCGTCAGCAGGATCATCAGGAGAACCGTGCGCCCGCACAGGCGCGCTGCGTCACTCACGGCAGGTGTTTCGGGCTTTTTGCGGCCAAGATAGCGCGGCCAGAACAGCAGGAGCAGCAGAGGAACCAGCGGAACCGAGAAACCGACAAGTCCGAAGGCAAGTTTCCCGAGCCCCTCGCCTGCGCGCATCAGATGCGATGTTTCAGCACTGACGCCCATGGTGTCGGAAACCGATGCCAGCAGCTTCAGCCCTTCGCTGAAGATCCAATAGGCATAGGGGCTGTAGATCAGTGCCGCCGCGAAAGGCACCAGCAACAAGCCGGAAAGGCGCAGCCGGGTGCGCCATGCCGGGTCGCTGGCCGCTGCCAGGATCAGGGCAAGTACAAAAATCGGGTAGGAATGCTTGCCCAGCAGTCCGGCCCCGGCCGCCATGCCAAACAGCACGTAGTAGCCGAGCCGCTGTGTCTCCAGCGCCTTCAGGAAGAAGAAGGCGCTCATGGCGCAGGCTGCAGTCAACACCACCGTGTGAGTGACGCCTTCATGAAGGTTCCAGCCGAACTGGTAGAAGAGCGAATAGGAAAAGACACACAGGGCCGCAAGGCGCGTGTCGTGAATGGCCTTGCGCGCGATCAGAAACAGAAACAGCGCGGCAATCGAGATCAGGGTGTATTTGACGAAAAGCGCTGCCCAGATTGTAGGGCCGAACAATTGCTGCGCAGACCAGAGCAGCCACTCGTAAAGCGGTGGCTGACGCAGCATGTAACCGGGCTCCAGTGTCTGCACCAGAACGTTCTCGAACATATCGTCCGTACCAAGGACGGGCGTGTTCAACGCCCTCAGCAGGATATGCGCGAGCCCCCAAAGGGCGACGACGCCCCAGACGCCGAGGGGCGTGGCATAAAACGGAGCCGGCCCTGTACCGGCGGTCGAACTGCGAAACATCATGGCAGGGGGATACTAGATTTTCGGAAGCCTGTAACCTCGCATTTTCCCTTGCGAAAACAAAAACGCGCGGCTCGACGCCGCGCGCTTCAAGCGTTCAGCCGGCAGGCCTTAAAGTGCAGGCAAAGGCGGCAGCGGCGTCTTCAGCCACTTCTCTGACAGCTCGCCCAGCTTGCCGTTCAGCTTCTTGTGCAGAACGAAAACGTTGACCCATTGCAGAAGGTCGATGTTGCCCGTCTTCACACCGATGAAAGACGGCGAATTGGCGATGATGAACTTGTTTTCCAGATTGAAGTCCGGGTTGTCATTGGAAATGCCCAAAGCCACCATGTTGCCGGTCACGATAACGTCGGCCTGGCCGGAAACATAAGCTGCAATGGTGGCCGCGTTGTCGCCAAACCTGATGATCTCCGCATCTTCCGGTGCATCCGCCGAGATTGCCAGATCTTCAAGCGTGCCGCTGGTCACCGCTATTTTCTTGCCGGAAAAATCCGCGATGGTGGAAACGGCCACGTCAGGCTTGGCAAAGGCTCCGGAAAAGAACGGAGCATAGGCGTGAGAGAACCAGATCGACTTTGCGCGTTCCGGATTGGCACCGAGTGTTGCAATCACGAGATCGGCCTTGTCGGTTTCCAGAAACGGAATGCGCTGCTTGGACGTGACGGGCACCAGCTCCAGTTCGACGCCCAGGTCTTCCGCGATCATCTTTGCGACGTCGATATCGTAGCCTTCATATTCGCCTTCACTGCCCAGCGAGCCAAAAGGCGGAAAATTCTCCGGTGTAGCGATCTTGATCTTGCCGGCTTCCAGAATGTCCTTCAGCTCTGCAGATGCAGGACTAGCAATCATCAATGCGGCAGACACTGCCAAGCCTGTCAGCCCAAAAATTTTTTTCAACATTACGCGACCCTCCTTCGGTTGTTCTTGAAGCGCGATTTGTCAGGCGGCGGCGGCAGCCCCGCCCTTGGACGATGTGGATCCGAGGCGCTTTTCAAGGCGCCGCGACCACACAGACAACGGAAAACAAAGAGAAAAATAGATCATCGCCATCAGCGGATAGATGACGAAGGGTTGGGTGCCCGGCACGGGCGCATTCGCCCAGCGCTTGCCGACCGTCATCAGGTCATGAAAGCCGATGATATAGGCAAGCGAAGTACCCTTGATGATCTGCACCATGAAGCCGACCGTGGGCGCAATGGCCAGGCGAAACGCCTGTGGCAGAATGATCAAGAACATGATCTGAGTGAAGGTCATGCCCAGCGCCTTGCCGCCTTCATGCTGGCCTGCCGGTATGGCCGTCAGCGCCCCGCGCCAGACTTCGGCCAGGTAGGCGCTTGTATAAAGCGTCAGGGCAATGCCGGCCGCTCGCCACGGGTCAATCTGGATTTCGAAAAGATGCGGAATACCCAGCCCGAGCAGAAACAGCAGCATCAGCAAGGGCACTGACTGGAACAGCCAGGTGTAGGCGGTGAAGATCTTCCGCAATATCTTGACCGGTGAAACCCGCGAAGCGGTTACGCATGCGCCGATCAAGCCCCCACCGATGAAAGCGATCAGAGACAGATAGATCGTGTATTGGGTGGCTTCCAGAAGCTGGAACAGGACGATGCCGAATGGTTTGCCAAGGAGGGCGACGAAGGCGTCTTTCATCGAACCACCTTCCATTTGAACAACCGGTCATGCAGCAGCGCCAGAAGGGTTTTGAAACCCAGTGACATCAACAGGTAGATCACCGTCAGGGTGAAGAAGATCTCGAACGAGCGAAAATTCCGGCTGTCGATGAAGAGACCCGCCCATGTCAGGTCCGTCACGCCGATTTCCGAAATGATGCCGGTTGTCAGGAACAGGAAGATGAACTGGCTGTTGAGCGAAGGATACATGGCGGCAACTGCCTGCGGCAGGCACACTTTCACGAAGCTGAGCCAGCGCGGCAGACCGAGCGCATCGGCGGCTTCCGTTTGCCCCGCGCCGAGGGACGCCAGGCCCGCGCGCAGGATCTCCGCAAAATAGGCGGAAAAATTGATGGAGAGTGCCAGCAGCGCATGGGCCCAGAAGGGCCATTGGTACCCAAGAAGCAGCGGTAAACCGAAGGCGACGAAAAACATCTGCACGATCAATGGCGTGTTGCGGATGAATTCGACATAGGCTGCCGCCAGTTGGGCAAGAACCGGCACCCTGTAGTGGCGGACTGCCGCCAGCAGCACGGCGAGGAGAAACCCCAGGATGCCGCCGCCGATTGTCAGCGCAGCGCTGATCAATGCGCCCTTGGCGAGCAGCCACAAATATTCCGGATTCCGGTAGATCTCGAAAAATCTAAGGTTGGACATTGATACCAACCAGAGAAACAAGGCCGTGCTTCATCAAAAACTTCCAATGGTTCAAACCAGAGTTGGAAGAGCAAGGCTTGTGCCAAAGGAAAGAATTGCAGGCGTTCGCCATGAACCTGCAGCTGAACTTAAGTGATGCGCGAACAACGGAGGCACTTGCCTCGATATTGGGCAAAATTACAAGGCAGTCCGACCTGACAACCAGGCATGACCGGTGGTCACCCAGATACCGAGCTAGCTAGAAACCTGATCAGGCACCGGGTTGAGGGTGTGCATCGTGCAGCTATCACGACTTCAAGGCCGCAGGGGATGCCTGGACGATTAATCTGGACTGCTTGCCTGATGGACACTGCCTCGATGGATGCGACAGGCTTGCTGAATAGCTGTTATCGGGGCCGGTTTGCCATTGCCCTGAAAGCCTCGACACATTGGTCGGCTGCAGCAAGCAAGGCGTCATCGCACACGCCATCACGGGCCAGAACCGACATTCCCGTTTGCATCGAGAAGAGCATCGTTGCCGCGGCTGCGGCATCGAAGTCACCGGGAAGTTCACCTTCCTCCTTTGCCTGCTCGATGCGTGCCTGCAGTTGGAGAAGATTGTTCTTCCGCATCTCACTCAAGCCCGCCGGAACGGACTGGTCCTCGGTGCAACTGTGTTGAGCTCCCAGTACGACCATGCAGCCAGGTGGTTGTCCGATCATGCAATAGGCTTCTGCAGAGCGTGTCAGGAAGGTCCGGACCGCATCGAAAATTGAGGGGGCCTCGTCCAAACCGGTCCAGATACCGTTGTGATAGTTCTCGACGTAGTGAGCCAGAGCTTCGCGGAAAAGCTCCTGCTTGCTGCCGAAGGCAGCGTAAAGGCTGGGCGTGTTTATTCCCATGGCTGATGTCAGATCGCTCAGCGATGTTCCCTCGTAGGTCTTCGACCAGAAAACACGCATCGCTCGTTCAAGAGCCTCTTCCCGGTCAAATTTTCTCGGACGACCTCTCGTTGCCATTCAAACCCTTTCTGTATCGATCGATAAATAAATCACTTGACCCTTCAACACAAGCAGTCCATCTAATTTTGTATCAATCACTACAAAATAGGATTTGACGATGACATTGATTGGAAAAACCGCCTTCGTGACAGGGGGAAGCCGGGGCATCGGTGCAGCAATCGCCCGCAAGCTCGCCGAAGATGGAGCTGATGTAGCGATCAGTTTTGCGTCAAACGAGGACGCGGCCGCAGGGACGGTTGCGGCGATCGAAAAGACGGGCCGCAAGGCACTGGCCATTCGCGCCGACAACAGCAAGGCCAATGAGTTGCAGGACGCGATCAACAAGGCTGCATCCACCTTCGGAAAGATCGATATTCTGGTGAACAACGCCGGCGTCTTTCTCGTCGGCCCGGTCGACCAACTGTCCCTGGAGGACTTCGACACATCCCTGGCGGTCAATCTTCGTGCAGTGTTCGTTGCATCAAAAGCCGCGGTCACGCACATGCCGGACGGAGGCAGGATCATCTCGATCGGCAGTAATCTTGCAGCTCAGGCGCCCATGGCCGGACTGGTGGCCTATAGCGCAACCAAGGCAGGCGTCACCGGATTGACCCATGCGCTTGCGCGTGATCTCGGCTCCCGGCGGATAACGGTAAATGCCGTGCATCCGGGCTCCACAGATACGGACATGAACCCTGCCGACGGTCCGTTTGCCGACGGGCAACGGGCCCTCATGGCACGGCAAGCCTATGCACAGCCTGAAGAAATTGCCAATGTTGTCGCTTTTCTCGCCTCGGACGCTGCACAGTCTGTTACAGGAGCGGACTGGTTGATCGACAATGGTGCCAACGCTTGATGACAAGAGGTTCTTCCAAAGCCACAGCCCTGACAATCGGGCTGTCGGCACTGGTGCTGGTGGCGACGGAGTTCGTCGTCATCGGCCTTGCACCTGCAATGTCGGCGCAGCTGGACATGACACCCTCGCAATCCGGCTGGCTGGTGACGTGGTTTGCCATTGGCTCCGCCCTCGCCGCACCGTTCCTTTCCGCGTATCTGTCTGATACATCTCCGGCGAAGGTGCTCGGCTGGATGATGCTGCCCAACTCCACCAACCTGATATTGATCGTATTGCCGAATTTCGAGCTTGCCGCCGCTCTCCGGGTCGCTCAGGGAGCGGCATTGCCGGTCTACATCAGTTTCGCAAGCTCTCATCTCTCCCAGGTGTATGGCGCCGGCAAAGGCGTCGCGAAAGTTTATATCGGCGTTACGCTCGGTGTCGTCCTGGCGCCGTCTTGCGGAACATTCTTTGCAGAACGGTTTGGCTGGCAAACCCCTGTCGCAGGCCTTGGTTTGTTGTCAGTAGTCCTGCTGTTCGCCAATCTGAGGCTTCATTTGCCACCTTTCCAGGCAAAGACAGCCAGCGCACTTTCCCTGCTTCGCCGTCCATCGTTTCTCTGTCAGCTTTTTCTGTCTGTCTGCGTTTTCTCGGCAATGTTCGCTGGCTATTCGTATCTCACCAGTCTGTTGGCCAACGCCGGACTTGAAGGAGATCAGATGTCCATCGCGCTGCTGGTTTTCGGTGCAGCCGGCCTCGCCGGGAACTGGGTCGGAGGAAGGACAGCGGATCATGCGTTGGCCGGAGCCATTGTCGTTCCATTGCTTGTTTCAGGCGGAGCCATGGCCTTCGGCCTTCTGGCGACTGCTCCCGCCCTGCTTTTGACAGTCGTACTGATTGCCTGGGGCATGGCCCACGCTGCCGGCTTCGTGCTGTCGCAGGTGCGCGTGATGACGGCAGGGCCTGATCACAAGAGTTTCGCGGCATCCATGAACATTGCAGCCGCCAATGTCGGCATTGCACTTGGTACCTTCGTGGGCGGATGGATGCTTGAAACGGGTGGCGTAGCCTCAATGAGCGCAACCGCAGCACTGTTTGCAATACCGTGTGTCGCAACGGTGATGTTGCTCGCAGCACTGCCCAAGCGGTTTCGCTCACCTGCCCCGGAGGCCGCAGACCGGATCTGAACCAAGCAACCAACAGAACGTCACCGAAAACCTGTTGTCTGCTGAACAGTTATGTCCACTGAGCTTCAGTGGACATTGGCCTGAAAGTTTGAAGCAGGCAGCCGGCAGCGAAGTCTTTCCGCTCAAGGCCGGAATGTAGCCAGTTTGTAAGCTGCGAAGGAGAAGAAGACGCCCAGCGTTGCGCTTATCCAGCGCTGACTGCGCCGATAGAAGCGGATGACGGGTGCGGTTGAAAACGTCACTGCATAGGCGACGTGCCCGATGATGGAAATTGCCGTACTCAGGCCAATCAGCAGCAGACCGACCCATAGCGGCGTATCAGCACCCAGGCCTATCCCGACGATCGCGATCCAATGCAGTGCCGCCTTCGGGTTGGTCATCTGAATAGCGAGCCCCTGCAGGAACAGATTGCGTCCCCTTGCACCGGTTACATGCATTGCGTTGGCGGGCCTTGAAGCCGCACGGAATGCCTTGAATGCCAGCCACAACAGGTAGGCCGCCCCGAAAATCTTCAGAACGGTAACGGCCTGGGCATAAGCGGCAATCAGGGCAGTCAGTCCGGCAACCGTGAAGGTTGCCCATAGACCGGAGCCTGCGCCTACACCCAACGCGAGCTGGGTGCCGGACTTGCGACCGCGTTCCATCGACGTCCCGATGATGGCGAGGATGTTTGGTCCAATGCTGACGAAACCAAGAGAGAAGATGCCGAGAGCCAGAAAAAGGCTCGCAAGATGCTCGTTCATTGCCCCTCCCAGGTGTGGATGGCATTACGTACGCAACAGCGCTTCGGCCCGATCAGAGCACGCAACGTGCCTTCAGTCCAGAAAGGTCCAGGTATCCGCGCCATCGAAGTGACGCAGCCCGATGGCTTCGATGGTTCCAGGAGGTGCAAGCCGGAGGTTGACTGCCAACCGACCGGGAAACTCAGCCGACAGACTTTGCCAGTGGGTGGTGCAGCCGCAAGTGTTGCAGCTGTGGAAAGCCAGTCCCTTGTCGCCCCAGACGTAGCTGAGCGTTGCTCCGGGAGCAGCCTTGATCTCGATATCGCCAGCTTCGCCATGCCCCCAGATGGTGCCCAGTCGGCGGCAGATGGAGCAGTTGCATTCAACGGCGTGTCGAGGCGGTGTCTTCATTTCGTAAGACACCGCCCCGCAATGGCAGGAACCGGTGATGGGCAGCTCGACTTTCGGCGCTGTCCCCTCACCGGTCATGGTCTTACTCCAGACCGATCTTCTGCTTCAGCATGTCGCTGACGGCCTGCGGGTTGGCCTTGCCCTGGGACTGTTTCATCACCTGGCCGACGAACCAGCCGAGAAGACCCGGCTTGGCGATTGCCTGCTGAACCTTGTCCGGGTTTGCGGCAATGATTTCGTCGACGATGGCTTCAATCGCACCAAGGTCGGTCACCTGCTTCATGCCACGTTCTTCGACGATCTTCGCCGGGTCGCCACCTTCGGTCCATACGATCTCGAACAGGTCCTTGGCGATCTTGCCGGAGATGACACCGTCCTTAATCAGATCGACGATACCGCCGAGCTGCGCCGCGGAAACCGGGCTGGTCGAAAGGTCCTTGCCTTCCTTGTTCAGGCGGCCAAAGAGCTCGTTGATCACCCAGTTGGCAGCCAGTTTGGCGTCGCGGCCCTTGGCGACTTCCTCGAAGAAATCGGCAGAAGCTTTTTCGGCAATCAGGATCTCGGCGTCATAGGCGGTGAGGCCATAGTCGCCTATGAAGCGGTTCTTCTTGTCGTCCGGCAGTTCCGGCAGGTGCTGTGCCAGTTCGTCGACGAACGCCTGCGTGAACTCCAACGGCAGCAGGTCGGGATCCGGGAAATAGCGGTAGTCATGCGCTTCTTCCTTGGACCGCATGGACCGTGTTTCGCCCTTCACGGCGTCGAACAGGCGGGTTTCCTGATCGACCGAGCCGCCGTCTTCCAGAAGTGCGACCTGGCGACGTGCTTCATATTCAATGGCCTGGCCGACAAAGCGGATCGAGTTGACGTTCTTGATCTCGCAGCGCGTGCCGAATTCGCCGCCCGGACGGCGGACGGAAACGTTGACATCGGCGCGCATGGACCCCTGGTCCATGTTGCCGTCGCAGGTACCGAGATAGCGCAGGATGGTGCGCAGCTTGGTCAGATAGGCTTTTGCCTCGTCGGAAGACCGCAGGTCCGGCTTGGAGACGATTTCCATCAGCGCCACGCCGGAACGGTTCAAGTCGACGAATGACATGGTCGGATGCTGGTCGTGCAGAGACTTGCCGGCGTCCTGCTCGAGGTGCAGGCGCTCCACACCGATCTCGACCTGTTCGTCCGGCATGTCGAGAAGGATCTTGCCCTCACCGACAATCGGCTGCTTGAACTGGGAGATCTGGTAGCCTTGCGGCAGATCCGGATAGAAGTAGTTCTTGCGGTCGAACACGGACTTCAGATTGATCTCGGCCTTGAGCCCGAGGCCGGTGCGGATCGCCTGACGCACGCATTCCTCGTTGATCACCGGCAGCATGCCCGGCATGGCCGCGTCCACGAGACTGACGTTATCGTTGGGGTCCTTGCCGAATTCCGTTGAGGCGCCGGAAAAGAGCTTGGCTTCGGACGTGACCTGGGCATGGACTTCCATACCGATCACGATTTCCCAATCGCCCGTCGCGCCCTTGATGAATTTCTTCGGATCGGGTGTGCGTACGTCGACAATCGTCATAGTCGTCAAAAATCCTGTTCGTTTTGATTTCGCGTCTGGTCAACCAGCTGGAAAGACATGCTGCGGCGCGAATTTGTAGCCGTTTGATGACCTAGTCGGGAATTGTCCTGGCTGCAAGGTTTTCCTTGCCTGAAGCGTCAGCTTTCGCACAGCAGGACGCGCCTTTCCTGTCTGCCTGCCTGGCAATCGCGCATTGCGAAGCGTTGCAACAAGCATCCGTGCCGTCACGCACGAGTGTAATGCCACCCCCGGCCTGATCATTTCCAGAGCCAGAAAGCACGACCAACACGCGTGCAACGGAAGGTCACAGTGGCAATTGCTTTGTCAGCGCGACAACACTCGGCCTTGCACCATCATTCCTGCGGCGGGTGCTTGGCCTGGCCAGTCCGCATGATGAAGCCGATCAGCACGGCGACCGCCTGATAAAGCTCGATCGGAATTTCCTGGTCGACCTCAATCTGCGACAGGGCCTCCGCCATCATCGGGTTCTGTTCAATCGGCACGCCTGCCTCCCGCGCAAGACGTTCGATCTGTTCAGCCATGGAGCCCGCGCCTTTGGCGGTGACAACGGGAGCGCCCTCGTTCTCATATTGCAGTGCGACCGCAAGCTTCTTCCCGGATTTGTCCTTTTCACTCATTGCCGGTTCCGTCTCACGATTGCCTGTCGATCAGTGCGCCGTATTTGGCCGCTGTTCTGGGTGGGAGCCCCCGGATCAGCCGCAGCTCCTGAAGATCCAGCCCCGCATCGGCAAAAGCGGCTTCCATGGTTTCGCGAACGGCGTTCAGGCTGTCGAAGGTTTCCTTGCGATCCACCCACAAGCTGGCATAGGTACCGCCGCCGCGCAGACTAATGGCAGCTTCCAGCGGTCCTGTCGCGGTCAGATCGAGTGCAAACCGCAGCCGCCAGGCGGGTTCCCCCTCATCCTCGTCCTGGTTTCCGGCCCCGTCGCGGCCGACCTGCATTTGCATCACGGCCGTTTCATTGCCAAACGCGAGCGGCAGTTCAACCACAAGATCCATCGGACGGGACGCTGCGCGCGGTCCATCGTCTCTGGACAGTTTTGTATTGCTGAGCTGCGTCAGCCGTAGGCGCGCCAGGGCCGAATCCGTTTCCTTCAGAAGTGCCTGCAGATTTTGCGAAGCAGCTCCTGCCCAGAACCCGCTGCTGGTCTGTTGCGCCTGGCCTTGTGGTGCACCATGCCGGGATGGCGCCGGCGGCTGTCCTGCGGGGTGGGTGATTTCAGAGCGGGCACCCAACTGCTGAAGCAGTGCCTTGAACGACAAAAGGGCGGATTTCAAATCCGGCAGCGCGACTTGGCCCTGCGGCTGCGCTCCGGAAGGCAAGGACAATTGTGCTTCGCGAAACTGTCCGGACAATCTTACGGCCTGTTGCAGATCCTGCGCGCTCGGTGCCTGGGCAGACGACAAGCGTAGACCAAGGATCTGCTGCATTGCCTTGACCACGGGATCCGGCAAAGAAACGTTCCCGCTGTTCTGCGCGGACATCAGGCTTCCGATCTGGGCGAAAAGGCTCCCAAGGCCGGCCTGCTGCTCACTGAGCGGTTGCTTCAGCAATTCGGCAATCTTATTGGCAGGCTGCTGCCCCACCCCTGAAGCCTGCGCGGTTGGGTTCGGGGCTCCCGCAGTCGGCACGGATGCACCAACGGATGCGGGATAAGTCTGAGGGATCGCCGTTCGCGTCAGGACTACGGGCTGTCCTCCAACTGTCTGAAATGCGCCGTTTGACTGCCCTGTGGCTTGATTGGGCACGCCTGTGCCAGGCAGGCTTGCAGCTGGAGGAGAAGCGGAGTTGGCACCAGCCCCCGCGGCGGTTGATGCCAATTGCGAGCCCTGGACAGGCGCTGGTCCTGATGGTCCTCCCGACTGGGGATTTGCCTGCACCGTGCTTGATACGGGCGCTCCGGCCCCTGCACCTGCCGGAACCTGACCGGGCGACGTTCCGGGGACTGCACTTTGCACACCAGGGACGCTTGTGGCAGGCGCAGGCGCGTTTCCTGAAGCAGCCCCCACTGGAGCTGCCGGGTTACCTTGTAAAGGCGGCGGTGCTGGCGTAGCCAGCGTGCCTGCTGAAAGCGTGGATGGTGGTGCCTGAACAGAACCAGCGGCAGGTGAAACTGCGGCAGCGTTCGCTACGGGCTGGTTCACCGATGTTCCGGGTTGCGTGGGCATGCCTGTAACCGCTGAGGCAACTGCTGCCGGCTGCGAAACCGGTTGTCCACCGGTTAGGTTCGACAGGCTCGCCGCACCTTGTCCGGTAGCAGCCGTAACAGGTACGCCTCCCCCCGACGGCACTTGTCCGGCCGCAGTCCCTGCCGGAGGTGCAGGCTGTCCCGGTTGAGAGATCCCGGAAGATGGCGTGCCCGCCGGTGGTGCGGTAGCGACTTGCGGCTGCGCGGCCCCACCCGAAAGGCCATTTGGCGCAGGTGCGGCCCCCTGGGACGGGGCAGCAGCAGGCTGCGTCGGCGCCGAGTTCTGCGGAGAAACCGCTGCCGGAGGTGTCGCTCCAGCGATTGTTTGTCCAGATGCTCCTGTCGGCGGAAGAGGCTGAACGGTTGCGACGTTTCCTGAAGCCGGAGGCTGCACGCCGCCGGCCGCCGGCGGAGCGCTGGTTGGCGAAGACGCCCCCGGCAGAGGTGTTTGCGGCAAGGTCTGGGGATTGCCGGCAGTCTGGCCCGGAGCCGTGTTGACCGAAAGGACCTGAACCAGATGCGCCAGAACCGGCGACGGCCGCGGATAGGCGGTCGCCGTTGAAGGTTGCGGTTGCAGGGGCGCTCCGGATTCGGATTGCGCAGGAGCCTGGCCGGTCTGGCCTTTTGACGCCTGTACTTGGGGTGCTTGAGCTTGGGATGCTTGGGCTTGCGACGCCTGACCTTGAGAAGCTGTCGCCGGCGCGGAAGGTTGCTGCTGCGGCTGCTCCTTGCCCACGGTGATCAGGATCGCAGGCTGCTGTTTGGAGCCGCTGACGGTAACCGTAACCTCGCCGCCTTCAGGAAGTGGTGCGGGAACGCGCAGCTCCAGCTTTGCGTCGGGTGTCGCAAGGCGCACCACACCACCCGGCAGGTTCGCCTCAACCTTGGCCTTGAGTTCCGTTCCCGGCACAAGTCCCTGAGCTACTGTGCCATTGCCGGTTGCCTGGGGCAGCGGCGAGGCGCCTACCGTTTCAACCATCCCACCGTCTCCAGGTGTTGCGGCGCTCCGAATTGCAGGAGGCGGCCTGGCAGGGGTTCAGAATCATGAACCTGCAGTATGGCTGGTTTCGCAATGCTTGCCCAGAGTTGACCCTGATCAAGGTAACGCAGGTGTTTCTGCTGCATTGTGTCCTTCATAACCGGTGCCGGAAACCAGAGCGGCATCAAGAGACAGAAGGCCTTGGCAGACAATGTCTGCACATGTC
Source organism: Labrenzia sp. PO1 (assembly GCF_012273635.1). Taxonomy (NCBI): domain Bacteria; kingdom Pseudomonadati; phylum Pseudomonadota; class Alphaproteobacteria; order Hyphomicrobiales; family Stappiaceae; genus Labrenzia; species Labrenzia sp. PO1. Next base: position 229,299 of record NZ_JAAXCR010000006.1, read on the forward strand.
CCGTCGGAAGGAGAAACGGCTTGAACTGGATGGATCGCCTCAACGAGCGCGCGGAACTGATGGGCAGGATGCTGGACACAATCGGCGCGATGAACCACGTCCCGACCGGTGTGCACACGGGTGCGGCGCTAAGGTCTGCCGCCTATCGATGCATCAACTGCAGCGAAACCGAAGCCTGTCGTGCCTGGCTTGAAAGCCATCCCGATGGCGCGGATGAAGCCCTGCCGAACTGCCCCAACGCTCCCCTGTTCAACAGCTGGATCGACAGCTGAAAACGCGGCAGCACCGGCCTCAGGCGCGCTTCACGCGGCGGCTGAGCCAATAGGTCACGGCAGACGCAATCAAACCGCCGACAAAGCGGAACGGAAAGACAGCCAGCGCACCGGCATCATGCGCAAAAGGCTGCGGCACGGGCAGCGCGCCAATCGCCACATCCAGAATGAGCGTCAGCGCTGCCGCCGCGAATCCCGCGATCCAGAGCTTTTGCAGCCGGTCGGCCTTCCACCCCAGATACCCGCCGATCAGCAGCGCAAACGGGTTGAACAGGCCAGCAAGGCCGAAGAGGTCGTACCAGGTTTCTGAAAGCGTCATCATGGCTTCCTCATAGCCTTGTGCGGGACAAAATGCGAGCCGGTTTCCAAGTTTAAGGACATAAGTCCGGCGGCAAATTGCTGCAGTCTCGTCTCAGCAGTTGGCCGTAAAGCCATGTAATTGAATGAAACAGTCCCATTTCCCTGGCAAGAAGCCGGGACATGACCCTCAGCTCACCTAAATTTAAACGGTTTTGTACAGCAAAACTCTGTGCTACTTTTGTGAATACAAGTATTTGACATGCATTGCCTCTGGCAGCTTCCATTCCTTAAAATAAGTTTTAAAGGCCATGACTTTACTCTCATCTATTGAAACAGACGACCCAACAGTCGACACCCTCTTCAAGACCGATCGACGCCTTGCCATATTGTGCAATCACTGTGGCCGGTTCCGTTACATGAACTTTTCACGGTTCACCGGAGACCAGAAAGTCTCGTCCTTGAGCGAAACACTTACTTGCGCTTCCTGCGGCTCGCGGGATGTCGAGGCCATCGCGGTTTCCCGCAACCCCGACAACGGCTACTGGCCGGCTGAACACAGCTGAAGCTATTTCTCCCGACCGAACCAGGAAATCGAAATCCTGCGTTTTCAGATCGCAGCAGATTTGCAACAGCCTCTGCAAATCACCCAGCCTCACCGCTGCATTGAGCCTCGGCGCGTTGTCGCGTTTGGCAGCGTGTGCTAAGGGCCTTCCCACCAACTGAGAGGTTTTATGCGCGGATTGCAACAGTCCCGGTAGACCCCGGCTGACATCAGTCGGGGCCAGTCACATCAGCACTGCAGGCGATTAGCTGCGGTGACTGAAGATCTGTGCATACTTTCAGGCAAATTCAAATCAATGGACATTTCCAAAGCCGAGCAGCGGGTCCTGCACCTGCTGGCTCAAGGCGGCTATATCCTTCTGGAAAAGGATGAGGATGGCCGTGTCATCAAACATGAAACCGTCACCCGTGAAGGCTGGTTCTGGGGCGGCTGCTCACCACAGCTTTTCCATAAGCTGAAATACAAACGGCTGATCGCCTCCAGGAACAGCGGCCCTTATCGGATCACGCCGCTGGGTCTGAAACGTGTGAGGGCTCAACTGGACAACAGGTGAAGTCAGGAGCCGGGACAGCCTGTTGGCGTCCCGGCAACTTTCCCAAAGCCGCTCGGGGGTCAGTCCCTGGCGAAATCCGGACGATCGCCAAGAAGATAGCGGGGCCCACGTCCCTTGCTGGCCGCTGCGTCTCCTGCGTTGTAGAGCTGGCAAGTCTTCATAGACAGGCATCCGCAGCCGATGCAGCCATCGAGTTTGTTGCGCAAGGCGGTCATCCGTTCGATTTTCCGATCAAGGTGAGATCGAAAATCTCTGCTGATCCTTGTCCAGTCCGCCTTGGTCGGTGCCCGCCCCTCCGGCAACCTTTGGAGCTGCGCCGCGATCTCCGCAATCGAGAACCCGAATTCCTGCGCGACCAGTACAAAGGACAGGCGCCTGATGTCGGCCCTTAAAAATCGCCGCTGGCCGCCAGCGTTCCGGCTTGGGTGCACCAGCCCCTTTTCTTCGTAAAACCGGATCGCCGAAACGGACAGTCCTGTCCGCTCTGACAGATCCCCGATGGTTAGAAGATCGGTGCCTTTCATAACCTTCGTCAAAATATCGCCTCGTCTCTCTTGACCTCAACTAAGGTTGAGGAATTATGTCTGGTGTCCACAAAAGGTCAAACCCTGAAAGGACACCGAGATGAGCAGTGCATTCCTGGAACATGTGAACGTCACGGTCAGTGACCCGGAAGCGACGGCCAAACGTCTGGAAAGCTGGTTCGGCTGGAAGGTTCGCTGGAAAGGTGCAAGCCTTGGCGGCGGCACGACGTATCACATCGGCAACGAAACCAGCTACGTAGCAGCCTATTCACCGCCAGGTACAACCAGCAAGGTTGCTGGAGACAGCTACAGCCACCACGGAGGCCTCAACCACATCGCAGTCGTCGTCGACGACATCGACGCAACCGAAGCAGTGATCAAGGCCGATGGCTATCACACGCACAATCACGGCGACTACGAGCCGGGCCGCAGATTCTATTTCGACGATGACGATGGCATCGAGTTTGAAGTGGTCAGCTACACGAAGTGAATGATACGCACCCCGTCAGGACGGTTTCCCACCGTCCCGCCGGGATGTTTTTGTTCTAGTGGCCCGTCAGCACCAGCGTCTGGATCGGGAACAGCAGCGCCTGAAGCCGAATGATCATCGCATGGACGAGACCGACCGTGTCGACCACGTGCAGGAAGATGAACTCACCGGTTCCAATCGGTTCGCCCGACGACAGACGGTCATGATTGCTGGTGTAGGCGTTGACCGTGCAAATTGCCCCCGGTGGCAAGTCAGCCAGGCCGTCTTCGTAAAGCGGTTCCAGCATGGTGGTAATCGTTGCCGGTTTCACACTTTGAGCGGCATCAAAAAGCTGGCCCGAGGTTGTTATCTGCCCGGAAGCGATCTGCGACTGCACTTCTGTCACGACCAGCGGAATAATGGTGAAAGGTACGGCTCCGCAGAACGCTTCCGCCACCATTCCTTCCTTGAGGACCTGGGCCTCGATCTGGCCGAAACCCGCAACGATTCGCTCTCGCTGTGCATCCGTGGGAATTAGCACGCCTGCAGGCCTCATCATCGGGTTGACGATGTCACCTGGACGCAGAATGAACTGGCTCATGGTGCCGTCCACACCGGCGTAGACAGTCATCTTCTCCAGCTCCACTTGCGCCTCGTGCAATCTGGCCTCCGCGCTTTTCAGGCGCGCGGGCAGATATACCGTGATCTTGGTCTGGATGAGTTCCTGGTTGGACTGCGCCGCGCGCAGTGCGCCGGTTCGCGCATCCACTGCGTTCTGCAGCTTTTCGATGTCCCGTTCACTCACGACATTGGCATTGCGGGTGAAAAGCTCCTGCCTCGTGTCCAGCTCGTCCTGCGCCTGCTTCAGTGCTGCCTGCGCCTGCTCGGTCTGGGCATTGGCAACAGCCAGTTCGCTCTGGGCCAGTGCAAGCTCTCCCTGGATTTCGACCAATTGCTGCTGCGCAGTCACGACATCCGCTTCCTGGCGCGTGCTGTCGAGCTTGAAAATCGGGTCACCTGCCTTGATGTCCACCTCAAGCTCACGCGGCACGAAGGTTTCGACGACCCTGCCGGAACTTTCCGGCAGTATCGGAATTGTCCGGAATGTCGAGACCGCCGTGGTTGCCGTTGGATGATAATAGAAAATCAGCGTGATCAGGGACACGGTCAGCATCAGGCACAGCACAATGCCGTAGCGCAGCTCGAACCAGACCGAATAGAGCGTTATTTCCCGGCCGATGCGCTTGCCCTGCACATATCTGCGGATCAGATAGTCGGGCAATATGGTGAGAAGGGAACAGAACAGAAGCTCAAACATGTTTGTTCTCCTGTTCTTTGGCAGATGCGGTGGAATGACCGGTTGGCGTTGGCGGTGGTTCGTGAGGCGCTCCCTCCGACGCACTCGTGCCGGCCTCCAGCTCCTGCTCTTCCTGCTCAAGATCATGCTCGACCAAGGTTTCGGACGAAACACCGCCCGTTCCCGCCAGACGGCTCAGGGAATGAGCCATCGATTCCAGCGGTGTCCAGAAATCGGGAAGCTGAATGAAGGCAAGCAGAAGCGCTGCGACCCAGAAGATGTTGTTGTGTGTGAAAAGAGCCAAAAGGCCGAGGACTGCAACAAGCTCGAACTGCATGCGTCCATGCTTGTGGGCAAGCCGTTCGGGGATCGAATGCAGATGCAGATAGAACACCCCGACAAGGATCCCGCCGAAAATCAGCACGACCAGCATCACGGTAAAAAGCCAATCACCACCGTCCGCAGCCGGTATGAAAGGCGGCAGATGATGCGGAGCAAGCTCGTGCATATTTTCCGCCATCGCAATTCCCCCTTAAGCCCTTGTTCCGCCTGATGTGGCAGAAACAGTCGCGTAACCTTAAAAGGGATTTCCGATCATGCGTATGAAAAAGTATGACTTTGGAGGACTTTGACACAACCTATCCGGCCACAGCCTTTCGGCCACCAACCGGATAGATCTGTTCTTCTTGCCGCTCCGGCAGCCCCCGCCAACAGCGGTTTTAGCGGGGGGCCATGCGGATTGCGCCGTCAAGACGAATGGTTTCGCCGTTCAGCATGTCGTTTTCGCAGATGGATTTGACCAGCTTCGCATATTCGGTCGCCTTGCCGAGGCGCGAGGGGAACGGAACCTGCTGGCCAAGCGAATCCTGGACCTCCTGTGACAGACCCAACAGCATGGGCGTCTCGAAGATGCCCGGTGCGATCGTCATGACACGAATGCCGGATTTGGAAAGGTCACGGGCGACTGGCAACGTCATTCCTGCGACCCCTGCCTTGGAGGCTGCATAGGCCACCTGACCGATCTGGCCATCGAAAGCAGCAACCGAAGCGGTGGAAACGATCACACCACGTCCACCGTCCGCCGTGACGGGCTCCAGCGCGGCCATGCCCGTTGCTGCAATCGACAGACACCGGAAGGACCCGATCAGGTTGACGGAAATCACCTTCTCGAACATGTCCATCGGGTGAGGTTCGCCGCGAGACGTCGTCTTCGCCACAGGTGCAATACCGGCGCAATTGACCAGGATCCGCTCCTGACCGTGGGCTGCGCGCGCCTTTTCGAAACCGGCTTCGACGCTCGCCTGGTCAGTCACATCGACATCGGCAAAGACGCCGCCAATTTCTGCAGCGACCTGTTCCCCCTGACCGGCATTGCGATCGAACAGCGTTACCTTGACGCCTTCGGCCGCGAGCATGCGCGCGGTGGCGGCTCCGAGCCCGGATGCACCGCCTGTCACGATGGCTGAAAGTGTTGAGTCCAGTTTCACAGAAACCTCCAAACGGATGCAATTCATTGAAATCAATGAATTTAATCTACTCAATTGACGATTAGGTCAATTTTGAAGGCAAATTGGCCCAGATTGACGGTTCGGTCAAGTGTTTCGGTATTGACCAAAAAGGCAGTTCGGCGGGCCTCCAACGGCCTATCTGGCCAGAACCACCAGGTCGACAGGACGCTTGATACCTTGGACTGCCGCATCCGACCTTGCTTCGATCAAGGGCAGGTCGTGCCCCTGTGCAACGGCCAGATCAAACGTCGCCTTGTCTGTCAGCGCCTTGGTTCCCTGGCTCTTGTTGGCGTCTTCCAGCTTGGCAGCGCAGTTGACGGCATCACCAATCACGGTGAATTCCAGGCGCTCCCTGGAGCCGATCACACCGACCGTGACCGGCCCGGCGGCAGCCGCTGTTCCAATGCGCAATTGTCCCGGCCAGCCGGCGTCCCGAAAACGCTGCTGTTCCCGCTCCACAGTTTCCACCAGACGTTTGGCCGCTCGTAGCGCATCGGCGGCGTAGGTCGTTGAGGGATAGACAGCGCCGAAGGTTGCCAGGATGCCGTCACCTAGAAACTTGTCTACCCGTCCTCCTTCCTCAACGATCACATCAACCGCCAGGTTCTGGTACTCGGCCAGGACCGCCAGCACAGTTTCCGGAGGCAGAGTGGCGGAGGTGGAAGTAAAGGAACGGATGTCGGCATAAAGAATGGCGGCATCGCGCAAGCTTCCTTCGCCGGCCTGCAACTCCGTGTCTGCTCCGGTGATAGAGGCCGCAACTTCCGGCGAGAAGAAACGGCTCAGATCCATTGCAGCCGCGTGATCTTTCGAAGCCTCGAACAGCATCGACCGTCCCCTGTAGAGGGCAACGGACAGAATGACCGTCACGGCCAGGATGACCATGGTCTTGTCCAGTTCGGCACCAATCAGGATGGTGTTGCCTGTCAGGTAGTCGACATAATTGCGGGTCACGCGCATGTGGTCCATGTCTGCGAACACCGCATAAAACACCAGTCCGAGCCAGCCAGTGACCGCCACAAGGCCTGTGGTCAATACGAAACGCGGATCGAACCGCAAAGCCCTTAGCCCGATGAAGAGGAAGACATACATCAAGGTTGGGGTTTTCAGATAGAACGTCGGATGCTGGCCGTATTGAATGTGAAACGAAAAGATCAGCCCGACGAGGAGCGCCATGTCGACACCGATCGACACAAATAGATACCAGCGCGGCAACTCAAACCTGTACGACAGCACAAGCCGAAGGACGGTGAACAGAAAGTAGGCAGCAAGGGCAATCGGCACGAAGTTGAAACCGGCCGATCCCTCAGCCCTTGGTGCAATGGCGTAAAGCAGAGAGAAAAACAGAACGAGCCCAAGCTGGACCCAGCCTATCAGGCGCTCGGAGGACGCTTCTCGGGCACGGATTTCGGCCCTGACCCGTTCCGGAATGCCGGTATCCGGAGGTCCGCCTTGCAGGATGTAACGCAGTGTCTGGGATATGGTGGTCATCTCGCCGCCGATAAGACGTTGCTCGTGCGCGGATTTTCCACCGGCACTGCGGATTGCGCAAGCGACCCCGCGGTAAAGTGAGTGGACGTGAGCAGGCCCTTACCGGCTGCCTTGCAAACGCAATTGCTCAACACTGCGCACAAGTTCGGCTTGACGTCGCGACCCGGTCTTGGAGAGCGCAGCCTTGATCTGGTTGCGCACGGTATAAATGCTGATCTCACGGTCCTGGGCTATTTCCGCCGGTGTCCGGCCATCTGCGAGCTTCAGGACCGTTGCCGCTTCTGCCGGGCTGAGGCCAAGCTTCTTCTGCATTTGAGCCAGGAACGTGTCGCTGCCTGCTTCGGGCCTGACCGCCAGAAGTACTGCAGAGACCGCCTTGTTCATGAAAACACCGAAGGGCGTCTTGTCCAGATCCCCCAGTTGCAAACCTATTGAGCGACAGGTCCAGTTCCTGCCTCTGCCATCCGTTGCCTGCCAGTTCCGAAACACATCGAAACCACCCATGGATTGTAGCTGCACGAAACCAGCGAACCTGCCTTGATCCTCTTCGGACCGGAAATGCAGACGCCTGTCGAAACCACAACCGACAAGAGAGCCTGAGGCCAGGAGATTTTGCGCCTCCGCGCAGGCATAGTGGATCCGCATCGCGGTATCGATCACAAAAATCGCCGTCCCAGATCCCATGAGATGTTGTTCAGCAGCCCATTTCTCGAAGGTCAGTCCGGAGATGGTCCGATTTATTTCCAGTGACTGGCGGATGACCGGGGCGAGTTGCGCGCACAGGCGAAGCCAGTCGTCTTCGTATTTGTCGCGGTCCTTCGAGCGCATGTTGCCACCGAGCAGGAACATGCGATCGCCATCCAGTGCCAGCATCGCCCCACCGCCACCGGTAATATCTTCAAGAGGCAACAAAAGGTCGGCGTAGAACTGGGTCTTTTTCAGCGTTTCAGGTCGGCACAGCTGATGGGTTGATACGACGTCTCCCACCTTGCAGGTGGCAAAGTTAGCAGCAAACGGGTTCTTGTCCGCGTAGTGCTCGTCGTAAAGTTCCAGAATGTACGGGTCGTATCCTGACGAAAAGGTGAGCGGTGTGGCTTTGGTCAGGTCGTCGTAGCCGATCAGCTGCGTGCATACGCGCGTACCAAGGCTGCAGCTCAGCGTGTCGAGAAAAACCTGCCACCGCCCAGGATCCAGTGCCGCCGATACAGCAAGGTTCGACAGCCTAATCAATTCTTCTGCTGCGACAGCCAACCCTTCCCCCCGGGAGTTCTTGCGGCATCACGCCAGTAAACGAAGTCGGGCAGACCAGATTGACGCTTCAGCTTCCGCTAAGCCCGCTCCACCTTGCGACGCTCCACCTCAATACATATGCAAAAAACGGAGGCAGCGCGTTAACATTGATCAAGTTCCGACCATTTCGTCATCACGCCAGTCGTGCAGAGGCCGGCAAATTTCCAAATACTGGCCAACCATCCTCCCTTCCCCAGCTGCGGAAAATACATATTTATAGTCCAAATGGACCATGCAAGTATTTCCTACACCCTGTAAACAACTATTGATCGTATCCGGCAGGCACGTGTGACGGCGTTTCAAGTCACAAGTGTTTGTTTTCCGGCGGCAATCTCGGGATTCCCGCATTCCAGCAACCGGCGATCGATCTATTTTTAAGCCTTATTGATTTTTTGGGCGGCTATTTGAGCCGCCCTTTTTTTATTATTGAATCGAGGCTTGTCTGGCAGGGCGGTGCTTACGGCTTGAGGGTCATGCCTTCGCTGGCGACCAGTGTTCCGGGATAAGCGTTTTGAGCGGCGAGACCTATTTCATCGAGCTCGTCGTCGGACCTGCGCGGATCATGATGGAAGAGAACGGGGGTCTTTACGTTGCCGGCCTTTGCCAGCTCGACAGCCTTCTGCCAGGTGGAGTGGCCCCAACCCTTGTAGGTGTCGTATTCGTCGTCAGTGAACATGGCGTCATAGATCATGACGTCGGAATTGCGCACGAAATCAGGTAGAGCGGCATCAATTTCCGGATCGCCATGTTCGTGATCCGTGATGATGCAAATCGATTTGCCCTTAAATTCGAAGCGGTAACCACACGCTCCACCGGGGTGGTTAAGCCGCGTGGTGCGGATGACGAGATCATCGGTGCGCGGGATCAGGTCTCCGGCATTGAAGGACTTGAACTCGACCGCCTTCAACGTCTTGGCCGCCACAGGGAAGATCGGCGGCGACATGATCCGGCTGACGATGTCAACGAGGCTGGTTTCGTCCTGAAAGTGTCCGGCCCAGGCAGTGACGGAGAAGCTCGGATCATAGGCAGGTTTGAAAAAGGGAAGACCGCAGATGTGGTCGAGATGGGTGTGGGTGAAGAGCAAATCGAAGGTTCGTGTCTTGCACCCGCAGATTTCCACGCCCAGATTTCTGGCGCCGGAACCGCAATCGACCAGAACCAGTGCGTCGCCGGCCCGGATCTCGAAACACGACGTTTCGCCGCCATAGCGGAGTGTGCTCGACCCCGGCGTCGGGGTGGACCCTCTGACGCCCCAGCAACGAAGCGAAAATTCCTCAGCCACGTGTTACTCCCTAACCGCTGGCAGCCCCTCGACGTGCGTCGGCAAGATCCCGGGTCGTCCGTTCAAGCCGCAGCGCCAGTGTCCGCATCACCTCCAGCGAGATATCCGGAAATTCTTTCAATAGTTTCAAGAAATCGTCTTTCGAAACAGTGAGAACATCCATGTCATTCGCTGCGACCAGTGTCGCGGTTCTTGGTACGTCGCACAGAATAGCGATTTCGCCAACAATTGAATTTTCCGAAACCTGCGCTACTTTTTTTTCACCCTCAGGCGTGTCGACCAGAACATCCGCATCGCCGGACAAGATGATGAAGGCGCAATCACCTTCTTCTCCCTGGGAGCAAAGACGTTCGCCGGAGGGGTACTCGGTCCGATCACTGATGAAGGCCAGAAGCCTCAACTTGGTCTCGTCGATCCCGCGGAACAATGGCACCTTACGGAGTGCCTCGACTTCGGTTTCAAGTGTCATCTTCTTCTCCCGCGCCCGTTGTTTTTTCGTTCCGACCGAACCGAATCGCCCGGCCGGTCTCCGCAGACCGGTTGCCCACCTATTGTCACACCCACCGTCTTACCCTTTTTCTGAAAGCCGTCCTTGATCCAGAATGAAGCGCTGATCGAATTCAGCTGCTATTTCGGCATTGGACGTGCCGAACAGGAATGTTTTACCGGACAGGATTTGCCTCAAGCCTTCGCGAAGCGTCTTGTCCTCGTCCGTCATACCGGTGGCGATATCGTCCAATATGGTGATTTTTGCGTTTTTCAGAAGACCGCGGACCAGTGCGATCTTGCGGCGTTGGCCGGCAGACAAGCGCGAACCGGACACACCGACATGGTATCCGAAGCCCGCATAGATGATCGGGCGCCGCAAACCGGTTTCCTCGACAATGGTGCGGATAACATCGTCGATACGCCGCCGGGCATCCCGGCGATCGACGCGTGCACGCCCGAACAGGAGATTGTCCTCAATGGTCAGCGGCGGCAGATAGACATCCGGATCGAAGGCAACGAAGTTGTCGCTGTTCTTGACGACCTCTTCCAGGAACGTCTGGCGGGCGCTGATGATATCGCGTTTCAATTCGTCGGTCATGACACCCAGACGATGCCGGGCGGGGACCAGCTTGAAGGCCAGCCCGGTCAGACGTGACCGATCGGCGTCTGTCAGTCCCGGGCGTGGCTGATCGGACTTGGCGATGCGGACGATGCGCTCGAAATCCGGAATCTCATCCAGCGTGATGAAGGAGTAAGCGCCGAGCAGACCGCTGTCGCCGGAAACATTGGAGAACAGTTCCAGCATGGTTTCGGCAATCTTGAGGCCGATTTGCTGAAGCTTCTGATCGAAGCCCGTTTCCGCCAGGAAGGCCTTGACCTCATCGAGGTCCGGCACCTGGTCCATGGTGATTTCCGGATCGGCCGGCACGGCAAAGAACAGGTTGTCCGCCAGGCTGGCACTCGCATTGAAGCGATCGCGATGCCACAGCTCGACCAGGCCACCAAGTTCGGGTTCGTGGGCAATGCGCTCGGCGAGTGCCTTGCGCACGTTCAGGATCTTGTCGGCAAAGCCGTCGTCCATGGTCGGGTCGAACCGCGACTGCAGACCGAGCCGATAGATGTCCTTGTCGATCTTGACGGTTTCGAGCAGTTCAAGCGCCCTTGTGTCGAGTTCTCTCTCGTCGCTGACACCCGCGGCAGCGAAATCGTCCCAATCGGCGGCAAGGTCATACGTTGGGTTGCGTGTTTCCTTAGCTTCGGCGAGCCGCCGCTTGTAGTTCTTCAGGCTTTCCCCCTCCCGCTGGGGCGGAACGAGCGGACGGTGGCGCAGACCATAATAGAGGTTGTCCCGGATCGTTCCCGTCCAGACATGCACTGCCCCGCCGACATAAGCGATTTGCCGGCCGAGAGTGGCGTCCGTCAGCTTGTCGAGATCGTGGCTGCCGATGCAGACCTTGCCGGAGACGGCCGCAACGAGCCCGGCGGCAAGCTGCAGGACCTCCGACCTTCCGGATCCGTCCGGACCAACAATCGCGCAAGCACTGCCGGACGGAACGGTCAGCGAGACGTCGACAACCTCCTGCCCGGCCGCACCGCCGGAGAAATTGACATTCTCGAGCTTGACGTCGCCGGAAAGGTCGACCGTATCGTCCGAGGTCAGGCGCTCCTTGTCATAAATATCCGACGGGTCGAAGTTTTCGACAACAGTCTGATACTTGACGCTGACGTCCGCAGTCATCTGGTAGAAGGAAAGCAGCTCTTTCCAGGGGCCAGCGAGATCCTTGTAGGCCGCGATGACCGCCAGCAGGGCACCGATGCTCAGATTGCCCTGAATGACCAGATACCCGCCGATCAGGTAGAAGAAGAACGGCGTCAGCTGGTTCATGAAGTTGTTCAGGAACTTGATCAGGAATTTCCGGTTGAAGATGTCATACCGGATCTTGAAGTTCTCGTAGAGGCGGTCGGAGATATCCGCCGAATGCCAGGCCGCCGCGTCGTTGGCATGGATTTCGGCAACGCCCGTGATGCTCTCGCCAACCTTGTCGGCAATGACGCGGATGTTGCGCACCCGCTGCCGGGACAACAGCACCACCTTGCGCTGCAAAAGCGGGATCACATAGCCCTGAATGGGATAGGAACTGATGGCAGCCAGGCCCAGTAGCGGGTCCTGCATGAAGATGAAGCCGATCTGAACGATCAGCATGCCGCCCTGGTAGGCCGGCAGCGCAAAGGCTTCACCAATGTAACCGCCGACATCCTCCACTTCCGATGTGATCATCGGAATGATTTCGCCTGAACTGACCTTTCTGAAATGCGGCAAGCGGAAGCGAAGCACCCGCTGGAACAGCTCGAACCGCAGGCGCCGGAGCATGCGTTCGCCGAGACGTCCCTTGTAGACGTTGAGATAAAATTTCAGCCCGTTCGAAACGACGACCAGAAACAGGAAGGCAAAACACAGAAGAAGAAGATATGGAACTTGATCGAAATCGACGCCAAGGATCGTCCGAGGAAAATTGTCTCCCTGGACGGCATCATTGACAATCAGTTTTGGCAGTTCGAGAAGGACATAGACCACCGGGTATGTGAGTACGGTGACCATGAGAATGAAGATTTGCTGTCTGGCGCTGTATTTCCAAATAAAACCGAAAAGGCTCTTTTCCATAAGCTCATCCAAACAGACAAGGATCAAATATGTGCAAGCAGATCATATTTGGTATATTAGCGATCCGAGTTAGTTGCGCCAGCCGGGATTAACATTTGCCACAACCGCTTTAAAAGGGTCCGCAGACCGTTCCTTGTCGAAAGTCCCCTGTCAAGAAATATCCGCACGTGACAAGGGCCAATCAATTGAGACATAAGCCTTTCGGGGCAGTTTTACAAATTTAGGGGCAGTATGAGTTCCAAGACGCCGAAGATCCTCATTTACAGCCACGATTCCTTCGGGTTGGGCCATCTCAGACGCTGCCGGGCCATTGCGCAATCCCTGGTCGGGGACTTCGATACGCTGTCTGTCCTGATCCTGTCCGGCTCCCCGATCATCGGCAGTTTCGAGTTTCGCTCCCGTGTCGATTTCGTTCGCATTCCCGGCGTGATCAAGCTGCGCAACGGCGAGTACACGCCGTTGTCGCTGCATATCAACATCGACCAGACGCTTGCGATCAGGTCATCGATCATCGAACACACTGCCAAGGTGTTCGATCCGGACATCTTCATCGTCGACAAGGAACCGCTTGGCCTGCGTGGGGAAGTGCTGCGGACGCTGGAAGCCCTGAAGGATACCGACACCCAGCTCGTACTTGGCCTGCGCGATGTCATGGACGACCCGAAGGTGCTGAAGGAAGAGTGGGACCGCAAGAACGTCTATCCGGCCCTGCGCGACCTTTACGACGAGATCTGGATCTACGGACCGGAAGATATCTGTGATCCGCTGGAAGGCATCGACCTGCCGCAATCGGTGCGCGACAAGCTACGCTATACCGGTTACCTGCGCCGTGAGCTGCCGAAATCGGCGCTCGAAAATCCCGCACCCGCGCCGTTTGACGAAGAACCCTATATCCTGGTGACGCCAGGCGGCGGCGGTGATGGCGTTGAAATGGTCGACTGGGTGATGCGCGCCTACGAAGCCCGGCAGCGTCCGCTTTTCCCGGCCCTGATCGTGCTTGGCCCCTTCATGCCGGCGGCCGCCGCAACCCAGTTCAGCGAGCGCGCCGAACACCTGCGCGACGTCGAGATCATCCGTTTCACACCGCAGATCGAACCCTATCTTGCCAATGCCACAGCCATTGTCGGCATGGGGGGCTACAATACGTTCTGCGAGATCCTGTCCTTCGACAAGCCAACCCTGATGGTACCGCGTGTCATTCCGCGCCGGGAACAGGCTATCCGGGCTGAGCGAGCCGAACAAAGCGGCCTCTTGAAGGTGTTGCCGATCGACCAGTATCCGGATCCCGACCTGATGGCTGCGGCCTTGTCCGAACTTCCGGGCATGGCTTCGCCTTCGGCAGCCGGCGTCGACAACCTGCTTGGCGGTCTGGATATCATCTCCAACCGCGTTGGAGAAATCTTCGACGAACAGCAGGCAGCCAGCCGGAAGCTGGTCAACTTCTGACCATCGCCACCCGCAAATCGCATTCTTTCAAGGGCTGACCGATGTCCCGTATCGCCGTTGTGGTCAAAGGCTATCCTCGCCTGTCCGAAACCTTTATCGCCCAGGAAATGCTTGGTCTGGAGCGGCGAGGTATCGAGATCCTGATCGTTGCCCTGCGCAAGCCGTACGACCCGTACATTCACGATCTGCACCGGCAGATTTCAGCAGAAGTCATGTATCTGCCGGAATACGTGAAAGACGACCCGGCCCGGGTTGCCCGCGCCAAACGCTGGGCGGAGAAACAGCCGACCTTCGAGGCTGCCAAGGCTCTGTTCGATGCCGATTTCGCGCATCAACCCAACGCCGACCGGCGACGCAGGTGGGCTCAGGGTTGCGTCTTCGCCCATGAACTGCCGGAAGACGTGACCTGGATCTACACCCACTATCTGCACACCCCCTGCTCCGCCTCGCGTTATGCTGCGCATCTATCCGGCCGCAAATGGTCTTTCTCCGCACACGCCAAGGACATCTGGACCAGCCCCGACTGGGACCTGAAAACCAAGATCAACGATGCGGCCTGGGGCGTGACCTGTACCGCGGTCAATGCCGAACACCTGAAAGGCCTTGCCGAGGATCCGGACAAGATCGAGCTGCTTTATCACGGCCTCGACTTTTCCGGCTTTCCGGAGCCCAAGACCAAAGCCACGACGCGTGATGGCAGCGGTGAGCCCGTGCGTCTGGTTTCCGTTGGCCGGGCCGTGGAAAAGAAAGGCTATGACGACCTTCTGGATGCTCTTGCAAAACTGCCTGCGTCTCTCAACTGGCACTTCACCCATATCGGTGGCGGAGACCTTTCCGAGCACCTGAAGGCACAGGCGGATGCGCTTGGACTGTCGGACAGGATCACCTGGCGGGGGGCACAGCCGCGCGAAGAGGTGATCGCCACCTGCCGCGAGGCTGATCTCTTCGTCCTGCCATCGAAGCTCGCGAAATCCGGTGACCGCGACGGCCTGCCCAATGTCCTGATGGAAGCCCAGTCCATGGGCATCTGCTGCCTGTCCACCAAGGTTTCGGCGATACCCGAACTGATCCTCGACGGTGAAACCGGTGTGCTTGTTACCCCTGGCGCACCAAAGGAACTGGCCGAGGCCATGCAGCGCCTTATTACCGCCCCCGAGATCCGTCACGGTCTCGGCCTTGCCGCGGCCACGAGGGTCAGAACAACGTTCTCGACAGACCCCGGCCTCGACCGCCTTGCAGACAAGTTCCGCAAAGTCCTTTAGGCAGAACCCCAGGAAAACCATGAAGATTGCCTTCACTGCCCCGATGAAGCCCCTGGATCATCCGGTCCCGTCCGGCGACCGGACCATGGGACGGTTGATCGTGAAGGCTCTGGAAAGTCTGGGGCACGAAGTGACGATTGCCAGCCGTTTCAGGTCCTGGCGCAAGGATGGCAGCGACGACATTCAGTCAGAGGTACGGAATGAGGCGCTGGCAGAGGCAGACCGGATAAGCGCCGACTGGCAACAATCAGGCTATCGGCCGGATCTGTTCCTGACCTATCATCTCTATCACAAGGCGCCGGACTGGATCGGCCCGGCGCTTGCCGACCGGTTCGACCTTCCCTATGCGATCGTTGAAGCCAGCCGTGCGCCGAAACGGCAGCAGGGCGACTGGGCCTTCGGGTTTGCCGCCGCGGATGAAGCCTTGAAGCGCGCCGATGCCGTTGCCGCCATCCACAACGCTGATGCCGAATGCCTTGCGGCGGTCGTGCCGCATCGTTGCCTGTCGGTCCTCCTGCCGTTTCTGGATGCCGATCCCTTTCTCGCCGCATCGACCAATGCCAAGCCGCTTGCGGCAAGTCCTTTGAAACTGCTCTCCGTGGGCATGATGCGCGAAGGTGACAAGCAGCGCTCTTACGAAGCGCTTGCCGCGGCACTGGTCGAACTTCGGGACCTGCCCTGGCATTTGACGCTCATCGGCGACGGCCCGATGCGCGAGCAGGTCCTTGCCCTGTTTCCACCCGAACGGATTACCTGGCTCGGCGCCCTTGCCGGCGACGACCTGCCAGCTCAATACGCGCGGCACGACCTCTTCATCTGGCCCGCAATCCGGGAAGCATTTGGTCTCGTGTTTCTGGAAGCGCAGGCAGCAGGCGTCGGCGTGATTGCCGGTGACACATTCGGTGTTCCCGACATTGTCCGTGATGGCGAAACCGGAATGCTGTCCCCCGAAGGCGATGTATCCGCACTTGCCGCCAACCTCAGCCGTGCCATGCGGGAACCGGCGCTTGTGGACAGGCTTGGCTTGGCAGCCCGTCACCACATCCTTCATTTCCATACGCTTTCGGCAGGCGCTGCCCGGCTGGAAGCACTTGCCGAAAAGGCCATGCGGAACCACTTGAGCCGCCGGGAGACGAAAGACGCATGAGCTTCAAGGCCCTCATACATGTTCAGCATCTGCTCGGGACAGGCCATGTCGTGCGGGCCGCGGCCATCGGCAAGGCACTGGCCGCCGAAGGCGTTGAGGTGACACTTGCCAGCGGCAACACAATACCGCCGACACTCGACACCGGATCACTGAAGATCATCGAACTGCCAGCCTGCAGAAGTCCGGACGCGACCTTCAAGCGTCTTGTGACTTTGGACAATGAAGATATTGACGATGCTTGGAAAATCGCCCGCGTTAAAGCATCGATTCAAGTTCTTGAGGCCGACGACTTCGACCTGCTCCTGACCGAGACCTACCCCTTCGGTCGTCGCCAGCTTGACTTCGAACTGGCCCCTCTTCTGGAAACGGCCAAGGCGAGCAGCAAGGTCCCGCTGATTGCCACTTCCATTCGCGACATTCTGGTGCGCAAGAAGCAGCTCTGGAAAGAACGCTGGATGGCCGACCAGGCGCTGAAATTCTACGACCGGATCCTGATCCATTCCGATCCGGACTTCATCCGCCTTGCAGACAGTTTCCCCTTTGCCGAGGAAGTCGACCACCTGGTTCGCTACACCGGTTATGTCGGCGGCGATCCACGGCCTGCTGTGGAAGGACCGGACGGCGAGGACGAGGTGATCATTTCCTGCGGTGGCGGCGCCGTTGCCGAAAGCCTGCTGTCGGCGGCACTGGAAGCCAGACCGCTGTCGCGCCGCGCGGAAGACACGCCGTGGCGAGTGCTGATCGGTCACGACATTTCCGACGACGCCTTTGCCATTTACCGGCAAAGCGCGGTGGATGGCGTCATTGTCGAGCGCGCCCGGCGTGACTTTCCTGACCTTTTGAAACGGGCGCGCCTTTCCGTCAGCCAGGCAGGCTACAACACCGTGCTCGACATTCTTCAGGCTGGTGTTCCGGCTGTCTTCGTGCCCTTTGCCCAGATCAACGAGACCGAGCAGACGCAACGCGCGGAAGCGCTTGCCGGCCATGGACGGGCGATTGTTACGCCGGAAGCAGACCTCACACCGGAGCGGCTTGCCGCTGCCATTGACGATGCGTTGGCTCTTCCGCGCAGCAAGCACAGCGTCCGCCTGGGTGGTGCGGAGGAAAGTGCCCGTGTCCTGCTTCAAGACCTGAAAGACCGGATGTCATGACCACTCACCCGCAGCGCTTCCGGCAGGAGCTTACCGATCATCTCGACTGGTTTGCCGAACGCGGCCGCAAGGTCCGCTTCTGGTGGCGCGACGACGACGCCATCGAACCGACACCGGCTCTTGAACGCATGTTGTCTCTTGCCAACAATCATGACATCGGCGTGGCGTTCGCGGTCATCCCAAAGATGGCGACGAAAGCCCTTGCGGAACGGTTCGCCGATCAACCACATGCGCTGGTTCTGCAACACGGCTGGCAGCACAAGAATTTCCAGCGGAAGGACCTCGGCGAAAAAGCAGCCGAGCTTGGTTCCAGACGGGATCCGGACGACCTGATGGCCGAGCTCAAGGCAGGTCATGACCGCCTGTGGGAACTCTTTGGCGACAAGTTCGTGAAGGCCATGGTGCCGCCCTGGAACCGGATCGATCCTGAAATCTCCCGCCGCCTGCCCGGTATCGGCCTGTCGGGTCTTTCCACCTTCACCTGGCACAACTTTCCGAGGGCGCATCAGCTCCAGTCGCACATCGACATCCTGAAATGGAAAAAGCAGGTGCGCTTCATCGGCTGGGAAAGCGCGCGCCTGCGTTTCGACCTGCAGCTTACCCGCCGGCGCAACACCGGCGCCGAGCCGGTCGGCCTCCTGACGCACCATCTGGTGCATGACGACGGCTGCTTCGAGTTTCTGGAGATCTTTCTGGAAATCGCCGCTCATCATGAAGGCGCGGAATGGCCGGACGTGAAAAGCCTCTTTGGCGAGAACGGTTCCTGGCCGTTCGGGTGAGAGCCTCTGTCTGAGGCGAGAGGCGCCAGACGAGCAAAAGTTATGCGTCTCCCCGGCCAAGCACCGCGCAGATCCGGGGTCTACTCTCTGCGATCGCCCTGGGTGGCCTTTTAGGGGTGACCTACTCCTGCCAGATGGTCTTCCTTACCAGAATGGATCAGGAGCTTGCAGCTTGGGCTGGTCTGCCGCATAGCTGCGCCAGATCCAAATCCGGGGAGTCGACGCAAAGGCCCAAGGCATGAAAGACACGCTCTACATACTCGCCCCTGGATTCGAAGACCCCGCCTATCCCGGCAAGACCTTCTATTGCTGGCATTGCGCGCTCATGGAAGGCGTGCTCGCCTCGTTTCCGGAGCTTGCGGACCGGCTTGACGTTCGCCGCATTGCCTGGCCGAAACCGCGCAGGGAAGTGGCCGAACGTCTGGGGGAAGACAATCAGTCCCTGCCTGTGCTGGTGCTCACCGAAGGCGGATTCATCAATGACAAGGACGCGATCCTCGCCGCCCTCACCGAGCGCCACGGCTTTCCGCATCCTCATCCCTGACAGACAAAAATCAGACCTGTTTAAAGTCTTCGTCTATTCCGCGGCTTCCAGTCGTTCCGGCTTCAGAGCAGCAGCAAATTGTTTGCGCAGGAGGGCGAGCTTCGGGTCGATATAGGTCTTGCAGAACGGGCGTTCCGGCCCCTTGGCATAGTAGTTCCGGAACTGTTCGTCGGAGGCCTTGAACTCGGCAAGCGTCATTACCCGCGTCACTAGCGGTTCGTCAAAGCGCTGCTGCAAGGCGCGCATCAACCTTCCGACCTTCACACCTGTACCGGCGTCATAAACGTAGACGGCGCTGCGATACTTGCCGCGCATCTTGTGGTGGGAGGTGCTGGAGTGGGTGCGCAGATGGATCTCGAGCAGGACCTCCAGCGGCAGCGCGACCGGATCGAAGGTCACCACCACCGCTTCTGACCAGGCATTTTCTGGCGGATCGGAGCGGATGAAGCCCTGTTCCACCTTCGAAATGCCAGCAATTGCCTGAAAGACGGCCTCGGTGCACCAATGGCACCCGCCGCCCAGCCCGATTTTCACCCCGGCCTCCAATGTCATGATCGATGCTCCCAGTGTGACGTCAGGCATTTCGTTTGCAAAACGGCTTGGCGGAGATTCCCCCAGACGAGATCTTATGCCGTCAATTGACAGGCAGCGCACAACATAAGATTGTGAGGCATGATCAATCGCGCGACCCTTCATCTAACCGTGGTGCATATCGTCGTTCCCGCAGGGGACGCGAGGGGATCACTGTTGGCTGAAGACATCTAGCCGGATCGCATCGCAACCCTGCTTCGAAGAGCAGGGTTTGTCAGATGCCTGCTCTCTCGATCCAACGAATGAGAGCAAAATGAGCATTTCAGACATCCCCGCGGAATTTGCACCGGTCTCCAGGGCAGGTAGTTGGCCCGAAGGCCTGATTATACGCGCCGAAACACCGGACGACGTGAACGGTTTGACCGTCTTGCAAGGTCTGCCGAAGTTCCGGGCAGGTACCTTGCGTCTGCCTTATCCCAGGCGCAAGGACGTCGAGGCCCGTGTGAACCAGTCCTCACCGGACAAGGTGTCCCTTGTCGGCATTTTGGGCGGGACGCTGGTCGCCGCCGCCGGTTTTGCCCGTTCCGCCGGACGGCGTGGACATGCGGCCAGTCTGGGCATGGGCGTACACGACGATTACACCGGACGCGGGATCGGCCGGGCGATGCTGACAGAGCTGATCGAGATAGCGGACAACTGGATGAACATCCGCCGCCTGGAACTGACCGTCTTCACCGACAATGAAGCCGCCGTCAGGCTCTATCAGACACTTGGCTTCGAAATAGAAGGCACCCACAAGGACTTTGCCTTCCGCTCCGGGTCGTTTATCGACGCCTATGCGATGGCGCGGCTCAGGGTGTGAGTGAAAGGCGCCTGCTCCTGATCTCTTTCCTTGTCGTTCCGGTTTGCCGCGCAAGCGGCAAGACCGGGCCCCGGTATCCGCGAGGCCCGGCCGAAAACCACGGCGGGGTCAGCAGATTACTGGATCCCGGCCTTCGCTGGAATGACAGGTTACTCATGCCCGACATTGCAGAAAATCAAGGGTTTTGAAGGCATCCGGACAACAGCCACGGCAATGCAAAACACACGTGCTCCAACCCCTTCTGCCTCAGGCCGCTTCCCTTTTCTCTGCCGCCTTCGGATTGGCCGCAAAGTCGATGGCGGCTTTGAGGACATCCGGATCGCCGATCTGGTTGGCGAGGATGAGGATCAGCCTGGCATTCATGCAGTTTGCTTCCTCGTCACTCATATGGCGCTGACTGGAGACCAGATACTCATAAAAGCCGTCCGGATCGGGAAGGTTTCGTGTCAGGTTCAGCTTCAGATTTAGGGCCATGGTTCATGCGCCTCCCATCGCGGTTTTCAAGGCGGCTTCCACCTTGTTGTCGTTGAAATAGCGCCAGCGAGCGGCGACATGCTGGTCCGGGCGGATCAGGTAGACCGTGCCGGGAGCCCCGTCGTAACGGGCTGCAAGTGTTCCGTCCTTGTCCTGCAGGTCCTTGCCCACACGCAGGACCCGGGCCTTGACGTTGCCGGCTGACACATCTGTTGCGGCTTCATCTCCAAAGACAAGCAAGGTGAACCCGTCGCCGATCTGGTTGAGGAACCAGGCCGCCTCACCGTTCACGTTCACAGGTGCGTCCGCACAGCACGTGCCCGGGGACATCTTGCCTGCGAAACTGGATTCGTCGGCCGTGTTGAGCGTGCTTTCGACATAAGGTGTGGGCGCCGACAGACGTCCGGAGTTGACCAGCGGCTTGGCAAAGTCGGTCACCTCGGAAAGATCCAGAACCGCGTCCCGGAACCTGCGAGAGGCCTCGTTTTTCGGTGTGATGAAATCGGTGGACCTGGTCGAGTTCAGCAGGTTGTCGTCCGCCGCGAAGGCTCGCTCCGTGTGGTAGCTGTCGATGAGGCTTTCCGGGGCGTCTCCGTCCAGCACCAGTTTCAGCTTCCAGCCCAGATTGTCGATGTCCTGCACGCCGGTGTTGGCGCCGCGTGCGCCGAAGGGTGAAACCTGATGGGCAGCATCGCCCGCGAACAGTACCCGGCCATAACGGAAGTTATCGATCCGCCGGCAGGCGAACTGGTAGACAGAGGCCCATTCCAGCTCGAACTCCTTGTCCTCTCCCAGCATCGCCTTGACGCGTGGAATGATGTTTTCCGGCTTTTTCTCTTCTTCCGGATCGGCCTCCCAGCCAAGCTGAAAATCCAGCCGCCAGACATCGTCGCACTGCTTGTGCAGAAGAGCAGACTGCCCCCGGTGGAACGGCGGGTCGAACCAGAACCAGCGTTCGGTCGGAAAATCGGCCTTCATGATGATGTCGGCGATCAGGAACCGATCCTGGAAGAACTGGCCGGAAAAGCCTGCCCCGACCATCTTGCGTGTGTCGGAGTTAGCACCATCGCAGGCAACTACCCAGTCTGCTTCCATCTTGAAGACGCCGTCAGGCGTTTCGACGGTCAGTACGACATGATCGTCCCCCTGCTGCAGGTTAAGGAGCTTGTGCTTCCAACGCAGGTCTATGAGGTTCGATTTCTGAGCCTCGTCGACCATGTATTCCTCCAGATAATATTGCTGGAGGTTGATGAAGGCCGGGATCTTGTGGCCGTCTTCCGGCAGAAGGTCGAATGTGTAGGCAAGGTCGTCGCGGAAGAAGACCTTGCCGATCTTCCATTCGATACCCTTGTCGATCATGCGTGTGGCGCAGCCGAGCCTGTCCCAGATCTCCAGCGGTCGCTTGGCGTAACAGACTGCGCGCGAGCCAATGGAAACGGTGTTGTTGTCGTCCAGAACGACGGTGGGGATGCCCCGCTGGGCGAAATCAAGCGCAGCCGTCAGTCCGATCGGCCCAGCCCCGATCACCACCACCTTGTGGCGCTTGACCGTACCTGTCTGCTGCTCCTCCGACTGACGATAACTGTATTGCGGATATTGATAGGTCTGAAACATCGGGCTCTCCTCCCAGATCCGCCAAGGCGGCATCGATCGAACGGCATTTGCCGCACTGGCGGCATGTGTCTTGCTCACACATCGGCCAGCTCTTTGGCGTGCAGCCATTCAGCGTGTTTCGGGGCCCTTTTGGTCTTCGACCATTCTTCCAACATCTGCCACTTGACCTCGTCCAGACGAGCCAGAAGCTGGTCTTCTTCGGGATCCGGGCACGCCAGCTCGACACGGTGACCGTTGGGGTCGAAGAAATAGATGGAGTGGAAGATTGAGTGGTCGGTCACGCCCAGAACCTCGACACCGTTCTTTTCCAGGTGGTCCTTGAACGCAATCAGCTCGTCCCGATCCTTCACCTTGAAGGCGATATGCTGCACCCAGCGCGGCGTATTCGGGTCAAACCCCATCTCGGGTTTGGTCGGCAGTTCGAAGAACGCCAGGACGTTGCCGTTTCCGGCATCCAGGAAGACGTGCATGTAGGGATCGGGATCGTGGGTGGAGGGCACATGATCTTCGGCGATCGCCAGAACAAAATCCATGTTCAGCATCTTGCCGTACCATTCCACGGTTTCCTTGGCGTCCTTGCAACGATAGGCGACGTGATGCATCTGCTCGATCTTCATGGGACCGCTCCTCCAAATTAGTTACATATGTAACCATATAGCTCCACAGCCCACCCGCCTTGATCTAAGTCAAATTGGTTACATTCGTAACTAATCTGAAGGCCGATCCACGCAACACCGCCATCCCGGACAAATGCGACCAGGTCGAGCACCGATCCGGGATGACAAACCCTCCTCAAAATCAGGCGATCAACCTCGTGTTGGAATTGACAGGCCATGACCTGCGTTCTCATATGAGGTACCTGCCAGCGAGGAGCTTTCCATGTCCGCTCACGAGCACGATCATTCCCACGATCACGACCATTCCGAATTGAGCGAAATAGAGCTGCGTGTACGCGCTTTGGAAACGCTGCTGACGGAAAAGGGATATATAGATCCCCCTGCCCTGGACGAGTTGATCGAGACTTACGAAACCAAGATCGGCCCCAAGAACGGCGCTCGCGTTGTTGCGCGGGCCTGGGCGGATGCGGACTACCGGGACCGGCTCCTGCAAGACGCGACCTCAGCGATTGCCGAGTTCGGTTTCACTGGCCGTCAGGGTGAACACATGGTGGCGGTCGAGAATACCGACCAGACCCACAACATGGTCGTTTGTACACTGTGCTCCTGTTATCCCTGGACAGTGCTGGGCTTGCCGCCTGTCTGGTACAAGTCCGCTCCCTATCGGTCCCGCGCCGTGCGCGACCCGCGAGGTGTTCTGGATGAATTTGGCGTAATGCTGCCGGATGATACCGAAGTCCGCGTCTGGGATTCGACGGCTGAAATCCGCTATCTGGTGATCCCCAAACGCCCTGCGGGAACAGACGGATGGAGCGAGGAACGTCTGGCGGATCTCGTCACCCGCAACAGCATGATCGGTACCGGCCTGGCGCTCGATCCTTCCGAACTGGAGGATGCGGCATGAACGGCGCGCAGGATCTTGGCGGACAGATGGGCTTTGGCCCCATCGAACTGGAAGAAAACGAACCCAACTTCCATGCCAAATGGGAAGAACGCGCGTTTGCGGTAACGCTGGCCATGGGCGCAACCGGCTCCTGGACGCTTGATGCCTCGCGCTTTGCCCGCGAATCCTTGCCGCAAGTTACCTACCTGACCTCCAGCTATTACGAGATCTGGACCAGGGGCCTTGAAAAACTTGTGCTGTCCAATGGCCTCGTTACGGAAGAGGAACTGAAACAAGGCCGGAAACTTGAAGCCGCGAAGCCGGTCAAGCGCGTGCTCTCGGCAGACGCTGTTGCCGGAGTTCTGGCCAAGGGCGCACCGGTCGACCGAGAGGAACATCAGCCCGCCCGTTTTCGTGTCGGTGACAAGGTCCATACGCGGCGCATGAACCCCGAACACCACACCCGCCTTCCCCGCTATGCCCGCGATGCTGTCGGCACGATCGAGGCCATTCACGGCGTTCATGTGTTTCCGGATACCAACGCGCACGGCGAAGGCGAACAGCCGGCCTGGCTTTATGGTGTCCTCTTCAAGGGGACCGACATCTGGGGTCCTGACAGCGATCCCAAGCTTTCCCTGCGTATCGATCTCTGGGAGCCTTATCTTGACCTTGCCCGATAAGTTTCTCGAAACGCCGCGTCTGCCGCTGGATGAAGACGGCGGGCCGGTGTTCGGAGCTCCGTGGGAAGCCAGGGTTTTCGCCATGACCGTGAAAGCCCATGAAGCCGGAGTGTTTACCTGGGGCGAATGGGCTGAGGCTCTGGGCGCCGAGCTTGCCAAGGATGGCGACGGAAGCGGCGAGACCGAAGGCTATTACGACCGTTGGCTGGCGGCCTTTGAAGGTCTGCTCACAGCCAAGAACATTGCCGCAGCCGGACAACTTGCAGACCTGCGCAAGGCCTGGGACAACGCGGCCAGGGCCACGCCGCACGGCGCACCAATCGTTCTTCAGAGGTCCTGAGGACGACCATGCGCCTGTTGCTTCCGCCTCCGGTCGTCGTCGGCATCGGACTGCTTCTGCTGTATGGAGGCGCCAGGCTGTTTCCGGCGCTGAACCTCACCTTTTCAGGTCAGACTTCGATCGCCGCGGTGTTCCTCATCGCCGGACTGGCAATTGGCGGACACGCGCTTTTTCGCTTTGTCATGGCGGGAACGACCTTCAACCCCATAACGCCTGATAGAGCCAGAACTCTGGTGACCCATGGTTTCTACAGGGTGTCGCGCAACCCGATGTATGTCGCCGACGTTCTACTGCTGCTGGCATTCGGCACCTACCTCGGTACGGCGACGGTTTTCGCCGTCGTTCCGGCTTTTGTCTGGTACCTGACCGAATTCCAGATCAGGCCTGAAGAAGAGCATCTGAAGCGCCTGTTCGGTCAGGAGTATCTCGACTATTGCGCGCGCGTTCGCCGCTGGCTCTGACAGCTGGCAACGTCACTCAATTCCCGAGGTAGAGACTGCTCTTTTCCTTGAAGGCGTCGGCCGCAAAGCGAAGAAAGGTTCGTACCCTGGCGACGTTCTTCAGGTCCGGATGGGTCAGGATCCAGATATCGAAGTAACGGCTCGGTTCGACGCCCGGCAGGCGGATCAAGTCGGGATCAGGATCCCCCAGAAAGCAGGGCAAACGGCCGATACCCATGCCGGCCCGAACGGCCGCATGCATAGTGATCATGTCATCGGTGACCGTTGCCACCTCACCATTGGGGTACCGATCGCGCATTTCCTTCGGCACCTTGTTGCCCCACCATTTGAAAGCGATGAAAGGCACTGCCTGCGATGTGACCGTTTCGAGCGCCGCGTCCCGGTATCGGCGGGCAAAGTCTCGCGACACGTAAAAACAGCGGTTCTGGCCTGTGGCAAGACGGCCAAACAGGCTTTCATCGGGCTTGTCGGTGACACGCACCGCGATATCGGCCTCGCGCCGGTGCAGACTCAGAATTTCGTTGGCCGCATTCATGGTGACGTCGATGCCCGGGTGCCGCTCCTTGAAGCGCGCGACAATCTCGGCCAGTTGCACCTGGAAAATTAGCTGTGCTGCCGTGACACGCAGCGGGCCTTCGAGTTCGGCATCCTTGGCGGCAATGCGCATGTCCAACGCAAGCACTTCCAATTCCATCCGGCGGGCGGCTTCAACCGCCTCTTCGCCGGCGGTGGTCGGCGTGAACCCTTCCGGAAGACGGTCGAACAGACGTGCGCCGATTTCCTCTTCCAGCGCAGACAGCCGCCGCGACACCGTAGAATGCGTCACACCAAGGCTGCGGGCGGCCTTGGTCAGGCTGCCGGCATTGGCAATGGCGAGCACGAATTTCAGATCATCCCAGCTATACATGGCATGTGCATTTTTGCACAGTTCGGTTACGAATTTGAAGAATTTTTCGCAAACCGCCTCTGCGATACGATTCTGGCATCTCAAACAAAGGAGACTAAGAGATGTCCATTCAAGCGATTGCCATGATCACGGTGACGGATCGCGAAGCGCTCGGCGCCTATCGTGAAAAAGCTGCAGACGCTCTCGCCCGCCATGGCGGCAGCGTCATTGCAGCGGATCCCGAACCTCTGGTCCTGGAAGCGGCTATCGATGCGCCGAACATGGTTGCCCTGCTGTCCTTCCCCACTCCCGATGCCGCCAAGGCCTGGCATCGCGACCCGGACCTTGCCGATGTGCACGCCCTTCGGAACAAGGGCGGCAAGTCCACGATTGTCGTGCTTCCGGGTTGATCACCTGTCACTGGGCAAATCGTCCTCCCGAGGAGGATCACCAGGTGCACACCAGGAACGGGGGAGCCGCTGCCTGATCACGCCGCCCCATCTGGAATCAAAACAGTCCTGCTTCCTCAGACCGAGGAAGCAGGACTGTGTTCGCCAAATTCAATGCTGATTTTCGGGCTCTCCGGCGCTTACCGTACCGGCTTCACCAGGCGCATGCGCCAGGTGACGCCTTTCTTGTCGGAGACGAGACGATAGTCATCGAGCACTTCCCACTTGCTGGTATCGTCGGTTGCTTCCCAGAGCTTGTTGATCAGTTTGTTTGCACCCGACTCAGGCTTTTTCGGTGAATACATCGACAGCGCGATAACACCGTTTTCCTTCAGGAACGGGACGTAGCGGGCGACGACGGCAGCCGGGTCATTCGCGAAGTGAAGAACCTCGTTGAAGACAATGGCGGAGAACGTTTCGCCTTCCAGCGCTTCGAAAGTGTGCATGTCGCCTGCCCGCAGGCTGGCGATGGCCGGGTCGACATTGGCGATCTGCAGGGAAGCCGGGGAAAGATCCATGCCGACATAGCGCTTGACGCCCATAGGCTGCAAACGCTCATAGAGCAGGCCTTCGCCGCAGCCGATATCGAGAACGTCATCCATGGAGCCGGTCAGACTAAGCCACATGCCGATAATGCCATATCGGCCGCTTTCAGGCAGCGAGCGCAGGAAGGCCCAGCGACCGGCTTCATATTCCTCGTCCCAGCCAGCGGCGGTGGTGGCATTCTTCGACATTGTGACTTCCTAACAGCAAGACGGGCCAGAACGGCCCGCCGGTTCTTCAGATTTCAGATGCATCACTTATAGGGATCTGCCGCGTCGCGCAAACCATCGCCAAGGAAATTGAACGCCAGGACGACAATGATGATCGGCAACACCGGAGCCATCAGCCAGGGGTAGACGGTCACCACCGAAATGTTCTGCGCTTCGTTCAAGAGAACACCCCAGGAAACCGCCGGCCGACGCAGACCGAGGTTAAGATAGGACAGCGCGGTCTCACCCAGGATCATGGACGGGATCGACAGCGTCGCCGACGCGATGATGTGGCTGGTGAAACCCGGCAGCAGATGCCGCGTGATCACGCGCTTCGGCTTGGCCCCCATCAGGACCGCCGCCTTGGCGTATTCCTCTTCACGCAGGGACAGAAGCTTCGACCTGACAGCACGCGCTAGCCCCGGCCAATCCAGGAGACCAAGGATGATCGTCAGGCCGAAATAGATCCAGACGGGGCTCCAGGTGACAGGCAGCGCCGCAGAGAGCGCCATCCACAGAGGCAGTTCGGGAAGAGAGCGCAGGATCTCGATCGCCCGCTGGATCAGACTGTCGATCCAGCCGCCGAAATAGCCGGCGATCCCACCAAAGAAGAGCCCTAGAACAATTGAGATCACGACGCCGATCAGACCGACAGTGAGTGACAACCGGGCGCCGTAGACCAGTCCCGAGAACTGATCGCGGCCAAGCCGGTCCGTCCCGAACAGGAACATCGTGCCGCCTTCCGCCGGGCACACAAGGTGGAAGGACGCGTCCCAAAGCCCCCAGAACTTGTATTTTGCGCCGCTGCAGAAGAAGCGGAGCGGCTGGACATTATTCGGATCGTCCTTGAACACCCATTGCAGGGTTTCCATGTCGATTTCCGAGGTCATGCCGTAGACGAACGGGCCGACGAGCTTGCCTTCGTGAAACAAGTGGATCGGTTGCGGCGGAGCATAAAGATGCATGCTGTCGCGGCTGTTGGCGCCATAGGGCGCAATTACTTCGGCAAAGGGAACGCACAGGTAGAACAGGATCAGGACCACGCCTGACCAGACCGCTATTTTGTGGCGCTTGAATTTCCACCACATGATCTTCCATTGGGAAGCCTGGTAGAAGCGCTCCTGCTCGGCGGTCATCTCCTCGGTGACTGCCGGGTTGAACGGCGTCGGATCGACGTAATGC
This sequence comes from Labrenzia sp. PO1, assembly GCF_012273635.1. Lineage (NCBI taxonomy): Bacteria > Pseudomonadati > Pseudomonadota > Alphaproteobacteria > Hyphomicrobiales > Stappiaceae > Labrenzia > Labrenzia sp. PO1. Next base: position 258,058 of record NZ_JAAXCR010000006.1, read on the forward strand.
TCGACTTCGCGCGTGGGCGTGTTCTTCACGTCCATGGTCATGACGAGGCCCTCCCGCCAAGACGAATGCGCGGATCGAGAACTGCCAGCAACAGATCGGAGATCAGCATGCCGATCAGCGTCAACATGGCAACGAACAGCAGAATGAACCCTGACAGGAACTGGTCTTGCGATTGTAACGCGGACACAAGAACCGGACCGACTGTCGGAAGGCTCATCACCACCGAAACGATCACCGAGCCAGAAACAAGCGACGGGATCAGGTTGCCGATGTCGGCGATGAACGGGTTGATGGCCATGCGCAGGGGATATTTGACCAGCAGGTGGTTTTCCTTCAGCCCCTTCGCCCGGCCCGTGGTGACATATTGCTTGTGAAGCTCGTCAAGCAGGTTGGCGCGCAGGCGCCGGATCATGGCCGCCGTGCCGGAGGTCCCGATCACGATGGTGGGCACGATCAGATGCGCCAGCACCGACATTGCCTTGTCGAAGCTCCAGGGCTGATCGATGTACTGAGGATCCATCAGGCCACCGACGGACAGGCCGAACCAGCGATTGAAGAAATAGAGCAGAATGAGCGCAAGCAGAAAATTGGGGGTGGCAAGACCGATATAGCCCAGGAAAGTGAACCCGTAGTCCCCCCAAGAATACTGACGCGTTGCAGAGAAAATACCGATGGGGAACGACACCACGTAGACAAACAGGATCGTCGCGAAGTTCAGGACCACGGTCAAGGGAAGTGTCGGTCCTATGACCTGCTCCACCGGCTTGTCGAATTCGAACGACCAGCCCCAGTTGCCCTGGATCAACCCGTCGAAACCGTGAGGTCCCGGCCAGAGGCCGACCCAGATGAGGTAGCGCTCCATGAAGGGACGATCGAGAGAGAATTCCTTTCTCAGGAACTCGAGCTTGGCAACCGAGGAACTTTCACCGGAGGACTTCAGGGCAGCAATCTGGTTGGAAATGTAATCACCGGACGGCAACTCGATGATGAAGAAAGTCAGCAGACTGATCACCAGCAAGGTGGGACCCATCATCAAAATACGTCGGACAATGTAATAGAGCACCTAAACTCCCCTCAGCCCCGGCACTTTGCGCAAATCAGGCTCTGATTTCTGCACTTAAAGTCAAATTCGGTTTCGATAGTATGACGTTTTTCAACCAAGAGTCAGTCCCCGGAAAAACGTCTGGCGGAACAGGCCGGATCAAGTCAGCCCGTCGCCTTTAAAGCGTTCGGTTCGGATAATCTTCCGAACCGAACGATATCTCTGGCAGTTTCCCCGGCCGGTTGGTGTCAGAACCAGCCGGACCGGAAAACAAGCGGAACTGCGGTTTACTTGGCCATGTAGAATTCATCCATGCGGTGAATTCCGAAATGGGCGCCGGGATCCCAGCCGTAGATACCTTCAAGCGGAACGTTTTCGACGTTCTTGATCACAACCGGCTGACGAACGCCGGAAACCAGACCGATATGAATGGTTTCGTCGGCATGGATCTGGAGCATTTCTTCCCAGATCTCGGTGCGCTCTTCCGGCGTTCTGGAGCTCAACCATGCGGTATAGAGTTCCATCAGACGCTCGGCCGGGGCCCAGTCGGGTTTTTCGCCGCCCTCACCCTGGGTTTCGAAATAGTCACCCCACTTGTGCCACGAAAACGCGTCGCCACGCACAGGGGCAAAATCTTCCGGCGGCATTTCGGACGTCGGAATGCCGTTCTCGAAGCCGGACCAGACAGACATCAGCAGGTCACCGGTGATGGCGCGCTCGCGCATGTTGTCACGCTGGCTCGGCTTGGCAAACAGAGCGACGCCGATCTCTTTCCACATTTCCTTGACCAGCTCCAGGGCATCATCCTGGACCTGTTCCTCGCCAGCTGTCTCCACGATGATTTCCAGCGGACGGCCATCGGACATCAGACGAATGCCGTTTCCGTTGCGCTTGGTGAGGCCGATTTCGTCCAGAAGCGCGTTCGCCTGTTCCGGATCGTATTCCGCCCACTTGGTGGTGAACTCGGCCTTGTAAAGCGGGCTGGACGCCAGAACCGTGTCGTTGCCCGGTGTTCCCAGCCCGAAGAACAGGACCCGGTTGAGCAGGTTGCGGTCAATCCCGAGCGACAGGGCATGACGGAACTTCGTGTTGCGCATCAGTTCACGCCAGACCGGATCCTTGACCGTCAGGTTCGGCAGGATCGAGATCTCCGCACCCTTGGTGTTGGACCAGAGCGCGGTGACATAGTCATTGTCCTTTTCGCCCTTCTTCAGGACGGTAATGTCGGCGAAGTTGAGGTTACGTGCCTGCAGGTTGCTTTCACCAGCCTGTGCCTTGGCCGGGATCAGCTTGCCGTCGGCAACCGTCATGATGATTTCGTCGACATATGGAAGCTGCTGACCGGTGCTGTCGACCCGGTGATAGTATGGATTGCGTTCCAGAACGAAGCGCAGATCGCTGTCATCGCGGTTGCGCACCCAAGGCTGCAACGACGGCATGTCGACGTTCTGCGCGTTATACATGTCGTCTTTTTTGTTATGGAGCGGTGCCCAGTCCCGCGCCTTCACCTTTGCAGCTTCCTTGGCGATCACATCAGGATCGCCGTATTTCTCGTGGAACTGCTTCAGATAGTGGGCTGGCCGATAGATGAACGGCGGACGGGACTTTGCCAGTTCCGGCAGGAACAGCGGGTTCGGAGAATCCCAGGTAAAGCGGACGGTGGTTTCGTCCAGGACCTCGAACTTGGGGCCCTTGCCGTTGGCCAGCAGGTACGGCGGCAGACCTGACGGGGTCAGACTTTCGTTGCTGACAATGTCCTCGAAAAAGTAGCGGAAATCCTCGGCACCGAAGGGATGGCCATCAGACCACTTGTGGCCGGCGCGCGTGTGAAGCGTGAAAATGCGGCCATCTTCAACATCGACGTTCGCCAGGATATCGGGAACCAGTTCCAGTTGCTCGTTGTAGCCAACGAGGCGGGCATAGCCCCAAACGTTGATCAGTCGAACATCCTTTGCCCGGCCGATCAGGGTGTCGATCTTGCCTCCCGGCTTGCCGACGGTTCGACCCTTGGCTTCAAGATCAACGATCAGAGGGTCGGAGGGAACCCGTTCCGCCACAGGTGGCAGAGACGGATCAAGGCCCGGTGTTTCCTTCAGCTCCAACGCGGCCAGTGGCCCCGCTATCAGAGCTACGGTCAGGAAAAGACCGGCCCTTACGGAATTCAAAAACTTCATGCTGCAGTCCCCTCAAGCGCCCCGGCATTCTTCAGGCCAGGTGCGCAGACAAAGTGATCCGGTTCCATTTCCACCAGCGACGGCGCCTGGCCGTCGGTCAATCGGAAAGGTTCCGGCCAAGATTGCGGCTCCGATGCTCTGTTGGCATCTAGGGCGGCAAAATCCAGTGGTGCCGACAGGTCCGGCTCGGGCACGGCCGAAAGCAGTGCTTTCGTGTACGGGTGCAGCGGATTGCCGACGACAGTTCGTGTTTCCCCCATCTCGACCAGTCGTCCACGGCACATGACCGCGATCCGGTCGGCAACATAGTCGACGACAGCCAGGTTATGGCTGACAAAGAGATAGGTCAGGTTCAGGTCGCGCTTGAGATCCTGCAGAAGGTTCAGGATCTGCGCCTGTACCGAGACGTCGAGCGCCGAGGTCGGTTCGTCGCACAACAGGAATTCCGGGTTCAGCGCGAGAGCTCGTGCGATCCCGATGCGCTGGCGCTGACCGCCGGAGAACGAATGGGGATAGCGGCGCAGGAAACGCGGGTCGAGCCCCACCAGGTTCATCAGATTGCGTGCGCGCTCGGCCCGCTCCTGAGGGGTGCCGATGCCGTGCACCTCAAGGGGTTCCATCAGTGTGTCGTTGATGGTCATGCGCGGGTTGAGCGAGGAGAACGGGTCCTGGAAAATAAGCTGCACGCGGCGGCGATAGTCCATCAGTTCCGCGCCCTTGAGCTTGGAGATGTCTTCCAGCCCCTTGCCGCGATTGTAGAGGACATTGCCGCCCTCGATACCGATTGCCCTCAGGATGGCCTTTGCTGCGGTGGTCTTGCCGGAACCCGATTCCCCAACGAGGCCGAGACACTCGCCGCGGCGGATCGTCAGGTTGATGCTGTCGAGTGCGGTCATGGTCTTGACCTTGCCACCGAGGAAAGACCCTTTGCGCAGGGTGAACCGTTTGGTGACATCGCGCATTTCGACCAGTGGCTCGCCCGGCTTGACGTCGCAATGCGGGCGATTGGCCGTCAGTTCCTCCGAGCGGACCTTGATGGGCCGGATCGGCACCAGCCGCTCGTCCCGGTCCATGTGGAAGCTCGGGACCGCGTTGAGCAGAGCCTTCAGATAGTCGTGCTTGGGATCGGAGAAGAGCTGCTGGGCAGTGCCCTTTTCCATGATGCGGCCATGATAGATCACCGCGATTTCGTCGGCCATGTTGGCGACCACGCCAAAGTCGTGGGTGATCATCAGGACGGACATGCGCAGTTCGGCCTGAACTTCGCGAATGAGCTTCAGGATTTCCGCCTGAATTGTGACGTCGAGCGCGGTGGTAGGCTCGTCCGCGATCAGCAGCGCGGGGCGGCAGATCATGGCCATCGCGATCATCGCGCGCTGGCGCAGGCCGCCTGAGAGTTCGAACGGATAGGTGTCGAGAGCGCGCTCGGGATCGGGGAACTGGACCAGGCTCAGCATGGTCTTGGTCAGTTCGCGTGCCTCGGCGCTGGAAACGTTGCGGTGAAGAAGTGCGGCTTCGCCGATCTGGTCGCCGATGGTATGCAGCGGCGACAGCGACGTCATCGGCTCCTGGAAAATGATCGCAACCCGGTTGCCGCGCAGGTGCCGCATCTGCGGTCCCTTGCGCTCAAGCGCTGCAATATCGACAGGCGGCTCCGTGCCGGTCGGATCCGCCAGGATCACTTTCCCGGATGTAATGGATGCAGCCTGGGGCAGAAGACCCATGATCGTCTGCGATATGACCGTCTTGCCCGACCCGGATTCGCCCACCAGCGCGACAGTCCGGTTCTCGGGTACGACAAATGACACATTGTCAACCGCCCGGACCTGACCTTCCGCCGTATTAAAATCAACCGTCAGTCCCTCAATCGAGAGAACATTCACCGCGCATTTCCTCCCAGGCAAGGATTGTCTGACAGAGGCTTACTAAGCCCTCATTGCATTTGAAAGACAACCAAATTCGCCAGTGGATAGCAATGCAGGATTCATGAAAACAAACTGTGATGTTCGTCACAGTTTGCAAGAGCAGACCCGTTCCGCCACTCGATTAACGGGTGCAACCGAACGTTAAACTGCAATTGTCGAACGAACCTGAAATCATTTTTTCTGCGTTCATCTGAACACGAAACAGACTAGCTGGAAGCCTGGCCGACGATCCAACGGTCCGGAAGGAATCACTCCGCGGCAGACACCGGCCGCTCCACGAGCCTGTGTACAGGCTTTGACTGCGGAAAGGGATCGAGCCAATAGACTTCCATCTGCCCGCTTCGGCCGCGCAGGTGATGCGCGCCGACCGGCCGCTGGTGCCGCTCACCAGGCAGATGCGCAACGGTGTCCGCACTCGCCAGGATGACGACTTCCGGGTTTTCGGGAACTTCCTTGCCAAGCGTCTGCAGGCGTTCGGCCGCGTTCACGGTGTCGCCGACAACGGTATAATTCCAGCGATCAAGCGCGCCGACATTGCCGACAACTGCCGGACCGGTGTGAATACCGATCCGAAGCGCCATCTGCGGACGCCCCTGGGTAACCGCGTTCAGATTCGACTGATGCAGCGCGGCTGCAATCCGGCGTGCGGTTCTGACAGCAGCCTCCGCATGGTCCGGGCGGGCATCAGGCGCGCCCCAGAAGGCCAGCATGCCATCCCCCAGGAATTTGTCGACCGTGCCGCCCTCGCCTTCAACAGCCTCGACCAGGATAGCGAAATGGTCATTCAGCAGGCTGGCGGTCTCTTCCGCACTCAGGTGCTCGGACAAGGCCGTGAACCCGACAATATCGGTAAAGAGGATCGTGAGTTCGGCACCGCGCGCCTGTGCAGCATTCCCGCCTCCCAATCGCATCAGCTTGATGAAGAGCGAGCGCGGCACATAGGTGTTCATGGCCTTGAGGCCTTCAACCATGGAATTGAAGGCGAGCGCCACCTGATCGATCTCCGCAACGCGGCTGCGCGGCAGGGGCTCAACCTCGTTGAGCGACAGGCTACCGATGCGCTTGGACTGAACTGCAAGGTAGCGCAACGGGCGGGCGACGCGCCGCCCCATCCAGAATGCGATCAGCACCGACACCACGAGCGCACCGAAGCCGACGAACATGGAGCCTGCAAGACGCCGCAGCTCCCGGGAGACCGTCGCGCTGAGGTAATACTGCCCGACAGTCCAGGGCCGGTCGCTGAAACCATCCAGCTGGGCCTTCATGACGATATATTCTTCGTTGTTTGCATCAACGGTGGAGACGTCGATGCCAAGTTCCGCAGCTTTCTTGAATTCGTCCAGCTTTTCTTCATTTACCATGGCAGCCAGAACGGGGTCGCCGATCGTCTGCCAGGAGCCCGGCAACTTGTCCTGAATGCTGCCGCCGGTCTGGAGCCAGGGAGCGTCCGAATGCAGGATCACCTGATCGCCGTCCGCGATGATGAAGACGGTGTTGTCGCCGCCCTCGTCCTGAGCAGAAACGATGTGGGCAAGTTCTTCCATGGACGTCGCAGCCGTCAGCATGCCGGCAACCTTGCCGTCCCGCACCAACGGCACCGAAACATTCGCGAAAAGACCGACCTCGTGTTTGACGAGCGGGCCCCAGGTCGGCGGACTGTCGGCGCTCAATTGCGGCATTTCCTGCATGCTCATGCCGGGTGGCGGTGCGTCGGTTTCAATCCGCCACAGTTTGCCGGTCGGTGCCCGATAGATCCCCAGCTTGCTTCTGTCGGTCGAAGTCACCACCAGTGTGGTGATGTCGTGATTGGATTTCAGCGCGATCGAGAGATCCTGCAGCGTCCTTTCCGTATCATCGAAGCCGAGCGTGCCGTCGTCGAAATAGGGCTTCAGGCCGATGATCGCGTTTTCGACAGACACGAAATGCGTCCGCAGCTGCGTCTCGAGCGCCTGAGTGCTCAGGATCGTCTTGTCGTTCAGCAGGGAAAACGTGTTGCGAAAGTTTGCAGAGACAGACAGGCCCAGCACAAGACCGATCGCAATCGCAACAAACGCACCGAACCCCAGCCCGACGATAGTCGTCAGGGGCAGCATTATGCGCCGGCCGGTGCGTTTCGATTTTTTCATTGGGCGGTGACCCTTGTTGCGAACAGGCAGCTTACCTGCATGACGGTTTCCGTCAAATTAAGGCAAGCTTTCGACTTTCCACCGCAAAGGACTGCCACCGCGATGTCTTTTGCCTTTAGCCGGTCAATCGACGCAGGGCCAGTTCCTGCAGCAAGATAATGGTTTTTGCGTCCATGATTTCACCGGAGCGGATCATCTCGAGCGCCTGGTCGAGGGGAACGTGCATCACCTCGATATCCTCCCCCTCTGTTTCCTTGCCGCCACCTTCGGCGACCTTGTCCTTCAGATGGTATGTCCCGCGGAAGAATGCCACATATTCGGTTACGGATCCCGGACTGCTGAATGCATCGAAGAGATGTTCCAGGTCCGAAACCTCAAATCCTGTTTCCTCGATCAGCTCCGCGCGCATGCGATCCTCCGGATGCGCACCTTCCAGAAGACCGGCAGGTGCTTCGATCAACATCGGGTCTCGGCCGGCAGCCCAGACTGGCAGCCGGAACTGGCGCGTCAGCAGCACGCAATTGCGTTCCGGATCGTAGAGCAGGCAGGTTGCTCCATGTCCCTTTTCGTAGACTTCACGCACCTGCGCCTGCCAATCGCCGTCCCGGCGCCTGTACTCGATCCGGTGGCGGGTCAGCGTTCCCCAGGAATTGGACAGAACTTCGCTATCGGAGACCTTGAGGTAATCCGGGGTACTCATGGCAGTGCTTTCTTCGTTCAGGAGTTCGGCTCAGACGTGATGCCCAGTTCCTTCAGGATTTCTTCCGTGTGCTCGCCAAGTGCCGGCGCGGCGCGGTCCAGCACGAGTGTCCCGTTCCGAAACCTGATGGGTGTGCGGACGGAGGCAACGGAGCCGCCTTCGACACCGGTCGCCGGCAGGTCGACCTTCATATCCCGGTGCAACACCTGTTTGTCGTTGAAGACATCTTCCACGGAATTGATCGGTCCAGCCGGAACACCCTCAACTTCAAGCGCAGCCAGGAGGTCGTCGCGGGCTCTCGTCGACGTTTCCGCCGTCAGGATCGGCACAAGGTCCGAGCGGGCGGCAACCCGCGCTGCGTTGGTGGCGTAGCGGGGATTGTCGGCAAGTTCCGGCAGGCCAAGAACAGCACAAAGGCGCCTGAACTGGCCATCATTGCCAACCGCGATGATCAGATGCCCGTCGCTGGCCGGAAAGACCTGGTAGGGAACGATGTTGGGATGCGCATTGCCCAGACGTTTCGGCGCCTTGCCCGAAACAAAGTAATTGAGCGCCTGGTTGGCCAGCACTCCGACCTGCGCATCGAGCAATGCCATGTCGACCCATTCGCCTTCGCCGGTTTCATCGCGGCGGCGCAAGGCGGCAAGAACGCCGATGACACCGTAAAGCCCGGTAAAGATATCCGCGAACGCCACCCCGATTTTCTGCGGGTCGCCTTCCGGGTCCCCGGTCAGATCCATGATGCCGCCCATGCCCTGGATCATGAAGTCATAGCCGGCCCGATGAGCGTAGGGACCGTCCTGACCGAACCCGGTGATCGAACAATAGATCAGCTTCGGATTGACCTTGGAAAGGCTGTCGTAGTCGAGGCCGTATTTGGCGAGCCCACCGACCTTGAAGTTCTCGACCAGAATGTCGGCATCCGCCACCAGGCGGCGGACGAGGTCCTGACCTTCCTGTGTGCGAAAGTCGACCGCAATGGAACGCTTGCCGCGGTTACAGGCATGAAAATAGGCGGCATCCCGGTCCGCGCCCGCCTCGTCCTTGACAAATGGCGGTCCCCAGCCCCGGGTATCATCGCCTTGCGGGCTTTCCACCTTGATGACGTCTGCCCCCAGGTCCGCCAGGGTCTGGCCCGTCCAGGGCCCGGCCAGAATGCGGGCCAGTTCGACAACCTTGATGCCTTTGAGCGGCGCGGTCATGTGTCTCTTCCTGAATAGTGCCGACGGTCAGGCTTCTGATGTCTTGCGATAGATATGATAGCGACCCCGGTGAATGCCATCCGGTTTTTTCAGGGGCTCGTAATTCGGCAGGTCGAGTTCGAGCGCGCACAGGATAATTCCGCCAACGGCCATGTGGGCATCTATTGAAGGAGCCAGCCAGGAAGCTGTCGCCAGGTCATTTGTAGGGTCAGCCGAACCGATGTCGATATGGGCGAACGACGCCTTCGCCCCGATCCGCGGCCCGCAGAAAACAAGCGTGTCGCGAATGTTGCCGAGGATCATGTGATGCGCGTCCGGAGCGCAGCTCGGGTGGCAGTCCATGGCGAAATCGAATACGAAAATTTCCTTGTTCGGATAAATCTCGCGCAGGTGGTCATAGGTTCTGCCATTGCCCAACCCGAGTTCCAGGATAGGTCCGTCGACTTCGTTGACCTTGTCGACCAGAAATTCGAGCAATGTTTTCTGGGATGTCATTCGACGAATAAAACTGTCCAAACGGCTCATGAAAAAAATTCCCTGCAACTTACGACGCACCTGACATAGACAATGCCCCGGCTGCCGTCAAAACCTCCCGTCCGTATTTAGGTGTTATCAAAGGCTGACGGAATACCAGCCCTTGCGGAAGGTCAAACAGGACTTTGCCGTAATCTGCGATCATGCTAACGCCTTAGCTCATCCTCACATTTTCATGAGGGTGCGGTTGCGGCCTCCAAAAAGGGCCTTTCGGCCAGGCACAGGCGGGCAATTGCGCCTAACATCAGCAGGAGAATTCGATGCGTTCAGAAACGGCGCCGGCCATACGGCTGGAAGACTATCAACCGCCACTTTATCGCATCGACAAGGTCGCCCTGAACGTTGAACTCGCCCCGGGCGCAACCCGCGTGACCGCGACGCTTGAGGTCAGCAGGCAACCGGGAACAGAGGCCGGCGCCCCGCTTGTGCTGGATGGTGACGAATTGTCACTTGCGGGCATCAAGCTGAACGGCGAAGCGCTTGCCGAGACTGCCTATGCAGCGACAGCCGATCGTCTCGAACTTGCCTCACCGCCTGCCGATCCGTTCGAGCTGACACTCGTGACCGAACTCGATCCGGACGCGAACACGAAGCTGATGGGGCTCTACCGCTCCTCGGCAACCTATTGCACCCAATGCGAGGCCGAGGGCTTTCGCAGGATTACCTATTTTCTGGACCGACCGGATGTCCTTGCCGTTTACACGACACGTCTGGAGGCCTCGAAGAAAGACTGCCCCGTTCTCCTGGCCAACGGCAATCTGACGGAGACAGGAGATATCGACGGCACCGGCAGGCATTATGCCGTGTGGCACGACCCGCACCCCAAACCGGCCTATCTATTCGCACTGGTTGCGGGCGATCTCGCCGAAGTTCCGGACACGTTCACCACCATGTCCGGCAAGGAGGTCGCACTCAACATCTACGTCGAGCATGGCAAGGAGAGCCTGTGTGACTGGGCCATGGATTCCCTGAAGAGGTCCATGCGCTGGGACGAGGAAGTGTTTGGCCGCGAATACGATCTGGATGTGTTCAACATTGTCGCCGTGTCGGACTTCAATATGGGCGCGATGGAAAACAAGGGCCTCAATATCTTCAACGACAAGTACGTTCTGGCCGACCCGGAAACGGCAACCGACCAGGATTATGCCAATATTGAAGCCGTGATCGCACACGAATACTTCCACAACTGGACCGGAAACCGCATCACCTGCCGGGACTGGTTCCAGCTGTGCCTGAAGGAAGGCCTGACGGTGTTCCGCGACCAGGAGTTTTCGTCCGACATGCGCTCGCGCGCGGTCAAGCGCATTGCCGATGTACGCTTGCTGAAGTCGCATCAGTTTCCGGAGGATGCAGGCCCGCTCGCACACCCTGTGCGTCCGCGAACCTATCATGAAATCAATAACTTCTATACGGCGACTGTCTATGAAAAAGGCGCCGAGGTTGTTCGCATGCTTCAGACGCTTCTGGGCGAACAGAAGTTCCGGGCCGGACTGGACCTCTATTTCGACCGCCATGACGGCGAAGCAACCACAATCGAGGCATTCCTGTCCTGCTTCGAGGAAGCATCGTCCACCGATCTTGAACAGTTTTCGCTCTGGTACGAGCAGGCAGGAACGCCAGTCGTGTCGGTGGAAACGGAATATGATCCCGACCGCAAGTCCTTCACCGTTTCATTGTCCCAGGAAATCCCGCCCATTGCCGGCCAGAAGTCCAGCAAACCGGCAGTCATCCCGCTTCGTTTCGGGTTGATCGGCCCCAATGGCGAGGACATGGAAACAGGCTCCGTGGAGGGTGCCAACGTCGCCGGCGATGTGCTTGTGCTCGACAAGGCTCACCAGGACGTCGTCTTCCACAATGTCGCCGCCGCTCCCGTTCTGTCTCTCCTGCGCGGTTTCTCCGCACCCGTTCGTCTGAACCAGCCCCTGCATTCCGAGGAACTCCTGTTTCAGGCAGCACAGGATCGGGACCCGTTCAATCGATGGCAGGCGGTGCAGACGCTGGCGATGCAGGACCTTGTGAGGCTTGCCGATCTGGTCCGTGACGGCTCGGAAGGCACGCCGTCCGAAGACGTCATCGGTGTGTTCGCGTCTGTTCTGGGTGAAACCCAGCTGGATGAAGCCCTGCGTGCGCAGGCACTCACATTGCCCAGCGAAGCGGATGTCGCACAGGAAATCGGCAAGGACGTCAACCCGGACGCCATTCACACGGCCCGTCAGATGCTGCGGCGCGCAGTTGCCGCCCGCATCGCATCTTCCCTCGTCCCGTTCATTACCGACCAGTCCGCAGGTGGGACCTTTTCTCCGGATGCGCAGGCAGCCGGAAAACGAGCGCTCGCAAACCGTTGCCTGCATTATTACGCAGTCTCCGGCGCAGCCGATGCGACTGACCTGGTCTGGTCGCGGTTTGCCTCTGCCGACAACATGACTGACCGCCTCGCGGCCCTCACCCTTCTGGTACACGACCATATGCCACGTGAAGAGGAAGCGCTTGCAGCTTACCGCGAGCGGCACACGGACAGCTCTCTGGCCATGGACAAGTGGTTCATGACCCAGGCCACCGCGCCCGGCAACGAAACGCTGGACCGGGTCAAGGCATTGATGTCGGACCCATCCTACGATGCCGGCAACCCGAACCGTGTCCGCTCGCTGCTGCAATCCTTTGCCACCGGCAACCCGACACAATTTGCCCGGATGGATGGTGCCGGATTTGAACTGATCGCCGAATCAGTTCTGGAGATCGATAAGCGAAATCCACAAGTGGCATCGAGACTTCTGACGAGCTTCCGCTCGTGGCGCGCACTTGACCCACAAAGAAGTGCCCTTGCTGAATCTGCCCTCTTGAGGATTTCAGCATGCGAAAATCTGTCGAGAGACAGCCGTGACATCGTCGACAGAACCTTGCAGTAGTCTGCAATACTGAGAAAGGTTAACGAAAGAACGGAAAATCCGGATTTGCGTTAACCATTTTATTCTTTGACGGGTCTGGACAAAAACAGACGATTTGATTCAAATGGAAGTGATTCGGGGCACCCCCGACGCGGCGGTTTTTGAGGCACACTTCCTATGGCGAGAGCATTAGCTGGCGACGCATCTGCGCGGCGCGGCGAGAAGGAGTCTGAGTGGGAGACAGACGCAGGCACAAAACGCCTGCCTCTGCGCAACCTCCTCGGCGCTCTGGCCGAAAGCCTGGCCCGCTCCGATAGCCTGATGCGACGCCTCATTCCCGGCCTCGCCATCATCTTCATCGTCATACTCGCCCTGTTCCGCACCGGCGACCTTGTTAGCGATTACACCCGGACCCAGGAAAACGCCCAGGTTACGCTCAGCCTGATGGCAACTGTCGTCGCCAGCGGCCTGATGTCGTCGGAAAACGATCTGCCTGAAACGGGCTACCGGACGACGTTGAAACGCATCCTTGCCGACAGTCTGCCCACAGGGGCGACCAGCAAGGGCCGCATTTACCTCGTTGCGGACCAATCCGGCACCATCGTTGCCTCGGCACCGCTCCAGCCATCGCTTGAAAGCCGGCCGATCAGCGACCTCCTTGGCCCGTCACAGCCACTCATGGTGTTTGGCGCCCGTGCCGGTGTGATGCCGGTTGCCACCAACCTTGGCACAGGCCGGGGCCAAGAACAGGTTCTTGCAACGGTTCATCACCTCGACGGCCGCCTCGGAATGGTGGCGGTGCTGCAGCCGGAAAACGAAATCTTCAGCCAGTGGCGGGATGACCTTTCGGCCAATGTGACGCTCTTCGTCGGAACTTCGCTGGTGCTGCTTGCGGTCATCTACGGCTTCTTCAGCCAGGCAACCCGCGCGGAAGCGGCTGACGACATGTATGCGGCAACCCGTGCCCGCATCGACACCGCCCTCACCCACGGCCGCTGCGGACTGTTCGATTGGGATCTGTCGCGCGGCAGAATGTTCTGGTCCTCTTCGCTGTACGAGCTGCTCGGACGCGAACCGAAGGACGATATTCTCAGCTTTGCCGATGTCGCAGACATCACCCATCCCGATGACATCGACCTTCTGGGCCTTGCCGAGCACCTGCTGGAAAGCGGTGAAACCCTTGTCGATGAGACCTTCCGCATGCGCCACGCCGACGGAAGCTGGATCTGGCTTCGCGCCCGTGGTGAAATCCAGTCGGAACCCGGCCGTGCCGAGCCGCACCTCATCGGTATCTGCATCGACATTACCGAGCAGCACGAGCTTGCCGAACAGAGCCGTATGGCAGATCTTCGCCTGCGTGATGCGATCGAGACAATCTCGGAAGCTTTCGTTCTGTGGAATGCCCGAAACGAGCTTGTGATCTGCAATTCCAACTATCAGTCGCTGCACAGCCTGCCGAACGCCGTGATCAAGCCTGGCACACCCTACAAGGACGTGATGGCAGCTGCCTCCAATGCCGAAGTAGCACCGCAACCGGTCACTCTTCGCCAGCGTGGCGGTGCTCCTGACGGCTCCTACGAAGCGCAACTGGAAGACGGTCGCTGGCTGCAGATTTCCGAGCGGCGCACCAAGGACGGCGGTTTCGTGTCTGTCGGGACCGACATTACCCCGCTCAAGAAACACGAAGAAAAGCTGATCGACTCCGAAAAGCGGTTGAGGGCAACCGTTTCCGACCTCCAGAAGTCCCGTCAGACCCTTGAGGTTCAGGCCCGGCAGCTGGTGGAAATGGCAGAGAAGTACCAGGAAGAGAAAACCCGGGCGGAAGCCGCCAACAAGGCCAAGTCCGAATTCCTGGCCAATATTTCTCATGAACTGAGAACGCCGCTCAACGCCATCATCGGCTTCTCCGACATCATGACGCAGGAAATGTTCGGCCCCGTCGGCACCGACAGGTATTCCGACTACTGCAAGGATATCTATTCTTCCGGCACTTACCTGCTGAACGTGATCAACGACATTCTCGATATGTCCAAGATCGAAGCCGGTCGCATGAGTATCGAGACCGAAACGGTCAATGCTTCGGAATCGGCCGAAGATGCCAGCCGGATCGTCACGGGAGCTGCAACCGAGAAGAACATCACCGTCACCACGGATGTCGTTGAAAACGTCTCGGTGCACGCAGACAAGCGGGCGCTCAAACAGATCCTGCTGAACCTGCTGGCCAATGCGGTGAAGTTCACGCCGGACAATGGCACCGTTACGCTCAGGGCACGGCCGCGCGGAGACAAGCTGCATTTCGAAGTGATCGACACAGGCATCGGAATTTCGGAGCGCGATATAGAACGCCTTGCTCAACCCTTCGTGCAGGTGGAAAACCAGTTCACCAAGACCCACCAGGGCTCGGGCCTCGGACTAGCCATCGCCCGCTCGCTGGTTGAACTTCATGGCGGAGCGCTGGTAATCAAGTCGGAAGTCAAGAAAGGCACCACTGTCAGCTTCACCTTGCCGCTTGCCGACAAGGAAGCCGCCTGAAGAGTTTTACCCTCCAGGCGAGCCAGGTTGTCCGTAGCCCTAAAGCACAGCAGATCAGTCGTTGCCGCTTGTTGTTGCCAGTTCACTCAGGATGTCGAGCGAACGGGTCCAGAGCAATGCGCCGCCTTCCTCCGGAAAAAACCGGCGACTTGCATTGGGCAATCTGCCTGCGAGCGAAAGACCGAAGTCCGGTGAATGAACCGGGCTGCCATCCTTGCCGCCGTACCAGAGCGAGACCGGGCAGTTGATCATGCCAAGGTCGATACACCAGGGCCTGAGCGCTGCGAGCGTATCAAGGACATATCCTTTCGGTCCCTGCCTGAAACCTTCCCGAAGGGCGTGCCTGTAGGCCGCGGCGAAAGGTTCGACGCCATACACCGACCTGTCTTCCGGTGAGCTCATCGACAGTACCAGGTCGTAGAAGCCATCCGGCTCGGCGAAGCCTTCAAGCATGGCAGAAAACCCTGCGGGGTCTTCCTGTGCATGCCGGGTCATATCCCTCACCTGATCCGGCAAACCATCCGCGAATTCCGGACGGTAGAGTTCATCCTGGCCGGAGACGATCGCAAGGGAGCTTGCAGATCCCGACGCTGCAGCGGCGAAAGCGAAAGGCGCTCCTTGCGAAAAGGCGACCACTGGGATGCCGACAAGGCCAAGGTTCGCAACAAGTTCGCCAACGTCACGCGCGACACTTGCCAGTGACTTGTCAGGATCGGGCGATGAAGCGCCGAGGCCCGGCCTGTCCGGTGCAATCAATCGAAGGTTTAGCTTTTCGAGATGTTCCAGGCCAAAGCCGAGTGTGCCGGCCATGCCGGCGCCTGTCAGAAACAGAACCGGCGTGCCTGTCACCGGGCCCCATTCAGACCAGGCAAACACACGGCTGCCAGCCAGCGCAATACGGTCGCTCCGGTCCGGACGACGGACCGTTTCGTCGAATGAATAAGTCATGAGGTTTCTCAGAGTATGGGAAAGGGTTCGCTCAAGAGAGCGCGAATGATTTGAAATCGGCCGCCGGTGCGGTCCTTCCCTATCCCAATGGAAACAGCTTGGCAATCCGGGTCAAGTGTTGACCGTTTCAACCTCGCCAATCAGCCGCACAAACGTCTCGCGCACCTTCACCTGAAGGTCTGCGAGCTCTGCTTCCAACCGGGTGAAAGTCGGACTGCCGGAGGCCTGAACCAGGAGATCCAGCACCCCGCGGGGTGCTTCTGCCGGCACGAACTTGCCGGAAAGAGCCAGCCGCAACACCTGGGTCAGTCGGTGGTAAAGCCTGAGAGCTTCCAGCAACAGCCCGGCGTCGCCCAGCGTGAGGAAGCCGGCGTCGCGGGCCAGTTCCAAAGCCTGTTCCGTGCTTTGCGCCAGGATTTCCGGGTTTTCCTGAGCGTGTGCAAGCTGCAGAAACTGGGCAAGAAACTCGATATCGACCAGACCGCCGGCCACCTGTTTCAGATCCCAGACATCCTTGGTGCCTTTTTCCTTCTCGATCCGGGCACGCATGGTGCGAACATCGTCGGCCAGCTTCGTCAGATCACGCGTCTGCACCAACGTGCCACAGATGCTGTCGACAATCTTCTGTTTGAACTCAGGCGTCGTGGACGCAATCACCCGTCCACGCGTCAAAGCCATATGCTCCCAGGTCCAGGCCTCTTTCTGCTGATAGGCTATGAAGCCGTCCAGATTGGTCGCGAGCGGACCTGCATTGCCGGACGGACGAAGCCGGAAATCAACCTCGTAAAGCGAGCCTTCGGCCGTCGGTGCGCTGAGGGCCGTGACCAGCCGCTGGGTCAGACGGGTGTAATACTGGGTGATTGCCAAAGGCCGCTTTCCATCAGACTGCTTGACGTCTTCCGGAGCTTCGTAAAGCAGGATCAGGTCCAGATCGGAGGCTGCCGTCATTTCGCGCCCCCCAAGCTTGCCCATGGCCAGGACCGCGATATTGCCCCCCGGCACCGTGCCGTTGCTTTCGCCGACATGCACGATCACCTGCTTCAGGATCCGGTCGACGACAACTTCGGCCAGCCGTGCCAGTGCAAACCCTACCCGGTCGGCGGACAAGGTATCTGAAATCATCCGCAAGCCGATCAGGAACTGCTGCTCCTGGGTAAATATCCGCGCCCTGTCCAGTGCTTCCTCATAAAAGCGGGCCTGAGACAGGGTTCTGTCGAGCCCGGCGCGGAACTCCTCGACGCTCGGCATGGCGCCGAAAAACGCCGGATCGAGGACTGCATCCAACACATGAACCCGCTTGGAGACCGTTTCGGCCATGCGTGGCGCAGCGCCCATGGTGGTTGCCAGCAACGTCAGGAGCTGTGGATTGGACCGCAGCAGCGAGAACAGCTGCACGCCCGCCGGCAGCTTGGCCAGAAAGTTGTCGAACGCCCGCAGGGCAGCGTCCGCATTGTCCGTGGCCGCCAGCGCACTGAGAAGCGCAGGATGCATTTCGGTCAGCCGCTCCCGCGCCTTGGTCGAACGGGTGCACGGATAGCGGCCGAAATGCCAGGACTTGACGATCGCGGCAGCTTCCGCGGGCTGCTTGAAACCAAGACCGGCAAGCGTCTCCAGGGTCCCGGGATCGTGGTCATCGCCGGTAAAGACCAGATTGCCCAGCTCGGACGACAGTGCCGGTTCATCTTCGAACAGTTCGGCATAGTGGTGCTGAACCGTTCGCAAGTGGTCGAGCAGTGCCGTTTCAAAGGCTGCAAGCGTGTCGTAGCCCATCAGCGCGGAAACCCGCTTCATGCCGTCTTCATCCTTCGGCAGAAGCTGGGTCTGCTCGTCGTTCAGCATCTGGATGCGATGCTCGACATTGCGCAGGAACCGGTAGGCGGCGGCCATTTCGTCGCGTGTCTTGCCCTTGATCCAGTCTGCATCCACCAGAGCGTCCAGCATGTCGAGTGTGCGACGTCCGCGAAGGGCCGGGTTGCGGCCACCCGCGATCAGCTGCTGGGTCTGGACGAAGAACTCCACTTCCCGGATGCCGCCACGGCCGAGTTTGACGTTATGTCCGGCAACCGCAATGGCCCCGTGGCCCTTGTGCATATGGATCTGGCGCTTGATCGACTGAACGTCAGCAATTGCTGCAAAGTCCAGGTACTTGCGCCAGATGAACGGCACGATTTCATGCAGGAAGGATTCGCCGGCGGGAATGTCGCCCGCGCAGGGCCGCGCCTTGATCAGCGCCGCCCGTTCCCAGTTCTGCCCGAGGGATTCGTAATAGACCAGCGCAGCAGGCACCGACATGGCAAGTGGGGTCGCACCGGGATCGGGGCGCAGGCGAAGATCCGTACGGAAGACGTAACCGTCCGCGGTCCGATCCTGCATGATCTTGACCAGGCGCCGCGTCAGCCGAACGAATTCCACCGGAGCTTCCGCTGTTCCCGCCATGGGCGCCTTGGCCGGGTCGTAAAGAACGATCAGATCGATATCGGACGAATAGTTCAGCTCATTTGCGCCGTGCTTGCCCATGGCAAGGACGATGAGGCCGCTATCGACTTCCGGCTTCTCCAGGTCATGCGGTGCGAACTTGTTCAGACGGACCAGATCGCCGAGGCAGAACCTGATTGCCGCCGTCAGCGCGGCGTCGGCAAACCCGGCCAGGGCACCGGTAACGCGGTTCAGACCGATCGCACCTGAGATATCGGCGAGGCCGAGCGTCAAGGCGAGATCGTGTTTGAAGTGGCGCAAGGTCCGCATGATACCGGCCTCGTCCTCCGCCCGCGCTTCACGGGCGGCAGACAGCAGGTTTTCAAGACGGCTTTCCGGCGCTTCCTGCAGCAAGCGAAGGAGACGCGGTGGATCGGCGAGCATCAGATCGCGCAGATAGGGCGAGTTTCCAATAACCCCGATCAGGAAACCTTCCAGGTCCGGTTTTTCGTGCAGAAGAGCGTTGAGGGCCTCACCGGCTTCGGCATGAGCCAGAAGATCTTTCAGGAACAGGGCTGCATGATCGGGATCCGGTGCCGTTGGGACCACCGCGATCCGGTCGGCCAGAACGCCCGCGCCACCGTCCTGGTCAGTTCCCGTCTCCCGTTTGCCCGGCTGTGCCGCCTTGTTCATGCCCGCTCCTGCTGCTGTCCGGTTTCACCGGCTTGAGATCGATCCGGGCGCTCAGCCCCGGGTCCTCATTCATGAAGCGCAAGTCTCCGCCATGCAAGCGGGCAACCGCCTTGACAAGACTCAATCCAAGGCCTGTTCCAGGTTCGGAACGGCTTTCCTCCAGCCGAACGAAACGTTCCTTCACCCGGTCCTGGTCCTTTTCCGGAATGCCGGGACCATTGTCGGTGACGCTGAGGACGATGCGGCCGTCCTCCTCCCGCCCGCCAAGGCGAATAAGCAGGTCGCCAGTTTCAGGACGACCGTATTTCAGTGCATTCTCAATGAGATTCACCAGTACCTGGCTGATGAGGTCGCGATTACAGTCTGCCTTCAACCCTTCGGGCAAATCGGTTTCAAGCTTGCCGCCCTCATCTTCAACCAACGGCTCGTAAAGTTCGGCAACCTCGGCAACCAGCTTGTTGAGATCGGTCGGCTCCATGACGGAGGCCGGTGCCATGGATTCAACACGCGCAATACGCAGCAGCGCGTTGAATATCCTCAGGAGCTGGTCGGATTCCTCCAGTGTCGCTTCCAGGGCGCCGCGGTAGCCCTCCTCCCCCTTGGCTTCCCGCAAGGCATTTTCGATCCGGGTCTGCAGGCGCGTCAGTGGTGTCTTCAGGTCATGGGCGATGTTGTCTGTCACATCCTTCATCGACTGCATCAGCAGTTCGATCCGGTCGAGCATCGTGTTGAGATTGATCGCCAGACGATCGAATTCGTCGTCATTGCCCGCAACGGGCAGACGGCCGGAGAGCTCGCCCTGCATGATCGTGCGACTGGTGGCGGAAATCTCGTCGATGCGCTTCATCACCCTGCGGCTGACAAACAACCAGGTGATCGCGGCCATGACCACCACGACGACCAGCCACAGGCGCAAGGCGTTGGCCAGAAGGTTGGAGAACCTGAGCTGGTCGCCCAGGTCACGCCCAACCAGCAGACGGAAGCCGCCGCGAAGCTCAAACGTGCGCACCATGGCCTGCCGCTCTACGTCCTCTGCATCCTGGCCAAGGCGCGTGTAACGAACCCGGCGCAATCCACCATCGGCCTCTTCGAGAACGGTGGTCGGCAGGCGGGCAATATTCCCGACAAGCGCATTGCCGGCAAAATCGACGAGGAGATAAAGGCTGGCATCCGGGTGGCGGGAGCGCCTGTCGATGGTTTCGACAAGATCGCGAACACCGCCGCGCACATAGACGTCGGCAAGTGTTTTCAGTTCTGAATCGACGGATTGAACCACCTGCTCGGACATCAGGTTGTCCGTGTTGTCCGCAATATAGAACAGCAGCACACCGGACATCACCGTGAAGACGGCAATGTAGAGCAGCGACAGCTTGAAGGCTGTGGTTCTGGTAAACCTAGTGAGCCGCGTCACGGATCGTATATCCGGCACCCCGGATGGTGTGCAGAAGTGGTGTTTCGAAACCCTTGTCGATCTTGCCGCGCAGACGGGAGATATGGACGTCGATCACGTTGGTCTGCGGATCGAAGTGATATTCCCAGACGTTTTCGAGCAACATCGTACGGGTCACAACCTGACCGGCGTTCTGCATGAGATATTCCAGAAGGCGGAATTCACGCGGCTGCAGCGGGATTTCCGTTTCGCCGCGGCGGCACGAATGCGCCATCCGGTCCAGCGTCAGGTCACCGACGGTATAGGTGGTTTCAATCTGGCTGGCCGACTTGGGGCGTCGTGCCAGTGCCTCTATGCGGGCTTGAAGTTCGGTAAAGGCGTAAGGCTTGGGCAGATAGTCATCGCCACCGGCCTTCAGGCCCTTGACGCGGTCATCGACCTGACCGAGCGCCGAGAGGATCAGCACCGGCGTGTGGTTGCCTTCCCGGCGCAGGTCCTGAATGACCGAAAGGCCGTCCATCTTCGGCAGCATGCGGTCAACAATGAGGATGTCGTAGTCCCTGTCGAGGGCCATATCCAGCCCGGTCCGCCCATCGGCAGCCTGGTCGGCGGTGTGGCCCAGTTCACTCAAACCCTTGACGAGGTAGCTTGCAGCTTCCGGGTCGTCTTCAATGACAAGAATCCTCAACATCTCATCCTTTTAGCTTGAGTTGGCCCTAAAGAAAATGGCTGACGGCGGCGATGGATGTGAGAGTCGCCGCCGCCAGTCAGTCAGGGTTTAGCAGATAAACCCTTGGCAATGACCGGCCCGTCGGGGTTTGGGGGCAGAGGGCAGGCCGGTCTTGCCTCACAGGTCCGGTTCGGGGCAGAACCGGCCCCTGATCAGGCGAGGTTCATGGGCAGGGCCACGAACCGTGTCGTGTTGTTGCTTTCAACCCGGAAGAGAACCGCCTTGCGGCCATCCTTTTCCGCCTTGTCCAGCGCCTTCAGCACATCGGACGGGCTGTTGACCTTCATGCCAGCCACTTCCAGGATCACGTCACCGGTGTTGAGGCGCTTTTCGGCTGCCGGGCTTTCCGGGTCGATTTCGGCAATAACCACGCCGTCACCTTCCAGGCCAGCTTCGGCTTTCGTCGTCAGGACCAGGCCGAGATCATCCAGGCTGGTCTTGCTTTCACCGGCCTCCGGCTGAACGGCTGCAACCTGTTCCTGATCCTGCAGGCGGCCCAGTGTCACGGTGACGTCCTCTTTCTGGCCGTCACGCCAGACCGTGATGTCCACCTGGCTGTCGGGCTCGTAAGCCGCAATGATCTTGGACAGCTCGCGCGGGCCCTTCACTTCAGTGCCGTCAACGGCAAGGATGGTGTCGCCCGAGCGCAGGCCAGCCTTCTGTGCCGGGCTGTTTTCCTGCGCTTCCGCGACGATGGCGCCGCGGGCCTCTTCGAGGCCAAGGCTCTCCGCGATGTCATCCGTGACGTTCTGAATCTGAACGCCCAACCAGCCGCGAACGACGGTACCGTCGTCCTTCAGCTCCATGATGACATCCTGCGCGGTCGAAGCCGGAATTGCGAAGGCGATACCGACGTTGCCACCGGACGGCGAGAAGATCGCCGCATTCACACCGATGACTTCGCCATGCATGTTGAAGGCCGGACCACCGGAGTTGCCACGGTTGACCGGAGCATCGATCTGGATGAAGTCGTCATAAGGACCGGCGCCGATGTCACGGCCACGTGCCGAGACGATACCCGCCGTGACGGAGCCGCCGAGACCGAACGGATTACCGATAGCGACAGTCCATTCGCCGACCTGCGGTGCTTCCTTGGCGAAATCGACATAGGTGAACGTTTCGTCGCTTTCGACTTTCAGAAGGGCCAGATCCGTCCGTTTGTCGGCGCCGATGAGCTTGGCATCATATTCCTTGCCGTCACGGTCGATCACGGTGAACTCGGTCCCGTTTTCGATCACGTGATGGTTGGTGACGAGGTAACCGTCATCAGAGATGAAGAAGCCGGAGCCCTGGGAAATGCCATACTGGCGCGGGGCACGGCGCTGATTTTGTTGCTGGTCACCGCCACCCTTGCCGCCGAACTCGCGGAAGAAGCGCTGGAACGGATGGCCATCAGGCAGGCCCTTGAAGAAGTCTTCGAAATTGTCGTTGCCGCCACCGAAGTTCATCATGCGCGGTTCTGCGGCCTGCTTGACCTGAACGCTGACAACGGCCGGGCTGACGGCAGTGACGACGTGGGAGAAGTCCAGCGGAGCCGCGGTATCGACACGGACAGCATCAGCCAGAGCCAACTGGCTCGGAACAATGGTCTGTGCCGTCAGAAGTCCGGCTGCGCCGAGCGCGACGACGCCTGCCAGCAGTTTGGCGCGACGGGAGCGCAGGGGAGAAACTGAGCGACTGTTTTGCATGTTGTCTTCCTCTTTCGAGATAAGGTTTGAAAACCATTTCCTGGACTGCTTGCGGGGAAAGCGCTCCAGGTTCGAAAGTGAAAGTAGGTGAACCAGTCTTACAGGCGCCTGTCGGCGGCATTACGGTTTTGTAAGGTTGGAAGAAATGACAGAAAACGTGAGGAAAACCGCCACGATCGGGGCACAAGTGGCAACGGTTTTTTCCGTCCCGAACATGCACAGAACTGAAAACCGAGTGCAGGAAGCAGGAAACAGCCGGCCAGCGACCCAGGCAGAGTGTTCTCTGCGTCGCGTTACGACGGATTTGATTCGCCTGTCAGGGGAAGACGACCGGCGTATCTCCCGCCTGCCATCGGTTCCATTTCGGCATCACGGATTGGAACCGGGACGACACTTCGAAGGCTTCCAGCCAGGCGCTCAGCGACGTCCACTCCTGGCTGTCGAACCAGATGCGGTCCGAGTTGGCGAACTGACGAACGAACGGCAGGATCGCAAAGTCGGCCAGCGAGGCCTTGCCGCCGAAAAGCCAGGGCGTAGCGGCGAGACGGCTGTCCAGATGCCAAAGGAACTCCGCAGCACCGGCTTGCTCTGTTTCCCTGTCAGTGTCCGGATATCTCGTATCGTACTTGTAGCGATCCAGATGGCTTTTGAACGGGCCATCGCAAACGCCGATCAATTCCAGCATGGCATCGAGATCGCCTTTTTCCGGCTTCAGCCAGTTTTCCGGGTCGGACCGGTCAAGCGCCCAGAGCATGATGTCGAGGCTTTCATCGATCACCGTTTCACCGGTCTTCAGGCAGGGTACCGTTGCCGAAGGAGAAGTTTCCAGAAATTCGGGTGCCTTGTCCCTCAGGACGATTTCCCGCAATTCGACCTGCTCGCCACTTGCGGCAATCGAGAGCCTTGCCCTGATGGCATAGGGGCAGCGGCGGAAAGAATAGAGGATCGGCATCAAGGTTGCGTTCATGCGCGTGGAATGACCCATCGGTGCCTGCAGGTCAACAGTGCCGAAATCACCTTATTGCAACAAAGCACTTGGTGGTTTTCACAGGTTATAAAGGAAATTTGGCGAAACTTATGCCGATAGGGTACGGACATGAGCGACTCGCTTCTTAAGCTTGCCAGGGACAGTTCTTCAGAGAAAAAACACGAGCTTGCCGAGCACGTGACAGGCCTGCTTGTTGCCCGCGCAGACGACCCCGGCTCCGAAGAGACGCATCTTCTGAACAACATGCTCGAGGGCGTCTACGATTCCCTTGCTCACGACGCCAAGCGCAAGATGTCCGAACGTCTTGCAGATGTGCCGTCAATGTCCTCCAAGCTTGCCGCGGCAATGGCCGGCGACGACCTGCCTGTGGCCCAGGCAGTGCTGGAACGCTCCAAGTCGCTTCGCGAGGAAGATCTGCGCAAGATCGCGGAAACCAAGGACCAGGGTTACCTTCTGGCCCTCGCCAAGCGCGACCACGTCAGCAACGATATCAGCAATATCCTGATCAAGCGCGGCAGCAGGGATGTCAAACATACGCTGGCCGCCAACCTCGGCGCCGAGATCACCATGCCGGTGTTCGAAAGCCTGGTGAAGGACATGCCCAAGCAGCTTGGTGATCGCATCCGGCACTTGCGCAAGTCGAACGAGGAGCTGCTGGAAGATCTGTTCCGTGACGACGGTGAAGTCGCTGCCGGTGCGGAACTGGTGAAAAAGCAATCCAAGATCAGCCCGAAGGCGTGGCTGATGGGCATCCGTCTCGGCAAGACGACCCTGAACAAGGCGGTCTACCAGCTGGCCCAGGAACACAATCTTCTCGATGCGGTCGCCTTGCTCTCGTTCTTCTCCGGCCTCGACATGAAATATGTCCACAATCTCATGGTCCGGTTCGATTCCACCGGCATCGCCACCGTCTGCCGGGCGACCGGCATCGGTGCAATGGAATTCCAGGCCGTGTGCAAGGAACGATGCAAGCATCTGAAGTTTCCAGAAAGCACCGGCAGCAAGTGGCTGACGAACTACCACATGCTCGATGACACCGATGCCCGCCGGCTTCTGGCGCTCATGAAAATCAGGCTGAAAGCAGCCAAACACGAGCAGGCTGCCTGATCGCCACCGGCCCAAGTGCGAAAATCCGTTTCGCGACAGGGCGAAAATTGAGTTTCAAAATCCAAGTCAATTTCGGATTTTTCGCCTAGAACTTGTGCAATTGCATATTTTTCAGGCGACTTCATGCACATCGATCCCAAACCGACCTTCAGAACCGCGTTCGCCCCGGCGTTGCCTTGGCCGCAACCAACCGAAGCGTTTCTGGCCATGGCGGGCGGCGCTGTCGGTATCGGCGCATGCGCCCTGATGGTGTGGTTGATGCATGCATATGGCGGCCTGCCGCTGTTTCTGATGGCGCCTCTTGGTGCGTCTGCCGTACTGGTGTTTGCCGTACCAAACAGCCCGCTTGCACAGCCTTGGTCCGCAATTCTGGGAAACACCTTGTCGGCGGTGTGTGGTGTGGTGGCGCTTGCCTTGCTGCCGTTGGAAACCGCGCCGGTTCTGGCTGTCGCGCTTGCGTTTGCCGCAATGATGCTCGGCCGGGCTCTGCATCCGCCTGGCGGAGCTGTCGCCTTGCTGATTGGCTTGTCGCCTGAGCTTCTGACAGAAACAGGCGCGCTGATGATCGTCTTCAATACAGCCGTGATGACTTGTGTACTGGTGGCATCCGGCCTTGTGTTTCATCGTTTCTCCGGTCGGAAATATCCGTTCCGGACAAGCCTTTCGCAAAGCGGGCCACCACCAATGCGGCGGCTTGGCCTGACCGAGGAAAATCTGTCGGACCTGCTGTCGAAATTTCACCAGTCGACCAACCTCGGTGCTGTCGATCTTGCCCGGCTTGTGGCCGCTGTCGAGGCAGAGTTGATACAGCCTCCCTTCGAAGGGGTAGCCTGTGCAGATGCGATCGCCCTGGAACACCTTCATGTAGCTCCAGACGCGTCTCTACAGGAAATCCTCAGCAAACTGCAGCAGTCCGAAACATCCAAAGTCGCAGTCGTGAATGCTGACGGCCATCTTGCCGGTCTCATCAACCAGCGCGACCTGCTACGCGTCCTGAGCAAAGGCTTCGGTGACGGATCGAACTTCGCCCCTCCCCTCGCTCGCGACCTCCTGCATGCTCCGGTGACGTCTTTCGACGGCACTCTGCCGCTTGGTGATGCCCTGCATGTGATGGTTCGCGATAATCTGGATCATGTTCCGGTATGCCAGGAGGGAGTGTTCGAAGGTTTTCTGACCCGTTCACTCCTGCTTGAGGCCCTGGTCTGGCCCGCAACGGACAGAAAGGCCGCCTGACGCGGTAAAAGCACAGGGACGCGAAGGGAATTTTCCTGAATGAGCCAAGATGACGACCTGCCGGGAGACCCTGTCTGCTACGCCGACATGCTGGTGGGCGGATTTGTCGTAGATCAGGAAACCTTTCGCGATGTCAGCCGGTTCCGCAAATCTGAGCGCAGCCGCCTCTATGAAAAGCGAAAGGGACTGACCAGCACGGAGCGGGCGGCAAAGACCGCTGCGCTGATCGATCAGCTTCGCCCCGTCCTTGAAGCAGTCGACTATCAGAGGATCTCGCTCTACTGGCCAATCCGTGGAGAACCGGACCTTCGCCCCCTGATGCAGGAGCTTTGCAACTCGGGCAGGACAGTTCTTCTACCCGTCGTTCTCGAAAAGCAGACCCCGCTGGTCTTTCGCCCGTGGCAGCCAGGCTGCAAGATGGTGCGAGGCCTCTGGAACATTCCCGTTCCCGAAGAAGGTTCATCGCAGGTGCCCGAGGTCGTGATCGCGCCCCTGGTTGGTGTCGACGCCCACTTTTACCGCCTCGGCAATGGTGGCGGCTACTACGACCGCACGCTGGCATCGCTGCCGGCCAAACCGCTGACCATCGGGATCGGGTTCGCGTTCTGCAGTCTCAACTCCATCTTTCCAATGCCCTGGGATGTGCCAATGGACAAGGTCGTTCTGGACACCGGGCCTTTGGAAGTTGAACAGGGAAAATGACACTTTCTTCAACCAGTAGTTACCTAGTGCAAATCCGTGCGGGGTCTCCCAGAGACTTTATCGAATAAAGTAAACACGCTTGAGGCACGCATAAGCGCGCAAAATGTCAGTCTTATCCTGTAATTAATACGGATGGCGCGATAGATTTATCCTTTTTTTATCCTGCGCTTTAGACAGTTGTAAACTGTCTCTGCGGTAGTCCTGTTGCAAGAAAAACGGACAGCTAAAATATGCTCAACGACCTTCTCAATCTCGCTCAGGAAAGCACCCCGGAAAAACGCCACCAACTGGTGGAACACGTTACCGAGCTTTTTGTGCGTGGCGCGAACAGCTACCAGACAGAAGAAATCGCCCTGTTCAACACGGTGCTGGAAAGCATGCTTCCCACCATGGAGCCTGAACAGAAGAAAGCGATATCCGAACAGCTGGCGCCGATAGACGACACGTCCAACAAGGTCGCCTATGAGCTTGCCCGAGAAGAGATCGACATCGCCAGGCCGATGCTGACGTCCTCCAATGCGCTCAAGACCGAGGATATCCTGCGGCTGGCCAAGACCATGGGCCAGGGGCACCTGCTGGCGATCTCGAAACGCCAGCATCTTGAGGCCAATGTCACCGATGTCCTGCTGGAACGCGGCGAGAACCCGGTCAAACAATCTGTTGCTGCCAACTCCGGTGCGGAGTTTTCCGAATGGGGCTCTCGCCTGCTGATCAAGCTGGCGGAAAAGGACGAGAAAATCCGCGACGCCATGATGGAGCGCGCGGACATTACCGAGTCCGACTACGACAAACTGATCAACCAGATGCCTGAGGCTCAGCAGGCGAAGATCCGCCAGCTGCGCAAGGAAAACGAAACCCTGATCCAGGATCTCTTCCACAAGGCCAGCAAGGTTGTTGCCAGCTCGAAGCTGGAACGCAAGGCGACCCGTATCAATGCGAAGGTCACCTTGAAGGAAATTCGGGCCGGGCAACGTTCGCTCAGCAAGGCGATCACGCAGCTGTCGCTGTCCAACAACCTGTTCGACATCTGCTTCCTGCTGGCGGAAATGGCCGGGCTGGAGCAGAAATACGTCACCAATGTCATGGTGCGTTACGATTCCACCGGTGTGGCGGTTCTGTGCCGTGCCATGGGAGTGGAAAACGCGGACTACAATGCGCTGTGCAAGGCCCGGGCGATGCACAACAAGCAGCCGCAGTCGACGGCGGAAAACTGGGCGAACGACTACCAGTCGCTGTCAGACCGCGACGCGCGCCGTCTGCTGTCCTTCATGAAGATCCGTCTGCAGACCCTGGAAGGCCAGGCGGCCTGAGGCCGCCTCCCCGCTTCCCGTCAGATCACGCCTCTGCTTTGTCGGGCGACACTTCCCGCGAGACCACCGCAGCGCCCGCTTCCAGGGTGCGATGAACAGGACATTTGTCGGCGATCTCCAGAAGCCGGGTCCGCGTTGCTTCGTCAAGGTTGCCTTCCAGCGTGATCAAGCGCTCGAACCGGTCGATCTTGCCGTTCCGCGACTTCACGCTTTCCGAACACTCTTCACAATCGGCCGCGTGCACCTTGCCGTGCAGAACACGAGTGCCGATCCGTTCGATATCCAGCCCCTTGCGTTCAGCATACATGCGCAACGTCATGACCGTGCAGGCCCCGAGTGCGGCGGACAGATATCCATAGGGCGACGGGCCGCTGTCGAACCCACCGACATCCTTGGGTTCGTCGGCAATCATCCGGTGTACGCCGCTCGTGACCATGACCTGAAACTTGCCCTGGCCGGTCTCCACCACCTCAACACCATCCTTCGCTTCGTCGCCGGCCTGTTCCGCTACCGGATCGAGATAACGCCCGACCCAACCGGCAATCACACGTGCCGCATAGGCCGCGTCCTGGCTCTTTGAAAGAAGATGGTCGGCCGTATCGAGCGACACGAAGCTCTTGGGATGCTTTGCGGCAACGAAAATGCTGGTGGCGTTGTCGATACCGACAACCTCGTCGAGCGGGGCATGCATCACGAGAAGCGCCTTGCCGAGACCCGCGACCTTGTCACGAACCGACTGGGCTTCCAGATCGTCCAGGAACTCCTTGCGAATGGTAAAGTTGCGCCCTTCGAGAGAAACTTCTCCTTCGCCCTGCTTGCGGATCGTTTCTTCCACTCCCTTGAAGCTTCGGATCACGTGATCCGCGTCGGAGGGAGCGCCAATCGTCACGACGGCCCGCACTTCGGGAATGTCGGCGGCAACGGACAGAACCGCGGCCCCGCCGAGCGAATGGCCGATCAGGAGCTGTGGAGCCTGATAGTTGCGGCGCAGATAATCTGCCGCCCGCTTCAGGTCTTCGACGTTGGAGGAAAATCCGGTTGAGGCGAAATCGCCGCCGCTGCCGCCGAGGCCGGTGAAATCGAACCGGAGCACGGCAATCCCCTCTTGTGAGAGCGCACTGGCAACGTGGCGGGCGGCAGCGATATCCTTGGAGCAGGTAAAGCAGTGCGCGAACAGGGCGAAAGCCCTGATCTTGCCAGACGGCAGATCCAACCGGGCCGCCAGACTTGCGTCGTGCGCGCCGTCAAACTTCAGTTTCAGCGGGTGCTGTCCCATTCTTCTGCCTCCATGCGTTCACTCGGCCACAGGTAAGCACACCTGCCCGTCATGCAAGTCACGCATTGGTGTGAACACAGTGACCGCAGATCTTGAACGGTATGCAGCTGGTGAGACCGAAAACGAACGGCCGGAAGTGTCAGTCGGCCTTGTCCAGCAGCGCCTGCAGCCTACGCTCCTCTTCCGCGGTCAGCTTGGGAGCGGAGACATCATTAGCAGCAGCACGATTGCGAGCACGCTTGCGCAGGGCTGCAACAATCGCAATCAGACCCGCAATGAGGGCAACGGGGCCCGCGGCCCACAGAACGATGGTATGCCAGGCGAAGCGAGGCTTCAGCAGTACGAATTCGCCATAGCGGGACACAAGGTAATCGATCACCTGCTCGTCACTGTCGCCGGCGACCAGTCGCTCGCGTACCAGGACGCGCAGGTCCTTGGCCAGCGGCGCGTCGCTGTCATCGATGGACTGGTTCTGACAGACCATGCAGCGCAGTCCAGCTGACAGTGCGCGCGCACGGCCTTCCAGTACCGGATCGTCCAGAACTTCGTCGGGCGCAACGGCAAGAGCCGGTGCGGCAAGCAGGCTCACACAGAGCAGCAGGGCAAGGAATAGACGCTGTATCATCCGGTCACTCCGCCGCTGCCACACTTTGCTGACGTTTGCGGGCCGGTTTCGGAGCCCCCACGCGCAGCCGCCTGTCGGCAATGGAGAACACCGCACCGAGGGACATGATCACACAGCCAATCCAGATCAGGGTGATCAGCGGCTTGAAATATACGCGCACGTCGACAGCGCCATCGCCGCGCCCTTCACCGAGCGAGAGATAGACCTGCGAAAACCCTGTCGTATAGATACCGGCTTCCGTTGTCGGCATCTGGCGCGCCGTGTAAATGCGCTTGGAGGGGTCAAGCTCGGCCACCAGGGTTCCGCCCTGACGGATGGAGAAGTGACCGACTTCTTCAGTGTAGTTCGGACCGCGGCGCGGTGCGGCGCCTTCGAAGGTCATCTGGTATCCGGCAAGTTCGACAACATCGCCCGGACGCATTGTGAGGACACGTTCTTCCTGAAACGCGGAAGCCGTGACAATGCCGAGCACAGTAAGGCCGATGCCGAAATGGGCAGTGGCCGTTCCCCAGGCAGATCCCGGCAGGCCAACAAGACGGGCAAACCCGCGCTTGAAGCCTATTTCGAAGAATTTGACACGGGTCACGATTTCGGAAATTGCACCCGCCATGACCCAGACCGCCAGCCCGACACCAAGCGGCGCCAGCACCTTGTCCATGCCCCAGGCCCAGTAAGTGACCAGTGTCAGCAACAGGGCAAGACCGAAAGCCGCATAAAGCCGCTGGCAGGCCGCCCCAAGATCAGCCCGTTTCCAGGACAGGATCGGACCGAAAGGCACTGCCAGGAGCAGCGGCACCATCAGGGGACCGAACGTCAGGTTGAAGAAGGGTGCACCGACTGAAATCTTCTCGCCAGTGACGGCATCAAGCACCAGCGGATAGAGCGTGCCGACAAAGACGGCTGCACAGGCAGCGGTCAGGAACAGGTTGTTCAGCACCAGACCGCCTTCCCGGCTGATGGGTGCGAACAGCCCTCCCTGCTTCAACATCGGTGCACGCCAGGCGTAAAGGCTGAGCGATCCGCCGATGAAGATGCACAGAAGGCCGAGAATGAAGACGCCGCGGGCCGGGTCGGTGGCAAAGGCATGAACCGAAGTCAGGACGCCTGAACGCACCAGGAAGGTGCCGAGAAGCGACAGGGAAAAGGT
This sequence comes from Labrenzia sp. PO1, assembly GCF_012273635.1. Lineage (NCBI taxonomy): Bacteria > Pseudomonadati > Pseudomonadota > Alphaproteobacteria > Hyphomicrobiales > Stappiaceae > Labrenzia > Labrenzia sp. PO1. Next base: position 289,430 of record NZ_JAAXCR010000006.1, read on the forward strand.
GAAGATCGCCAGCAGTACCGTCCAGACCTTCAGCGCCTCGCGCTTTTCCATGACGATTGCCGAGTGCAGCAGAGCCGTGCCCGCAAGCCAGGGCATGAAGCTGGCATTTTCGACCGGATCCCAGAACCACCAGCCACCCCAGCCAAGTTCGTAGTATGCCCAGTAGGAGCCCATCGCGATGCCGAGCGTGAGAAAGCACCAGGCAAGCAATGTCCAGGGCCGCACCCATCGTGCCCAGGCCGCATCGATACGGCCGAGGATAAGTGCAGCCACCGCAAAGGAGAAGGTGATGGAGAAGCCGACATACCCGACGTAAAGCAGAGGCGGGTGAATGGCGAGGCCGATGTCCTGCAGGATCGGGTTCAGGTCAGACCCTTCCAGCGGAGGATTTGCAATCCGGGTAAAAGGGTTGGACGTTGCCAGCAGGAACAGGACAAAACCCGCGGTAACCCAGCCCTGGACGGACAATGTCACCGCTCTCAGGTCGGCCGGCAGGTTGCCCCCGAAGACGCCAACAAGAGCACCGAAGAAAACCAGGATCAGCACCCACAGAAGCATAGAGCCTTCATGGTTTCCCCATACGCCGGTGAACTTGTAGAGCAGGGGTTTTGCCGAATGGCTGTTCTCGACAACGTTCAGCACCGAGAAATCGGAATTGAGATAAGCGCCCGTCAGCACCACAAAGGACAGAAGGACCAGGAGAAAGAGCATCACCGAAACCGGCGGCGCCACCGCCATCAGGCGTTCATCCTTCTGGAGCGCCCCCCAGATCGGCAGAACGGATTGGACAAGTGTCAGCGCGAAGGCCAGCACAAGTGCGTAGTGTCCGAATTCGACAATCATGTCCGTTCCTCTTCCTCACCGGCACTGCGAACAATCAGTTCGCGTTGCCCTCTTCACCTTGCCAGTGTCCCTGCGCCTTCAGCGCTTCGGCCACTTCCTTGGGAATGTAGTTCTCATCGTGCTTGGCCAGCACACTGTCCGCAACGAAAACTCCGTCCGAACCGACGACCCCCTCGGTCACCACGCCCTGCCCTTCCCGGAACAGATCCGGCAGGATGCCCTTGTAGGTGACGGCAACCGTATTGGCCGTGTCGGTTACACGGAAGCTGACTTCGGCATTGTCGGAGCGCACGACCGAGCCTTCCTCGACCAGGCCACCGAGCCGGATCCGCTGCCCGGGCGCAACGCCGTTCTGGGTGATTTCGGTCGGGCTCTGGAAAAACACGATCTCGCTTCTCAGCGCGATCAGAATCAGCGTCAGGGCAATGGCCAGAACCGCGCCAGCCGAACCGATAAGGGTCAATCGTCTTTGTTTGCGTGTCATCAGCGAAGCGTCCGATTTTCAATTCCCCGGCGCAACTGCGCCGCCTGCGGCAGGTCTGCCGCTCAACCGTCAGTTAGACCAAGCTGGCTGGCAGCGTCCTTGATCATGGACAAGTCCTCCGGCTTGTCCGCATATGCCGACAGCGCCTCCTCAAGAGCCTTTTCCGCATCCTGTTTCTTACCCAGAACCATATAGGCACGGATCAGCCGGTTCCACTCATCCACCGATCCACCTTCCGTGGACAGACGCTCGGCAAGGCCGGCAACCATGCCGGCGATCATGGCCTGACGGTCATCCGCGGCCATTTCGCTGGCGGCAGAAACCTCCTCCTGGGACGGTCCCGGCAAACTGTTGCCAACCGGTGCGCCGCCTGTCAGCCGGGCCATTTCCTGGCGTGCGGCCCCAACCCAGGCTTGGGTCTCATCAGCGCCCTGAAGGAGAGCCTGCCAAGCAGCAATCGCGTCTTCCTTGCGGCCTTCCTGGCCAAGCGCCAGTGCGAGAAAGAATCGTGGCTTTACGGCTGCGGGTTCCAGCGACACGGCCTGCTCGAAAGCGGCACGGGCATCGGCTGTAACCAGACCCTGGTTTGCAATTGTCAGGGCTTCGCCCATATCGGTGAGCCAGGCCTGGTTCGGCCCGAGAATGCGGATTGCATTGGAATAGGCTTTCGCAGAAGCCTGAGGCTGACCGAGCGACAGGTAGACCGGAGCAATGACTGCCCAGCCTTGTCCATCTTCCGGATTTTCCGCCAGATGCCGTTCAACACGGGCAACCAGAAGATCGACGGATTGTTCTTCTGCCGGTGCACTCAGACGGCTGAGCAACGGCTGGTCGGGAAGATCGGGAGAGCCAAGAACAAGATAAAGTCCGAAAGCTGAGGCTGGCACCGCCAGCAGGGACAACCCCTGCGCAAGCTTGAAGCTTCCCCCCTTGGAGCCGTCCTGTTTTTTGCTGTCGCCCCTGTCGTGGGCTGCAAGCAGACGGCGCGCGATCTCCGTTCGCGCTGCCTCGGCTGCTTCGGCGTCTATCAGGCCCCGTTCGAGTTCCGTCTCGATCGCCGCAAGCTGCTCGCGATAAACCGCTTCGTCCGCACGCGCCGGTGCATCCTCCTGATGGCGCCGTGTGCGCGATAGAGGAATAAGTACCGACAATGTCGCAACCCCGGTCAACAGGGCAATCAGGATCCAGAACACCATGGCCGCACTATAGACAATTCAATGCGGACAAAAGCAAGGTGGCTGGGATGTGACCGGCGGTCGCGGCGCAAACAAATCGGTGAATGAGGCCAGACCTTCAAAACCATTGCGGCAACCGGCTTTGCAATACGCCGACATTGAGGGCCTAGCGGGAACCGTCAGCGCCGGCCAAGAGCATTGGCGACAAGTTTGCGTTCCGGACTGGGGCCGGAACTGGCATCGGCCGCGTTCTTGCTCGCTTTTGCATAGGCGGATTGCCGACTGCGGCGCAGCTGCGCGGCGTAATCCGTGCCGAAATAGATCTCCGACAGCATGATGGCGACGTCGGCTGCCGCAATCTGTGCCTCCAGCGCAGGTCCCTTGGATTTGCCAAGATCGGTGATCAGAGAACGGGTCAGGATTTCAAGTGTCTGTTCGACTGCCTGGCGTGTACTTTTGCCGATCTCGTTGACGGCGAAGGTCTCGGAGGCGTTCCGAACCATTGCGACCACGCGCAACGTACGCACGGCGTCATCAATCGCGATCTGGTCGATCTGCAGTTTGCCGTCCTTGTCGAATTTCGGCACCTGCAGGGCGCGCCGCACACTGCTGTGGGCGCTGTTCAATTCCCGGGTGACGACACTGGAGATGCTGCGTTTGGTTTCCGCCAGACGTTTGTGCCACCTGCCGGTGACCGACAGATCCATGTCACGTTCAACTCCGCGGACCAACAAGTGGTACTCCGACAGCGCCTGAGAAAAGGCCACCGGGTCCGGATTGTTGTTGCGATGTTCGAACGCCAGGATCTGCAGACGTTCGGCCTCGCTCATGACCACATCAACAAATGGTGCGAACTGCGAACGAGCAATTGCCTTGGGGTCAGGGTCACCTGCCAGACGTCCGGCGAAGGCACACAAGGCCGAAGGCATGTCCGAGCGGTCCACCAGCGCGGCGGCGATCACCGGAACATGGTCGGGAAATCGTGCGGTGCATTTGTCGACGAGACGCAGCACCTCAGTATCCTGCTTCAACCGATGCTCGTTGATGCGATCCGGTATGTTCTGCAGGAACGGAACCAGCCAACGTTCTGCCGCAAAGATCTTCTGGATGTCCCTGACTTCGGAGATACCACGTTCGCCGCCAAGTTCGATTGCCATTCGGCGCTTGTCTTTGTCGGACGTTTCCGCGCGGCGCAGCATGTCGCCGATGGCGTCCACGGCACGCGAGCGCAGAGCCTGCACCAGGGCATCCACACGCTCACCACTAACGGCAAAATTTCCGGCCTGTTCCAGCACAAGGCGAATGTCGGCAGCCATGACATCACGACCGAGCCAGTTCCAGACACGGTCGAGAATGCCTCGCTGGATTCGGCCCTCCTGCCGCTGTGGCAGCATTTCGTTGATCAGAAAATCATCCAGCGGCGTGAAGAACATCCGCTGGATCTGATTGCGTCGCTGAGCGCCGCCCGGCATGCTCGGTGCAACCGGCTGCGGTTTGCGAATGAGTGCCACGGCTGCGGCAAGAACGAGCTGGATATGCGGATCAGCGTGTTTTTGAACCTTGGCGCGTTCCAAATTGCGGACCAGAGCCTCAACCGCCTTGGGGCTCAGACTACGCAAGTAGGTTTTGATTTTGGTTTCAAGCTGGTCCGAATATGTCATTCACAGCGTCAACATCGCGATCCTAGTTACCGCGAGTTTAACGTTAGAAGACTTAAGCAAGTGTTGAGAATAAATACCGGGAACTTAAAGGGCTTCGGACAGCATCAGCAGAACACTGTCTCCCTTTGAACCCTTTCCGCGCCGGCTGGTTCAGCCGATCACCTGCCAGGCACCCTGGTCGGTTTCACACGCCGTGCCGCGCGCCTGCAAGGTGCGGCCCTGGAGAACCATCTCGTGCGTAAACTCGCGGCAGCTGGTCTCGTTGACGAAATAGACCGGTCCGGGACGGACCTGACCGCTGCGGCCGGTACGCTCGTTCTGCCAGGCAACCGAAACCCCAAGGCCCCGCGCGCGCAGGGCCCTGCTCTGGGCATCTTCGGCTGCCTTGCGGTCAGACGGTTCAAGCGCGTCCCCAAACTCGTTGTTCACCAGCACCGAAATGGCCGTATTCGCTTCCGAGCCGGAAACATTCGCATTCGGGTCACCGAAAAAGGACCCCCAAGTGTTGCTGTCTCTCGACCCGGACGTCATGGAGCAACCTGCCAAAGCAAAGGCAAGAGCAAGACACGAGGCACCGCGAAGACGCATTCTTGAAAGCTCCAAGTTCTTCGAATTTCAACCAGAAGCAGCTGAAATCCGATTGCTGACCATTTTCCAAAGGCTAGCGCAAAACGACTGCACTAGAAGGCGTGAAACCGGCGCAAACCGGTCGATGAATCAGTGTTATTTTCAATTTGTGGCCGAACTTGGCCACAACCGTGTCTTTGTTTCCGCTATTTGCATCACATCCTATCACAGTCCCGCAAGGGCGGCCCAAGCGAACGTTTGGTAAATCCCCTATTCCTTGCTGAGTGCCGGCAGCACCAGACGTGCCTTCAGGCCTCCGAGCGAGGAACTTTCAAGATCGAAGGTGCCGCCGTAAAGGGCAGCGAGATCTGCCACGATCGACAGGCCAAGACCTGTTCCCGGCACGGTTTCATCCAGACGCCGACCACGCTTGATGGCTTCGGCGCGCTGTTCAGGCGTCAGTCCGGGCCCATCATCCTCGACCGTGATCGTGAACATGTCCCGGTTCGTGGCCGGATCGTTCAACGGGGCCACCTGAACCCGCACCTTCGAACCTGCCCATTTGCAGGCATTGTCGATCAGGTTGCCGCTCATTTCTTCCAGGTCCTGGCTTTCGCCTCGAAAGCGGATCTGACCGGACTGCGCGAAACCGACATCAACGCCTTTGTCCTGATAGATCTTGCCCATGGCCCGGATCAGACGGGCAAGAACCGGCTCGGTCTCGCATGAAACACCGATGACCCGCCGCTGCGCCGCCATGCGGGCCCGCTCCAGATGATGCTGGATCTGGGTCGACATGATCGATGCCTGTTCGGACACCTTGTCCGCCAAGGGACCACCGGACGCCCTTGCCTCGTTTGAAATGACCGACAGTGGGGTCTTCAGACCGTGTGCAAGGTTGCCGACGTGGGTGCGTGCCCGCTCGACGATTTCCTTGTTCGACACGATGAGCGCGTTGAGTTCCACCGCCAGCGGCGCGATCTCGCGCGGCAGGGCCTCGTCAATGCGTTCGGCCTCGCCCTGTCGAACGGCCGAAAGCGACGCACGCAAGCGCGCAAGTGGCCGCAAGCCGAATTTCACCTGCAGGAAGATCGCCAGAATCAGCCCGAGACCGACAATGCAAAGCGTGATGGCCACAAGCCGCGCAAACTCGAAGATATCCGCCCAGAACCCTGCTGTTGCAGCACCGACGGCAATCACGTAGGCCGCGTCTTCAACGGTAATTCTCTGCTGGAGCACGCGAATTTCATCACCGGTCGGCCCGACGATGAACCCGGCGTTGGCGTCGTCCTGTCCAATCGGCGGCGTGTTCAGCGGATCCCCCACCAGCGACTCCGATGCATAGAGGATCGACGGGCTGTCGGCGCGTCGAACCGTCCAGTACCAGCCGGACAGTGGCAGGGAGAACCGGGGATCGCCGCGGTAGGTCGGCGCAGTCAGGGTTGCGGTTGCCTTGTCAGCACTGGCATCTGCATTGGTTGCCAGCATTTCGGCAATCAGTGCCTTGATATGAACCTCGAGCTGGGCGTCAAACGCCCGTTCGCTCGCTCTTTCATAAAGGCTCACCAGGAACACCCCGGCGATGGCGAGCGCGATGGTGGACCATACAGCCGCCACGAACACCAGACGTGCGGCAAGCGACCGCTGAGGCCGGTTCACGGGCCGGCCGTCCCCGTTGGCAGAGGTCTCAGGTGTCACTCGCCGCTCCCAGGCGGTATCCGAGCCCTCGGATGGTTTCGATCATGTCCGAGCCGATTTTCTTGCGCAGACGGCCGACGAAGACTTCCACCGTGTTGGAATCGCGATCGAAATCCTGATCGTAGAGATGTTCGGTCAATTCAGTCCGGGAGATCACCTTGCCCTGGTGATGCAGCAGATAGGACAGCAGCCGGTATTCATGCGAAGTCAGCTTGACCGCACTGCCGTCCACGGTTACCCGGCCGGATCTCAGATCCAGCCGTACTGCACCGCAAGTGAGTTCGTTGGAGGCATGCCCGGCGGCCCGGCGCACAAGCGCACGCACACGGGCAAGCACTTCCTCCATGTGGAAAGGCTTTGCAACATAATCATCGGCACCGGCGTCGATCCCCGCAACCTTGTCCGACCAGCGGTCGCGCGCAGTCAGGATGAGGACCGGCATGGTGCGCCCGTCGCGGCGCCAGTTTTCCAGAACGGATAGTCCGTCGAGGGACGGCAGGCCGAGGTCAAGCACCACGGCGTCATATGGCTCGGTGTCGCCAAGAAAATGCCCGTCCTCGCCGTCCGTCGCACTGTCGACCACATAGCCGGCCTCTTCCAGGGCGGCCACCAGCTGGCGGTTCAGATCGGTATCGTCTTCGACAACAAGAATGCGCATGAAATTCAACTTTATGACTGAAGGAGTCGGAACCAGATCAACCAACCGAAAGCCGGCAGGAAGATGTCGCTTCTAGCAATTACCTGTTGGCGTTGACTGTGACAGTTGTCACCTTGCCACCCTTTAGGACCGACAACAGATAGACGTATCCCCCACCCTGCTGGCAAAGCTGGGCCTTGACGATTTCACCGCCTGCCTGCCCTGCAACCGCCCCAAGCGGGGCGGCCTTGCCGCTGGCCACGGCTTCACGGGCCTGCGACTGGGACAAACAAGCGGCTTGCGCCGGCGCAATGACGGCGAATGTCAGGATCAAAAGGGCAAATATCTGTTTCACGTGTCCGATTCCGGTCTGCTCACGAGGTCATGCGCAAGGTGTAATCAATTTCACCTGAACGCAAGCTGAACCGGTTGTTTGGATTTCTTCAGCAGCCCTTCTTGCGGCGGCGTGCTTCCGCCGCCTTGTCAGCCCAGCGCCACTTCGTCCGTCTGCAGGTCGTCGTAACGGCCCTTGAACTGCTCGAACACCTGCAGCGTCCGCCGGGCGATCCCTGTCCAGCCGAACACGCGGCGTGCGAAGCGAGCGCCCTCCACCGAGAGGGTTTCGCGCATCCAGGAGTATTGCATCGGCATGTTCAGCATGGCCGCAAACTCTTCTGGTCGCTTGGGATCGGCCACCAGCGCATGTCGGCCAAATTCGATCTGGTCGAACAGGCCACCGTGAATCGTCACCACAGTCGGCGTTCCGCAGGCCATCGCTTCCACGGCGGTCATGCCGAAAGGCTCATAGCGGGAGGGAAGTGCGAAGATGCCCGGACCACGATAGAAATCGGCCAGATCTTCATCCGCGACATACCCACGCCAGCTGATGGCATCGGACACGCCCAGGGAAGAAGCGACTTCCTTCCATTGCGCGAGCAGCGCCTTGTCGCTGTCCGAATTGGCACCGGCGGCAAGCACAAGGCGTGCGTCAGGCTGCAGTTTCAGGAGGCTCGGCAAGGCTTCGATGATCAGGTCATAGCCCTTGTTTTCCGCTGCCCTGCCGACGACGTAGATATCCGTTTCCCTGAAATCGTGCTTCCGGCGCGCTTCCGCGACCACATCCGGTGTTGCGGGCGTAAACCGGCCTTCGTCGATGCCCGGCGGGATCATGGTGATATGCTCACGCGGCAGCTGGTATTGCTCGACGATCAGGTCCGTTTGCTGCTCGGTCGTCGCGATGATGTGGTCGCAGTTGCGGTAAAGAACGAATTCCTTCTGGATCCGCTCCTTGAAGCGGTACCCGGCCATCTCTTCTTCACCCGCTCCCACCATGTCGTGTTCTTTCCACCAACCGAGGGAGTGCGGCGTGTGGATGTGCGGAACCTGCAGCTCCTCGGCGATTTTCTGGCCGGCGACACCTGCATCCCAGTAATGAGAGTTGATCACGTCATAATGCAACTTGCGATGACGGATCATCGCCAGCGCATTGGTGACGAAGTCACCGTACCAGTCGTGCATGTCCTCCTTCCGGATGAAATCGGATCCTCCGAAAGGAACGCGCACGACGCGCAGGTTTTCATTGATGATATCCTCGGCCGGCTGGTCTTCGAACTGGCGCGTCATGACATCGACCCTGTAGCCGAGCCGCGCGAACCGTTTTGCCAGCTCCAGTACGAAGACCACCTGGCCGCCCGTATCCGGTTTACCCAGTTCCGGCGATCCGGCCACGTAACCGTGCAGCGAGATCATCAGAAGGGAACCGATATTGTGCTTGTTCATGTGTCGTTACCTTGTTCGTGTGTCTTGATCTCCATCTACCCAGGCGTTCTTTTGCTCTTTTTGCTCATCGGCCCGCCGACGTTGCAGCAGGCAGCAGCCTCTCGAAAGGCCGGATCAGACTGCCGATTGCGGCAGCAGGCCCATTACCGTCAGCCCTTCCAGCACGCCGGCCGCATGGTGGGCGGATGCCAGATAGGTCTTGTGCCGCGGCAGGGTTGATAGAAGTTCCTGGCGGGCATTGCCGACCGCGATTGCCTTGCCCGCTGCTTCGAACAGCGCAAGGTCGTTACCGGAATCACCGGCAGCGATCGTTCGCTCCATCGGAATGCCAAGATGGCTTGCCAGATGGCGCATGGCAGCGTCCTTGCCTGCGCCGGGGGCGAGAATGTCCAGATCACTGGTCCCTGAATAGATGTGCCTGAACGGGATGCCCTCGTCCCGGAGTGCGGCAAGAATCGCGTCCACGCCGTCTTTACCCGGAACGGCGAAGCTCGCCTTTCCGTCCGTCTGGAACTTGTCGTCGTGCGCATCATACCCCAGTTTCCGGACGATTTTGCGAACTTCCTCGTCAGGCCAGTCGATAAACCGGCTTTGCCAGCTTTCCAGAAAGAAACGGTCCAGACGGATTTCGGTTCCCAAACCGGTGATAATCGCGTCCGGTTCGAAGCCTTCGGGGAAGTAGTCGGCAAGGGTCTGGTCGACACTGGCGGCCGGTCGGCTGGAGTTTAGAGCCAGTTTCAGGTGCGACTTGGCGTTCTTCAACTGATGCCAAAGTCGCTCCAGATCGGTCCGGTTACCGGTCAGGGTGTCATCGATGTCGCTGACCAGAAGCCAGGTATCACTCTTGCCCGTCTCGCCGGTCACCGGCCCTCCCCTTCCTGATCGGGCGCCCTGTGCGTGACGGAATATGCCGGTTCGACCGTGTGCTCCGTTACCGGACGGCTCAGTGTTTCGACAACAAGGTCCTTCAGGCAGACGGCCGCGCTTTCCGTGTAGAAGCCGATACCGCCTTCGATGAAACTGTCGTCAACCAGCGACAGCACCACATAGCCGTCGATGGAAAACTCGAAGTAAAGGCCGTGCGCCACAACCTCGATCTGCCAGGGGCCATGATCGCTGCCCCTGAAATGCGCTTCCTGAAGCGGCTCGTAGCGGAAGGCATGTTCGAATTCAGGTGTCGGGTTTGCCCCCCAAGCCCGCATCTGGGCAATGCCGTTGACGAGATCCAGAGACAGGTAATAACCGTCACCCTCGTCGTTCATCCGCAGCACAAGACCGGTTTTGCCCAGTCCCTCCAGCATCAGCTGTGCCTTGAGGCGGAAATCCTCATGCTTGCCCGGCAGCATGAAAGCTTCGTACCCGCTCTTGCAGCTCAGATGCAGCCCGTCCGGCCGATCGATCGCCGACGCGTGTGTGTTGGAATACAGTGCCTTGCACTGGTAGGACGCAGTCACGACCTGGCGATGCGTCACCAGATCGTTGAAGTCCGAATTCGATTTCAGCTTGAGCCTGCCGGCACTGTCCGTCACCAGTTCCTTCGGCGGCGGCAACAGCTTCTTCACGACCTCGCGCCCGTAGACGTATTCCGTCTTGGAAAAGAAATTGAACAGAAGCAAACGGTCGCTGGTCCGGCAAATACGGCCTGCATAATTGCCCGTCGGCAGGATCACATTGTCGAAGAAGTTCTGGTATGGGCCCTCAATCGTCTCCGCGTACCAGTAGTGGATCTTGGTGTCTTCGCGGATCGATCCCATCAGGTAATAGCGGCCGTCGAGACGAAACAGGTTCGGCACCTCGACGTCGTCATAAAGACCGGGCCGATAAAGAGGTGGCTCGAACGTGAATTTGTCCGGTTTGGTCTCGCGGGCGAGCCCGACGCAGCCGCGCCGTATGACCGGCCCTTCCTTGACACGGGCAGAGGCCAGCAGCAGGCGTTCGCCTGTGTCTTCGTCGACATAGAAGAACGGATCGCGGAAACTGACCCACTTCCGGCCTTCGTCTACAGTGCTCTCGTAAAGCGGGCCCGGCACCTGCAGGGGATAATTGCCGTGATTGCAGCGTTCCCAGGTGTAGAGATCCTTGGACCGTGCCAGCCCGACCCGCTGCACCCTGCCATATTCCGCCCGCGCAAGGCCGGTGTAGAACATGCGCCACTCGCCCTGCCGGTCCGGATCGGGCGTCACATGCATCGTCCAGAGCATGTCATCATCCCATTCGCCCGGTTCACCGACGAAAAGTGCATTCTTGACCCGGCGCCATGTCATGCCGTCCGTGCTGACGGCGTGCGCGATGAAATCGTGATTGGGCAGCACCAGATGGAACAGATGATAGATGCCGTCGTGATAAACGACATCGACGTCGCCAATGTCCGACCGCAGAAATCCATGGGATGCATACATGCCCTAACCCTGCCCAGATGTTTCAGCAGGATCAAGAGCCTAAGCCAAAAAATTTGCAGTGCAACATGGCTCGGACGAACAATATCACCCCTTTGCGCATCCTGCCTGATGACTGGCGGCATTTCCGGAACGATTTGCGGTATGGAACAGAAACAGCTGGATCCCGCCCTTTCAGCTGGCCCGCTGCGCTCGGCTCTATGCCTAGAATATGATCGTTTCTGAGCCAAAAGCGCGTCGTAAAAGCATTCCCTTGTCGCCCCTATCCTCTAGAATGGGTTCATGACGGACTGCTGTTGGATCTCACATACCGACTGCCACCGCGGACAAAGCGCGGCGCGCAAGACTTTTCGTCAGGTCATTGGTCTCTTCTCTTTTCTTTCCTTGCTGCTCCTGCCAGGTCCTGCAGCCGCGTGTTCCCTGTCGCTGGTTCTGGCGATGGACGGTTCGGCCAGCGTCGATGCGCGCGAACACACCTTGCAGCTCAACGGACTGGCAGATGCCTTGAAAGACCCGGATGTCGTTCAGGCCATCGAGGCCGTTGGCGGGATCTGGGTCACCAGTTTCGAGTGGAGCGGCCGGTACCAGCAATTGCTCCAGCTTGGGTGGAGCCATCTTTCCGATGCGCAAAGCGCTGCGAATGCGGCCGAAACCCTGCGACGCTCACCACGAGGCTACACCGAATTTCCAACCGCCCTCGGTTATGCACTCGGCCATGCGGCAACCCTGATGCGCAAGGCACCTGCACCTTGTGTTCGTAAGGTCATAGATGTTGCCGGTGATGGCATCAACAACGACGGTTTCGGCCCGGAAAGCGCCTACAGGGCCTTCGATTTCCAGGACGTTACGGTCAACGGTCTGGTGATTTCAGGAGCCGATGAAGCGCCGGTGCGCTACTACCGGACCCATGTGATCAGGGGTCCGGGTGCCTTTGTCGAGGTTGCAGCCAGCTATGACGACTACGCCGAGGCAATGAAGCGCAAACTGCTGCGGGAAATCTTCGGCAGCGGCTACGCTTCCCTGCGCTGAAATCAGCTTCAGGCTTGCCGGCGCTCCGCCCGGGCCAAAAGAGCTGCTTCGAAATCCGCTGCCGGCATTCTGTCCTGCAGGGCCCTTAGGAAAAGCTGCTTCTGTGTCTCGGGCGCCAGCCCGCCTACAGGCGGATCCCGGTCCAGATTGGTCGGGAAGGAATATCCTTCCGCACACGCGGAAACAGCCGCCTCCAGTCTGGTACCTGACATTGTTTCCTGTCCGGTTTGCGCCAGGAGCACGGGATAGAGCGCCCGGCACATGGCATCCCTGTCCACACTTTCCATGGCGCGTCCGAAGGCCGAGGACACCTGAAGCAGGTTTGCCATGCGCTGGATATCGACACTGGAGTTGTCACCGGCGGCGTGGAACAGTGCCGGGTTGAAGAACACCGCATCGCCCTTGCGCAATGGCATCTGCACGTAATTCTGTTCAAAAAACTCCTTGAATGCCTCCAGCCGGTAGGCAGCGTAGCCCGGACGATAAAGCTGTGAAAACGGCAAGAGCTTCGTGGGACCGCTTTCAATCGGCATGTCTGTATGCGCGACCGCCCCTTGCAGGGTCATGACCTGTGACAGGTCGTGCACATGGGCCGGATAACGTGCGCAGTCTTCTGCTGACTGGAAACCAAGGTGGTAATCCCGATGTGCCTGCTGCGCCTTGCCGCCCGGACGTACAAGATTGACCTGGGCCGTCATCTGGTAGTTCGGCCCGAGCCAGGCTTCACAAACGGCATCGATGGCAGGATTGGCAAAATAATCCGCGAAGACATCGGGGGCTTCCAGGCAGAGTTTCTGCAGTGAGTTCCAGATCCGGTCGTTTGCGCCGGCAGCTGCAAAATGATCCGCACCGCCGCCTGAAGCAGCTTTCTCCTCGGCGATGATCCGGTTGTAGACCTGCGTTGCCCGGTCTATCGGAGTGACATCCTTATATGCCTCCTCCAGCACCAGCACACCCGAGTGCAGCCGCATAACCTGCGCCCATTCTGCCATCAACCGGCTACGGCTTTCGCTACCTGCGAGTACGGTCTCCAGATCGGCAACCCGGTAGACGGGAATACCGGCAACCACCTTGTAGGCGTGCGGCACGATGCCGTCGTCCAGTTTTTGCGACACAAGTTGCCTGAAGTCCTCGACATCGCAACTGGTGGCGTTGAAATACGCCAGATGATCGACCCGTTTGTCCATGATCCCCTCCCAGGTTTTGTTGGCTGCAATGCTATCAGGATCGGTCTTGATCGGATCGGCATTTTCCATCAAGAATCCATCAAATGACCCATCGCTTCCCGATCAAGGAAATCGCCCTTCAGGCAGGCCTCAGCACTGCCACGGTTGACCGCGTGATGAACGGGCGAGCACATGTCAGCCCGCAAACCCGTCGCAGGGTTGAGGATGCGATTGCAGAACTGGAACAACAGGAAGGTCAGCTGGCTGCCAGGGGGCGGCGGCTCTTCTTCGATGTGGTTATGGAAGCGCCGAACAGGTTCAGCAGAGAAGTGCGTCTTGCCTGTGAAAGCGTGCTGACAGATCTGCATCCGATCGCGATCCGCCCCAGGTTCACTTTCACCGAAACCATGTCGGCAGCCGAATGCAGCGCGATTCTGCAGCGGATTGCAAAGCGAGGCAGCCAGGGCATCTGCCTCAAGGTGCGCGATACAGAGGAAGTCCGGCATATGATCGCAGGACTGGCAGACCGCAGAATCCCTGTCGTCACCGTCTTTACCGACCTTCCCGCATCCCGGCGGCTTGCCTATGTTGGCCTGGATAATCGCAGCGCCGGCAAAACCGCAGCCTATCTCATGCACAAGCTCCTGCCGGCGAACGGAACGGTTCTGACGACGCTCAGCCAGCACACCTTTCAGGGCGAGGAGGAGCGCTACGAGGGGTTCAGGCAGGAACTGGATCGTCTGCGCCCGGAATGCAGATTGGTGGATGCCAGCGGCGGCGGCGGCCTCAATCCCGAAACACGGCGGGAGGTTGCCGAGAAGCTGGGCTCCTCTCCACCGATTTCCGGCGTCTATTCCATGGGAGGCGGCAACAGGGCTATTTTGCAGGCCTTGTCCGAGGTGGGCCAGATGCCAGGGGTCTATGTCGCGCACGATCTGGACAAGGACAATCTCGAGCTTCTCCGGCAGGAGCAGCTGACGCTGGTGCTTCATCACGACCTGCAGTCAGACATGAACACGGCGTTTCGTCATCTCCTGGCATACCACGGCATCGGCACGTCTCCCTCCGGCGAAACGAGCGATGTTCAGGTTGTCACCCCCTTGAACATTCCTTCCAGGTTCAATGAACCAGCCTGAGCTGGCAGCACCGATCTCCACAGCCGAAGCCTGCCGTTCAGCAGAAAACGCGCCAACAGCACATTGCCAGCAGTTGATCAACCGTGTTTCAGCTCTGTGCCAACTGCGCGTTCGACAAAAGCCAACATGGATAGCCTGTGCTGTTTTCTGGTCGAAACATCTTTGGAAACGGCATTCTGGCCACTGCGTTCGATCAAACCAAGAACCAGTTCGGCCGACGTGGCAGGGTTTTCTTCAAACGTTGGCAGGCAGTTGGCAACCGCTTGGACGAGCCGGGCCCGGGTTTGTTCGAAAAGGCCGCCGATCTCGGGATTTCTGAAGGCCTCGGCAACGATTTCAGCGCTTAACGCGGCATGTGCCGGCGACGAACAGAGATCGAAATACTCCGCCCCAAATTTCAGCAGTCTTTCCATCCGATTTCGTGACGTGTCTTCAAGCCGCCTCAGCAAGGGATCAAGTTCGACAGTTTCCAGTTCCGAGATGGCTGCGATGATCTCGTTCTTGCCCTTGAAGTGATTATAGAGATTGCTGAGGCTGATCCCCGCCTTGCCCGCGATGTCGCGCATGCCGGTCTGGTGAAACCCCTTTTCGATGAAAAGACCCGCAGCCGTTTCGACGATCATCTGCCGACGCTTGGCGGATTTTTCCAGACGGCTGGTGGATTGCGGCCTGGTTTCGGCCATCGGGAATCTCCTGTGCGACACTACGAAGAAAGACCGTAGTCCGACTTCTTCTTCTGCTCTGTTCATTTCAGGTTCGTTGCCGTCTTGCAATCCTGGGCCGCGCACCCAATTAGAGAACGAACGTTCGTTTTTTGTGAGGTGTCATGTATTCTGATCTAGAACTTCGCCTTCAGGAGGCGGCTGGTGTCTTCAACGGTATTGAAATCCTGGCGCTGGTCTTTCTTCTTGTTTTGGCTTCTGAAACCGTGTGGGACCGGTTTGCCGGCTACCGTCAATCGCTATCGGAAACCGGCGCAAATCTGATTATCGGTCTTGTCTACGGTCTGTTGGAACGGACCGCATACGGGCTGATCGTCGTGATTGCCGTTTTCCTTGCAGAACCGTTCGCGCTTTGGGACCTGCCCATGAACGGCTTGACGTGGGTACTTGCGATCGTGGGAGCTGATCTGACGTACTATTGGATGCATCGCTGCGAGCACCGGGTACGGCTATTCTGGACCTATCACAGCGTTCATCATTCTTCGCCTGAGTTCAACTTCACGACGGCTCTGCGTCTGGCCTGGACCGAAGCGCTGTTCGAATGGATGTTTTTCATTCCCATGGTGATTGTCGGCTTCGACCCTGTGCAGGTGATCGCAGGCCTTGCCGTTGTGGTGGCCTATCAATCGTGGATCCATACCGAAAAGGTCAGACGGCTCGGGTGGCTTGAAAGCATTCTGAACACACCGTCGCATCATCGCGTGCACCACGGCAGCAATCCGGAGTATCTCGACAAGAACTATGGCGGCATCCTGATCGTCTGGGACCGGCTCTTTGGAACCTACACACCCGAGCGTGCCAAGGTTGTCTACGGGATCACCGATCCGCTCAACACATCCAATCCGATCACCATCAACTTTCGAGACTTCATTCGTCTTGGCACAGATGCGCTCAATGCCCCTTCCCTCGCCCTGGCTCTGAAGGTGCTCATGAAACCTCCCGGCTGGACACCGACGCGCGATACGGCTCGTCCTGCGGACCAGTCCGACACTCAACTGCAGTCGCCTGCAGGTTCCAGCCAAGGGGAACACCACGATGAACATTGATCTGCTTCTGGCGACGTTTGCCGGCTATCTGGCGGTCTTCGGACTGAGCGACCGGCCACAGGACCCGAAGGTCCGCGACTACACCATTGAAACCGTCCAGATCAGAAATGCGTCCGGCACCACCGTACTGGATGCCGAGCTGACCTTGCCAAAAGGGAGGGGGCGCGTCCCTGCGGTGGTACTCATCACCGGTTCCGGTCCACAGGACAAGAACGAAGAAATTGCGGGCCACAAACCTTTTCTCGTGCTTTCGGATTACCTGACGAAATCCGGCTATGCCGTGCTGCGTTACGACGACCGCGGCGTGGGCCGTAGCACGGGAGACTTTGCGACAGCAACCCCGCAGGATCTCGCGAGCGACGCAGCCGCCGCGCTTGCCTATGTGAAGTCTCATCCGCGTGTTCTTTCCGAAAAAACCGGATACATCGGCCACTCGGAAGGCGGCTATCTCGCGCCGATCGCGCAGCAGATCGAACCGGCCGCCTTTCATGTTTATCTTGCGGGCCCTGCCCTGCCGCTTGTTCCCGATGTCATGCGCACTCAGGTTCAGGATATCGGGCGTGCGGAAGGCCTGTCCGATGAAGTCATTGCCGGACAGAGCCGCGCGGTGAATGAGATCAGCTCCGCTCTTTTGAAATCCGGAACACCGGCAGAATTACGCGAGGACATCACAAAGGCCTTGAAGAACTCGGGGGCGAGCGGTTCCCAGATCAGGCAAAACCTGGCTGTCTGGGCGACGCCCTGGGCCTCCGCCTACGCGCGGCACGATCCGGTTGAACAGCTGGCAGGCCTGACCATTCCGGTGCTGGCACTTTTCGGTGAGCACGACTTGCAGGTCTCCGCCAGTGAGAATTCACCTGTCATGCGAGGGGCCCTCACGCACCCGCTCTCGGATGTCAGAACGCTGCCTGGCCTCAATCACCTGTTCCAACCAACGCGAACCGGACGTATCAACGAGTATATCCGGATAGCAACGACCATCGATCCAACCGCATTGCAGGCGATTGCGACATGGCTCGATATGATCGTGCAGGTGCCATAAAAACGCGGGAACGGTACCCTGCTCCTGCGGCCAGGCCGTCACCCCCCGGTGTCGCCGTAGTTTTCCGCCTCCATGCCCCGGTAGAAATCCTTCAGCGTCTTGCCGGGTTCCGGATCGAACCGGTCTCCCGTCTCTCGCATCTCGGAAATCCGGTCCAGACGGAACATACGGAAGTCCTGGCGTAATTCGCACCAGGCAACCAGTGTCCAGACCTTGCCCCAGAACCACAGACCGAGAGGGCGGATCGTACGATCGGTCGGCTCTCCCTTGCTGTCGCAATACGCCACGAACAAGCGCTTGCGGCCATCGGCAGCCGCCTCCAGAAAATCGATATGAGCCCGGATTTGCGGTGTCATCTCTGGCGCGAACGCGTGGATCTCGACTTCGTTCTGACGCACCCGCATCTTTTCCGGCAGGACAGCGTCGATCTTGATCATCGCCTCTTCGGCGGCCCGGGCCATGGCGGCCCCGCCCCAGGCACGGATCAGACGCGCACCGGCGAGTAGAGCGACAATTTCGTCCCGGGTAAACATGAGTGGTGGCAGTTCATAGCCATCGCGCATGATGTAGCCGACACCAGCCGCACCTTCGATCGGCACGCCGGAAGCCTGCAAGTCGGCAACATCGCGATAGATGGTGCGTTCGGATACTTCCAGCCATTCGGACAGCTGACGTGCGCGCACGAGCCGGCCGCCGCGCAGATATTGCACGATCTGGAAAAGGCGGTCGGCGCGTCTCATGATGCCGGCTCCTTGCGAAGCCGACATCCTGTCAGTCTCAAATCAGCGTGCGAACATGCCGATGGAATTTCCGTCCGGGTCGATGCCATAGGCAAAGCGCCCCGCCGGAATGGCAGCCGGATCGGAAATGATCTCTCCCCCCTTGGCAGCGAACCGTTCCATCGTTTCTTCCAGGGTGTCCGGGCAGGCGAGATGAATGGTTGGTCCGGTTCCGTTCTGTGCGGGTTTTCCCGGGTAAAGGTGACCTGCAATCCCACCCTGCTCCTTGGTCGGAAAGATTGCGATCTCATTTGGTCCCATGTCGATGACACGTCTAAGCTCCGTTTTGAAAACGTCGTTATAAAAGCTGACCGCCTTGTCCAGATCGGAGACGGGAATCTCCATCCAGACGTTGAAGTGATCGGGTGCAAAAGTCATGGAAAGTCTCCTCAGGCGCTGTGATGAGGATCACCTTATCAAACCTCTCCTGACAGCATTCTGTCAGGAGAGAGTGACAAACATATATGACGCAAGGGCAAGTAAACACCTGCAAATTTCGTCTCACAGATGAATTCGGAAAAGAGGCTGATGACAATTTGCCGGTACCGCGTCGTCACAGCTAAACTGCATGGGCCGGGACGCAGACCAAGGCGGTGCGACAACCGGAAGGAGAGATCATGAAACGCTGGCAGATGATCCTTTTCAGCCTCTTGCTTCTGCTGACAAACTTCTCGCCTGCCTTCGCGCATTTTTCGGAAGGTACCAAGGTGCGCACGCTTCTGGTCTCCCGTGAAGGTGACACGCTGACTGTTTATGTGCGGGTGCCCGCTCCACTTGTCTTCTCGGATCTCGTCGGTCGCTCGCAGGTCGAACAGGTACCACTGGTCTCGCCGTTTCTTCGCCTGGAGCAAACCCCGGACAGTGAGCGCTACCGAGTTGATCTCGGCGCGATCGACAGCAATCGATCTGCCTTTGAAGACCGGTTGCGCAACGCCCTCGTCTTTTCGCAGGCGGGCCTTACCCTGCCGGTGGAGATCATCGAGTTTGCGGTTCACACCAGTCGACCTGATCAGGACATCGACACAGCTGTTGCCGCCCAATCCGCGTTGAGCGAAGCTTTCCCGAATGAAGACCCGCTCTTTGGTACGGCAGTCATCGACTACGCGCTCAGGCTGGAAAGCAGCGATCCGACCGGTGTCCTTCAGGTGCAGTCCGGGTACGCTCCCCTGATACCGGGGCCCGGCATAGCCATCGACAATCATCTGGTCGATGCCCGCATCACCCCTCCGGTTTCGACCACGGCTCCCGGGCAACTGGAAGAACCTGCGCGGTTCGACGGATCCCGGCTCAGCACGTTTCTGCATTTCATCCACCAGGGCACACTGCATATTCTGGAAGGCCTTGATCACGTCTTTCTGGTGATTGCGCTGGCTCTGGGCGTCGGGGCAACGCGGAGACTGATTTACCTCGTCACCGCCTTCACGATCGGGCACTCAGTCACGCTGATTGCCACCTTCCTCGGGGCAACACCTTCCTGGCCATGGTTCATCCCGCTGGTGGAGACGGCCATTGCCGCTTCCGTTCTTTATGCGGCCATTGCGGCAATGGTCCGGAAGTCGGGCTCGGTGATCGTCTTCGCCGCGATCGGCCTGTTGCACGGCCTCGGCTTTTCCTTCGTTCTTGCGGACATTCTCGGCCGGGGCGCACCGGATCTCATACCCGCGCTACTGGCATTCAACATCGGCATCGAAATTGGCCAGCTGATCATTCTCGTCGTGACGCTCTCCATCGTCCTGCTTCTGCGAAAGACAGCCGAACCCGCCCTGCAACCCTTGAGGTTCGGCGCTCTGTCGGGGATTGCGATCCTGTCGGCCTGGTGGGTCATCGAGCGCCTGCCCGGATTGCTGACTTCGGCCTGACTTGAGGACGCCTCATGGCCATTTCAGGCAAAAAACACCCTAAAAGGCCATAAAAAGCCGATTAATCTGCCGGGTTAAGCGCCGTTAATTCTAACAATTGACTTGTTCTTAATCCCGACCGTGCAACTTGGGCGGAATAATAATTGGCAATGAAATGGCTCGTCACGGTACCTCGCCCAATACCCGCCCACTATTAAAAGGCTCTCTTGCAGGCCTCGCGACGGTTGCCGTCATGTTGCTTATAGCCTGGGCCGGTGTCGCCTATGACGGGCAGAGCGAACTGCAGAAACAGACGGCAGACCTTCTTGGCATCTGGCAGTCCAACATAGACCGTGGAAACAAGCTCTACGGAGCCCTGGAAAGACTTCCCGAAGACGATTGCAGCGACGCGCACCTGAAAACGCTGAACACGCTCGTCTACAACGACAATCACATTACCAATATCTGGTTTTTTCCGAACGGCGACACGAACGCCGCCTGCTCTTCGAGCTTCGGACGTTTCGAACCTGCCCACGATTTCGGCCCGCCTGAAAAGGCGCAACTGTTCCGCGATGGCAGAGAGACCTGGTACAGGGTGCCCTTCGACAAGGCCGAGGGTGTCGACAGCGTTACAGTGATCAAGAAGGGCCGCTACGGCGTTTCATTCTACCAGACCGGCAACCTGGCAACGGCCGCCGACGACATGTTCTATGTGTCGAGTGTTGAAGACCCTTACACGGTTCTGTTCCACGCCAATGGAAACGCGGGCCTTCTGAAGCAATACCGCGACAACTACGGTCCGATGTTCGGCAACGTCTACGCACAGGCCTGCGGCGAAGGCGATGTCAGGCTGTGTTACCTGACCATGATCCCTGCCAGCCGGATCGTTCAGCAAAATATCGGCCTGCTCACAATTTTTGCAGTCTTCGGCATCGTCACCGGCGCGCTCGTTTTCCTGAGGGTCAAACGGATCGTGCGTGACCGCCACAGTCCCGCCGGGCGGATCCGTCACGCGATCGCCAACGGCGGCAAAGGTTTCGAGCCGCACTACCAGCCCATCTTGTCGCTCGACACGATGAAATGCGAAGGCTGTGAGGTTCTGGCCCGGTTCGAAGATGCCCAGGGCAAGCTTTTCCCGGATGAATTCGTGAACATAATCCAGCAGGAGAACCTGACCTGGGAGTTTACCGAGATCATCATCGCCAAGGCACTGCGCGACCTGAAACCGCTGCTTGCGGGACGGCCGGGTTTCAAGGTGTCCGTCAATTTCTTCCAGGCGGACCTGGAAGACGAACAGATCCAGTCCGTTATTCAGTCGCCGGTTTTTGCAATGGCGACGGAAGCCGGTCTTTCCCTGTGCTGCGAGATCCTGGAAACCGGGATCCGGTCCGGTACCAGCATCGCAAAATCGCTGGAATACCTGCGCAGCATCGGCTGCCTGATCGCAATTGACGACTTCGGCACCGGCTATTCCAACCTTGCCCAGATCAAGGCGCTCAAGCCCGATCTGGTGAAGATCGACAAGATGTTCGTCGATGATCTCGGTAGCACCACCGATACGGCCCGCGGCGCCTTTGTTCAGGCGATCCTCGGTATTGCTTCGGCACATGGAATGAAAGTCTGTGCGGAGGGTGTCGAGACGATGGACCAGCTCGCGTCCCTCAGGAACCGAGATGTGGACTACGCCCAGGGCTATTTCTTTGCCAAACCGATGCCCATCCGGGACTTCTCCCTCTACCTTCTGGAACAGACCTTGAAAGAAAAGATGCCGACGAGCGGACGCTTGGCAAAGCTCAAGCCTGTCAGCGGCTGACACCCGTTCCAGCACCGATCGCCTGCTTTTCCAGGCTTCCAGCCTCGCGCGTTCGAGCAAAACGGCACAACCACAAAAACTCCGATGCAATTTCGAGCACGATTGATCTGTCTCAAGGTGAATTGAACAGGTTGGCGGCACCTTGTGGTTCTTACAAGGAGGCAAGAATGAGCCACGTGCCACACGAGTTACATGAAGAATTTCCGGAAGCCGCAGACACTTTGCATGCGTTGAAAACAAGTGATGCCCATTTCGCACGGCTGGCGGATGAATATCACACCGTCAATCGCGAAGTGCACCGCATCGAGACAGATGTGGAGCCGGCATCCGACGATGTCCTGGAAGACCTGAAAAAGAAGAGACTAAATCTGAAAGACCAGATTGCTGCCATCCTGGCGGCAACGGCTAACACCGTGTCCTGAGCCCCTCCTTTTCAGGCCGGTGTTAAAGCCCGCGCCGTCCCCGTCCGACGGCGCGGGCCACCACTTGCAGCTCTCCAGGAAAAGGTCCTGGCCCGCCAGGAGCGCAGTGGAGCACATTTCCGGTTTTGGCGACCTTGTCGCCCACACGGTCAGCATACCGACAAAGAGTTGAAAAAAGAAGGCGCCGCAGCTTTTCGTAAAAGCCCGGCGCCAGTCTGGGGAGGAACGACCCTCATCGTTCACCCTACGATGTGGGTCTTCCCGCAAATAGTTGCAAGGCAAGCCTGTGTGAGGCTTGCGTGATCCGGAACCAGCGCTCCCCGACACAGCTTGACCCGCACGCGGGGCTGTTATCTTCTGGGGCGAGTTCATTTCGGATCAGACCATGACCCTTGTTCGCCTCTGCCTGCTTCTGCCCCTCTTGTTCTCGTCCACAGCATTTGCCGCCGATCATTGCATAGACGTTCAGGCGAAACGCGGCTGGCAGAAACTGTCCCTGCCCGGCGGCAAGATCACCGGCGTGCAGTATTCCGGCGGCTGGAGCGTGATTGCCGGCATGTACAAGGCCGTCGGGCCGCGTGGCTATACGGGCGAAGACGCCCGCCGGCTAGGCCCGCTCTACGGCTACAAGTTCGACCAATCCTACGCTTTCGGCGAGATGCTTGTGCGAGATCAGGCGGGCCGCATTGTTCCGTTCGCGGAGTTTGCCGCGCTCGCCGTCAACTCGCGCGATCCGGCCGGTGTCTATGCCTTCCGCATCAACGACAAGGATATCGCGCTGCCGGACAATGCCGGTTCCATTCGCGTCTGTATTTCAATGCGCTGACCTTCTCAACAGACCCGCCTCCCCTTCCCCTGCCCTGAACGGATCTCCCACCCATGACCCAGAAAACCATCCTCATCACCGGTGCTGCCCGGGGCATCGGCCTTGCGACGGCAAAGCTCATGCTGAGCCGCGGCTGGCAAGTTGCCATGCTTGACCGGGATGTCGACGAACTCGCGATTGCGTCCGAAGGTCTGGCAGGTGCCGTTCCGTTTATCTGTGACGTTTCCATCGCAGAGCAGGTCGAGGCAACCATCCCTGCCATCTTGCAGAAATTCGGCCAGCTGGATGCCGTCGTGAACAATGCCGGCGTTGCCGAATTCGGCCCGATCGAGGAGACGGATTTTGCCATGTGGCGGCGGGTCATGGAGACCAATCTCGACGGCGTGTTTCTGGTTTCTCAAGCTGTCGTTCCCGCCTTGAAGAAAACCCGTGGCGCCATCGTCAACATCGCCTCCATTTCCGGCCTGCGCGCGTCAACGTTGCGGGTTGCCTATGGAACCTCCAAGGCCGCCGTCATCCAGCTCACCAAGCAACAGGCAGCTGAACTCGGCGAATACGGCATTCGCGCCAACTGTGTCTGCCCGGGCCCCGTGCGCACCAAGCTGGCGATGGCGGTGCACAGCCAGGACATCATCGATGCCTATCACGACGCGATCCCGCTCAACCGCTATGGCTCGGAAACGGAAATTGGCGAAGTAATCGCCTTTCTATGCTCCGAGCAGGCGAGTTACGTCACCGGGCAGGTGATTGCTTCCGATGGTGGTTTTGAAAGCACCGGGGTTGGTCTTCCGGCACTTCGCAAGTAAGTGACCGTTACTCGACTTTCAGGAAGACACAACGCTGCATAACGGGCCGGTTTGCGGACTTGCGGGAACAATCTTCTTTCCGGAAAGCGCCCTCAGGCCGGTATTTGTCCATGACCGCGTCCAGGCGATCATTGGTGATGGCAGAGTTGGCCTTTTGCAGGCACGGCAGCAGCAGCGCCTTGTTCGCCCGTTGCTGGGCACCGCTGGGATATTTGCCCGGCTCCGGATTGACGGGTTTGAAACACTCGATGAAGACCGCCTCCTCTATACCGAGGTCTGCCGCGATCCTGTCGGTCGGGCGGTTCGGGTCGTTATCGGCAATGGCGGGACCAGCCAGGAACAGTGCGGCAAGGAAAAGGGTGGTGCGCATCTGACTATCTCCCTGAAACGCAACCGACTTCCGGTTTTCGGAGACGGATTTCCGGATCATGCAAAAACTCTACCGGCTTCAATTTTTCAGGATGTGATAGTCGTCACAAATTTTCCGAAAGCGCCTTTTTTCTCAATCACGGTCATCGAACGCGCACACAAAACATCCGATTAGCTGTCAGGCAGAAAATGAGCGGCGATCTGACGCTGATGGGCTCGGGTCCGATGTTCGAACAGATAAATTCCCTGCCAGGTTCCAAGCGCCATGCGCCCTGCCGAGACGGGAATGGAAAGCGAAACCGGCATCATCGCCGCCTTGATGTGGGCAGGCATATCGTCCGGTCCCTCCAGGGTATGCACCAGATAATTCATGGAAGGATGATCTGCGGGCGGAACCAGGCGTTCGAAAAACGCTTTCAGGTCGCGCTGCACATCCGGATCCGCATTCTCCTGGATCAGCAGCGAACAGGATGTGTGGCGAACGAACAGTGTGAGCAAGCCGTCTTCCGCACCCGTTTCTGCAAGCCATTCAGCCACCGACGAGGTGAATTCGTAAAGGCCCTGCCCGCGGGTGCCAATTGCGAATCTGGTTTGCATCGTTTCCTCCGAGGACCATTTGCCGCTTCGCACTGGCTTAGGCGATCCACGCTACGGTTGCAATTGCAGCTGCGGGCCGCCATCTGAGGGAAGCCTACCGAAGCCCCGCCAGTTTTCCGAACCGAGGCCCTGATGCCAACTCCCCGAAAGAAGATCCTCATTGCCTCTCTGGGCACGCGCGGAGACGTTCAGCCCTATGTTGCCTTGGCACACGACCTGGCAAAGATGGGAGCCGACGTCGTGGTGACGACGGGAGAAGGTTTCGATGACATGATCACCGCCGCCGGTGCCCGGTCACGGCCGGTTCCACTCGATTATCAAGCCCTTCTGCAAAATGAGGACATTCAGGCTGCGCTGTTCACGTTGAAGGGCAAAATCCGTGCAGCCCGCAAGAATATCGATCTGCAGAAGGAAGCCGCCCGGCGCCTCTGGCAGATCGGCATGCAGGAAAAACCGGACCTTATCCTGTTCAATCTCAAGGCAACTGTCTTGACACTTGTGGCGCGTCATCTCGACGTAGCCGCCCTGCCGACAGCGCTTCAGCCGGTAAGCGCGGCAACGGGCTCCTTTCCGCTACCGCTTTTCGGATTACCCGACCTCGGCCCCTTCCTGAATCGGCAAAGTTTTGCCATCGGTCGCTCCCTGATGCGGCTGGGTATCGCGCCGCTCGCGAGGGCCGTCCGCGCGGAAGCGGGGACGAAGGATACGCCTGCCCATTCGGGCGATCTGATGGACGGCCATATGCCCGGCGGAAGATCGCCGCTGTCCCTTCAGGCTTTTTCCCGCGGTCTCGTGCCAACACCACCAGACTGGCCGGAGAACAACTGGGCCTGCGGCTATTGGCTGACCGAACCTGATCCGAACTACGTTCCGCCGGAAGACCTGACTTCGTTTCTGGAAAACGGCCCGGAGCCAATCTATCTGGGCTTTGGCTCCATGCCGAGCAGGAACCCGGCAAAGCTGACAGAAACCGTGCTTGCAGCCCTGGAACAAACCGGCCAACGTGCGATCCTGGCGACGGGCTGGGGAGGATTGTCCGGGCAAAGCCTGCCGCGGACACTTTCAGGCCGCGTCTTCCTGCTGGATAAAGCACCTCACAGCTGGCTTTTCCCGCGTTGCGCGGCAATCGTCCACCACGGTGGTGCCGGCACCACCCACGAAGCCCTGCGCTGGGGCAAACCTTCGCTGGTCTGTCCCGTCTTTGGCGATCAGCCTTTCTGGGGCGCCCAGGTTCACAAGATCGGAGCCGGGCCTGCACCGATCCGGCAAAAGTCGCTCACTCCTTCGAAACTCGCCCGGGCGCTGATGCAGCTCGAAGACCCTGTGTATCGTGTCGGTGCCAAACGGGTGGCAGACATCATGGCAAGCGAACCGGGTGCGCGAGGTACGGCAGAGCGGCTCCTGTCGATGATCGGCGCTGACAAGATCTGATTATACTATGTCGTCTAAAACCAAGCTACGTATCTGAAAACGCGGCTTCGGCCCCGAAGGCTGTTGCCAGAAACCGCGTCATGCAGGCGACCCGTTCGACAGAGCGAAGGTCGGGATGGGTCAGCACCCAGAGCTCATTTACTGGTATGTCATTAGTGAGGGCCAGTTTCTGCAAGCCGCCTTGTGCGACATCCACCGGAACGAGACATATCCCCAACCCCTTGCGCGCCAATGCAGCCATGGTCATCAGATCATCGCTTCGGACCGCGATCCTGTCGCGATGCGTCCTGTCCATCTGTTGGAAGCCAGGCCGCTGGGATAGCAGTCCGCTTGCGCCAATCAGGTCATGTGTTGTGAGATCGGCCGAATTCGACGGCGCGCCCTTGCGCTCCAGATAGGTCTGGCTTGCGAAATAGGCCCAGGGAATATCTGCGACCTTGCGTCCGATCAGGTGTTCGGGCGGAGATGACGTGACCCGCAGGGCAATCTCCGCAGCCCTGCTGGACATGTTGATCTCCTCGTTGGAAGTCAACAGCTCAACGGTGATGTCGGGAAACCGGGCACTGAAGTCGCGCAGATAACCGGGAAGGAAATGGGCTGCGAAACTCGCGGGGGCTGTCAATCGAATTCGCCCCTTCAAAGCCAGATCCGCCCCGGATATTCGCCGATCGATGTCCTCCATGGCAACGACAACAGACTGCGCCAGGTCCAGAATTTCGGCACCAGCCTCGGTCGGCCTGTAACGGCCCTTCACCTTTTCGAACAATCTGGAGCCAAGCTGCTCTTCCAGAGAACGGATGTGCCTGAACGCCGTGGCATGGCTGATTGCGAGCTTTTCAGCAGCCTTGCCGAGACTGCTGGTCTCGGCGACCGCGTGAAACGTTCGAAGGTAGTTCCAATCCATCACACTCTTTCAAATTTGAAAACTTCCACCTTAAATCTGCCTATTCCAAACATTTTTGCAAACACCTAAATCCATCACGCCGGCACCGCACACACCAATTTTCAGGAGAAACTCATGATCGGATATACGTCTTTGGGAACCAACGACCTGAAGCGGTCAGCAGCGTTTTACGACGCATTGCTGGCTGAACTCGGCGCACAGCGGCTGATGGAGTTCGATGACTTCATCGTCTGGGCGAACCCGCCGACCACGTCAGCCTTTTCCGTGCATATTCCTTATGACGGCAAACAGGCGACCGTCGGCAATGGCGTCATGGTCGCCTTGTCCGCCCAGAACCGGGCACAGGTCGACGCGGTCTACCGCAAAGCCATAGAGCTTGGCGCGGCGGACGAAGGCAAGCCCGGCCAGCGCGCCGACAACGGCTTTTATGCCGCCTATTTTCGGGACCTGGACGGCAACAAGCTGAACGTGCACCACATGGTCTGAGCTCAAATCGGTTCCATGCAAGAGCGATCAACAGTGTTGATCGCTCTTTCCTTTTTGGCCGCAGCCTGACACAACTAGACAGCCCGCCGAATAGGAGTCACCCGTCAGTGTTTCCCGCCCGCTATACCGTTTTCATTCTTTGTATCGTACTTGCCCTGGTTGCACTTGTCCTGACGTTTGCCCTCAGCGGCTACTTCGTCTGGCCATTTCTGGTTTTTGCAGTGCTCTCGGCGATCGGTTATCTCGATATCCGCCAGACCCGACATGCGATTCTGCGCAACTATCCTGTTTCCGGTCATTTCCGTTTCCTGTTCGAAGCGATCCGGCCGGAACTGCGCCAGTATTTCTTTGAAAGCAACCAGGACGGCAGACCGTTTTCGCGGGAGCGGCGCTCCATGGTTTATGACCGGGCGAAGGATATCGAGGATGTTCTGCCGTTCGGTACAGAACTTGACGTCTACGACACTTCCTATGGCTGGGTGAACCATTCGATCTGTCCCAAACCGCACAACCATGAAGACATGCGCGTGACGATTGGCGGACCGGACTGCAAACAGCCTTATTCGGCTTCCCTCTACAACATTTCGGCCATGAGCTTCGGCTCACTCTCCGGCAATGCCATTCTGGCTTTGAACAAGGGCGCCAAGGCAGGCGGTTTCTATCACGACACCGGGGAAGGCAGCGTTTCGCGCTATCACCGGCAAGGTGGTGGCGATCTGGTCTGGGAACTTGGCAGCGGCTATTTCGGCTGCCGCGCGGACGATGGCACTTTCGATGCCGAAAAGTTCGCCAAGCAGGCTGTCGAACCGCAGATCAAGATGATCGAAATCAAGATGAGCCAGGGGGCCAAGCCTGGTCATGGCGGTGTGCTGCCCGGACCGAAAGTGACGGAAGAAATCGCCGAAGCTCGCGGCGTTCCGATTGGCACCGACTGCATATCACCTGCCTCTCATTCCGCTTTCTCCACCCCGGTTGAACTGCTGCATTTCATCGTTCAGTTGCGGGAGCTCTCAGGTGGCAAGCCGGTCGGCTTCAAACTGTGCATCGGTCATCGCTGGGAATTCATGGCCATCGTCAAGGCCATGCTGAAAACCGGCATCAAGCCGGATTTCATCGTGGTCGACGGCGCCGAAGGCGGGACAGGCGCCGCACCGGTGGAATTTGCCAACAGGCTGGGAACCCCCCTGCGCCAGGGTCTGACCTTCGTACACAACTGCCTGGTTGGCACGGGTCTTCGCGAAGATATCCGGATCGGTGCCGCCGGCAAGCTGATCAGCGCATTCGACATTGCCGGGGCGCTGGCTCTGGGCGCCGACTGGGTCAATTCTGCGCGCGGCTTCATGTTCGCAGTCGGCTGCATCCAGTCCCAGAGCTGCCACACCAATCGTTGCCCCACCGGCGTCGCCACGCAGGATCCCAAGCGCCAGCAGGCCCTGGTTGTTCCCGACAAGGCGCAGCGCGTCGCGAATTTTCATCGCAACACGCTTAAGTCCCTTCGGGATTTTTCGGCTGCTGCCGGGCTCAGCCATCCGCGCGAGTTCAAGCCGGAACATTTCTATCTGCACGAAGGTCTTCGTGAAATCATGCCGGCCAGCGTCGCGCTGTCCTGGTTGAAGAAGGGGGCCCTCCTGGAAAAGTCGCACAACATTCCGGGCTACTCGACCTATTGGGAAATGGCGGAAGCAGAAAGCTTTCACCCGGCCAAGTCGGTAGAAGCCGCAAAGTCCGCGCACGCCTAGGATCAAAGCGCCAGCGGGAGCCTTGCGTCGTCCTTCAAGGTGAAGGTTTTCAGGACGCAGGCTTTCTCGAGACGCCCACCTGCTGCCGATCCTCCCAACCGGGCCACGCCTGCGGCTCACATGATATCCATGGCTGCAAGGTGACCATTTCTTGCAGCTAAAAACGAACAGACGTCAGTCGAGTTGGCGCGCCAGTTGAACGGCAAAATCACCTGCCTCATGCGAGCGGATGACCGCGTGGCGAACGAGGTCGTCAAAGTGGCTGGAGAAGAGCTGGACGTGGCGCGTGTTGGAAAACGCCAGGTAGCGCTGCCCGAGGTAGAGTGCCGCCCATTTCTGCCCGAAGACCGTGAAAGGTGCGGAGAACCGGTCGGTCGCGCCGAAGAGGTGCAGACGTAGCGAGGGGTAAAGCTCGCTCAAGGTAAGCCCCATGACCTCCAGCTGTTCGCGACGCAGGTCAACCGGAAGCCCCTGCCATAGCCCCTCCCCGCGCGCAAAGCCTTCAAGCGCCTCTTTCGACAGGGCGATTTCCATGTCGGATTCCGCCCGGCTGAGGAGTGCCCTCTGATCCCTTGTGCCGGTTATGGCCTGGTCGGCGGTGCGCAACGTTTCGCCGGAGTATTCGAAAGCCAGAACAGCTTCGGTCTTGAGGACATCCGGCAGGTTGGCAGGCACATGCCGGATTTTCGCCCCGACCGCATCGCGGTACCAGGCGAGCAGATGTTCATCGACCGGGTGCCGCTCGGTCTCGGCCACCTGAACTGCCTGATCCAGGATCTCGGCCGCGGCCCCGCGGTGGGTGGAAAGACCAAGCAACCAGTCGGAAGAAACGCTGAGCGCGGTCGCAATGGCAGCCAATGCCTGCCCATTTGGCAGGCGGGGTGCATCTTCCGACAACAGCTGGGAAACAGTAGACCGGTCGAGCCCGGCACCGCGTGCCAGATCCGATCGGTTCATATCCCGGCTGCGCAAGGCATCCGACAGGCGTTCGCGAAAAAGTACGGCGCGGTCTCTCTTGTCCATGAGAGGAGTATTGTCAGCCGGATTTCGGAAAATCAACACAAGCTGACATTTTCCCGAAGTACCGGCCTGTGGGGAGCTCACGCAAGCAGGGAGCTTTTCACCAGACCCTATTCAGCAGCGCTGAGCGCCAGGAAACCACCTGATTGACGTTCCCAGAGCGCAGCGTAAAGACCACCGGAGACAAGCAGCTCGCGGTGTGTACCTTCTTCCGCAATCCGGCCCTGATCCATCACCACGAGCCGGTCCATTGCGGCAATGGTCGACAGACGGTGGGCAACGGCCAGCGTGGTGCGCCCTTCCATCATGCGGGTGAGGTTCTGCTGAATGGCAAGCTCGGCTTCACTATCGAGGGCAGAGGTTGCCTCGTCGAGGATTAGGATCGGCGCATCTTTCAAAAGCACCCTGGCGATCGTGATGCGTTGGCGCTGACCGCCGGAGAGTTTGACACCGCGATCGCCCACATGGGCATCCAGCCCCGTCCGGCCCTTGCTGTCCTTCTGCTCCTCAATGAAATCGAGCGCTTCGGCAGCACGGGCAACCGCACGGATTTCGTCGTCGGTGGCTTCCGGCCTGCCATAGCGAATGTTGTCGCGGATCGACCGGTTCAAAAGGGAGATGTCCTGGGTGACAACGCCGATCCGACTGCGCAGAGATGCCTGGGTGACATCGCGCACGTCCTGGCCGTCGATCGAAATCCGGCCTTCGGTCACGTCCCGCAAGCGCATCAGCAAAGACACAGCGGTCGATTTGCCGGCACCGGACAGGCCAACCAGACCGACCCGCTCACCCGGCTTGATGATCAAATCGAACTTGTCCAGGACCGGCTTGCGGTCGCTCTGATAGGCAAAGGACACGTTGTCGAAGCGGATTTCCCCGGCGCTGACATTCAGCTCGCCGGCATCCGGCTGGTCGATGATTGCCGGCCGGCTCGTCATGATCGGCATGGCATCGCGGATCGTACCGAGCGTGCTGGTGATCGACTGTCCGATCCCTATGAAGCTGGACGACGCGTGGGACAGCGAGCGTGTGACGGTCAGCCCGGCGACAAAGTCGCCGATTGAGACCCACCCCTTCATCATGCCCCAGAAGCCAATGACCACCACAGCCAGGATCAACAGCACGTTCAGAAAATAGACGCCGCTGTCGGTCAGGATATAGGACCGGTTCTCACTGTGCCTGGTGTCGATTGTTTCGCCGATGACCTTGCGAATGGCACCGGCTTCTGAATCTTCCGCCGCAAACAGTTTGACCATCGCGATGTTGGAATAGACGTCTGTCATCGCGCCGGTGGCCTTGGAATTTGCCGCTGCCACCTTGGCAGAACGCTGCAGATAGGCCGGGATCGCCAACCAGGCGACGAGGATATTCGCGCAGATCCAGAACAATACCGGAATGGCCAGCGGCCAGGCCATGGCCAGAAGCAGCAGGAACGATCCGCCAAACTGAATGACCAGGAACGGAACCGTCTCGATGGACAGCATCATCTGACGGTGGACTGACATGGTGACCTGGGCAATGCGGGAGGCAACCTGACCGGCGAAAGTGTCCTCGAAGAAAGCCAGGTCCTGTGCTTCCACGGCCTTGTGCGCCTGCCAGCGCATTGCCGCCGGCAGAAGAATGCGCACGGTCTGGAAGGCAAAGGTCTGGCGCAGGAGAAAGGCGAGCGGATCAATAATCACGAAGAGGAGGAAGAAACCGGCCAGGATGGTGAGGTTGTCTTTCAGAAACGCCTGCGCCCCTGCCTCGGTCACACCGTCGACCACGAAAGCTATTGCCCAGATACCCGCAAGACCCAGCCCGGAGGAGATCATCGCCAGGCAGGAAACGATTACCAGTTGCCAGCGGAACATCATCGCGAAATGCCAGACCAGCTTCAGCGGCCCTTCATCCGGAAGAGGCGTGACAGGCAGTTCCAGCGGTTTGATGTGGGTTTCGAACGGATGGAAATACCGGTCGATGAGCCGCGCAAGCAGCGGCCTGGCGATTGACACGCAAAACACTCCTCGACTGAGACCAGCGCCTGATCAGGCCGCTGGCTCAATCCTGTAAACACAGCGACGACCGCCCGAGAGCTGATGTTCGGTACGTTCGACCGAGACACCTGGCCCAAGTACATCCTTGAAAAGATTGAGTTCCGACCGGCAGAACCCCTGACAGGCCGTTGCCGCGGCACAGATCGAACAGTGATTTTCGATCAGCAGGTAGCCAGCCCCTTCCGGAACAAGATCGGCCATATAGCCTTCCCGGTTGCGCAAATCGGCAAGCACTTCCAGCTTGCCGCGCAGATCCGGCGCCTTGCCAACCGCTTCGGTATAGGATTTCCGGCTTTGCGCTTCACGGTGGGCAATCAGCTTGTCGACACCTTCTTCGCCGAAAATATCGTTCAGGCCGGAAATCAACCCGAGCACCAGGTTGGAATGATTGTCGGGAAACTGCTTGTGCCCGTCCGGTGTCAGGTCCCAGACCCGCTTGGGCCGGCCGACCGAACCTTTCTGATCATCGAAGTCCACCAGCCCATCCTGCAACAGGCCGTCCAGATGCTGGCGAACAGCCACTGACGTCACCTTCAACCCGCTGGCAAGATCTGCCGCAGTCTGTGGGCCGGAGGATTTCAGCGCGTTCAAAAGCCGGGTTCGAGTACGATCTGCCATAGCCGTCTATATAGCGTATTTCAAAGATAAAAAAATAGTCTGCTTATCTTATTGTGAAGCGACCAGAGCATTTCTCGCCAACAAGCCTGCCTTGGCAGCCACGTTTATTTGCCAAGCGTGGCGGGAGCATGCAAGAAATGTCACTATAATATCCTGCGATGAACCGTTGTCCGGCGCCGGCCCAACTTAGTGCCTGATCGCTCGATCACACGGTTTTCGCCTTGAAATATTTCGTAACCGCCGCGTCAGCATTTCCTATAGGCGCTTTAACTCTTCAAGAACCCCAATGCGACGCAAAGTCAGGAAAGTCGCCTTCATAACAATTCTTTATCTCATTTTGATTAGAAGAAATATCAATGGAGAAAATGATGGAAAAAATCAGGGCTTTCCTGAGATGGATGATGATCGATCCTCGCCATCCGGAAATTGCACAAGCTCAGTACAATGAGCTCAAGACCCAGATTCCGTCGCTCTACGCTCTCCTCATGGTCAATGCGGTTGCCGTTGCCTATACCCATTTCGATATCGCGCCGACTTATCTGACCGTCGGAATTCTTGCGCCGATCCTGTTGATCACGACCTTTCGCATGGTGGCCTGGATACGCGCCCGCAAAGTTGACCCGACACCGCAAGAAGCGATCAGCAAGATGCGGCAGACCGTCATTCTCGGCAGTCTGGTGTCCGTCATCTACATTGCCTGGTCGCTGAGTCTGGACGGCTATGGCGGACCTGCGGAGCGCGGTCATGTGGCGCTTTTCATCGCCATCACCGTCATCGGCTGCATCTTCTGTCTGATGCATCTGCCGCAGGCTGCCCTGATGGTCATGGTGATCG
The DNA here is from genome assembly GCF_012273635.1 of Labrenzia sp. PO1. Classification (NCBI taxonomy): domain Bacteria; kingdom Pseudomonadati; phylum Pseudomonadota; class Alphaproteobacteria; order Hyphomicrobiales; family Stappiaceae; genus Labrenzia; species Labrenzia sp. PO1. Next base: position 323,329 of record NZ_JAAXCR010000006.1, read on the forward strand.
TGACGATCCCCTATCTGGTGCACTATCTCGGCCAGAACCAGGACGTCTACATTGCCATAGGGCTCAATATCTTCCTGGTGTGCCTGGTCGTCCTGCAGGTTCTTCTGAACGGCTATCGAGGGTTCTGCAAACTGATTGAATCGCAATCGGACCTGGCCGCTAAACAGAAAGAAACGGAGCGTCTCAACGCAGAAAACTCCAAACTTGCCCAAACCGACGCGCTTACTGACCTGCCGAACCGACGCTATTTCTTCAATCGGCTTGAAGCCCTGATCAGCGAAGTGGAAGGCACGGACCGGCAGTTTGCGGTCGGCGTCGTCGACCTGGACCGGTTCAAGCCCATCAACGACACCTATGGCCACCAGTTGGGCGACCAATTGCTGATGGAAGTCGGCTCGCGCCTGAAAAGCCTTGGACTGCCGAATGTCGAGATCTGCCGTCTCGGCGGCGACGAGTTCGGTTTCCTTTATCTCGGAGACATCTACGAGGCAGCCTCGACGGGGCAGTCTATTTGCGAACTGATCAGCCGCCCCTATCGGATCGGTGAACTGCAGGTTTCCGTTGGCGCGTCCTGCGGCATTGCGTTCTATCCTGACGCCGGCACTTCTGCCCATGTTCTGTTCGACCGGTCCGACTACGCCCTTTACAATTCCAAGACCAGCCTGCGCGGCCGCACGACGGTCTATTCGGCTGAACATGAAGCCCGCATCCGCTCGGAACGGGCCATCGAGGCCGCGCTTCAAAGCGCAGATCTTGCCAGCGAATTCCAGGTCTATTTCCAGCCTGTCGTCCAGTTGCCGGAACGGTTCGTTGTCGGCTTCGAGGCGTTGGCGCGGTGGGACAACCCGCAGCTTGGCAGGATTGCCCCCGACAAGTTCATTCCCATTGCCGAGCGCGCCGGCCTGATCCACAGGCTGACCTTGTCGCTGTTCGAAAAGGCGGTCGAGCAGATCAAGGCCCTGCCCGGGACGCTCTCGCTATCCTTCAATCTGTCCGCACATGACGTCACCTCCGCCGAGACAGTGGCTGCGCTGCTCGAGATCATCCGCCGCGCGGCGATAGACCCGCGGCGGATCACCTTCGAAATTACCGAGACTTCCGTGATCGGCAGTTATGAAGCGGCTGAAACCTGTCTGCAGGTTCTTCGAAATGCCGGTGTAAAACTCGCGCTGGATGACTTCGGCACCGGTTATTCCAGCCTTGGCTACCTGCACCGACTGCCTATCGACTGCGTCAAGATCGACCGCAGTTTCGTTGCCGGTATCAAGGACCCGATCGCGAGCGGCGTCGTGACCTCCATCGTCAACCTGTGCCGGTCCATGAAGATGCAGTGCGTGGTGGAAGGCGTTGAAGAAAGCAACCAGTTGGAACTTCTGGAAGCGATGCACTGCCGTTTGGTCCAGGGATACCATTTCAGCGCTCCCCTGCCTTTCGAGGACCTTCTTGCCGATGCCAGGGAAAACGGAAGGGTTGCAGGGCTCCCCCTGTCCGGCACTGCCGGGGCCAGCAGCTTTCAGTTCTTTCGCGCCTGACCGGCGATCCGGACCAATTCCACCAGACCTCTTTTAATCCGTCCGGGATTTGTTTACCTCTCCGGTCTCAACCTCCAAAAACCGGGACCTGTTCATGACCGGCGGCACCAAGCGGCAAAAAGACATGCGCAAGGCCTTGCGCGTCCTGCTGCCGCGCGTTCCCTTTTCAGATGCTGAAGCCATTCTCGAAGTTGCCCTCGCCGGACACCTGCGCCATCTGCCGCCCGGCATTGCCCTCTGGCAGGCCACCACCAGTCATGTCCGGCACGCCCTGACCGACTACGATACGTTGCTGGACGAAGGTTATGACCGTGACGCTGCCCGGTTCTTCGTACTGGACGAAATGAATGACGTTTTGAGCTCCTGGGGATGTGCGAAACGCCTGGAAGCTGACGATACCTCCCCAACCGAGGACTGACATCGGTGCTTAAAGCGGATCCCTGCCCGTCACACACAACCCGGGATGTGATTTGCGGGCGGCCGGCCGTTACGACCGCCGGGCAATCAGATCGATCTCGACCAGCGCATCGACGGCAAGGCCTGACACGCCAATACAGGTACGACCCGGCAATTTACCGGGTTCGAAAAATGACCGGTAGGTGTCGTTCATCGCCTGATAATCGCGCTTGAATTCAGTCAGATAAACACGAATGAAAGTCGTGTTTTCAAGGCTGAGCTCGAGGCCGGCCAGAACGAGCTTCAGGTTTTCCATCACCCGCACAGTCTGCGCCTCTATGCCCTCCGGCAGCGGGGCGTCCGGATCGTCCGGCAGTGTCGGCATCTGGCCGGTTACAAACACCCACCCGTCAATTTCGACGGCATGGGAGAATGGCGCGACCGGCTGTGGCGCCTGGTCGATCATGTGGTGGATCGGCAGCATGGAGGCTCCTGTTGGAAGGTTATGACAGAGCATCCAGACTAGAGAATATCGGGCACCTCGGGAAACAGGTTTCCATCGCTGCGAGCCTTAAAATCAGATGCGCTCGTAGATCCACTGTTCGGGAACATGAGCGGTGACCGCCTCGCCCGCCGCAACCTTCCCCGGGATTTCGACATAGCCAACAAGGCCTCGCAGGCGCTTTGCCTTTTGCGGGAACAACAGGTCCAGTCCTTCCCGGCCGGGATTGGCTTCGGCGATCGCCTCGCCCGCGAAACGGCAGGGTTTGTTGTCACCGTCCACACGAATAACCACACCACCCTCAAACACCAGCCGGGTGCGCGGTGGCACCATCGAAAGGTTGGGAATGCCGGACAAGGTAATGTTGCCGCCGATCCATTCGGCTTTCAGTTCGGCAATCTCCATGCGAGTGGCAATCAACGATAGTTCCTCGGCGGACAGGATGGATATCTGGCGCTCATTGCACATTTCCGTGCCACGCGGATACCAGGGTTCGCGGCCACCGGACCTCCGGGTGTATCCGCCATGCCGGTCTCCCGGAATGCCTTCGAACGTCATCTCCAAAGCATCCGTTGCAGTGGTCCTGAAGTCTTCCGCAGAGACTGTCCTGAAAACGCCCTCCACCTTGCCGCTTGTCCTGAATGCAGGCGTAATCCGAAAGTCATTGGCAAGAAGCTGAAGCTGGTCTGTCATGCGGGGTTTCCTGTCACTGTCGAGAGGCGATGCTAGGGCGCTGGCGCCTTCCTGACCAACAAAACTCATTGATGATTTCATAAGCGTGAAAGATCGATCCGCTGCGCTCGAGATTTGAACCGGATTCGGCTCTTTTCAGGTTGGCTCGGAGAGGAATTTCTCCTTGCGCAAGCCGTCCAGGCATCGGACGATTTTCCGCGCGTGGTAGAGCATCGCGACCCAACCGGTTTCCAGCGCAAGATTGCCTGTTGCGCCCTCGGGCATGGCTGTCATCCAGTCATCCTCCAGGCCCGGGACGGTCTGCCGCGGGCGTCCATCCAGGACAGCCGAGAACTCATCTTCCAGACGCTTGTCCATGCGAGCGACAAGCGCCTCTATCCCCGACCTGGCCTGAGCTTCCACCGTTTCCCGCGTGACGTCGGAACGGGCTTCGCGGTAAAGCACCACGTATTGGGCCAGCACGATCACCAGCACGTTGAGGTCACTGGCGGAGCGTGTGAACGACGACCAGGGCGCTTGCTCGATCCGATAGGACCTGGCGGTGGCGATCAGCGTGCTCGCTGCCGTTCGAAGCCGGGCGAGATCCTGAAGGTCCGTATCCGCCTTGCCGCCTTCCGCCCGCAGGCAATTTCGGCAGGCGTTGAGGTAATCGGACGCCAGCCCCTTGAAGCTTGCGCCGGTGCGGTTGGGAAACAGCAGCCATGCCGCGGCAAGCCCCACGCCTGCGCCAATCATCGTGTCGTAGAGACGCGACCAGAGTTCATCGATGGGCAGACCTTCAAGCGTCTGAAGCCCCATGACCACCAGGAAACTGATGATACCGGAGGCGATGGCGTAATTGCGGTCGAGGAAAACGATGACCCCGGGTATGGCAATGACAACCAGTACCAGCCTGACGGACGGAAACTCCGCCAGGGCCGGGTCGACCAGCATGGCCAGAACAACGCCGCCCGCCGTCCCGCCGATCCGCTGTGCGGTTCGGAGCAGTGTCGCCCCGAGGCTGTTCGACAGCACGATGATGATGGTGAGCGTGACCCAATAGGCGTGATTGAGATCGAACGCGAGCCCCAGGGAAAAGCCGATCCCGGCTGCGACACCTGCCTGAAGTGACAGGCGCCAGGAAAGCTTCCGCAACCAGCCGCCCTCGCGGCTGTCGTCATCCGTACCGAGGCTCAGGCGAACCGGCTGGTCTTTTGCCGCCAGCAGCCACAGACGCTTGAAAGCCTGGGCAATGCGCAATTCCTGAAACCGGTCATGTGCCGTTACTGCCGCATCGGCCTGCAGCCAGCTCGCGGCAGGTGCGCTTGCGCCGGTTTTGCCTTCCCCGACATCGCTCTCTTCCGGAACGCCCTCACCGGTTTCAAGGCGATGGACAAGCCGGTCGACCGCACGGCGAAAGCCGTCATCTTGCGCCAGTCGGGTGCGTGCGTCCCGGGACAGCTGGTCGCGCGCATCGCCCACCACTTCCAGGGCAAGTTCCACCATGATAGCCGCTTCCGGCGACATGCCCTGCAACTCACCTTCCGGTCTGAGCAGATCGGCACAGACCTGAAGTTCCATGCGCAGCTTCGCCAGATCCCTGATCCGAACTGCCGCATCGCCGGACGAACCGGTCGCCCGGCCTGACAGCTGCCTCAGATAGGTTGCCATCGCCTGACGATTTGCAGCTTCGACCCGCAGGTAGGTTCGGTATGTTGAAGGCCGCCAGGGCCCTGTGCGAACCACGAGCGCTGTCACCATTCCAAGCACTGCCATGACCGGAAGCCAGAGGCCGGGCGATCCTCCGACGTTGCCGAGGACCACGAAAAGCCAGCAAATCGCCATGCTGCGCCCAGCGCGTTGCCAGAAGGGACCAAGCCCCTGCATGGCAAAGCCGAGCATGATCGCGGCGATCCAGAGCCCTTGCAGAACGGTTGAGGCGCTTTTCCCCGACAACTCGGCGACAACAGCCCCGAGAGCAAACAGGGTCGTCAGCAGAACGCCAAGCTTCAGGATACCGAGGACCTCGGCCTTTCTGGTGGAGACCGGCGTGAACATCAGGCAGTGCCCGCCACTAGCGGCTGCCAGAACGGCCAGTTTGAAGGCCGACTGACCGGGCACGAAGCTTGCCACGACATTTGCCAGGAAGACCGCTCCGAGCACGGTCAGCATCAGATGAACGCCGCGCATCAGCCGCAGGCCGCCGGGGTCCGTGCGCAGGAGACTTGTCTTTATGTCCGAAGCGGCTTGCAGCATCTGTCTGACTTGAACCCGGCTCTTCAGGGCAAAATCCCCGACGTTCTGAATGGAAATCTTTTATGCGGACTGCATTGTCTCGTGTCCATGGCGCTTTGACCGGGTGGACGCAGGCTTGCCGCCGAAGATCAGTCGGACGACTTGCCGTCGACAACAGTAAATTCGGCAAAGACCGGCCAGTGATCGGAACCGTTGAAGTGTCCGAGTTCGCAGTTTTTGACCGCAAGCCCGCTCCTGACGAAAAAATGGTCGAGTTCGAGACCGATGCCCGGAACAGGGGCAAGCCAAGTCGGGGTCCAACGGCTGCCGCAGACTGCCTTGCGCACCCCTGCCGTTTCCTGAAACCGTTTCAGCAGCGGCGCCCAGGAGGCGGCGTTCATGTCGCCGGCAACAAGAACAGGTCCCGGCGTCCTCGACACTTCGGATGCAAGCTTCTGAAGGATGTCCGCCTGGTGCAGATAGAAGTCACGCCTGAAAGGCGGCAGTGTGTGAACTGCAAGGACACTCACACAGGGCTCCGCCTGCATACCGCAGTAAATCGCTTTTGTAATCGCGTATGGGTTCCCGCCTACAGGGATCAGTTCAACGCTGTGCGGCGCAGTGCGCGAGAGGATAACTGCGGCGGGACGTCCACCAAGCGCCTGATCGGGCGTTCCGGCCACATGCAGCATGCCTTCAAACCGGTCGAGCAGCCCTTGGTCGGCAGGTACCGGCAGCTCCGTGAGGATCATGAGATCGAAGCCGCGGGCGCTGTTTTCCTCAACCAGATTGCCGAGCGCTGCGGCGCTGCCGAAGAGATTTGCGGTGACGACGCTGATCGCCGGTTCTGCCGCATTGGCGGTTGGGGCGAAGCGTCCGTTGTCGAAGATGCCCATGCGCATGAGAGCGACCACCGACAGGCAGATAGCCAGTGCCGCCATGTTCCAGTTCCGGAAGAAGACGAACCCTGCAGCAAACAGCAGTCCGGCAAGAACATATTGGGTCTGAAAATGAGCCAGCAGATCGACGGGCCAGCCGACTGCCGCCAGAAACGAGGCGAGAACGGCGATGGCGAAGGCCGCAAACAGACAGACGAGAGTTCTGTGGAACATGCCTTGTGCCGCTCGCAAGGACAAAAATTGCCGGTGGCCGGTTTACATCACCGGTCAAAAAAGATGCCGGCCCGTTTCCGGGGCCGGCACATTCGGGAAACAGGGGGCACGCCCCCCATTTCAGCTTCCAGGCCGTTCACTTAGCGCGTAAGCGGCTTGTACTTGATCCGGCGCGGGTCGGCGGCATGTGCGCCAAGGCGGCGGACCTTGTCCTTTTCGTAGTCTTCGAAGTTGCCTTCAAACCATTCCACATGGCTGTCGCCTTCAAAGGCGAGCATGTGTGTGGCCAGACGGTCGAGGAACATACGATCGTGGCTGATGATAACGGCGCAGCCGGCGTAGTTTTCCAGCGCGTCTTCCAGAGCTGCCAGCGTCTCGGTGTCGAGATCGTTGGTCGGCTCATCGAGCAGCAGAACGTTGGCGCCTTTCTTCAGGACCTTGGCCAGATGCACGCGGTTGCGCTGACCGCCGGAAAGGTCGCCGACCTTGGCCTGCTGGGCAGCACCCTTGAAGTTGAAGGACGAGCAATAGGCGCGAGAGTTGATTTCCTTGTCGTCGAGGTAGATGACCTCGGCGCCGCCGGAAATTTCTTCCCAGACCGTGTTGTTCGGGTTGAGCGCATCGCGCGACTGGTCAACGTAGCCAAGGTGCACACTGTCGCCCACGACGACCTTTCCCTTGTCCGGTGTTTCCTGACCGGTGAGCATCTTGAACAGGGTCGTCTTGCCGGCGCCGTTCGGGCCGATCACGCCGACGATGCCACCGCGCGGCAGCTTGAACGACAGGTTGTCGATCAGGAGACGGTCTTCAAAGCCCTTGGAAACGCCATCGACCTCGATGACGTTTGCGCCGAGACGCTCGCCAACCGGGATGAGGATCTGTTCGATGGACGGCTGACGCTCTTCCTGGGCGGTCAAGAGGTCTTCAAAGGCCCGGATACGGGCTTTCGACTTGGTCTGACGGCCTTTCGGGCTCATGCCCATCCACTCGCGCTCACGGGCGATCGCCTTGGAGCGGGCCATGTTCTCGCGGCCTTCCTGCTCCATGCGCTTGGTCTTCTTTTCCAGATAGACCGAGTAGTTGCCTTCGTAAGGGATGCCCTGACCGCGGTCGAGCTCGAGAATCCAGCCCGTGACATTGTCGAGGAAGTAGCGGTCGTGGGTGATGATCAGGACGGAGCCCTTGAACTCACGCAGGTGACGCTCCAGCCAGTGAACGGTTTCAGCGTCCAGGTGGTTGGTCGGCTCATCCAGCAGCAGCAGGTCCGGCTCGGACAGCAGCAGCTTGCAGAGCGCGACGCGGCGGCGCTCACCACCGGAGAGATTGTCGACGGCTGCATCTGATGGCGGGCAGCGCAGGGCTTCCATCGCCATTTCCACCTGGCTTTCCAGGTTCCACAGATCCTGGGCGTCAATCTCGTCCTGAAGCTGTGCGGCTTCCTCGGCGGTTTCGTCCGAGTAGTCCATCATCAACTCGTTGTAGCGGTCGATTTTCGCCTGCTTGTGGGCGACACCTTCCATGACGTTTTCCATCACGGTCTTTGTGTTGTCGAGCTGCGGTTCCTGCGGAAGGTAGCCGACCTTCGCCCCTTCGGCCGCCCAGGCCTCACCGGTATATTCCTTGTCGATACCGGCCATGATCTTCAGAAGGGTCGACTTACCCGCACCGTTCGGGCCCAGGATACCGATCTTGGCGTCCGGGTAGAACGAGAGATGGATGTTGTCGAGAACCTTCTTGTCGTTATAGGCCTTGGACAGGCCATGCATGTGATAGATGAACTGGCGCGCCATGGGGCTCCGCTTCTCCGCTTTCAAAATCTGATGGGATTCTCAGGAATTCTGCGGCGTCTTTTAGGGGAAATGGCGCCCGGGGGCAATGGGGGGATTTGCCTGAGAACGCCTGGAGAGTTCGTCTCGCAATCAGGCATTACCTGTGCAATCGCAATTAGACCTCTTCCTTGGCCAACTTCCAGCCACCTTCGCTTTGGGATAAGTCTCCTTTTCATTTGGCGATTTACAGACCAACTCCGATTACCAAAGTTTCCAGAAAGCACGCCGCCCCACTCGCGTTAAACGCCGACCGCTATATTCGGAATTGCAATTACGCCCAAGAACCTGCCCACCCTGTCATTCCGGACAAGTGCAGCTACGCTGCACGCCGATCCGGAACCCAGCGTGTCAGCGTGAGCAAAGCGAACACTCAATTTGCCGCGCATGGCGCGACATATCTCTGGATTCCGGATCGGCGCTCGACACCTGTCTCACTTGTCCGGAATGACGGCGGAATACGCCGTTTCACTGATGAAGTGAGCCGAAAGCGCTTCGAGGGTGACGAAATTTGCGTACCAACTCTGCCCATTCGGCTCTTTTCTCCCCCAACCGAAGACCTTAAGGTCACCTCACCTTTCTTCATCACCCCACCGGACCTGCCATGACCTCCATCGATATTCTGATGCCCCGCCCGATGCTGCCGATCGTTCAGGAGCAGCTTGATGCCGCCTTTACGGTGCATCGGCTGTATGAGGCCGATAATCCGGAAGCGCTGCTGGCGGATGTTGGAGACAGGATCCGCGGGGTTGCGATGGCATTCGGGCCGGTCAACGCCGAGTTGCTTGCCAAAGTCCCGAACGCGGAGATCGTCTCCAGTTTCGGTGTCGGCTATGACCACGTCAACACGGACGATTGCCTGGCGGCGAAGGTGATGGTGACCCATACGCCAGACGTGTTGACGGAAGAAGTTGCCGATACGGCGGTCGGGCTGATGATCATGACCATCCGCGAATTCGGCCAGGCCGAACAGTGGCTTCGCCAGGGCAATTGGGAAAGCAAAGGGCCCTACAAGCTGACCGGGGCGACCATGCAGGGGCGCACGCTCGGCATCTTTGGTCTGGGGCGCATCGGCAAGGCGATTGCCAAGCGGGCCGAAGCCTTCGGCATGAAGATCCATTACCATGGACGCAGCAAACAGGACGACGTCTCCTACCCCTATCACGCGACGCCGAAGGCGCTAGCTGCCGCTTGCGACACGCTGATAGTGGTGGCGCCTGGTGGCGCGGAAACGAAACATGCGGTCAATGCGGAGGTGCTGGAAGCACTGGGGCCGGATGGCATCGTCATCAATATCGGCCGGGGCACCGTCATCGACGAGGCCGCATTGATTGCGGCCCTTGAAAACGGCACGATCTACGGTGCCGGTCTCGACGTCTTCGAGAACGAGCCGCATGTGCCCGAAGCCCTTTTGAAACTGCCAAGGGTCACCGTACTGCCGCATGTCGGTTCCGCCTCGCAGGCGACCCGCAATGCCATGGGTCAGCTCGTGGTCGACAACCTGAAAAGCTGGTTCGAAACTGGCAAGGCCATAACGCCAGTGCCGGAAATGCGCTGAGATCGAGGGCATGCCAGGGCTGCTAGGCAGCCCGACCCGATTCTTTTCCCGGCTCAGTATTTGACACGCCCGGCTTGTGCCTTAGGTTTATGGATCAAGCGCATCCTTTCTGCTTGTGATGCGCTTACCCGATAGGCGTGGATCCATCAGACCACATAAACCACGCCGGGATGCCGACTGGGGCGGCTGGTGAACCAAAAGACGAATGCGTTCAGAAGCCTACTCAACACCGGCTGTTCGCCCGGATCCGTCAGCGGGTCCAGTTTGCCTGCGGAAGTGGCCCGTTTGCTCGGGGTGCCTCGCAACGGCAGAAGACGACATCTCAGGTCGCAGAAGGTGGCTGGCGACGTAACCTCCGCCAGCACCCTGGGCCGGCCCTTTCCGGGCCGGTCCGCACCGACACCTCACATGCTTGGGGAAGGCCTCAAGCCGAACCTTCTCATTCCGCTCCACCGGCCGGGCACCTGAACGGCGTAAAGGTGCTGCCCATGTTTGCGCTGACGGTCATCATCGTCAGAATGTCGGCAAAGGCGAATTCGGCGGGTGTTTTCGGGCAAACGGCTTCCGCCGCGAAACAACCCCCTTCGATAAAGGCATCATGTTCGGCAACGAAACCGGGCCGCATTTGCGAACGACTGACATTTTCGAACGCCACGCGGACGATCTCCTGATAGTAGGCGCATCTTCTGGCGCGCTTTTGTTCGCGTGTTTCCTCGGCAGATGCCTGGGAGAAAATGGCTGATACCGCGACAAGCGCCAACGGCAGGGCAAACAAGGATCTTGGAACGGACAAGGTTGTCTCCGTCGGAAGCGGCAGGACATTTCCAGAGGCAGAGGCGCCCGGGCGAATGAAGGGATCCGCCCGGACAAGAAAACTCAGTCGTGGAGACTTTCGGCAAGTGCGGCTGCGATATCGGCAATCGCCTTGTTGCGGTCGTCGAAGGAAGCGTCGGTCTGCGTGATGTAGACCGCGATCACGACGGGCTCCCGGTCGTCTGGCCAGATCACGCCGATATTGTTGCGCGAGCCATTGGCCCCTGCCCCGGTCTTGTCGGCGACCGGCCATTCTTCCGGCAGCCCGGCACGCAGGGTCGCGTTGCCCACCTTGTTGTCCAGCAGCCAGCCTGTCAGCTGGGCTCTGGCGGTGGAGGACAGGGCATTGCCCAGAACCAGTTTCTGCAACGTGGCAACTGCCGCTGCCGGGGTGGTGGTGTCACGGGCATCGCCTGGCCGGCCTTCATTGAGACCCGGCTCCGTCCGGTCCAGCCGGGTGATGGTGTCGCCAATACCCCGAAGGTAATCCGTCAGTCCTTCCGGCCCACCGACAGCCTCCAGCACGAGATTGGCGGCAGCATTGTCGCTGATCGCAACGGCCGCTTCACACAGTTCCAGATAGGTCATTCCTCCGGAGCCGACCTTTTTTTCGGTAACCGGCGAATAGGAGACGAGGTCTTGCGAACGGATCTTCACGCGGCGTTCCGGCTGAACCTCACCCTGCTCGCCCTTTTCCAGAAGGGCCGCACACAGAAAGGCCTTGAACGTGCTGTTGAGCGGAAAACGCTCGTCGGCGCGGTGGGTCCAGGTCTTGCCGGTTTCCGTATCCAGCACCGCAACCCCGATCCGGGCAGACAGTCGGCTCTCGGCACCGGTGACGGTTTTCTCAAGTGGTGCGGGATCGAACCCGGCGGCGTGTGCCAATCCGGAAATCGCCGGAAACCCGGCAAAAAGGGCAAGGGAAAGCGTCAACGCGCTACGGCGTGTCCAGAGTTTCATCTTCAACTCCAATGATGAATACAAACAGCCCGAACCGGTGTGGTGTGTCGCCCCCCGCACCATTCGTCTTCGGGACACCGCGACAGTGCCGCTGCCTCAGATATAACGCAAATGATGAATACTGAGGTTAGACATGAGTAAAACTTGGCCTAAGTTGGATCCGGATGGACGTCTCGAAACTTCCGCTCAATGCCTTGAGAGCCTTTGAAGCCTCTGCAAGGCTCTGCAGCTTTACACGCGCCGGCCTGGAACTGCGGGTATCGCAGACTGCCGTCAGCCACCAGGTGAAGGCGCTGGAGGACGTGTTGCAGGTGTCGCTGTTCGAGCGCCTTCCGCGCGGCGTTGCCCTGACGGACGAAGGACTGGCGCTGCTACCTGTACTGAGCGATGCCTTCCGGCGGATGAGCGATGCGCTCAGCCGGTTCGAGGATGGCAACTACCGGGAGGTGCTGACGGTCGGCGCCGTCGCCACTTTCGCGACTGGCTGGCTGTTGCCCCGCCTTTCCGGCTTTGCCAGGGCCCATCCGCAGATCGATCTCCGGCTGAAAACCAACAACAACCGCGCGGATATTCTGGCAGATGGTCTCGACTGTTTCCTGCGCTTCGGCGACGGGGCCTGGCATGCCACCAACGCGGTCAAGCTGATGGACGCCCCGCTATCGCCTATCTGTTCACCTGGAATCGCTGCCCGGCTATCCAAGCCGGCAGACCTTGTGCACGAGCCCTTGCTGAGATCCTACAGGTTGGATGAATGGGCCATGTGGTTCCAGGCAGCGAAACTGCCGCCACCACGGGCGCGTGGCTGGATGTTCGACAGTTCTCTTGCGATGGTTGAAGCCGTCACGCAGGGCGCAGGCGTCGCACTGGTGCCGACAGCAATGTTCAGCCGCCCCCTCGCGTCCGGCGCGATCGTGCAGCCTTTCCAGACCAGTGTCCTGACGGGAAGCTACTGGCTGACCTGGCTGAAGTCGCGAGAGGAGACCAGCGCCATGCAGAAGTTCCGCTTGTGGATGCTGGAGACAGTTACGGAGTAAATGGAGGCAATCGCCCACCTCAAGGTTTTCGACCCTTCACCATTTCGCGTTTGCCGGCGAAGCCTTCAGCCTTTTCAATCTCGAACCCGGCAGCCTGAAGATTGCGGCGAACCCAGCCGGCAGCCGTGTAAGTTGCCAGTGTTCCGCCATGGGCCGTCAGGTCAGCCGCCACCTTCAGAAGGTCCGCGTCCCAGAGCTCCGGATTACGAGCCGGACTGAAACCGTCGAGAAACCAGGCATCAATGGGGGCAATTGCCGGTTCTCCTCCCTCGCCCTCACCTGCCATTCCGGCGTTCAGCTCACCGATCAGCTCACGCGCATCGCCAATGCCGATCTGGAGGTTGGCTCCGGCAATTTTCAGGCTGTTCCAACCCGGCTCAGGCGACCAGGCCTGCAGCAGCTCTTCTGCCAGCGGGGCCAGTTCGGGAAAGGCCGCTAGGGCTCGTGCCAGCTGCTCTCCCGTCATCGGGAACAGTTCGAAGGTCACGAACGTCAGGTCCGGCCGATTGGTCCTTTCCTGCCATGCCGCAAGGGTGGTGAGGAAATTGAGGCCTGTCCCGAAGCCGAACTCTGCAATTGTGAAACGCTCGCAGCCATCGAACCGGCCAGGCAAGCCATTTCCTTGCAGAAACACGTGACGCGTTTCCGCAAGCCCCCCAGCCTTGGAAAAATACGTGTCGTTGAAGCCTTCAGCCCGGGGCACATCGCCCTGCAGCCATTCCAGATCCGGTGCCTTGATCGACATGATCTTGAGGTTTCCTTCGGGGCGCACCCATCAGCCTTTGCCATTTGCAACGCGTTCTCATAAGAGAGCCGGCAGGATCAATCAATCTCAAAGGACCCCGCCCCATGGCAGCAACCGACGCCGAAACTTTCGATGTTGCCATTGCCGGAGCCGGTATTTTCGGTCTCGCTGTTGCCCGGGCAGCGATCGAGGCCGGGCTGAAGGTGGTAGTTCTGGAGAAAAGCCACGTCGGCGCCGGGTCCAGTGGAGGTGTGCTGGGGGCGTTGATGCCGCACATGCCGGCACGCTGGAACCCCAAGAAGGAATTCCAGTTCCAGGCCCTGCTGTGTCTCGAAGACCGCATCCGCCAACTGGAAAGCCAAACAGGGCTTTCCTGCGGCTATCACCGCTGTGGACGCATCCTGCCGCTGACGACAACCGACAAGCTGGAGCACCATCTGGAGCGAGCGGAAGAAAGCAAGCTGCGCTGGCAACCTCAGGAAACCGGCTTTTCCTATGTGGTTGAACCTGCCGGAAGCCGGTCTGACTGGCTGGACGCGAAAGCCGCTCCCTTCGGCATCGTCTATGAAACCCTTGCCGCGCGGATCTCCCCGAGGGCTTATCTGGCAAGCCTTGCCAGCTTCGTCCGCCAGAACGACAGCCTGCGGGAAGGCGTTGAAGCGGTCGGTTATGACGATGCAACACAAACCGTTCTGCTCGCCGACGGGCAGACCTCGATTCAGACTCGGCAATTCGTCGTTTCGGGTGGATTTGCGGCTTTCGACCTGATCGAAACGCTGACCGGCGAACGCATTGGGCGTGGAGAGAAAGGCCAGGCCCTTGTGCTGGAGGGCAAGGGACTGGAAGACAGGCCAGCGATCTATTGCGACGGACTTTACGTCGTGCCGCATGACGACGGTACCGTCGCCATTGGCAGCACATCCGACCGGGATTTTGAAGACGCCGCCCCCTCTCCAGTCCGTTCAGCCGAACTGCTGGAACGCGCCACCGCCTTTTGTCCGCTATTGAAGGGCCGCGAGGTTCTTTCCGACTGGGCCGGTATCCGGCCCCGCAATCACAGGCGGGACCCGCTGGCTGGAAGACTGCCTGGCTTTGACACCGCCTTCGCGGCAACAGGCGGCTTCAAGATATCCTTCGGCATTGCACATCTGATAGCGGATGCCCTGGTGGCGGAGATGACCGGCAGAGAACCTGTTGTTCCTCTGCCAGAGACATTCCGCCCGGCGCACCACTTCGGCAGCGGCAGACTGGACGCAGATCGCTAAATGAGCTCACGTTCACGCAATCGCCGACGGCAAAGGTCGACGACGTGCATGCAATGAAGGGTTGTATATGCGATTGCAGATGATGTGACAGGACCGCGAACTTGACGCGGTTCGTTCAATCACAATCGGTTTACGCACCTGCTGCCTAGATGGCAGCAACCACCGCGTAAAGACCGTAAAGGCTGAGCGAAATCGTCCCCCAGAACAGGAGATTTTTCGCCACCAAAAATGGCAAATTCATAGACCCACCCTGATGAGCTGCATAGTCAGCCTGCTTCCTCCTCTCCACCCCAGAGGATTCAACTTCGGTTCCGGCTGTAGCTGCTCTCGCCATTTCGGCAATCCTTGAACGACTTAACCAATGGCCATCTGGAACCCATTTCCATCGGCCACACACAGTACCGTTTACGTCGTAAATGGTTAAAACCCGTTTAAGATTAACATGAATCTTTTCTTAATTTACAGCACAATGAAATTGTTGATATGCACAAATTATGGCCCGGCCCGCGCAGCTCTTGCGCGTCCCTCCCTGCCGGTCTTGTTTGATCCGACCTGAAGGAAGCCCTGCAGCATGAGCCTTGAAAGCGTTCGCAACCACCTTGCCAGTGCCGCCCCCGAACTTGAAGTCATCGTGACGGAAGACAGCAGTGCCACGGTTGACCTTGCCGCCAAGGCACATGGGGTCGAGCCCGGTCAGATTGCCAAGACGCTGTCGTTTCAGCTCAAGGACAAGATCTTTCTGGTGGTTGCCCGCGGCGATGCCCGCATGGACAACAAGAAGGCGAAAGCAACCTTTGGTGGCAAGGTGAAGATGCTGGGCCTTGATGAAGTGGAAACGCTGACGGGACACCCCGTCGGCGGCGTATGCCCTTTCGGCCTGGCCCAGCCGTTGCCTGTCTACTGTGATGTCTCGCTGAAGGAATATGACGTGGTCATTCCCGCCGCCGGCGCGACCAATGCCGCTGTCAGGATACCGCCGGAGCGCATGGTGGAAATCACCGGTGCGGAATGGGTGGATGTCTGCCAGCCGCCGCAGGATGCGTCGCAGCAGGCATAAGAGCCACATGAAGCCAGACATTCGCCCGGTGTCTGCCAGGCGTTACGCCCGGTAATAGTCCCGGTACCATTCGACGAACCTGGCAACGCCTTCCTGCACTGTGGTCTTCGGGCGGTACCCCGTGAGGCTTTGCAGCAGATCCGCATTGGCCCATGTCGCCGGAACGTCTCCGGCCTGGATCGGCATGAGATTGCGTTCGGCGGTCCGGCCCGTAGCAGCCTCAATGGCTTCGATGAACTCGGTCAGTTGAACACAGGTCGAATTGCCGATGTTGACCACTCGCCAGGGAGCAACCGGCGAAAGGCTGTCGCCTTCCTTCACCCCTTCTCCCTCGGCCGGGCGAACAGGCACTGCGTCCATCAGCAGCCGGATGCCTTCGACGAGATCTTCCACATAGGTGAAGTCCCGTTTCATGTCGCCGTAGTTATAGACGTCGATCGGCTTGCCTTCGAGGATCGCCTTGGTGAACTTGAAGAGAGCCATGTCGGGCCGTCCCCAGGGACCGTAGACGGTGAAGAAGCGGAACATCGTCACCGGAAGGTCGTAGAGATGGGCATAGGAATGCGCCATCGACTCTGTTGCCTTCTTGGTCGCCGCGTAGAACGACATCTGGTGGTCGGCCTTGTCGGTCTCCGCATAGGGCATTTCGGTGTTGGCGCCATAGGCGGATGACGTGGAAGCCAGCAGCATGTGTTCCGGCGGGAAGGCCCTGGCTGCCTCGAGCAGCTCGAACGTTCCGCAGATATTGCTTTCCAGATAGGAGCGGGGCGCTTCGATGGAGTAGCGGACACCGGCCTGCGCTGCCAGATGAATGACAAAATCCGGCCGCTCGGTACGGAACAGGGACATCAGCAGGTCCGGCGCCTCAACGCGGTCGTTCACCGGCTTGAAATGCTCGTTCTGCATCAGCATCTGCTGCCGGCGTTCCTTCAGGCGGACATCATAGTAATCCGTCATGGCATCGAGGCCGATCACCCGAAAGCCGTCCTTCAGCAGTCGGGTACACAGGTAAAAGCCGATAAACCCCGCAGAGCCGGTCACCAGAACGGTTTTCATGATTTGCCCAAAGCCTTTCGATCAAAAATTCATTTTACAAAACGCGTAAGTAGGTCAGCCAAGTTATTAAAAGGCTTCGAAGGTTCGGGCAATGGCGAAGTCTGCCCGAACCATCTTGGCCACCTGGAACCGCGACACTTACAGACGCCACAACACCTAGTACAAAATGGATTACCGCGGCGTGACACGCCCACAGAGCTTCTGAAAAACGACCGGTTCCCAAACGAAATTCCAGCTCGTCTGGCCGGAATATCGCATCGGCCCCACAAACGAAAAAGCCATCCGCGTCCTTGCAACGCGGATGGCTGTCTTTCGCATGCCAGGGCAGGTCATCAGCCTGGCAAGGTCACTTTCGGCCTCTTGTCAGATGCCGCCGCCGTCGGCGGAGAAGCTGTTCAGGAACCCGCGCTTGCGCAGATATTCAACGATCTCCTCGGCAACTTCTTCCGGTTCCCGGCCGACGTTGCGAATATGAAGTTCCGGATTTTCCGGCGCTTCATAGGGGCTGTCGATACCGGTGAAGTTCTTGATCTCGCCCCGGTCAGCCTTGGCATAAAGGCCCTTCGGGTCGCGTTTGCGGCATTCCTCGATGGGCGTATCGACAAAGACCTCGATGAACTCACCGTCTTCCAGGAGATCGCGCGCCATCTGACGCTCCGAGCGGAACGGCGAGATGAAGGATACCAGCGTGATCATGCCCGCATCCGCAAAGAGCTTGGCCACCTCGCCGACACGGCGGATGTTTTCCACCCGGTCGGCATCGGTGAAGCCCAGGTCCTTGTTGAGGCCGTGGCGGACGTTGTCGCCGTCGAGCGTATAGGTGTGACGCCCGTCGACATGCAGTTTCTTTTCGACGATCGACGCGATGGTCGACTTGCCGGACCCGGAGAGGCCGGTGAACCAAAGGACTGCCGGCTTCTGACCGAGTTTTTCAGACCGGGCGTTCTTGTCGACGTCGAGGGCCTGCCAGTGAATGTTGCTTGCCCGGCGCAGCGCGAACCAGACCATGCCCGCACCAACCGTCGAGTTGCTCATCCGGTCGATGAGGATGAAGGAACCGGTCGTGTGGTTGGCCTCATAGGGATCGAAAGGCACCGCGGAGGACAGTGAGAAATTGCAGAACGCGATTTCGTTCAACGCCAGCGTCTTGCCGGCCACATGCTCGAACGTGTTGACGTTGATCTTGTGCTTGATCTCGGAGACCGTCGCCGTCACGGTGCGAGTGCCGATCTTCAGGAGATAAGGCCTGCCCGGCAGCAGCGGCTCGTCGGACATCCAGATGACATGGGCGGCAAACTGGTCGGCAACATCCGGGCGATGTGCGGTCGAGGTCAGAAGATCGCCGCGGGAGATGTCGATTTCATCTTCCAGCGAAATGGTGACTGCCTCGCCGGCCCGGGCGGAGCTGACTTCGCCGCTTGTGCCGATGATCGACTTCACCCTGGACTGCTTTGCCGGACCGGCAACCACCAGTTCGTCGCCAACCGACACCTGGCCGCTGGCGACCGTACCGGAATAGCCGCGGAAATCGAGGTTGGGCCGGTTGACCCACTGCACCGGGAAGCGGAACGGGGCTTCCAGCACATGTTCGCCCACCTGAACCGTCTCCAGGTGCTCCAGCAGGGTCGGTCCGGAATACCAGTCCATCTTGTCGCTGCGCCCGGTGACGTTGTCGCCATAGCGCGCCGACATCGGAATTGCCTGCAGGGTTTCGAAATCGAAGCCGTTGGCAAAGACCTCGAATTCCTTTCGAATTTCCTCAAATCGTTCCTGGGAATAGCCGACAAGGTCGATCTTGTTGATCGCCAGCACGACGTGACGGATACCCAGCAGCGACGCGATGAAGGCGTGGCGACGGGTCTGGACCATCAGGCCGTTGCGGGCATCAACCAGCAGCACGGCAAGGTCGGCGGTGGACGCGCCGGTGGCCATGTTGCGGGTGTATTGTTCGTGGCCCGGGGTATCGGCAACGATGAACTTGCGCTTTTCGGTCGCAAAGAACCGGTAGGCAACGTCGATGGTGATGCCCTGCTCGCGCTCTGCCTCAAGACCGTCGACCAGCAGTGCCAGATCGATGTCCTCTCCCACGGTGCCATGCTTTCTGGAATCGCGTTCCAGCGCGGCCAACTGGTCTTCGAAGATCAGCTTGGTGTCGTAAAGCAGGCGGCCGATCAGGGTCGACTTGCCATCGTCAACGGAACCGCAGGTCAGGAAGCGGAGCTGGTCCTTGCTTTCCTGTGCCAGGATATATTCGGTGACGGCTGTCTCTGCAGCTTCCTGTATGTTCTCGATCGTCATCTTAGAAATATCCTTCCCGCTTCTTCTTCTCCATCGACGCGCTTTCATCCTTGTCGATGAGGCGGCCCTGGCGTTCGGATGTACGGGCAATCAGCATTTCGCGGACAATGGCGGGCAGCGTATCGGCATCCGATTCAATGGCGCCGGTCAGCGGGTAGCAGCCGAGCGTGCGGAAGCGGACCATCTTTTCCTCGATCTCTTCGCCGGGCTGCAGTTTCATGCGGTCGTCGTCGACCATGATCAGCATGCCGTCGCGGTTCACGACCGGGCGCTTTGCTGCGAAATAGAGCGGCACCATCGGGATGTCTTCCGTCAGGATGTACTGCCAGATATCCAGCTCGGTCCAGTTGGACAGCGGAAACGCACGGATGCTCTCGCCCTTTGCCACACGGGCATTGTAGAGGTTCCACAGTTCCGGCCGCTGGTTCTTCGGGTCCCAGCCGTGATTGGAATTGCGGAAGGAGAAGACGCGCTCCTTGGCGCGCGACTTTTCCTCGTCCCGGCGCGCGCCGCCGAAGGCGGCATCGAAGCCGTATTTGTTCAGCGCCTGTTTCAACGCCTCTGTCTTCATGACGTGCGTATGAACCGAGGAGCCGTGGGAAAACGGGCCGATATTCTTTTCAAGCCCTTCCGGGTTGGTATGGACGATCAGGTCCATGCCGAGACGCGCGGCGGTCTCGTCACGGAAGGTGATCATGTCCCGGAATTTCCAGGTCGTATCCACATGCAGCAGCGGAAACGGCGGCTTGGACGGATAGAATGCCTTCATCGCCAGGTGCAGCATGACGCCGGAGTCCTTGCCGATGGAATAGAGCATCACCGGATTGGAGAATTCGGCTGCGACTTCGCGGATGATGTGGATGCTTTCTGCTTCCAGCCGCTTCAGATTGCTGAGGCGCTCGGGCGAGATCCCGTGAGATTGCATGTTCATGTTCGCTTTTCCGTTTGGCCGGCGAACCGGCCGTATCAATCGTTCGGCACGGGCCAACTGCCCGCGCAATTTTGCAAATCGTCAGGCGGCGGGCGCGACATCCCGCAGGAGGTTCCTGCACCCGGCTGCCAGAAAAAACGGGTTCCGCAGGTCGTCCTTGCGGGCGTTTTCCGGCACCCGGTAGACAAAGTCCTCACCGGTTGAAGCCAGAACGACCGCCCCGCCGGCGGCGCGTACAACTGCATCACCGGCGGCAATGTCCCATTGCATCGTGGGTGCAAGACGGGGATAGAAATCGGCCCGGCCGGCGGCCACCCAGCACAGTTTCAGCGACGAGCCGACGTTAAGCTGCTCGGCGACACTCAGCCGTGAAATCAGGGCAGAGGTTTCTTCCGAAAGATGAGAGCGGCTGGCGAGCACGCTGATGCCGTCCACCGGCGGCGTGCGAACGGAGATAGGCGCAACATCGCTGATGCCGCCGTTCGCGATGGTTCCCTTGAACGCCCTGGTTTCGGTTTTGCCGTTGTCCCGGAATTCCCCACCCCAATAGATCTCTTCGAGGGCTGGTGCGGAAACCACGCCGAACACCGGGCGGCCATCCTCGATCAGGGCGATGTTGACGGTGAACTCGCCGTTCTTCTTCAGGAATTCCTTGGTACCGTCGAGCGGGTCGACCAGGAAGTACCGCGCACCTGCCGCAGGCAGCTTGCCGGCTTCGACCGCTTCTTCGGCCACCACCGGAATGTCGGGGAACTTTTCGGCAAGGCCCGCGAGAATGATTTCCTCGGCTGCCGCGTCGGCCTTGGTCACCGGAGACCCGTCGACCTTGTTCTCGACCTCGAAAGGTTCCGCGTAGATTTTGAGGATTTCCTCTCCGGCCCTCAGGGCCAGCAGGTTCAAGAAAGATATCTGGTCTTCAGTCATCGATGCCTCAATTCGCGCCGGGAAATATTGCCCCCCGCGCTGTCCGCCCGCGTGGCTGTCCCGTAAATAGAAAGGTACAGTGTATCAATTCAAGGAATGGTGTTCCACGTTTTCGCCTGAATACAAAAAGCTCAGGTTTCTCTGACCGTCGCAAGGGAGCTTTTGTTGCTCCCAACATGGTCCTATGCCGGGCTTTACCTGACTGATCCATACGTGGATTCACCGATTGGCAAGGGCTTTGCGCCTAAACTTACCCCAAATGGGGGTTAAAGTGCCCTTGGACACCATGAGAATGCGAGAAACCCATGTCGGACGCCAAACCATTTCCGCACGCACCCGCGGATGAGAGCGCCAGCGAACAGATGCCGCGGGAGCGGCGGGCACGCGTGTTCAAGAAAGGCAAGATGGTCTTTCAAAACGGGCTGAGATCCATTCCCTGCATGGTGCGCAACATCTCCGAAGGCGGCGCTTTGCTGGAATTCGAGCAGGCCTACATGCTGCCCAAGGAATTCGACCTTCATATCGACCTGGAAGACTATGAAGTCACCTGCGAACGCCGCTGGGAGGAAGGCCTTCGCTGCGGCGTCCAGTTCATCGGCGAGAAACGGCATGTTGCTGCGCAGCGCGCGCAGGTGCTGAAAAGCTCCGAAGAAGCGCTGAGAAGCGAACTCGACGAGCGCCGCGACAGCCCGGACAACTTTTTCCAGCGCCGCCACCAGGACGAACCGCATGCCGACGAGCGCACCTCCGTGCGCCGCACCCGTCAGGACGCAAGTGCCGGCGCCGGCAAGCCGACCTTCGGCAAGAGGCGCTGATACGCTGCGCGCGGCGAAATACTTCAGATGCCCTTTCTCTTCGCGGTGCTCGACAGATAGCCAGCAAGTGCACCCTGCCGCCCAAGGCAGAATGCCGGCTTCCACGCCAGCGCTCAAAATTCCTGGATATGATCCGCCTCCCCGTCGTACCCTTTGAAGATCACGCCAAGGCGTGTTTCGAACCCGGATCATGACCAGGAAACAGCCCGTGGCGACCACCCTCTACGACATGAGCGTGCCAACCTTCCTGCAAACGGCACGCGCCGTCAGCGGGTTTCTTCAAAAAGCGGTAACTCATTGCCAGCAGACAGGCACCGATCCGGACGACTTCGCGACCGCGCGGCTTTATCCGGACATGGCTCAGTTCTGGTTTCAGATCGAGTGCGTCGACAATTTTTCCGTCTGGGGCCTGGAAGCAATGAGAACGGGTGCCTTCACCCCTCCGCCGCTTGTCGGACCAGCCCCATATGCGGATCTGCAGGACCGGATCGCGCAGACAGTGACACGTTTGCAGGCCTATACGCCTGCCGAGGTAAACGACTGGTCTGGCCGGCCTCTCGACCTTGATCTGGTTCACATCAGCCCCCAGCCGATGCCCCTGACATCAGAGACCTTTCTCCTGTCCTTCCTGCTGCCGAACTTTCATTTCCACGCTGTCACCGCCTACGACATCCTGCGCACGCGCGGCGTGCCCATCGGCAAGCGCGACTATGAAGGCCAGTTGCGGACGAGGCCGGACTGACGGCCTTTCCCCTCCCCCTCACCCTTGCCCTCCCCCTCGCCGGCTGAAACGAACAGGCGGGCCAACTGGAAAGCCGCGCAGGCCATTCATCCAGTTTCAGGGCCGTTTTCATGACACCTGCGCAAACAGATATGGCCCACCGGGCAAAACCCGGCAGGCCATATCGTCAGCGGAAGTTCAAAACCTCTCAGGCCGCCTGGCGTTCACGCTCCAGCGTCCGCACGGTGGCCGGGCGTTCGCTGCACCGCTTCACCCAGTCACGGATCGCCTCGTTGTCCGGCAACATGTCGGGCAGCCACAGGAACGGGCCGCTGCACAACAGGTCGACGGCGGAATAGGTTTCGCCCAGCAGGTAAGGCTGCTTTTCCAGCGTTTCCGCCAGCCGCGCGACCATCGTGTCGAAATCGCGCAGGCTCGCCTCCACGGCCGGATGCGTAAACTGGGCGAATTTCAGGATGATGACCGGCTCCATCACGCCCTGATAGTAGAACAGCCAGGACAGATAGTCCCCGCGCCCCGGCTGGCCTTCGATCGGCCCCAGCCCGGCTTCGGGAAACTTGTCGGTAAGATAAAGCATGATCGCACCGCGCTCGCGGATCCCCTCGGTACCATCGACCAGGTAGGGCACCTTCTTTTCCGGATGCGGGTTGGATGCATCCGGCCCGCCCGAGCCATCCTGCCGGCGAACCGTCACTTCCTTCACCTCGACGTCGGCTCCCAGCTCTTCGATCAGGGTCACGATCGCGGAAGACCGGCTGTTGGGAGAATGGTAAAGCGTCATCATGGGAAAGCTCCTTTTCTTTGTGATGCCAAAGGTATAGCTTCCCCCTGCTGACAATTTACGGCAGGAGAAAAAATGGCCCGCATGGACAGGCTGATGCGTCTGATGGATACCCTAAGGCGCCTCCCCCAACCGGTCACCGCCGCGCGCCTTTCCGAAGAGACCGGCGTTTCCCTGCGCCAGCTCTACCGCGACATCGCAACGTTGCGTGCGGGCGGCGCGCTGATCGACGGAGCTGCAGGCGTCGGCTACACCTTGACGGAAGATCCCGTGCTGCCGCCGCAGAGTTTCTCCCGGCTGGAAATCGAGGCGCTGATGCTGGCGCAAAGCGGGCTGGACCAGATCGGCGACGAGACACTGAAAAAGGCCGGCCGCAACGCCATGGCCCGCATCATCGCCACCCTGCCCGACCGGCAGGCGCGCCAGGCCATGCACACGGTGATGCGCAGCTGGCGGCAGCCGGACAAGCGCCCGCCGGTGACGGTGGATCTCGACCTGTTGCGCGAGGCCTGCTGGGAGGAGTTCAGCCTGGTCATCACCTACCGCGACCTGCAGGAGCGAACCACCACAAGGGAAATCTGGCCGATGGGCCTGTCCTATAGCGAAACCTCGCT
This sequence comes from Labrenzia sp. PO1, assembly GCF_012273635.1. Lineage (NCBI taxonomy): Bacteria > Pseudomonadati > Pseudomonadota > Alphaproteobacteria > Hyphomicrobiales > Stappiaceae > Labrenzia > Labrenzia sp. PO1. The sequence continues at coordinate 347,197 of NZ_JAAXCR010000006.1, forward strand.
GCTACTGCTCGCCCATTGCCGCCTCCGGCAAGACTACCGCCACTTCCACGTCAGCCGGATCGCCTCCCTGGTGCCCGGCACCGAAAGCTTCCGCCCCAACCGGGTGGGCCTGCTCCGCGACTACATCCAGCAACGGGGATATGACCGGAACAGGTAACCGCGACAAATCAACTGACGTCAAACTATTGAAGGCTGTTCGCGACACGCATTGTCCAGTCGTCATCGAACGCAACGACCATCTGCTGCACTACCGACTGGTCGACCAGTTTGGACAATGCCGGTTCGCTGACAGGATCGAGATGTATTATTTCGTCATAGCCAAGAGCGGCCAACCGTTCCGCACAGGAAGGGTGATCGTCGTCAATCTCGCCGGGTTTCGCTGATGCCTTGCGGGCATGGGCCTGGAGCAGCTCCGTGTCGGACAATTGCGACGCAACAGACAGAAGGCGCTGCAATGGTGGTTTCGGCGGCTTTGCCGCGCCCATCAACTCGCGCTTCAGCGGTTGGAAAACAGCTTCGTCGAAATAGTCATCGGCCGCCCCCAAAAGCAGCAATGCCCTTGCGCTTTCCTTCGCTTCGCCTGACTGAGCCGCGTGGCGGTCTGCTTTCAATTCCGCTTCGCGACTCAACCGGATATTTTCGGCTGCCAATGGCTTCGCCAACCAACCCAGGAGCATGTTGAGAAGCGAACCGGAAACTGTGCTCTCTGGAGGCGCATACGCAAAAACAAAAGCGAAGGTGGCTTCAAATTCAGCCAGGTTAAGACAGCCATTGACGTCACGATTCAACAGATGTGCATCCTCATGAGCCAAAATCGCGGCCAAAGCTTCCCGGTCGGTGACGGCAAGCAACGGTAAGCCAATGAAGAGGTAGATACGCGCACGGCGAAGACCGAACAGGCGCCGCCTTATCGCAACGCCGGCGTTGAGCTCGTTACTGATCATAATTACGGTGCGTTTGGCCCGCTTCGCTCCCGCAATGTCTTCCCAAAGCTCCCAGAGACCTGGAGCTTCCGCCTTAGAAATACCCGTGGCACTGCTGCCCTGCCCACCAGCAAACAGGGTGCCGACCATCATTGCGACGGCAATCATACTGAGCGGCAACATCAAAACGGCACTGACGGCGAACAGGATCGGGTTTGCGTCCAACAAAGACAGCCAAGGCGCGAACAATCCTACGACCGGAGCGACGAACAACAGGATTGCAAATCGGCCAAAGCGCCGCGCAGCAACAAACAACAGTTTCAACTTGTTCTGTTCCTGGAAGATTTGAAGTGCAGATGAAACTGGCTGCAAATCACGTGACTAATAAACACCGAGATCAAAAACATCAGACCTTCCGGGAATAGATAAAACTTTCGAAAGACACCTTGCTGATACAAAGCCGCGAAATTCATCACCTGGAGCATTAGCGTCAAGAGAAATACCTGATGGAGATTTTTGGAGATCGCGCCAACAAAGGCAAACACCGCCAGTCCGGTCGCAAGACCGGCAATCAGGGATACATAAAAAACAAGCACCATTCGAACGATCCTGTATGTCGTGCCATGTCTCCATGACCGCTTCCACTAATAAGAAAATTAACTAGACTTCCGGCGTGGGAGTTAAGGGCTTAGTGCTTGCGTCGGCCTTGTCACCATCGCCTGGCAACAAGAACATCTCCACCAGATGCTGTGCGATCGCCGGTGTTATGAAGTAGATCAATGAGCCGCTTGCCAAGATGGCTGCAACAGCGCCTTCCCCTTTCAAACCCAGATCAACGGAAAACAAGGCGGAATAGGCAAGGATCGTGACATAGGGGACGGACAGCACCAGAAAAACCAGATATCTCCAGCCGCTCCTTGAGCGGTCTCTGAACCGCTTTATCTGCAAAACACTCAGTGACCAGACAAAGATCGGCAAAACACACCAGAAGAACAGCGGACTGAAATCAAAGTATTTCACAATCGAAATGAAAATATAAAAAACAAAAATTACAAAAGTAACACAATAAAAGAATTCACCACGCCTTAACTTCCCATTGAACAATAATAAAGAAGAAATCATTATTGATACTTTTTCATTTTTTGTACTGGACCGAATTAATTCGTGAAATGAACCGGCCGACCGATTTTTGCCAAAGCCTCTTTCGTCTTCACTCTTGCATCTTGTGAAGTTGCTTCGCGCGTGACGATGACTTTTGCGCTGGAAATCAAGGTTCGTTTTTTGACCACGTTGATCCGGAGCGTCCCGATGTGAAGCACTTCACCGCCCTTGACCGAGAAGGTCGGGGACAGTGCTTTCTTCAGCTTGTCAGTGCCCAACAAAACGTCAGCCCAGTCACCGCCAAGCTTGACCACGGAATCGCCGCACGAAACTCTGGTGATCCGATAAGTGCTTGGTTCCACGACAGCTTTGTCCTTGTCAGATCCTAAGCTGAAAACGTCGCCGTTAGAAATAAATCGGTATTTTGAAGTCGCGACATTGATCATCGTGATCGAACTGCCCGGGCAATATTTGGCGTTGTAGTAGACATCGCCGAGGACAACTGCCTGTCCATTGTCCAACGCCTCCTCGAGCTTCTTTGCATCGGCCTCATCAACTGTCTTCAAGGAGTTTTCGGTAGACGTTTGGCAGGCGGCCAACAGGAGGCACAAAGGCAGGAACACCAGTCTTTTCACATTCTTTCCTTCTGGAGCTGAAGCGCAGTCAATCGACCGCAAGAGGACGGTGGCGAGCATGGCCTAAAGCAGACACTCACCCTGTGCTCCTATTGAAGGGAATTTTCGAAAAAATCAACCAAAGATTGAAAATATTAGGCGTGCAATTTTAAGGTTAAATAATTGGCAGGTAAAAACTGCGCCTGCAATCAACGTGGCCACCTGCTTCCGAGACTGAAGCCGCCCGCACTCTGGTGGTAATGGGTGCTCAAGTGGCTCGCATGGTATATCCGAGGTTCTGTCTGTAGAAGACTGGCTTGCCACGATGGCGTGTTGTGGAGCATCCTAAACAATGATCCGAACTGGTTACTGCTGGATGAGATAACCGTGCTGTGGCAAGTCAGAGTGACCAAATAAACGGACAAAGCATAAACAGCCGATCCGGTCAAAAATTTTGTGCAAGCCATACGCCGATCTACCTAGCACCAGAATGGAAGTAAACGGTGAGGAGTGATCACGATACTTTCGGTTCATCCTTGATAAGGAAGAGATCATCCCGGAAAAGGGATTTCAGTTCAGCGCGACGTTTCGAGAACCTGTCAAAGTCATTGACCACATCGTTGATATCTCCCGTAACCTGTACCAGGTACCCTCCTCCGATCCTCTGCACGGGAAACCCAGCAGCAGAGATCGCAGCCTCGTCAACTTCATGAACGAACCTACGACCATAGAACATTCCCCACCCGATGTTGGGGATCTTCGCATCCACAATTGTAAAGGAGCGGAAGTAACTTTCTGGCGTGTTGGATTGGGCTGGTTCGTTATCGAAAGATGTAAAGCAATGGAGCATTGCTAAATCGGCATTCATTACCTCGCATATACGCGCTCCCAAATGACGCCAATCCGTTTTTTTGTGCAGTGGTGCACAAACGCTTAAACGCCCATCAAGAGTGTTTCCTCTTGCATCTTTGCGAGTATGACTAATTTCAGCTTCATATTTCGCGACCTTATTACGTTTCCAGCGAAGGCCAATCGAAAATTCCGACAACGCCCCGTTTACCCGCATTTGAGCTACCTGTGCCCAATAGGGTTCAACTTGTTCGACAGAAATGAATGGGCCTATTTTGTCTTCCCATTGATACAGGACTTCTGGGATAAGTTGTGTCCCAGTCTCCTCAAAAGCCGCCAGAACCTGCTTGCCCAAGGACCATTCGATCGTCGGCTCCGAGCTGATCGCGAAAAGTTTTACCTCCGAAGGCATCAGAACCGCATACTTCTTGCTTCAGTTGAAATACGTCGCCTGGCTGATCACGGCTTCACGGCAGATCTCCGCAACGGGAACACCTTCTTCCCCACGCTTCACGATGAACGCCTTCTGCGCATCCGAAAACTTCGATGCCTTCATCAATTCCGTTCCTTCTCAGCTAAGAAAATCGTCGCGGAAAACTCCAACTCAAATCGAGGGTGTTTAACGGGAGCACATCAGACTTCAGATGTAGTCGCCAAGTTTGATTGCTTTGAGGAGGTCCGGCCATTTTCCTAAGATACGAATATCGTTTTTACCGCCTATATCGGGAGCCGATAGAAATAAAACTTCACCATCTCTTACAAAAAAACCGAACTGTGTTCCGCCTCCGTCTGACGCAAAGAAGTGAAACTCTTCAGGATAGGCAAGAAAATTTGGCTCTTTAAACTTCGATATTTCTTGCCTTGTCCAGACTGCGAAGTATCCTTCGCCCAGCCAACCCTCAGCGCCGGAGTAATTCCTATAAAATTGGTTAAGTACAAAGTCTTCCCCAAGCTCTGGCCACACATCTGCTGCCAGTCCACCATTTTGTTCAGGGCGTTTGTTGGGAATTACATCAAAGCTGTTCATTGCTGCAAGTCTCTTTGCAAACGATTCCACCAAGGTGTTACTGACCTGCTCCCCCGATTGTCCGCGTTCATAAGTTAGCTCTGTTCACGGTGTGATCTTTGCTGGACTGGTTTGCAAATTCATGGGGAGTGAGACCGTCGAGGCTCGTATGCGGTCGTTCCAAATTGTAGTCGATCTTCCAGTTTACGATAATGTCCCGGGCGTGTCGGTAGCTGCCGAACAGATATTTCGTTGAGGCATTCATCCCTTAGCCGGCCGTTGATGGGGAAGACGGCCCCGCTCCCGAAGTGACCGTATGCTGGTCCCGTTTGTAAGAGGAGCATCGCTAATGACCCCAACCACCGTGGGCCTTGATCTGGCCAAGA
>NZ_JAAXCR010000007.1:0-128225 GCF_012273635.1 Labrenzia sp. PO1
CGACTGCCCTGGTCACGCCGACTACGTCAAGAACATGATCACCGGTGCAGCGCAGATGGACGGCGCGATCCTGGTCTGTTCTGCCGCTGACGGCCCGATGCCGCAGACCCGTGAACACATCCTCCTGGCTCGCCAGGTTGGTGTTCCGGCTCTGGTCGTGTTCATGAACAAGGTTGACCAGGTCGACGACGAAGAGCTTCTCGAGCTCGTCGAAATGGAAATCCGCGAACTGCTGTCTTCCTACGAATTCCCGGGCGACGACATTCCGATCGTCAAGGGTTCTGCACTGGCAGCCGTTGAAAACCGCGATCCGGCCATCGGCCGCGATGCGATCCGTGAGCTGATGGCTCAGGTCGACGCGTACATCCCGACCCCGGAGCGTCCGAAGGACCTTCCGTTCCTGATGCCGATCGAAGACGTCTTCTCGATCTCCGGCCGTGGTACGGTTGTAACCGGTCGTGTTGAGCGCGGTATCGTGAAGGTTGGCGAAGAAGTCGAAATCGTCGGCATCAAGGACACGCAGAAGACCACGGTCACCGGCGTTGAAATGTTCCGCAAGCTGCTGGACAGCGGCGAAGCAGGCGACAACATCGGCGCGCTGATCCGCGGTATCGCACGTGAAGACGTTGAGCGTGGTCAGGTTCTTTGCAAGCCGGGTACTGTTACCCCGCACACGAAGTTCAAGGCCGAGGCTTACATCCTCACCAAGGAAGAAGGTGGTCGTCACACCCCGTTCTTCACCAACTACCGCCCGCAGTTCTACTTCCGTACGACGGACGTGACCGGTGTGGTGTCCCTGCCGGAAGGCACGGAAATGGTGATGCCGGGCGACAACGTCTCCGTCGAGGTTGAGCTGATCGTGCCGATCGCCATGGAAGAAGGCCTGCGCTTCGCTATCCGCGAAGGTGGCCGTACCGTCGGCGCTGGCGTCGTCGCATCCATCATCGAATAATCGACAGCCGGGCCTGCCGGTGACTTTCAAGTGAAACGCGGGCAGGCCCGCAGTCTTATTGGGAACAACAACAATGAACGGTCAGAATATCCGGATCCGCCTGAAGGCGTTTGACCACCGTATTCTCGACGCCTCCACCAAGGAGATCGTCAATACGGCCAAGCGGACCGGTGCTCAGGTACGGGGTCCCGTGCCGCTGCCGACGCGGATCGAGAAGTACACGGTGCTTCGCGGGCCGCATATCGATAAGAAAAGCCGCGATCAGTTCGAGATGCGTACGCATAAGCGCCTTCTCGATATCGTTGATCCGACGCCCCAGACGGTGGACGCGCTCATGAAGCTCGACCTCGCCGCTGGTGTCGACGTCGAGATCAAGCTCTAAGCCGGGTCGAAGGGGACACATCCATGCGTTCTGGAGTGATCGCTCAGAAAGTGGGCATGACCCGCATCTATAACGATGCAGGCGAGCATGTTCCGGTCACCGTTCTGCGGCTGGAAAATTGCCAGGTGGTTGCCCACCGCACTGACGAAAAAAATGGTTACACTGCGCTGCAGCTCGGTGCAGGTACCCGTAAAGTAAAGAATACGCCGAAGGCACTGCGTGGCCACTTTGCTGTTGCAAAGGTTGAGCCGAAGCGGACCGTGGCCGAATTCCGCGTTTCTGCGGAAAACCTGATCGACGTTGGCGCGGAACTGACCGCTGACCACTACGTCGAAGGCCAGTTTGTCGACGTGACCGGCACTTCTATCGGTAAGGGTTTTGCCGGTGCCATGAAGCGTCACAACTTCGGTGGTGGCCGTGCATCGCACGGTAACTCGATCTCGCACCGTTCGCACGGTTCTACCGGTCAGTGTCAGGACCCGGGCCGCGTGTTCAAGGGCAAGAAAATGGCCGGTCACATGGGTGATGCCCGCGTGACCACGCAGAACCTGAAGGTTGTGCGCACTGATGTTGAGCGTGGCCTGATCATGGTCGAGGGCTCTGTTCCGGGCGCCAAGGGCGGCTGGATCCTGGTCCGCGACGCGATCAAAAAGGCGCTGCCGGAAAACGTTCCGGTTCCGGGTGCTTTCAAAGCAACCGAAGCGACTGCGGCCGCCGGGAAGGAGAGTGAGTGATGGAACTCCAGGTCAAGACCCTCGAAGGTGGGGCGGCCGGTTCGATCACGGTGTCTGACGAGATCTTCGGTCTCGAGCCGCGCACCGATTTGATCCACCGTGTGGTGCGTTGGCAGCTGGCCAAGCGCCAGGCAGGTACCCACAAGGCACTGGGCCGTTCGGAAGTTTCCGGCACGACGAAGAAATTCGTCCGTCAGAAAGGTTCCGGCGGTGCACGTCACGGCAACAAGAAGGCCCCGCAGTTCCGCGGTGGTGGTAAGGCATTCGGCCCGATCGTTCGCGATCACAGCCATGACCTGCCGAAGAAGGTTCGCGCCCTCGGCCTGAAGCATGCCCTGTCGGCGAAAGCCAAGACAGACAGCATCGTTATTGTCGAAGACGCAAAGGCAGCCGAAGCAAAGACCAAGGCACTCAAGGCACAGCTGACCAAGCTCGGCCTGACCAGCGCTCTGATCATTGACGGCGCCGAGGTCGATGCAAACTTCGCTCTGGCGTCCCGCAACATTCCGCATCTGGATGTGCTGCCGGTTCAGGGCATCAACGTTTACGACATCCTGCGTGCCAACACCCTGGTGTTGACGAAGGCTGCGGTGTCCGCACTTGAGGAGCGCTTTAAATGAGCAAACTTCCTCACTACGACAAAATCGTCGGCCCGGTAATCACCGAAAAGTCGACGATGGCTTCCGAAGAGAACAAGGTTGTCTTCAAAGTTGCTAACGATGCAACGAAGCCGGAAATCAAGGCCGCAGTCGAAGCGCTGTTCGGTGTAAAGGTCACGGCAGTGAACACCCTGGTCCGCAAGGGCAAGGTCAAGCGCTTCCGCGGTCGCATCGGCCGTCAGTCCGACTACAAGAAGGCCGTCGTTACGCTGCAGGAAGGTCACGCAATCGACGTGACCACCGGGCTCTAAGACGGGGACTTAAGAAAAATGGCACTTAAGACATTCAACCCGACGTCCCCAGGCCGCCGTCAGCTGGTTCAAGTTGATCGCTCTGGTCTGTGGAAAGGCAAGCCGGTCAAGACCCTGACCGAAGGCCTGTCCAAGTCCGGTGGCCGCAACAACGCCGGCCGCCTGACGTCTCCGAACCGCGGTGGCGGTCACAAGCGGTCTTACCGTCTTGTCGACTTCAAGCGCCGTAAATGGGACGTTCCGGCAACGGTCGAGCGCCTTGAATACGATCCGAACCGGACCGCATTCATTGCACTCATCCGTTACGAAGACGGTGAACTGAGCTACATCCTGGCGCCGCAGCGCCTGGCTGCTGGCGATACCGTCATCGCCGGTGAATCCGTCGACGTGAAACCGGGCAATGCCGCGCCACTGGCTCGCATTCCGGTTGGTACGATCGTGCACAATGTCGAGCTGAAGCCGGGCAAAGGCGCCCAGATCGCTCGTTCGGCAGGTGCGTTCGTTCAGATCGTCGGCCGCGACCAGGGCTACACCACGCTGCGCCTGATGTCTGGCGAGCAGCGCCGTGTGCTCGGAACCTGCATGGCTTCCATTGGCGCCGTGTCCAACCCGGACCACGCCAACGTTAACCTGGGTAAAGCAGGCCGTTCCCGCTGGCTTGGCATTCGTCCGCATACTCGCGGTGTTGCCATGAACCCGATCGACCACCCGCACGGTGGTGGTGAAGGCAGGACCTCCGGCGGTCGTCATCCGGTTACCCCTTGGGGTAAACCGACCAAAGGTAAGCGTACGCGGCGCAATAAGCAGACTGATAAGTTTATCGTCCGCAGCCGTCACGCGAAGAAGTAAAGGGCAAGGATCGTGGCACGTTCGATCTGGAAAGGTCCGTTTGTCGACGGGTATCTGCTGAAGAAAGCGGACAAGGTCCGTGAGTCCGGCCGGAACGAGGTCATCAAGACCTGGAGCCGCCGCTCTACCATCCTGCCGCAGTTCGTCGGTTTGACCTTCGGCGTCTATAACGGTCAAAAGCACGTTCCGGTGCTGGTGTCTGAGGAAATGATCGGTCACAAGTTCGGTGAGTTCTCGCCGAGCCGGACCTATTATGGACACGGCGCCGACAAGAAGGCGAAGAGGAAGTAACGATGGGCAAGCCGAAGCGTGAGCGGACGCTCGCTGACAATGAGGCCCGGGCAATGACCCGCATGCTGCGCGTTTCCCCGCGCAAGCTGAACCTCGTTGCGGCTTCGATCCGTGGCAAAAAAGTCGGTTCCGCGATCGCGGACCTGACATTCTCCCGCAAGCGCATTGCGCAGGACGTCAAGAAAACCTTGATGTCGGCCATTGCCAACGCGGAAAACAACCATGACCTGGACATCGACAACCTGGTGGTTGCTGAAGCACATGTCGGCAAGGCATTTGTGATCAAGCGGTTCCAGGCACGTGCACGCGGTCGTGTTGGCCGGATCGAGAAGCCGTTCTCGAACCTGACCATCGTCGTGCGCGAAGTTGAGGAGACTGCCTGATGGGACATAAGACAAACCCGATCGGCATGCGCCTCGGGATCAACCGCACCTGGGACAGCCGCTGGTACGCGAACAAGAACGAATACGGCGATCTTCTGCACGAAGATTTCCGCATCCGCGAGCTCCTGCTGAAGGAACTGAAGCAGGCTGCCGTGTCCAAGGTTGTTATCGAACGCCCGCACAAGAAGTGCCGTGTGTCCATTCACTCCGGTCGTCCGGGTGTGGTCATCGGTAAAAAGGGTGCCGATATCGAGCGTCTTCGCAAGAAGATCGCCGACATCACCAATTCCGAAGTGCATCTCAACATCGTTGAAGTGCGCAAGCCGGAAATCGACGCGACCCTGGTCGCCCAGTCGATTGCCCAGCAGCTGGAACGCCGCGTTGCTTTCCGTCGCGCCATGAAGCGGGCCGTTCAGTCCGCCATGCGCCTCGGTGCACAGGGCATCCGTATCAACTGCGGTGGCCGTCTTGGCGGTGCGGAAATTGCGCGTATCGAATGGTACCGCGAAGGCCGCGTCCCGCTTCACACGCTGCGTGCAGACATCGACTACGGTGTTGCAAGCGCTCACACGGCTTACGGCGTGTGCGGTGTGAAGGTCTGGATCTTCAAGGGTGAAATTCTGGAACACGATCCGATGGCGTCTGAGCGCCGTGCGACCGCTGCTTCCGAAGGCAACCAGGGTGATCGCGGCGGACGCCGGGATCGGGGCCGCGAGCGCGCAGCTTAATTCAAGCTGCCTGCCGCTCGTAACTTAAGAAAGACGAGAGAAGAACGATGCTGCAACCGAAGCGCACAAAGTTCCGCAAGCAGCACAAGGGCCGCATCCACGGCTTGTCGAAGGGAGGCACTGACCTCAACTTCGGCGCATTCGGTCTGAAGGCGATTGAGCCGGAGCGTGTTACGGCACGTCAGATCGAAGCGGCCCGCCGTGCTATGACCCGCCACATGAAGCGTGCGGGTCGTGTTTGGATCCGCATCTTCCCGGACGTCCCGGTTTCCTCGAAACCTGCTGAAGTCCGCATGGGTAAAGGTAAGGGTTCTCCGGATTACTGGGCTTGCCGTGTCAAGCCAGGCCGGATCATGTTCGAAATCGACGGTGTGCCGGAAGACATTGCGCGTGAAGCCATGCGTCTTGCTGCAGCCAAACTGCCGATCAAGTGCCGCTTCGTTCAGCGTATCGGCGAGTAGGGCAGGCGAGGAGTTAGAGCCATGAAGGCTACCGATGTACGGGCTAAGACCCTCGACGAGCTCCGCAGTGAGCTTGAAGGCCTGAAGAAAGAGCAGTTCAACCTGCGCTTCCAGCGGGCTACGGGTCAGCTTGAAAACACTGCGCGTGTCCGGCAGATCCGCCGTGATATCGCGCGTATCCAGACGATCATGCGCGAAAAGCGCGTGTCGGCGAACGCGTAAGGAGACGGCCATGCCGAAGCGTATCCTGCAGGGCACCGTTGTCAGCGACGCCAATGACAAGACGGTGACGGTGAATGTGGAGCGCCGCTTCACGCACCCGCTGCTGAAGAAGACTGTGCGCCGGACCAAGAAGTACCGCGCACACGACGAAACCAACCAGTACAAGGTTGGCGACATTGTTCAGATCGAAGAATGCGCGCCGATCTCTAAAAACAAACGTTGGACCGTGGTCGCTCAGTGACCGCGCTCCATTCAGTGAGCATCAGGCGCCCGTGACCCGAGCGCCATCAGAAGAACAAGGCAGCCAGTCATGATTCAGATGCAAACAAACCTCGACGTCGCGGATAATTCCGGCGCTCGTCGTGTCATGTGCATCAAAGTGCTCGGCGGCTCCAAGCGTAAATATGCCCAGGTAGGCGACATCATCGTCGTCTCCGTGAAAGAGGCAATTCCGCGGGGCCGCGTTAAGAAGGGCGACGTGATGAAGGCTGTCGTCGTGCGCACGGCAAAGGATATCCGCCGTCCCGATGGCAGCGTGATCCGGTTCGACCGCAATGCGGCCGTGCTGGTCAACAACAACAAGGAGCCGATCGGCACCCGTATCTTCGGACCGGTACCGCGTGAACTCCGTGCAAAGAACCATATGAAAATCATTTCGCTCGCGCCGGAGGTGCTCTGATGGCTGCGAAAATTAAAAAAGGCGACACGGTGGTTGTGCTGACCGGCCGTGACAAGGGTAAGTCCGGCGAAGTCATCCAGATGCTGCCGGCTGACAACAAGGCCCTGGTCCGCGGCATCAACATGGTTCGCCGCCACCAGAAGCAGACCCAGACGCAGGAAGCAGGCATCGTGGCCAAGGAAGCCCCGATTCACCTTTCCAACGTTGCACTGGCCGATCCGAAGGACGGCAAGGCGACCCGCGTCGGCTTCAAAGTGCAGGACGATGGCACCAAGGTCCGTGTGGCCAAGCGTTCGGGAGACCTGATCGATGGCTGAGACCACTAACGTGCCGCGTCTCAAGACGCATTATGACGAAGTTGTGCGCAAGCAGCTTCTGGAGAAGTTCCAGTACAAGAACGTCATGCAGGTTCCGCAGCTGGAAAAGATTGTCCTCAACGTCGGTGTCGGCGAAGCGGTCAGCGATTCCAAGAAGGCGCGTATCGCAGCTGACGACCTGGCACTGATTGCCGGTCAGAAGCCGGTGATCACCAAGGCGAAAAAGTCTATCGCAACCTTCAAGGTTCGCGAAGGCATGCCGCTTGGTGCAAAGGTTACCCTGCGCCGCCAGCAGATGTTCGAATTCCTGGACCGTCTGATCACCATCGCGCTGCCGCGCGTACGTGACTTCCGTGGTCTGAACCCGAAGAGCTTCGACGGTCGCGGCAACTACGCCATGGGCATCAAAGAACACATCGTGTTCCCGGAAATCGAGTACGACAAGGTCGACCAGATCTGGGGCATGGACGTGATCATCTGCACCACGGCGCCGAATGACGATGAAGCACGCGAGCTTCTGCGCGCGTTCAACTTCCCGTTCACGAAGTAACGGGCAAGGAAGGGATCGACGATGGCGAAGAAAAGCGCAATCGAGAAGAACAAGCGCCGCGAGAAGCTTGTAAAGAAATACGCTGAGAAGCGCGCTGCCCTGAAGGCACTGGCTAAAGATGAAAGCCTGTCCCTGGAAGAGCGGTACAACGCACGCCTGAAGCTGGCAAAATTGCCGCGGAATTCCGCGCCGAACCGTGTTCGCAACCGTTGCGAAGTGTCCGGCCGTCCGCGCGGTTTTTACCGCAAGCTGAAGATGTCGCGTATTGCGCTTCGTGAACTGGGCTCCCTGGGTAAGATCCCGGGCCTGGTCAAGTCGAGCTGGTAAGGAGAAACTCCGATGGCAATTTCTGATCCGTTGGGGGATATGCTGACCCGCATTCGCAACGCGCAGATGCGTCGCAAGAACAAGGTCAGTTCACCAAATTCCAAATTGCGCGCACATGTACTTGATGTGCTCGCAAAAGAGGGGTACATCCGTGGCTACACCACGGTTGAATACGAGGGCGGTAAGTCCGAGTTGGAAATCGAACTGAAGTATTTCGACGGTGAACCGGTTATCCGCACGATTGAACGTGTGTCCAAGCCGGGCCGCCGCGTGTACTCGTCGGTGAAAAACATCCCGCATGTCTCTAATGGCCTGGGCGTGTCGATCATTTCGACTCCGCGTGGTGTCATGAGCGACCATCAGGCGCGGGACGAAAACGTAGGTGGTGAGGTTCTTTGCCGCGTCTTCTGATGCGGCATCCTCACTTTTAAAACAACGACAAGGTTGGTCATATGTCTCGTATTGGCAAAAAGCCAGTCCCCGTGCCAAGCGGGGTAACGGCATCGATCGACGGTCAGACTGTTACGATCAAGGGCCCGAAAGGCGAAAAGTCTTTCGTGCTCAATGATCTTGTTCTGGCCGAAATGACGGATGATGGGATCAAAATCGATCCGTGCAACAGCTCCAAGCCGGCTCGCTCCATGTGGGGCATGAGCCGCACCATGGTCGCGAACCTGATCACTGGCGTAACCGAGGGCTTCAAGAAAGACCTCGCCATCACCGGTGTCGGTTATCGCGCTCAGGTCCAGGGCAAGAACCTTCAGCTGGCGCTCGGTTTCTCTCATGACGTTGTCTATCCGATCCCGGATGGTATCGATATCGTGTGCCCGAAACCCACGGAAATCAACATCACCGGTACCGACAAACAGCGCGTCGGTCAGGTTGCTGCTGAAATTCGTGAATTCCGCCCGCCGGAGCCCTACAAGGGCAAAGGCGTTCGTTATGCAGGCGAGTTCATCGTCCGCAAAGAAGGCAAGAAGAAGTAACGGACCCAGATCATGGCGAACAGCAAACAAGCTTTCGAGCGCCGCCGCGATCGCGTGCGCCGTTCGATTCAGAAAGCCGCGAACGGTCGTCCGCGCCTTTCTGTCTTCCGCTCGTCGAAGCAGATCTACGCCCAGATCATCGACGATGCGAAGGGACATACGATTGTCTCTGCTTCAACGATCGAAACAGATCTCAAGAGCAGCCTGAAAACGGGCGCCGACGTCGCTGCAGCCGCAGCCGTTGGCAAGCTTGTCGCCGAGCGTGCTGCTGCCGCTGGCGTAAAGCAGGTCGTGTTCGACCGTGGCGGGTACCAGTATCATGGGCGCGTAAAAGCGCTTGCTGATGCAGCCCGTGAAGGTGGACTTGAATTCTGACCAGCGCCCGTTGGCGCTCTTAAGAACGGAAGACGTATAATATGGCGAGACAAGAAAATCGCGATCGCGACGAGCGAGACAGCGAATTCGTCGACAAGCTCGTTCACATCAACCGCGTTGCGAAAGTGGTCAAGGGTGGCCGTCGTTTCGGCTTCGCAGCACTCGTTGTGGTTGGTGACCAGAAGGGCCGCGTCGGCTTCGGTCATGGCAAGGCGCGTGAAGTGCCGGAAGCCATCCGTAAGGCAACTGAAGCAGCAAAGCGCACGATGATCCGTGTACCGCTTCGCGAAGGCCGGACCCTCCACCACGATGTGGAAGGCCGTCACGGCGCTGGCAAGGTTCTGCTTCGTGCAGCTCCGGCCGGTACCGGTATCATCGCAGGCGGTCCGATGCGTGCCGTTTTCGAAACGCTCGGCGTCCAGGACGTTGTGGCCAAGTCTCTGGGGACTTCCAACCCCTACAACATGGTGCGTGCAACTTTTGCTGCGCTGACCAAGGAAGACAGCCCGCGTTCCGTCGCTGCCCGCCGTGGCCTGAAGGTCTCTGTGCTGCAGTCCCGCCGTCGTGACAACAACGATGAGGCGGCTTCGGCTGCCGCTGAGGCTTGACCTTAGCGGCTCCGGTCCCCAGCTGAGAGAGGGTATGTTCCATGGCGAACACCGAAAAGACTGTCACGGTCGAACAGATCGGCAGCCCGCTGCGCCGTCCTAAGGACCAGCGCGCGACGCTCGTCGGTCTCGGCCTGAACAAGATGCACCGCCGTTCCACACTGAAGGATACTCCTGAAGTGCGCGGCATGATCAATAAGGTCCAGCATCTCGTTCGCGTCGTCGAAGACAACGCGTAAGAACGGGGTGAGGAGAAACGAACATGAAGCTCAATGAACTTCGTGACAACGAAGGTGCCGTAAAAGACCGCATGCGTGTGGCTCGCGGCATCGGGTCCGGCAAGGGCAAGACTGGTGGCCGTGGTGTCAAAGGTCAGAAGTCCCGTTCCGGCGTTGCCATCAAAGGCTTTGAAGGCGGTCAGATGCCGCTTCACCGCCGTCTGCCGAAGCGCGGCTTCACGAACATTTTTGCCAAGGACTACAACACTGTGTCCGTTGGCCGTGTTCAGAAGGCGATTGATGCAGGCAAGCTGAATGTGTCCGAGACGGTTACCGTCGAAGCGCTGAAGGCAGCAGGCGTTGTCAAGCGGGTCCGTGACGGTGTGCGCATCGTTGCCAACGGTGAACTCACCGCTGCAGTGACCTTTGAAGTTGCCGGTGCCTCCAAGGGCGCTGTTGCAGCGATCGAAAAAGCAGGCGGCAAGGTTGCCGTTCTGGGAGCTCAGGCTTAACAGCCTGGGCTTCACCCATTTCTTGGGCAAGCATTCCGGAGTAGGGCATGGCATCGGCCGCCGAGCAACTGGCGTCAAATCTCAATTTCTCAGCTTTCGCCAAGGCTGAAGAACTCAAAAAGCGCATCTGGTTCACACTGGGGGCGCTTTTGGTTTATCGACTGGGCACTTACATTCCCTTGCCCGGCATCAATCCGGACGCCTTTGCGCAGGCCTTCAATCAGGCCCAGTCCGGCATCATCGGCATGTTCAACATGTTTGCCGGCGGTGCTGTCGAGCGCATGGCGATCTTCGCTCTCGGCATTATGCCGTATATTTCCGCCTCCATTATCATGCAGCTCATGACGACCGTCGTACCGACGCTCGAGCAGATGAAGAAGGAAGGCGAGCAGGGCCGCAAGGTCATCAACCAGTACACGCGCTACGGCACTGTTATCCTGGCGGCTTTCCAGGCTTACGGTATCGCAGTCGGTCTGGAAGGTGCGACCAACGTGGTCGCTGATCCGGGCTGGTTCTTCCGCGCGTCAACTGTCCTGACGCTTGTCGGCGGTACCATGTTCCTGATGTGGCTCGGTGAGCAGATCACATCGCGCGGTATCGGTAACGGTATTTCGCTGATCATCTTTGCCGGCATTGTCGCCGGTCTGCCGGTCGCGCTGGTCAATGTGCTTGAACTCGGTCGCCAGGGTTCGATGTCGACGATCCTGATTCTCGGCATTCTGATACTGGCTGTCGTGGTGATCGCACTGATCGTGTTCATGGAACGGGCTCAGCGCAGACTGCTGATTCAGTATCCTAAGCGCCAGATGGGCAACCGTATGTTCGAGGGCAACACCTCGTTCCTGCCACTCAAGCTCAACACTGCCGGTGTGATTCCGCCGATCTTCGCTTCCTCCCTGCTGCTGGTTCCTGCCACCATCGGCGGCTTCAGTCAGGGTTCGGGCAATGAGTGGCTGACGTATATCACTGCGGCGCTTGGTCACGGCCAGCCGTTGTTCATGGTGTTCTACGCAGCGATGATCGTGTTCTTCTGTTTCTTCTATACCGCGATCGTTTTCAATCCGAGCGACACTGCGGACAACCTGAAGAAACACGGCGGTTTCATTCCCGGGATCCGTCCCGGCGAGCGTACAGCGCAGTATATTGATTACGTTCTGACGCGCATTACGGTGGTCGGTGCAATTTACATCACCGTCGTTTGTCTATTACCCGAATTCCTTATTTCGGCGACAGGCGTTCCGTTCTATTTCGGTGGCACCTCTTTGTTGATTGTCGTAAGCGTGACGATGGATACCGTGTCACAGATCCAGGGGCATTTGCTTGCGCACCAATATGAGGGTCTGGTGAAAAAAGCGAAATTAAGTGGGAGGCGTCGATGAGGCTTATT
Organism: Labrenzia sp. PO1; assembly: GCF_012273635.1. Lineage (NCBI taxonomy): Bacteria > Pseudomonadati > Pseudomonadota > Alphaproteobacteria > Hyphomicrobiales > Stappiaceae > Labrenzia > Labrenzia sp. PO1. The sequence continues at coordinate 11,872 of NZ_JAAXCR010000007.1, forward strand.
CTGGTTGGACCGCCAGGAGCGGGGAAGGGGACACAGGCCGCGCACCTCGTTGCGAAATACGCGATCCCGCAGCTCTCCACCGGAGACATGCTGCGGGCCGCAGTGGCCGCCCAGACCCCGGTAGGCGTTAAAGCCAAGGAAGTCATGGACGCAGGTGGCCTCGTGTCGGATGAGATCGTTGTCGGTATCATCCGCGACCGGATCGCCGAAGAAGATGCCAGGAACGGATTCATTCTTGATGGTTTTCCCCGCACGCTCGCCCAGGCCGAAGCGCTTGACGAGATGCTGGAAGCAAACAGCCTCAAGCTGAACGCCGTCATCGAACTGCGTGTCGACCAGTCGAAGCTGGTCGATCGGATCATCAAGCGCGCTGCTGATGCACAGGCTGCTGGTCAGCCGGTGCGCAAGGACGATGATCCGGAAGTCTTCAAGCAACGCCTTGAAGCCTACAACCGCGATACCGCAGTTGTTGTGCCGTATTACGAGAAGACAGGTCTTCTTTCCGTGATTGACGGCATGCAGTCCATTGATGAAGTGACGGCTTCAATAGATTCCGTTCTTCAAGGACTTGACGAAAAGGTTTAGAGCCGTTAAACGACCCGCTCTACCTTACAGTTAAGCCGGTTCCATGTAAGTGGGGCCGGCATTCTCTGTGCCGGGGTTACCCCGGCATTTTCGTACCCGCAAGGGCCGGACTCCACCGGACGCGGGCATTACAACCTGCGGCAAGACCATGGTCTCGCTGCGTAATCATGGAGACGAACGTGGCACGTATTGCTGGCGTTAACATCCCGACGAACAAGCGCGTTGTCATCGCGCTTCAGTACATTCACGGCATTGGCGCGAAGTTCGCGCAGGAAATCATCGAGAAGAACAACATCGATGCTGCCCGCCGTGTGAACGAGCTTTCCGACGCAGAAGTTCTGTCCATCCGCGAAACCATCGACCGCGATTACCTCGTTGAAGGTGACTTGCGTCGTGAGACCGCGATGAACATCAAGCGTCTGATGGACCTTGGCTGCTACCGCGGCCTGCGTCACCGTCGCGGCCTGCCGGTTCGCGGTCAGCGGACGCACACGAACGCACGTACCCGCAAGGGTCCGGCTAAACCGATCGCTGGTAAGAAGAAGTAATTACCCGGCCTCGATTGGTGGTGGAGCTGCCGGCATTACGGCAGTGACGAGATCAAAACAAGGATAAGAGAATGGCTAAAGACACGACGCGCGTGCGTCGCCGCGAACGCAAGAACATCTCTTCTGGCGTCGCGCATGTGAACTCCACGTTCAACAACACCATGATCACGATCACCGACGCACAGGGCAACGCGATCTCCTGGTCGTCCGCCGGTGCACTCGGTTTCAAAGGTTCCCGTAAGTCCACTCCGTATGCTGCCCAGGTTGCTGCGGAAGACGCTGCGAAAAAAGCTGCCGAGCACGGCATGCGCACCCTGGAAGTGGAAGTGCGCGGTCCGGGTTCCGGTCGTGAATCTGCTCTGCGTGCCCTGCAGGCCGCCGGTTTCCTGATCACGTCCATCCGTGACGTGACGCCGATTCCGCACAACGGCTGCCGTCCGCGCAAGCGTCGCCGCGTCTAAGGCTTCCCAGCTTTAGGTACTTGTTTCTCCAAATGGCAAAGAATGGCCTGGCGCTGATCCGCCGGGCGGGATAGCCGAAGGGACGAAAACGTGACCATTCAAAAAAACTGGCAAGAACTGATCAAGCCGACCAAACTCGAGATCAAGCCGGGTGAAGACCCGCGCTTCTTGGCAACCGTTGTTGCCGAGCCGCTCGAGCGTGGCTACGGTCTGACCCTTGGCAACGCGCTGCGCCGTATCCTGCTGTCTTCTTTGCAGGGTGCCGCCGTGACTGCCGTTCAGATCGATGGCGTTCTGCATGAGTTCTCGTCGATCCCGGGTGTCCGGGAAGATGTCACCGACATCGTGCTGAATATCAAGGAAATCGCCATCCGCATGGAAGGCGAGGGTCCCAAGCGCATGGTCGTGCGCAAACAGGGTCCGGGTGTTGTCACCGCCGGTGATATTCAGACTGTTGGCGACGTCGAGGTTCTCAATCCGGAACTGGTGCTCTGCACGCTGGATGAAGGCGCTGAAATCCGCATGGAATTCACCGTCAACACCGGCAAGGGCTACCATTCTTCCGATCGGAACCGTCCGGAAGATGCGCCGATTGGCCTTATCCCGGTCGACAGCCTCTACTCTCCGGTCAAGAAGGTCTCCTACAAGGTGGAAAACACCCGTGAAGGCCAGGTTCTTGACTATGACAAGCTGACCCTGACTGTCGAAACCGATGGTTCCGTCAAGCCGGAAGACGCCGTGGCATTCGCTGCACGCATTCTGCAGGATCAGCTCTCCATCTTCGTCAACTTCGAAGAGCCGCAGCGTGAAGTCGCCGAGGACAGCGTCCCGGAACTGGCTTTCAACCCTGCGCTTCTGAAGAAGGTCGACGAGCTGGAACTGTCTGTACGGTCTGCAAACTGCCTGAAGAACGACAATATCGTGTATATTGGCGATCTCATTCAGAAGACCGAAGCGGAAATGCTGCGGACCCCGAATTTCGGCCGCAAGTCGCTGAACGAAATCAAGGAAGTTCTCGCCCAGATGGGTCTCCATCTCGGCATGGAAGTTGCCAACTGGCCGCCTGAGAACATCGATGATCTCGCCAAGCGCTACGAAGACCATCAGTACTAAGGGCGTACGCGTCCTGTGAGGATCAACCGGGCAAGAGTTCAACCAGAAGAACTGACTGCCTGAAAGAAAAAGGAGAGGGCCATGCGCCACGGTAAATCCGGCCGCAAGCTCAACCGGACCTCTAGCCACCGTAAGGCTATGTTCGCGAACATGGCAGCGTCGCTGATCAAGCACGAACAGATCGTAACGACCCTGCCGAAGGCTAAAGAAATGAAGCCGATCATCGACAAGCTCATCACCCTGGGCAAGCGCGGTGACCTGCATGCACGCCGCCAGGCCATTTCGCAGATTCGCGATGCGGCAATGGTTGCCAAGCTGTTCGAAACGCTCGGTGAGCGTTACAAGGACCGTAGCGGCGGTTACTCCCGCGTGCTGAAAGCCGGCTTCCGCTATGGCGACAACGCTCCGATGGCTGTCATCGAGCTGGTCGACCGTGATCCGGAAGCACGCGGTGCTGAAGACCGTGCTCGCGTTGAAGCTGAAGAAGCAGCTGAAAACGCAGCGTAATAATTGCCTCGATGGCAATCGGGAAAGGCGGGCAGATTTGCCCGCCTTTTTTTGTTGTCTTCGTGACTGTCCACCCAAACGTATTCGTTTCGAATAATGAGACCGCAATTATCAATGATTTAAGGAAAACTGCCTAGCTTCTAGCCATGCCTCCTGGACTAGTGGGAGAGGCTGGGGAGATTTACTGTGATAGCCAAAACGAATTCCGCTTCTAAGAAGAGGTCGCCTTCTCTTCGACTTTCTTTTGTTATTCCGGCTCTGATGATCGTGATTACAGTCGCCGCATGTGCGGCGGTGGGTGTCATCGGCTACATGACCGGTCGCGACGGATTGCAACAAGCGGCAGAAGCCGAACTTGGCATGGTCATCACAGCGCGTAACGCGCTCCTGCAGTCGCGCCTGCACGCAGCTGAATCCCAGATCGTGAACCTGGCGTCCAGCGTTTCGGATCCGTTGAGCAACCTTGGCAACGCGACGATGAACCTTGCCAAGGAAAAAGACGAAATTCTCGGCCTGTTCCAGGCGCCGCAGAGCCCTGAAGAGCGTGCAGCGGTCACAGGCAAGGAACAGAAGACAATGTATGCCTGGCGCCACACCGAGGCGCACCCGGCGTTCTACAATGTCTGGAAGAACGGCGGCTTCGCAGATCTTTATCTGCTCGATAACGCCGGTCTCATTCTTTATTCGGTCACCAAGGGTGACGAATTCCTGTCCAAGCTTGGTGAAGGCAGTGTTGCCGAAGGGACCGGCCTGGAGATGGTCTACAATGCTGCCAAGGAGCTGGGTGAGGGCGAGATCGCTGCCAGTGTCTTTGCACCCTATACCCCTGCCGGCGGAAAAGGCTCTCTGTTCCTGGCATCGCCCGTGTTCATGAATTCGTTTGGTACGATCAGCCTCAGCGGTGTTGCGGTCATGCGGATCGATTCCGATTTCTTGAGTGAAGTTGTCGCGAACCGTGAAGACCTCGGGGAAACCGGTCAGGTTTACGTGATCAACCAGGACGGCCTCGCGCTCAGCGACATGCCGCTTGCAGGTGCGCCAACCGCGCTCAGCACCAGCGTTTCCAGCGGACCGGCGATTGAAGCTGCCGCCGGCACCGCTTCAGCCGGTATCGTTCAGGGGGCTGATGGTGTTGATGATCTTGTCGTTGCCCGTCCGCTAGCCTTCCAGGGGCAGAACTGGGCCATCGTTGCGGAGAAGAGCGTTGAAGAAACGCTGTCTGCCGTCATTCGCATGCGCGATCAGATGTTCCTCTGGTCGCTTGCAACAATTGCCGTTGCAGCCGTCATTGCCCTGTTCTTCTCCCAGTCGATCACCCGTCCTCTCACCACGCTTGTAGGGGCTCTCAACGCGATTGCCTCCGGTGATCTTGGTGCAGAGATCAAGGCTGCGAACCGCAAGGACGAAATCGGCGACATCGGCCGAGCCGTTCTCCAGATCCGCCAGAACGCGGCTGAAGAAAACGAGCGTCGTGCAGCCGAGGAAGCCGATGATGCGAGACGTCAGGCCGAGCAGCGCCAGGAGATGCTGGCAAGCCTTGCCGGCGACTTCGAAGCGACCGTCGGCACTGTCGTCGACAAGGTGGCTCATACCGCTGCAACCTTGCGCGAATCGGCGAACAAGATGCGCAGCATGACCGACATGGCAGGCGAAACATCTGCCAATGCGGCCACTATGTCGGAAGAAACTCTGGCCGAAGTGGAATCGATCGCAGCAGCTTCCGATCAGCTTTCCAGCTCGATCCAGGAAATCTCGACATTGATCGAACGCTCTTCCAGCGTTGCTGCCGAAGCAACCAAACGTGCGGAAACGACCAACGACACCGTTCGCTCGCTTGCGGAAGCTGCCAACCGTATCGGAGAAGTCGTCACGTTGATTTCCGATATCGCCGACCAGACCAACCTTCTGGCTCTCAACGCCACCATCGAAGCCGCACGTGCCGGTGAAGCCGGCAAGGGCTTTGCGGTGGTTGCCTCCGAGGTCAAGGATCTTGCGTCCCAGACAGGCAAGGCAACCGGCGAAATCCAGCAGCAGATCGATGCCATCCGCGGGGCGACCGACGATGCGGTTGATGCCATCGGCGACATCCAGAAGACCATCGACGAGATTACAAAGTCGGTGAGCGAAGTTGCTGCAGCCGTTACCGAGCAGAGCTATGCGACGCAGGGCATTGCAGAGAACACTCAACGGGCCGCCGGTGGAACCTCCAAGGTTACCGAGGACATCCGCAACGTTTCTTCTCTGTCGAACGATACCAACATGGCTGCACAGAACTTCTCCGAAGAAGCAGCGGACATGGCATCGAAAGCTGAAGAACTGGATCACGAAGTGCGCAGCTTCCTTGCGCAGGTTCGTTCGGCCTGAAGTAAGCCTGCATGATGAAAAAGGGGCCGCCGGCAATCCGGCGGCCCCTTTTGTATTTGCCTCTTTTCCTCCCTATCTGCCATGTATCGCGATGGATATGAGAAGATTCGAAAAAGAGGCACCCGCCATGCGCCTGGTTCTGACCAGCTTTACGCGTTCCCTTGTCATAGCGGGCCTGGCCGGCCTGATGGGTATGTCTGCTGCGCTTTCGCAGACTGTGCAGCCGTCTCCGGCCGATCTTCGGCTTGTTCCGCAAAGCGATGCGCAGATCAAACTCTCCTTCGCGCCAATCGTGAAAAAGGTCGCGCCGGCGGTGGTCAACGTTTATGCCAGCCGCAAGGTGGTGCAGCGTCGGCAAGTTTCGCCCTTCATGGACGATCCCTTCTTTCGCCGGTTCTTCGGCCAGCCCGGCGGGAACGACAGGCCACGGCAGAGGGTTGAATCGTCCCTTGGATCCGGCGTCATCATTTCGAGTGATGGTACGGTGATCACCAACCATCATGTGATTAAGGACGCGGACGACGTTCGCGTCGCCCTGAACGACCGTCGTGAATTCGATGCCGATATCGTTCTCATGGACGAACGTACCGACCTCGCGGTGCTGAAGATCCGGGGTGATGGACCTTTCGAGAGCATCGACTTTGCGGATTCCGACAGCCTTGAAGTCGGCGACATCGTGCTTGCCATCGGTAACCCGTTCGGTGTCGGCCAGACGGTTACCCAGGGCATCGTCTCGGCCACGGCTCGCACGCAGGTCGGCGTGACGGACTTTCAGTTCTTCATCCAGACCGACGCTGCAATCAACCCAGGCAACTCCGGTGGTGCGCTTGTCGATATGACCGGCAAGCTGGTTGGCATCAACTCGGCCATCTATTCTCGCTCCGGCGGCTCCAACGGTATCGGCTTTGCCATTCCGGCGCATATGGCGCGTTTCGTTGCGAAAGCTGCCGATCATGGCGGCAAGGTGCAGCGGCCATGGCTAGGGGCGACCGTGCAGCTTGTGAATGCCGAAATCGCCGAAGCGCTGTCTCTCGACCGGCCACGCGGTGTGCTTGTGACGGCAGTCTTTGATGGTTCACCTGCCTTTGAGGCCGGGCTTCGGGTCAGCGATCTGGTGATTGCGGTTGACGGCAAGGAAGTGACCGATCCCAATTCCTTCGGCTATCGTTTCGCAACAAAGATGATTGGCGAACAGACCGATTTTGTTGTCTTGAGGGACGGTGCGGAAGAGCATGTGACCGTGTCACTGCAGCCGGCTCCCGAAACTATTCCACGGGACACGCGCGAACTTGTCGACTATTCGCCTTTCGAAGGCGCGACGGTCATGAACCTTTCGCCTGCTGTTTCCGAGGAACTGGGAATGGAAGGGATTTTCGACGGTGTCGTGATTGCCGAAGTGAAGCGCGGCAGCACCGCGGACCGTGTGGGGCTTCGCCCGGGCGACATCATCCGGGGCATCAACCGGCAAACCGTCGAAACCACAGAAATGCTGGAAGGTATCACCAAGAAGCCACCGCGCGTTTGGCAGCTCGATATCGAGCGGGACGGCAAGGTTTCACAGCTCATCCTGCGCGGTTAGGAGACAGTGTGAGCGATCTGTTCGAAGCTTCCGGACTAAGCCAGTCCGGCCCGCGGCCACTGGCGGACCGGATGCGACCGACCAAACTTGCCGATGTGGTGGGGCAGGATCACCTGCTCGGGCCGGAAGGCACGCTGTCGCGCATGCTGAAGACGCGGACGCTTGGTTCGTTGATCTTCTGGGGGCCGCCGGGCACCGGCAAGACAACCATTGCCCGGTTGCTGGCCAATGAAACGGACCTTGCGTTCGAACAGATCTCGGCGATCTTTTCCGGTGTTTCGGACCTGAAGAAGGTGTTCGAAACGGCTCGCGCCCGGCGCATGAGCGGCAGGGCAACGCTGCTCTTCGTCGACGAGATCCATCGGTTCAACCGGGCGCAGCAGGACAGTTTTCTTCCGGTGATGGAGGACGGCACGATCACGCTGGTTGGTGCGACCACGGAAAACCCGTCCTTTGAGCTAAACGCGGCCTTGCTGTCGCGCTCTCACGTCATGACGTTCCATTCCCTTTCCGCGGACGCCATCGAAAAACTGCTGGCGCGGGCAGAGGCGTTGGAAGAGCGTAAGCTGCCGCTTGACGAGGAAGCCCGACGGGTGCTGATCCGCATGGCCGATGGCGACGGCCGCTCTTCTCTGACCCTGGCAGAAGATGTCTGGCGCGCCGCAGGAGAGGACGAGGTCTTCGATGCCGAGCGCCTGCAGGAAATTGTCCAGAGGCGGGCGCCGATCTACGACAAGAGTGCCGACGGCCATTACAATCTGATTTCCGCGCTGCACAAGTCCGTGCGGGGTTCCGATCCCGATGCCGCCCTCTACTGGTTCTGCCGGATGCTGGATGGCGGGGAGGACCCGCTCTATCTTGCACGGCGTCTTATCCGCATGGCGGTTGAGGACATCGGGCTGGCCGACCCCAATGCACTGGTGCAAGCCAATGCGGCCCGTGACGCCTACCAGATGCTCGGGTCGCCTGAAGGGGAATTGGCGCTTGCGCAGTCGGTGATCTATCTTGCAACGGCGCCGAAATCGAACGGTGCTTACGTGGCCTACAAGGCGGCGATGCGGGATGCCAAATCCAGCGGCTCTCTACTGCCGCCCAAGCATATCCTCAACGCGCCCACCAAGCTGATGAAGCAGGAAGGGTACGGCGACGGCTATCAATACGACCACGATGCTCCCGACGGCTTTTCCGGTCAGGACTATTTTCCAGAGCAGTTAGGCCGCAAGACCTATTACGACCCACCCCAGAGAGGATTTGAGCGGGAACTGAGAAAACGCCTGGAGTTCTGGGACAAGCGGCGCAAGGAACGAGGCTGATCCGCGTAACCTGAAAGATCAGGCGGTTTCAGTGGATGTCAGACGGTCGAGGGCGCTCTTGAGTGTGGCGATCAGCCTGTCCCGGTCTTCCGGTGCCATCGTGTCGGAAATCTTGTCCAGCTGGCGAGACACCAGGTCGACCTCCAGATCATCCTTGACCGGTACGGGGTCTTTCAGGCCGATTACTTCGTAGGTGGAGACCGGATAGGCAATGCCCTTGACGTTGACTTCACCATTTTCAGCGCATTTGATCTGCTCTTTCACCTGCGAATAGGTTTCGAAGGAGATCAGGATAGAGCCTGGTGTGGCAAGGCTTTCCAGGCGGGAGGCCGTGTTCACGCCACGCCCGATGATGGTGTAGTCCAACCGATCTTCGCTGCCGAAATTGCCCACGGTGCAATAGTCCGTATGGATCCCCATGCGGCATTTCATCGGTTTGGAGATACCGGCTTCCCGCCAGGCACCCTGGAGCGCCTTCATCCGGTCCTGCATGTCGATGGCCATGCGTACGCAGGCAAGCGCGTCCTCGGTCACACCACGTGTTTCCGGGTCACCGAAAAAGATCAGGATGGCGTCGCCGACGTATTTGTCGATGGTAGCGCCGTAGCGCAGCGCGATATTCGACATCTCCGTCAGATACTGGTTGAGGATTGCCGTGAGTTCTTCTGATTCAAGCCGGTCTGCCGTTTCGGTGAAGTCGGCGATATCGGAGAAGAAAACCGTCAGTTTCTTGCGTGTGGACGCAATCTTGACTTCCTGACGGCCTTCGAAAATGGATTGATAGACCTGAGGCGAAAGGTATTTGGCGAGCTGCCGCGAAAGTGCCTCGAGCTTGGTCGATTGATCCGCCAGCTGGTCCTCGACCGCTTCGCCATGCTCGATGGTCGCCTCGTACAGGAGGCGCAGATCTTCCAACTCGGATCGCAGATAGTCGTTCTCTTCCTGCAGGGATTGCAGCGAGGTCGTCTGGTCGGCTTGCCCGGTTTCATCGGAGCTTTGGGCAGCTGTATCTACACTCTTGGCCATTTCATTCCGCGTCGAAAATGTCTGGTCTCATTGTCTGTTTTATAATGCTGAACTTTAAAGAATCACTGTCGGATCCATGAACTATCTTAGCGGAATATACAGGTCAGGCGGGGGAAAATCGTAGCAGGCTTCAGAGCGCCAAGTTCCCGGCAAGCCTCGTCGTCAAACCATGTTTGCATAGAAGTGATCGGGTGGGAGCATAGTTCCGCCATGTCTTGATTGGCGAATGGAAAGGTCCGCCGCATAAAGATAGTAGCCATTCTTACGTGTTAGGACTTCAACATGTTCCCCACGGTGACCTCATGAAGGAAATCGAACTCAGATTGGCGCTGGTGTTTTATGGCGGCGTTTCGCTTGCCATCTACATGCATGGCGTAAGCCGGGAAATCCTCAATCTTGTTCGGGCGTCGAGCGTTCGTCTTGACCGCAAGTCGAACGGTTCTGCCCAGGAAATACCCGATCAGGAGCTTCCTCCGGTTCAAAGCGCCTACAAGGATCTGCTCGATCTGTTGTCCTCCGTTGCCGACATCCGGGTGGTGGTTGACGCAATTGCCGGTGCGTCTGCAGGTGGCGTCAACGGCATCATGCTTGCGCGGGCCATCACCCACGACCTGCCACTCGACAGCCATAGCGAGATGTGGCTGGAAAATGCCGATGTCACGCGTTTGGCCCGGCCACAGGCCGGTCTGTCCCGATACCTGAAGATTTCCATTTCGCCAGTGCTGGATCAGCTGATTTCCACACGGCTGACAAAGCAGATAGAAAGCGCGGAAACGCGCGAGAAGCTGCGACTGTTCATGCAGGCGCGTTGGTTCACACCGCCGTTTTCCGGTGAACGGTTCATCAGCTGGATGCTGGATGCCTGCCAGAAGATGGAGGACGGTGCCGTGCCCGGCCGCAGTCTGATCCCGCGTGGTCAGACGCTCGACCTGTTCGTGACGATCACCGATTACAACGGCATCAAGCGACGCATTCACCTGGATGATCCGGACTATGTCGAGGAGTGGGATCATCGCCGGATCCTGAGTTTCCATGCCGCGCACAGAATGCCAGGAGATATCGAAAGCCAGTTCGATGCCGACAGCATTCCGGAAATTGTCTTTGCGGCTCGCGCGACGTCCTCGTTTCCAGGGGCGTTCCCTCCTGCAACGGTTGCGGAAATGGAGCGGGTGCTGGTCGATCACGACCTGACGTGGCACAACCGGGATGCGTTTCTTGCAAGAGGACTGAACCTGACGTCCGAGACAGCCGGTCAGCATTGTTTTGTCGATGGCAGCGTCGTCATGAACAAGCCCTTTGCGCCGGTGATTGACGTTATTCAGGATCGGCCGGCGGTGCGCGAAGTTGCCCGGCGGCTGATCTATGTGGATCCATCACCGGTGGTTCCGGTCGAAACGGATAGCACCGTTTCGGAACTGCCCGGGTTCTTCCGCGTGATCCTGGCTTCGCTCGCTCATATCCCGCGCAATGAGCCCATCGGCGATGATCTGAAAGAGCTTGAACAGAACAACCGGCGCAGCCGCTGGCTTTCGCAACTGATCGATGATGCGGGGCCGATGGTGGAAAAGGCGGTGGCGGGCATTTTGCCAAAGCGGCGTCGGGTCACACCTGACATTCTTTCGTTATGCCGGAAGCAGGCAACCGTGGCCGCATTCGAGCAGGCAGGGTTCGCCTTTCTCAATTATCAGTCCTTGAAACTTCATTCCCTGGCTGAGCGGTTGGCTGGTCTGACGGCGCGGCTCAGTGGGTTGGACAGTGCACGTGGCCAGGAAGAAGCCCTTTTGGGACTGTACTCGCGTCACACCAGCCGCCTGACAGCCGAGAGCAAGGACATCCTGGGGCGCACGGACCCGCATGTTGTTGCCTTGTTGCGCGGGCTGGATGTCGACTACCGGATACGCCGGCTTCGCTTTGCGGTGCGCAAGCTCAACGGCTTCTATCACTATCGTCCGGGCTCCGACTTACCGCCGCCCAATTTCGAGGCGCTCGATCAGATGAAGGGATTGCTCTACGAGCAGATCGATCATCTGGGTTGGCGCTGGAATGACCGGTTTTTCGGTGGCCGCAGCCGGGAACTCGCCGAAACGTTCGTTCGGGCAGCGGAGACGGGTGGTCCGGACGCTGCCGAGCATGTCCAGCCAATGCTGAAATCCCTGACACAGATGATGGGGCTTGCCGATCTGGACAGGCTTCAGGACGAACTCTTTGCCGAGACGGCCCGAAATCTACTCGACAAGAGCCGTCACACATCCCTGATGGGAACCTATATCGGGTTCGGTTTTTTCGATCTGATCACCTTTCCCGTGTTGCAGCGCAACGACTTCTCGGAGGTGACGGAAATCCTGGTCGACCGCATCAGCCCGACCGACGCGGCAAGCCTTTATACGGAAGGTTTCGACCTCAAGGGCAAGTCCCTGAATACGTTCGGTGCCTTCTTCAATCGCGGCTGGCGGGAACATGATTATCTGTGGGGACGTCTCAACGCTGCCGACAGGCTGGTCAGCATCGTTCTGTCTGCGGCAGGTGAGGGCACTTTGCCGCAGATCCAGGTAAACCAGGCACGCGCGCGGATCTTTCTGGCGGTTCTGGAAGAAGAACGTGGCAAACTTTCTGATATTCCAGAGGAAATAGACCGGGTCGACAAGCTGGTCCGGTCGATCTATCCCGATTTCGCTCATGTGACGGAAAGCGTCTGACCGGGTAATATTCATAATTTGGCAAGTCATTCCTTGACGTGAGGTCCGCTCTTTCGCTACGCACAAAAGTGGCCAGGGAATTGCGCGTGGATATTTGAGTTGATGACTTTTATTGCCGAACATTTTGGGACCGGCCCGGAGGTGTTTCTGGGTTTCTTTCTGGTGCTTTACGCTTCCAGCTTGATCGTGCTGTTCACGACCGGCCTGACCATGACGGTGATGAACAGGCGTCACCCTGACCGCAAGATCCAGAAGCGCCAGCCGACCCACGATGCCCTGCGCGATATCAAATCTTCCATGGGGCAGCTGTCGATCACGAGCTGCTGCCTTTCCATCGGCCTTTATGCCCAGCTGCGTGGCTGGACGCTGTTCGACCCTGTCGCGTTGTCCTGGTGGTCTGTGCCGTTGTTCTTCGTCATCTCGTTGGCCCTGCACGATACCTGGTTCTACTGGGGGCACCGGATCCTGCACACCAAGATGTTCTACAGGTTTCACAAGCCGCACCACATGACGGTGACACCGACAGTCTGGTCCAACGATGCAGGCTCCAGTGTGGATACGCTGTTCGCCCATTCCTATTATGCGCTTGTGCTATTCGTTGTGCCTATTCCGCCGCTGGTTTTCCTGGGCCACCGGTTGTTCGACCAGGTGTCGGCCGCCATTGGCCATTGCGGCTATGAGCATTTCGCAAGCCCGAGCGCACGCAAACCCTGGCCACTGCTGTGCACGCTCTACCACGACCAGCATCACCAGTATTTCGTCTACAACTACGCCAACTACTTTTCCTTCTGGGACCGGTTCTGCGGCACCATCCATCCGACCTATGACGAGCGGGTGGAAGGGTTCGAAGCGCTTTATGCCGGCACCGGCAAACAGGAAAAATCATGATGGGGCTACTCGTCGATTACCTCATCGTTCTGGCGCTCACCTATGCGGCCATGGTGGCGGTCTATTTTGCGACCGGGTTCACAATGATCGCGATAAATGCCCGTCATCCTGACCGGCGGATCCAGAAACACCGCGACGGCATGAAACGCCAGGCAGAGGAAATCCGTGCCTCCATGAAGGCGTTGGCGACATCTTCCGTCCTGCTGTCGTCCGGATTTTTCGCACAGACCCAGGGTTGGACGCTGTTCGCTCCGCTGGAACTCAGCTGGTGGTCGTTTCCGCTGATGTTCGCCGTTTGCTTCGTCCTGTTTGATGCTTGGTTCTATTGGGGGCACCGGATTCTTCACTGGCCGTCGCTCTACAAGTTCCATGTGCCTCATCACCGCTCGATTGCACCGACGGTCTGGAGCAACGACAGCTCGACCACGGTCGACACCCTGATCGAGCATTTTTTCTATTTTCTGGTCTGGTTCGTGCTGCCGGTGCCGGCCTTGAGCGTTTTTGCCCTGCGGTTGTTCGACCAGATTTCAGGCATGGTCGGCCATTCGGGCTTTGAATATTTCGCGTCCAAGTCGTCGAGATTCCCTTCGCCGCTGATTTGCACGACGTTCCATGATCTGCATCATTCGCAGTTTCACTACAATTACGGTAACTTCTTCTCGTTCTGGGACCGGATCTGCGGAACGGTGCATCCGAAGTACGATGTGCTGGTGCGGTCCATGGAAGAGACCGGGGAAATTCCGGATTCGGAAGAAACGAAAGTCAAGGCAACCGGGTAAGCCCGCACAGTACTCACATGTGTCAGCCAACCGACCAAATGGATGTATGAAGAGATATGCTCGATCAGGCGCTGACGATATTGCTTGAATTCCTGCCGATTTACGCGGCGTGCTACGCTGTGAACGTGTTCCTGTATTTTGCGACCGGCTGGGTGCTGGTGAAGATACAGGACCGGCACCCGGAGCGGCGTATTCAGCAGAATCGGCGTGGTGAAAAGCGCATGTGGAAGGAAATCCGGGCCAGCGTCTATTCGTTGACCGTGACCGCGGGCTGTCTTGCCGGCGGCATCTTCCTTTCGATGAAGGGCTGGACCCTGGTCGCGCCGCTGGAGCTGACCTGGTGGTCGGCAATCCTGATGTTTGTCGTTTCCATCCTAGCTTTCGACACCTGGTTCTACTGGGGCCACCGGTTCATGCATACGAAGGCGATGTACCGCTTTCATGCCGAGCATCACCGCTCGGTCGCGCCGACTGTCTGGAGTACCTATTCCGACGATCTGGTCGATGCCTTTGTCATGCAGAGCTATTATCTGTGGGCGGTCATCTTCCTGCCGATCCCGATCCCCGTGCTCATCGTTCACCGGCTGTGGGACCATTTCAATGGCACAATCGGCCATTCCGGTTTCGAATTCTGGGCGTCGCCGATGTCGCGTATGCCTTCGCCGATGGTCTGCGTAACTTTTCACGACCAGCACCATTCGCGCTTCCGCTACAATTACGCCAATTTCTTTTCGTTCTGGGACCGTGTCTGCGGCACCATCGACCCGAAGTACGATGAACAGGTCAAGGTGTTTGAACAGATGGGCGAAAAATCGGCTGCAAAGCCGGCGGCTCCCGGCGAATAGGGCTTTCCCTGGCCCGGCAGATTCCGTGATGGTTCACCCATGCATGGATTGAACCCGGCGTATTCAGGGACGGCTGGGACCAGTTAGAAGCGAGGCGACGGTTTGAAACATCTTTTGCTGGTGATGCTGGGCGGTGGTCTGGGTGCGGGCGGACGTCATCTGGTGTCGCTTGCGACGCTCCGTTTGTTTGGGCCGGGTTTTCCTGTCGGAACTCTAACTGTCAATGTCGTCGGCTCAATGGCCATGGGGCTTTTCATCGGTTGGCTGGTTCGCCATGAGACCGGCAACCTGCAGTCATTGCGCTATTTCGTGGCGACCGGCTTCCTCGGCGGCTTCACGACGTTCTCCGCGTTTTCGCTCGACACCTCAGTGCTATGGGAGCGCGGCGACACGCATCTGGCACTCATGTATGTTCTTGCCTCTGTCGCCTTGTCCATTCTTGCCGTGTTTGCCGGACTGATGTTCATGCGCCAGGTCGCAACTTAAGAATTCCTTCCCTTTCGGGCCGATTCCGCCTATACGCTGCGGAACGAATTTTCCCCCCGCCTTGATGCAGGGGCGATGGATGCGCGTCACGGCGGCAGGCCGGATGCCGAATTTGAGAAAAACATGTCCGCGATTGAACAGAAACAAGTGTCCGCCGATGAGGCGGGCATGCGCCTCGACCGTTGGTTCAAGTCCCATTACCCGGGCCTTGGATTCGGTCATCTGCAGAAACTGCTGCGTACGGGGCAGGTCCGTGTCGACGGCAAGCGTGCCGAGACCAACACCCGTATCGCCAAGGGGCAGATGATCCGTATTCCACCTCTCGGGGTGGAACTTCCGGCGGACGACAAGAAGAATGCCAAGCCGAAATCCACCAAGCTGATTGCTGACGACCGCAAGGCCATTGAGGACATGCTGCTGTTTGAAGACAGCCAGGTAATGGTGCTCAACAAGCCGGCAGGTCTTGCTGTTCAGGGCGGTTCAGGCCTCAAGCGCCATCTGGATGGCATGCTGGACGCCTATACCGACCGCAAGGGCAACAAGCCGCGTCTGGTGCACCGTCTTGACCGTGAGACCTCCGGCATCATTCTGGTTGCCCGTACGCGTCAGGCCGCGCAGGAACTGACAAAGGCCTTCCGTCACCGGAATACCCAGAAGATCTACTGGGCAATCCTGGCGGGTGTTCCGAAGCCGTTTCAGGGCCGCATTTCCACCTTCCTGGCCAGAAATGACGGCGAAGAACGCATGCAGATCGTGCGTCAGGGCGACGATGAGGCACAGCACGCCGTGTCGCTCTATTCCGTCTTCGAAAAGTCCGGCCAGAAGCTTTCCTGGGTGACGATGAAACCGGTGACGGGCCGAACGCACCAGTTGCGCGCACATGCGGCTCATATCGGTCATCCGATCATCGGTGACGACAAGTATTTCAATATCGAGAACTGGGAGCTGCCTGGTGGTATCCAGAACCGCCTGCATCTGCTGGCACGCCGGATCGTGATCCCGCATCCGTCGGGCCATGGCACGATCGATGTTTCGGCACCGCTGCCGCCGCACATGCAGCAGACCTGGAATCTGCTCGGATTTGATGCAACGGACTATGATCCGGAAGTGGATGATCCGGACGACTCGCTCAACAAGCGCTGATCGCGCTTCTCTGCTTTGCCAGAAGCCTAGCTGCCGGCGGCGGGATAGACCTTTAGATTGAAGCTCTCGTCTTCCGCCGGTGGCTGGAAGTGGCTTGAGATCCGGTCGAACTCGGCCTCGGACACCGAGAACTCGTGCTTGCCGGCGGCATTGCGCTGGCGAAGCCGTTCCTTGCAGACCTCATCCGGCACATCGAGAAAATGAAGCTGATGCTTGCACTCGACCTTGTCGGCAATGGCGCGCATCCATTGCCGGCTTTCTTTCGTGTTGGCATGAAAGTCCAGTACCACGGAAAGACCGCTTTCCAGCAGGGCAGCCACATGCGGCGCTATCGTTTTTCTCAAGAGTGACGAACAGCGGACAAAATCTGCGAGGCTGGACATCTGGTCAGCGTAGAGACCGGACAGCCAGACGTCTTCCCGCAGGAGAATGTTGCCGGGACGCTCGGCAAAGCGATCCGCCAATGTCGACTTGCCGGAAGCAACCTTGCCGCAAAACAGATGTAGAGTTGGAGCGTCATCAGATCGTTGCATTTGAAGGGGAGCTCGCTGTCGGATGTTTGCAAACCTGGTGGACGTAATCAAACGCCCTGAAACAGTGCACCCAGGATCACCGACGCAAAGGTGATGCACACAACCCCCGCCACCAGTTTCCAGGCATCCGAGCGTTTCTTGAGACCAGGCCAGCCAAGCGGTTTGATCACCTGGATCGCGGCAATCATGAACAGCAGCAACAGGATGATCTTGGTCAAGAAAAGCTCCGGGCGGGCAGGGCGCTATGCTGCAACGGCAGTTGCCTGATTGACGCCGTCAGACCAGAACGTGCTGGCGGCCTCAAAACGATGAAACATCCCGCTCTCGACTGAAAACGGGATGTTTAGAAGGCATATCCAATCCGGCAGTTGCCTGCAAGGTCAGGCTCCGGTGCTCCGCTGAAGTTTTGCCATATAGGTCGGCAGCTTTTCCATCGACGGAACGACGATCAAGGTCTTTACGTGGCCGCGTTTGAATGCGTTCAGGAACTTGTTGTAGTCCTTGAAGGCAACACAGCCATGGGAACCAATGGAGCGGCGCAGCAGACGCGTATGGGTCAGCATGCCGTCACGGCCTTTCATGGCAGCACGGTCCTGCGGCAGCATGCGAATGGCCTCCACGCCATGGAAGCGCCGCTCGCGCATTCTCAAGTTGTAGATGTTGGGCGGCGTCGGGCCGAGCATCTTCACGTGCGAAAACTTCGGATTGTCCATCCGGTGTCCAATGCCGGAATGAGCCTCCAGCTTGGTGCCGTCCGGCATGTGAACGGTTGCGGCGCTGATGTCATAGACGGCGATCTTGCTGCCTGCACCGGGAAGTCCGGGCTTGGCGCTGCCGAACAATTTGCCGAGACCGCCGAACACTCCGTTTTCGTCTTCTTCGGGATTTCCTGGCGTTGCATAGGCCAGAACGGGAGACGCTTGTTCAGGCTTTTCCCTGCCTTCAGGACGGTTTTCTGCAACTACAGGCGCGCTGCGGCGCGGCGGTTCGGGTTTCATGTCCGGGGTCGGCGGCAGAATGGCGCCGGGTTTGGCCGAACTACCCGCAGCCATGGCAATGTTCACGGCCGTCTGTTTAGGTTTTGCAGCAACATTCGTCTCTGCTTCAGCCGTGGTGCCGACGCTTTGTAACGCTGCGACCTCGACATTCGGCGCAGTGCCATCGGCTGCCGGTTCATCGAGCGCGGCAACACTTGTGGTTTCTGAAGCAGCTCGATGGGCCAGAAGTGTCTGGGCGAGTTTCAGCCTTGCGAGCTTGGCGGCAAGGGCCACCTTCGCAGCCTTTTTAGCCTCAGCTTCGAGTGCCGCCGCTTCCGCCTTCAGGGCAGCTTCTGCTTTCGCAGCTATTACTGCTGCCTGTTCAGCGGCTTTTTCCGCTGCAAGAGCGGCTTCCGCTTCGGCGCTTTGCCGTTTTTTCGTTGTCAGCGCAATCGGGGCCAGACCAAGAGAAGCTGTGGCAGGGGTTGTCTGCGCAAGCGTCAATTTCTCCTGCGGCTCAGTGCCGGCAGCGACAAATTGAGACTGGGCGATCGAGGTTCCAAGATAAGTGGCGGTTCCGGCCAAGCCGGATATCACCAAAGTTGCCCCCGCGAGGATCGTATATAAAGTCCGGCTGGTCTTCCGGGATTTTGCTTGCCCCTTCAGGCCGACCTTTTGTTTCTTCTGAATCATTCAGACAAAACCACTCTGTTACGCCGGTCTTGTTCGACCGCGCTCCAAATTCGTATCCTTTGGTGACAATCTTGCCCCAAACGTTCATGCCCACCCGCCTGCAGCAGTATCGTCGATCATGGTAACCAAGTTCTTTACGATAAATATGCAAGCGGCCAAGAGACCGGTAATCACTCTAAAGAGGCAATTTTCGGGCGGTTTTTCAAAATTGGCGATATCCAAAGATTGAACGTCAATTTGCCGCAGACTGTGGAAGTCTTTGCCTATTGTTGAATTTACCAGTCAATGACGTAGATGTCGGCAAAACTTCCAATCCGGCGCAGTGTCAAATGTGCTCTTGACCCCCGGGGGAAAACCCGGCACATGCGGGCTACTTTCCGTTCGCTTGGCACAGGATGCCCATGTATCTGATCATCTTCGACGTCGACGGCACGCTGGTGGACAGTCAGAAAACCATTTTGCAGGGCCTGCAGGTCGGTTTCGAGGCTGCGGGCCTGCCCATGCCTGACCGGGAAACGGCGCTCTCAATCGTCGGACGGTCGCTGGACGAGGCTTTTCTGGATCTCGTTGGACCTGAACACCAGGACAAGATCCCGGTGATGTCCAACGCCTATAAACAGGCCAAGTGGTCCCGAAGGAGGGAAGGGCTGGATCTCGACCCGCTTTATCCGGGTGCTCGCGAGGCTATCATCCGGTTGAATGCGCGTGACGATGTCCTTCTTGGGATTGCCACCGGCAAAGCGATGCGTGGGGTCACGCACATGCTGGATACCCATGATCTGCATGGGCGCTTCGTGACCGTCCAGACCGCTGATACCTCGCCCTCCAAGCCTCATCCGGACATGGTGCTGCGGGCAATGGCGGAGACCGGAGCGGACAGGACACGAACCATCATGATCGGTGATACTGGATTTGACATGGCGATGGCCAAGGCTGCCGGCACACATGCCTTGGGCGTTGCCTGGGGTTATCATGATCATGACCGGCTGAGTGCTGATGGTGCAGACAAGATCATCCAGACCTATGCCGAGCTGGATTTGGCACTTGGTGAACTTCTGGATTTCGACAAGGAAACAATGTGATGCGCGACTTTCTTGAAACTTTGCAGGAAGATGCGGCCAAGGATCCGGAGCAGCGGGCGCGCGAACTCTCCAGGCGCGAATTGCCTAAGCGTTTCTACAAGGAAGCAACCCATGTTGCCGAGGACGGCGGTTTCGCGATCCATCTGGACGGAAGGCCCGTCAAGACACCGGGCAAGGCGGCCTTGTTGCTGCCGAGTGAGGCGCTTGCTGCAGCGGTTGCCGCCGAATGGCAGGCACAGCAAAAGGAAATCAATCCGGCCACCATGCCGCTGACCCGGATTTCCAATTCAGCGCTTGATGCAGTCAGCATCCGGTTTGGCGAAGTGGCTGACGATATCACCCGGTTTGCCGGCAATGATGCGCTGTGCTACCGCGCGGACGATCCGCAAAGCCTTATCGACACCCAAAGGCGCTTGTGGGATCCGGTCGTGGACTGGGCAGGCGGGTTGCTCGGCGGCCGTTTCGTGCTGATCGAAGGTGTCATTCACGCTGCCCAGCCGGAACCGCTGCTTGCCGCCTATCGGGCCCGACTTTCCGACCTGACCCCGATGCGCCTCGCAGCGCTCCATACGATCACCAGCCTGACAGGCTCCGCGCTCCTGGGGCTTGGTCTGCTGGAAGACTACCTCGACGCCGATGCCGCCTGGGCGGCCGCTCATGTGGAAGAGGACTTCAACATCGAGCGCTGGGGCGAAGACGCGGAAGCTGCTCTCGTCCGGGCCTACAAGCGCAAGGAATTCGACGCGGCGGTTCTGATCCTGCGAGAAGCGTAACAATTTCCCTGCGATGTGGTGTGGAGCGTATTCGCTTCACCCCAAGTAGAACGTCGTTGCCATCAGAAAGAAAATGAGCACGCCAAGGACGTCGTTGGACGAGGTGATGAAGACACCGATGGCCATGGCCGGGTCGATGCCGATCTTGTCCAGAATGATTGGTATGGTGGCGCCGACCATGGCCGCAAGCGTGGTGACGCACAGCAGTGACAGCGATGTGGCCAGGGCAAGGTGCAGCGGGTCTTCCAGCGGCACGATCAGCGAAGCCACGAGCACGAGACAGCCCAGGATCGTGCCGGCGATAGCGCCATTGAAGAGCGCCGCCACCAGTTCCTTCAGCAGGCGGTAGAAGATATCGCCGGACCACAAGGCTCCGGTCGCAATGCCTTGCACCGCCACAGCGGAGGCCTGCAGGCCTGCGTTTCCGGCCATCGACATGGTGACGGGAATGAAAGCGGCCAGGATGGCGGCTTCCGCCAACTGGTCTTCATAGGAACCGACCACCGTTGCAGCAACGCTGGCCCCCACCAGACCGGCGAGCAGCCAGGGCAGGCGGCCGCGTACTATACGCAGCACCGTGTCATCTGACCTGGCTTCTGAGGAAACGCCGCTCATCAGCAGCATGTCTTCGTTGGCTTCGTCCGAGGCGATGCGTGTCAGCTGCTTGGGCGTGATCCGGCCGATCAGGTGGCCTTCTCCGCTGACGACCGGCACGGTGCGCATGTCGCGTTTTCGGGCGAGCCGCAGCACTTCTTCCTGGTCAGTGTCCGTGGACACGGCAATCACGTCGCGGTTCATGAAGCTGGACAAGGGGGCGTCCGCCGGCGCGAGCAGAAGCTTGCCGACTTCCACCGTTCCGGTCAGCTTGCCGTCGGCATCGGTCACATAAACCGTAAAGACCTTGCGAATGCGGCTGGCTTCCGCGCGCATCTGCGCGACGGCTTCGCCGGCGGTGCAGGTTTCGGGAAGGGCGACGAACTTGCGGGCCATCACGCGGCCCGCCGTGTCGTCGGCATAGGAACCGCGCGTTGCGATGTCTTCCACATCCGGCAAGCGCGCGATCAGCTCGTCCGCGACATCGTCCGGAAACTCGTTGAGAATTTCGATGGCGTCTTCCGGATCGAGACCGGCGAGAATATCCCGAAACTGCTCGAGGGTGGATTCTTCCATCAGGATCGAACGGAATTCCGGTCGAAGCTCGGCAATGACCTTGATCGACGGGTTGGCCGGCAACCACTGGAACAATTTGCGGGCCTGTTTCAGGCGCAGCCGCGTCAACAATTGCACGACGTCGACGGGGTCCCAGCGCTTGAGCAGTTCGACCAGCTGCGTGCGCTGGCCCGACTTGATCATCTCGCGCACGGCCCTGAGCGCAGCATCATTGATTTCCAGCGGTTCGTTAGCCGGCTCCCTGGTCCATGCGGTTGGATCAAGCTCGGCGACGTCGCTGGAATTGTTCATGGATACTCACTTTCCGGAAGGGTCCGGTCCGCTTCTACTGATCGATTGTGACGTCCGCCTGACAGTTTCCTGCCGGATCAGACCTCAAATTCCTCAATATCGGCAAAGGCCTGCCGCAGCTTGTCGGACCAGCCCCGGGACAGTTTCTGGAAATACGGGTCGTCCTGCTGGATGCGCACCTGGCGGTCGGTGGAAAAGCTGTCGGTGTTGTAGAGCAACATGTCGATGGGCATGCCGACAGACAGGTTCGACCTCAGCGTGCTGTCAAAGGACAGCAGCACCAGCTTGGCCGCTTCACCGAGGCGCATGTCCGCACGCGTGACCCGGTCCAGGATCGGCTTGCCGTATTTGTGCTCGCCGATCTGCAGATAGGGCGTGTCTTCACAAACCTCGATGAAGTTGCCGGCCGCATAGATCTGGAACATGCGCGGTTCCTCACCCTTGATCTGGCCGCCCAGAATGAAGGTGACGAAGAAGTTTTCCGCACTTGTTGCAAGGGCTTCGCCGTCGATCGCCTTGACCTCACGAACCGCACTGCCGACGAGGCGGGCAACCTGGAACATGGTTTTTGCGGTCATCAGCGTCGCCCGGTCGCTTTCCGCGGACGTGATGTGCTCACTCAAAAGCGAGACGACTGCCTGGGTGACGGCAAGGTTGCCGGCCGAGAGCAGGGTGATCACCCGCTCGCCTGGCTCTTCCCATACGTGGAGTTTCTTGAAGGTGGCAATGTTGTCGACACCGGCGTTGGTGCGTGTGTCCGCGGCGAACACCAGCCCGCGATCCAGTTTCAAGCCAACGCAATAGGTCATTCCCAAGCCCTCAGACTGCGCCTAGACCCGCTGCTGGAGCCCCTAAAGGGCAAGCATCCATCAGGCAGGGCGCAGGTTGCCCTTTAATATCTTTTGCTGGAGTGAGCCTGTTCGGGCGGTTTGAAAGGACACTTACTGCTGTTGCTGGAACGCGGCCTGGGCCACATCGACCTCAACATGCAGGTTTTCCTCAAGCCCGCCAAAACGGATCCCCCTGATAGGGGCAGCTGAACGGGAATCCAGGCCCACCGTCAAGCGGATATAGCGATCGGTCGGACACATTGCGTTGGATATGTCGAATCCGGTCCAGCCAAGACCGTTTATCATCACTTCGGCCCAGGCATGATGGGCTTCCGAAGCCTGTTCGTCTTCCAGCAGCAGATAGCCGGAAACGTACCTTGCCGGAACGCCGATGGAACGTGCGGCCGCGATGAAAATATGCGCGTGATCCTGGCAGACGCCTTCTCCGGCAGCCAGCACGGCAGTGGCCGGAGCGTGCGTCTCGGTGACGCCCACCTTGTAGTCGACCTTGTCGCGGATGGCATGCATCAGAGCATGGAAACCGGCAATCTTGTCATGTCCCTCCGCGTTGGCCGCCAATCTGCGGATCGCCTGGTTGGATTGCGTAAGCGGAGTAACCCTTGTGTAGATCCGCGGTGGGATGCCGGCATCCGGTTCGTGGCCGAGAATTCCGTTGGTATCTGTCGTCTCGACAATACCGCTGGCGGTGATCTCGACGTCCTCGATCGGCTCGCTGCGCGACACCATGTGAACCTGGTTGCCGAAAGCGTCCTTGTAGGTCGTCGCCCGTTCAATGCCCGGTGCTTCGATTGACCATTCGACAACTCTCTGGCTGGGGCCATCCTCGGGCGTCAGGCGCAACTGCTGCATGGCGTTGGCGAGTGGCGTCTCGTAACGGTATCGGGTCGTGTGTCTGACAGTCAGTCGCATGCTGCACCGGTTCTGCGGGGTTCCAGGGTCAGGCGAAATTGTAGTCTTCGCAAAGCTGATGGGCGAAAAGATTGTTTTTGTTGATGAAATCCGAGAGGAAATCATGCAGTCCCTGCTGATAGATTTCGTGCATCTGCTTTTCAGCCAGGTCTTTTGCCATGTCCGCTGCCATGTCCAGGCTTGGTTCGCGTGAACCATAGAACTGGGCCAGGTCTTCCGCGGTATCGGCCATCCAGTCGTAGCAATGGGCAAGGGACCGGGGCATTTCCGTTCTGAGGATCAGAAACTCGGCAATGTTGAACGCTTTCAGTCGGGCATTCGGATACGCAAACCGGTAGCTTCTCCGCCCGGACAGGGCACGCAGGATCGCGGACCACTGATAGTGCTCCAGAGAGCCGTCATCGATGATGTCGCTGTCTGGCAGCAGGGTCCAGTAGTAGGTGTCGAGGATGCGGGCCGTGTTGTCCGACCGTTCCACGAAATTGCCCATCTGGCTGAAGAAATAACCGTCGTCGCGCAAGATCGTGTTCAGCAGCGCGCCCCGGAACAGGTGCGCCCGCTGATTAACCCAGGCAAGAAAGTCCGGCAGTTTTTCCTGGGTGATGGATTGCGGGTTCACGTCAGTGAACTCGATCCATGTGGTGTTGATGGCTTCCCAGAGTTCAGCCGTGATGCCTGTTCGAACGGCACGAGCGTTGTTCCTGGCAAGTTCCAGGCAGCTGCGGACGCTTGAGGTGTTTTCCTTGGAAAAGATCATGTGGGCCGCCACGTTGCGGCCGTTCAGTTCCTCGTATTTCTGCTTGTACCCGGTCTCGCTCCCCGAGCAGGCGAGGGCGAAGGTCCAGTGGGTTCCGTCCTCCTGACCCGAATGGGAGATGATGGCGCCACGACAGGCGACCTCAAGGAGACGGGAAACATTCTGGGCACGCTCGTGGTAGCGCGACATCCAAAACAGCGAAGAGGCGGTTCTTCCGAGCATCTGGTTCTCTCAGTCCTCAAGTACCCAGGTGTCTTTTGTGCCGCCACCCTGGCTGGAGTTGACGACGAGCGAGCCTTTCTTGAGGGCAACCCGTGTCAGGCCACCTGGCGTGATGCGGACCTGATCACCGATCAGCACGTAGGGGCGCAGATCGACGTGGCGCGGGGCGACACCCGAAGCGACGTGCGTCGGGCAGGCCGACAGCGCCAGGGTCGGCTGGGCAATATAGTTGGAAGGGTTGGTTTCCAGGACTTTCCGGAATTCCGCGATTTCCCGCTTCGATGCGGTCGGACCGATCAGCATGCCGTAGCCGCCCGAACCGTGGACCTCCTTGACGACAATGTCCTCAAGATTATCCAGAACATAGGCGAGGTCATCCGGCCGTGAGCAGTTCCACGTCGGAACGTTGTTCAGGATCGGTTTCTGGCCCGTGTAGAACTCGATGATGTCCGGGACATAGGCATAGATCGCCTTGTCGTCGGCAATACCCGTTCCCGGCGCATTGCAGATGGTGACGTTGCCGGCGCGATAGGCATCGAAGAGGCCCGGCACTCCGAGCATGCTGCCCGGATTGAAGGTCAGCGGATCGAGGAAGGCATCGTCGATACGCCGGTAGATGACGTCGACCTGCTTCGGTTCGCGCGTTGTGCGCATGTAGACATGTCCGGCATCCACGAACAGATCCCGGCCTTCCACCAGTTCCACGCCCATGGAATCAGCCAGGAAAGCGTGTTCGAAATAGGCGGAGTTATAGATGCCCGGGGTCAGGACAACGATCGTCTGCGAGGACTTCGAGGGATCCGGTGCGACGCTTTCCAGCGTCTGCAGGAGGTTCTCGGGATATTGCTCCACGGCGGCGACCCGGTGACTCTGAAAGAGCTCGGGGAAGAGACGCATCATCGTCTCCCGGTTCTCCATCATGTAGGAGACACCTGAAGGCGTGCGCGTGTTGTCTTCCAGCACGTAGAATTCGTTTTCCGACACGCGGACCAGATCGGTTCCGATGATGTGGGCATAGACCTTGCGGGCAGGGGTGAACCCGGCCATTTCAGGCAGAAATGCCTCGTTCTGCAGCACGAGCTCCGCCGGGATCCTGCCTGCGCGCAGGATTTCCTGGCGATGGTAGATGTCGTGCAGGAAGGCGTTCAGAGCCCGCACACGCTGGTCGATGCCGGCAGACAGGCGCCGCCACTCCGGAGCCGAGATGATGCGCGGGATGGGATCAAACGGGATCAGTCGTTCGGTAGCTTCTTCCGCTCCATAAACCGCGAAGGTGATGCCAAGTCTGCGGAAAATGGTTTCAGCGTCGCGGCCCTTCTTGGTCAGAAAGTTGGCTGGTTTGTCTTCCAGCCATTTTGCGAGCCGGGCGTATGGCTGGCGCGGCTTGTTGGCCTCGTCGAGCATTTCATTGAAGAAAGTGCGTTCGTCCGCCATTGCCTCCCCTTTGCCGATGCTTCGTTCTTGGGCAATCATGGCAAAATTCTGAAAGGTGTCAAAGTTCAATGTCGCGGCGACAGTGCCTGCAAATTAGGCAACGAGCTGAAATTCATCGAAAAATCCTGAGGTTCCCTCAGGTTGAATATATTTTTTTCGACCACTGAAAAAGGATTTGAAGGCGGTGTTTTTCGCCGCTTGCGCGTGCAAACTTCGCCAAAATGACGGGCTCAAATGAACGTAACGGCATCCCTGCTGCCAGGCTTCGCCGGGAAAGACGAGGGGACGGATCGGGGGCGTCTGCTGCCCGTCAAAACCTGCCAGACCGGAGTAGTAACATCTGCTTGTTCGGGCAGGCAGAAGTTGTGTTCAATCCAATATGCACAGTCGATGGGCAGGTCGGGCAGCATGATCGAAATCTGATTTGCTGCCCGATGCGTGTGCGGATAGGTGGCCGGAGACAGGGTGCTAGCGCATGAGTGTCCTGCCGACCGAGATCACCGAGACGTCGCCGTATTTGCGCCCGGTCCAAACGTGGAGGCCTGCACCGACGCCAAGCATCGGAATTGTGTAGAGACCTTTCTTGACGAACCCCTTGTTCTTGGTGAGTTCGATCGCGGCATGGCTCAGTTCCTCGTATTTCTCCATCGTATTGACGATCTTGCCGATGCCCTTGATGCCTTTGAGGACGTCCCCCAGCTTTCCGGCAATCGCCAGATCGAGGTCCCAATCAGACCATTCGCCCTTTTTGTTGAACTCGCTGGGCGTCTTGACACCATGCGCCACGATGACGATGCCGCCGACACTGCCCCCCAGGCCGCCGCCGATTTTCCAGCCGTCTGCCATGAGGTCTACGTAATCGACATAGCCGTTGTCATCGGCGCTGGCTCGGTAAAGGCGTCCATTCCAGTTGTACCGCCCGACAGCCACAAGGTCGCCTGAATGGCTTTCACCGATGCCGACCCACAAGGTGGAAGCCGCCTTTGGTTTGGGCTTCATCTTCTTGGGCGTTTTGATGACCTTCGGATTGGGCGGCGTCGGCAGGGAATGCACGTAAATCATCACGGCACGGAACTGTCCGTCTTCTACGCCGTCTTCCTGACCCATTTCTTCAGCCAGGGATTCGCCAAGTCCGTCGACCAGATCGAACGGAAAACAGGACAGTAGGCATTCTTCCAGGAACGTCTTGACGGCATTAGCCCGCTTCATCGACAGGGCCTTGTTGAAAGCTGCCTTGCCGCTGCGGCTGGAAAGTCCGACGATACTGATGCTGCCGTTGCCCTTCAGCAGCGGTACGACGTTTCTGCGAAGCCAGTTCTTGTGATCTTCCTTGAGGTTCGCCTGGCTGACGTCGAAATATTGCAGGCGTGCGAGCGTGATGACGCCGTCGCGATGATCAACAACATAATTTCCTGACATTAATGTACTCCGTTAAGAATGGGTCGTGGACCTGAAATGAGATTTCTCGAGTTTGAAAATCGTGCTTCGAAAAAGGGCACGTATTGAAGTGATCCTGGTCTGTCCCGGCGTGCGGAAACACAAGGGCAGATTTGGGATCGGGCAAAGCGTGGCCATAAAGGCTTTTGCCTGACATTCGTCCAGCTTCTGTGGGCGTTTGGCAGGGAAGGTTCATGGGGCGTAGTTTCCCCATAAGCCCATGTGCTGACTAGGCTCTGTCGGGGGATCATGCTACGGCGTGATCCAAGCTCAAGTTTTGGGAGGACCGGATGAAAGAAGTTCTGGCCGAATTGGAACAACGCCGCGAAACCGCGCGGCTGGGCGGCGGGCAACGCCGCATCGATGCGCAGCATGCCAAGGGCAAACTGACTGCGCGTGAACGTATTGAAATTCTTCTGGACGAGGGGTCCTTTGAAGAATTCGACATGTTCAAACAGCACCGCTGTACCGATTTCGGCATGGAAGAGCAGCATATCCCCGGCGACGGCGTGATCACCGGTTGGGGAACGGTCAACGGTCGGACCGTTTACGTGTTCTCCAAGGATTTCACGGTCTTCGGCGGGTCTCTTTCCGAAACGCATGCGGAAAAGATCACCAAGCTTCAGGACATGGCCCTGCAGAACCGGGCTCCGATCATCGGCCTGTTCGACGCAGGTGGCGCCCGCATTCAGGAAGGCGTCGCGGCCCTTGGCGGTTACGGCGAAGTGTTCCAGCGCAACGTTCTGGCATCCGGTGTCATTCCGCAGATTTCGCTCATCATGGGTCCTTGTGCCGGCGGCGACGTCTATTCCCCGGCCATGACGGACTTCATCTTCATGGTGCGTGACACGTCGTACATGTTCGTCACCGGACCAGACGTGGTGAAGACCGTGACGAACGAGACGGTGACGGCCGAGGAACTGGGTGGCGCATCCATCCACACCACCAAGTCTTCGATTGCGGACGGTGCCTTCGACAACGACGTCGAAGCCCTGCAGGAAATGCGCCGGCTGATCGACTATCTGCCGATGAACAATCGTGCGGACCTGCCGGAGCTGACGAACTATGACGACCCGGAGCGGATCGACACCAGCCTCGACACGCTCATTCCGGACAACCCGAACAAGCCCTACGACATGAAGGAACTTGTTCTGAAGACAGTCGACGAGGGCGACTTCTTCGAAATTCAGGGCAGTTTCGCGGGCAACATCATCACCGGTTTCGGACGGATCGAGGGGCGCACTGTCGGCATCGTTGCCAACCAGCCGATGGTTCTGGCCGGCGTGCTGGATTCCGACGCCAGCCGCAAGGCTGCAAGGTTTGTCCGCTTCTGTGACTGTTTCAGCATTCCGATCGTGACCTTCGTCGATGTTCCAGGCTTCCTGCCCGGCACGTCGCAGGAATATGGCGGCCTGATCAAACACGGCGCCAAGCTGCTGTTTGCCTACGCGGAAGCTACGGTGCCGAAGATCACCGTCATCACCCGCAAGGCCTACGGCGGTGCTTATGACGTGATGAGCTCCAAACACATCCGCGGCGACATCAACTACGCCTGGCCGTCTGCTGAAATCGCGGTGATGGGCGCAAAAGGGGCGGTCGAAATCCTCTACAGGTCCGAACTCGGCGACAAGGAGAAGATCGCCAAGCGGACGAAGGATTACGAAGACCGTTTCGCCAACCCGTTCGTCGCTGCCGAGCGCGGCTACATAGACGACGTCATTCGTCCGCATTCCACCCGCCGGCGTGTGTCCAAGGCTCTGGCCCTGCTCAGGTCCAAGCAGGCAGATATGCCGTGGAAAAAGCACGACAATATTCCGCTCTAGCAAGAAGAGCCGATTTGCATTCATTCGCTCGGTTCCGGAAGACGATAGCTGGTCCGCAGCAGTGACACACGAGATTGTATCAGGCCGGATTTTCCGGCCTGTTTGCTATCTGTCAGGTCAGTCCCAACGCGAAAGACCGCGCGGGAACAGCGGTTCCTTGCATTCGAACGCGACCGGGCAACGTGGTGTATCCCGCGTCTGGCCGAACTGCGTGAACAGGACCTGGTTACGGTCGCAGTAGCTACGGTTCGAAACAAACATCGAATAAGTGTACTGCCCCGTGGTGAAGACCACGGCACCGTGCTGACGCACCATGTTCTGCGCCTGGGCACAGGTCATCTTGCGAAGGTCTGGACGTGCCTCGGCCGCCGTCGACATGACAAGGCCGGGAAGGGCAAGCGCTGCTGCGCAAAGAAGCATTTTCCGCATGAAAGTCTCCTGACGTGCCGTTGCCACCGGAAAGAACGCTCTGAAGGTTTAGTCTAACAGAACGGTCCGGAAAGGTGGTGACAGGAGAAGTGTGCACCAACTTGTGGCGCGCAAATGTGATTGCGAGCACATAAATCGCATCGGTCAGAGCTCTACCCGGAATTTACCGCGTATTCTGGGCCATCTGGCTGGAGCAGACAGACCCCGCCATGGCTTCTCGCACGCCGTTCAGGGAAAAGCCCGAATAGCGTCTGTCTTCCAGTTGCACGGCGAATTTTACCGAAGAGCGCAACCGGTGCCAGAAATAGGTCATGTTGTCAGAGCAGGCCGGGCAATCGTTGTAAATGTAACCGTCGTTTCCGGCCCTGAACTTTATCAGCTTGTGATCCAGCTCGACCAGGACAGTTGATCCGGGGTCTGGCCTGCGCCCCTTGATGCGCACGCCGATAAGGGTGTTCCTGACGGCATGATTGGGCGGGCACCAGATCGTGAACCGTGCTCCTGATGAGCTTTCGGTCCAGTAGCGCTCGTAGCCATACGCCGTGTCGGTATGCCACTTGCCGTAATCGGCTGCGATTGCCGGCAAGCTCGTGGCAAGTGTCAGGTAGAAAAAAGAAAAGAGGGCGGTGCGCATCGAGCCGTTTCCGTAATCTGTCACCGACGAAAACTACAGGTGTCCTGTTAAAAGCCCTTCAATCAAGAAAGCAATCTAGCGGCCTGGCGTGCCAAAAGGGCTTGGCCAGGCCGCCATGCGTCAGGACCTGGGGTGTTGTTTCTGCCAGTCGGTCGGGCAAACGTTACCGGGAATGATTTTCTGTGCGCCGCGCAGGGAAGATCCAGCATAGCTGTCGTCCTGGAATTTCACCGCAAGGGAATGGGATGACCGCAAACGGTGCCAGACATAGCCGAAGCTGTCGGAACACGCGGCGCAAGCCGTTTCCACGTATCCCTGCTCGTTGATAGGCAGCTCCAGGATCTCGCGGTCCATGATCAATTTGATCCTGCTGCGTGGTGGCGGCATTTTTCCGTCGATATCAATATGAAGCAGGGTGCCGTTGATCCGGCGTTTCGGATGACACCAGACTACGAAGTTCGCGCCAAGATTGTTGGTGGTCCAATAACGTGTAAAGCCATTGATTTCGCCGCTCTTCCACTTGCCGGCGGTTTCCGCCAGTGCGGAAGTTGGTAGTAAAGCACTCGCAATAATTGCCGCTGAAAGGATGCGTTTCATTTATTTGTTCCCCATTGCCTTG
This sequence comes from Labrenzia sp. PO1, assembly GCF_012273635.1. Taxonomy (NCBI): domain Bacteria; kingdom Pseudomonadati; phylum Pseudomonadota; class Alphaproteobacteria; order Hyphomicrobiales; family Stappiaceae; genus Labrenzia; species Labrenzia sp. PO1. The sequence continues at coordinate 42,839 of NZ_JAAXCR010000007.1, forward strand.
GTAATTCCTGCAATAAGTTTATTAAAATTCGGATAAATAGACGCTTTTCCGCGGAACTACCTTTGGCCGGTCCTTGTCGCGGCAAGCCGTTTTTGAGTGTTTGGGCAACTATCCGCAAAATCACGTCTCGCCCTTTGGATAAGTTGCGTGCCAAAGTGGCGCAGCCTACAAAATGGAAAATCGTCCAGCTGGGTGGAAATTCATGTTCTCCAAAATACTAGTCGCCAACCGTGGTGAGATTGCCTGTCGCGTCATCAAGACGGCCCGCCGCATGGGCATAAAGACAGTTGCGGTCTATTCCGATGCCGATCGCGATGCCCTTCATGTGGAAATGGCAGACGAAGCGGTTCACATCGGTCCCGCGGCGGCGTCGGAATCCTATCTGATCGCCGACAAGATCATTGCGGCCTGCAAGGAGACCGGAGCTGAAGCCGTGCATCCGGGCTATGGCTTCCTGTCCGAACGCGCCAGCTTTCCCGAAGCGCTGGCGAAGGAAGGCATTGTCTGGATCGGCCCGAACCCGCGCGCCATCATGGCGATGGGCGACAAGATCGAATCCAAGAAATTCGCCAATGAGGCGAAGGTCAGCACGGTGCCGGGTTACCTCGGCGTCATAGAAAGCCCGGAGCAGGCCGTCGAAATTGCAGCGGACATTGGCTACCCGGTCATGATCAAGGCGTCCGCGGGTGGTGGCGGCAAGGGCATGCGCATCGCCTGGAATGCGGACGAGGTGCGGGATGGCTACACCCGCTCGAAATCCGAGGCGGCGTCTTCTTTCGGCGACGATCGGGTTTTCATCGAGAAATTCATCGAAAACCCGCGCCATATTGAAATCCAGGTCCTGGGCGACAAGCACGGCAACGCGATTTACCTGGGCGAGCGTGAATGTTCGATCCAGCGGCGCAACCAGAAGGTCATCGAAGAGGCGCCGTCGCCTCTGCTCGATGAGGAAACGCGCCGCAAGATGGGTGAGCAGGCCGTCGCGCTTGCAAAGGCCGTCGACTACGACAGCGCCGGCACGGTCGAGTTCGTCGCCGGGCAGGACAAGAGTTTCTTCTTCCTGGAAATGAACACGCGTCTGCAGGTGGAGCACCCGGTGACCGAATTGATCACTGGCATCGATCTCGTCGAGCAGATGATCCGCGTTGCCGCCGGTGAAAAACTGGACCTTGCCCAGAAAGACGTCAAGCTGAACGGCTGGGCGGTCGAAAGCCGAATTTATGCGGAAGATCCCTACCGCAATTTCCTGCCGTCCATTGGCCGGCTTGTGCGTTACCGGCCCCCGGCGGAAGAAGCCAGCAACGGTGTTACCGTCCGCAACGATACCGGCGTTGTCGAGGGTTCGGAAATTTCGATGTTCTACGACCCGATGATCGCAAAGCTGATCACCCATGCGCCGACACGGGCGGAGGCGATCGATGCGATGAGTTCAGCTCTGGATGCGTTTTACGTCGACGGTATTCAGCACAATGTGCCGTTTCTGACTGCGCTGATGAACCATCCGCGCTGGCGGTCGGGCGAGTTGGCTACCAGTTTCATCGCAGACGAATATCCGGACGGCTTCGAGCCGGCGGTTCCCGATGACGAGGCCTATGCGGTTCTTGCAGCCGTTGCCCTGTCCATGGGGGCGTTGCAACGCGAGCGTCTGGACCACCTGCCCGGGCGGTTGCGGGCCCATTCCGGTGCCATCCGCGAAGATTGGGTGATCAAGCTCGACAAGACCTATGTTCCGATCCGGCTTGCTGCCGGGTATCCGGGGACGCCTGTCGAAATTGATGTCGCGATCGGCGATGGCCCCGTTGTCAATGTGGAGGCTGACTGGGCACCAGGTGATCCGCTCTGGTCGGGCAAGGTCGGCGCGAAGGATGTGACGGTACAGGTCCGGACCCTGCGCGGTGGCTACCGCCTCGACTGGCAGGGCTATTCCGTGGTCGCGAAAGTGATGACACCGCGGATTGCCGAGCTGGATGCCCTGATGCCGGAGAAGCTGCCGCCGGACACGTCGAAAATGCTGCTGTGCCCGATGCCTGGTCTGGTGGTGTCCATCGCGGTGGCCGAAGGACAGGAAGTCAAGGCAGGTGAGCAGCTTGCCGTCGTTGAGGCCATGAAGATGGAAAACGTGCTGAGAGCGGAGCGCGACTGTGTCGTGAGCGCCATCAAGGCAACGCCCGGCGACAGCCTTGCCGTTGACGCCGTGATCATGGAGTTTTCCTGATCCGGGGTGATGCGCCTAACGCAGCCTGATTGACAGGCATCGGATACTGCCGATATTCAGCGGCCTGCGACCATCCGGTCCAGGCCGCTTTCTTTTTCAATACGTTGCGGGGCATCATGACGACTTCGACCATTCTGTTCGATCTGGACGGAACCCTGACTGACCCCTTTGAAGGCATCACCCGTTCAATCGGGTATGCGGTTGAAAAGATGGGTGGGCAGGCACCTGATGTGGAAGAACTGCGCTGGTGCATCGGGCCGCCGCTCTGGGACAGCTTCAAGGTTCTTCTGGGATCGGAAGACAAGGCTGTGCTGGATCAGGCCGTAGCCTTTTATCGCGAGCGCTACACGGTAACGGGACTGTTCGAGAATTCGCTGATCGAGGGTATTCCCGAACTGCTGACAACACTCAGGAAAGACGGGTTTCTTCTCCACGTCTGTACCTCAAAACCCCACAGTTACGCAGGTCGGATCGTTGAGCATTTCGGCCTGATGGACTTTTTCGGAAAGGTCTACGGTGCGGAGTTGGACGGTACGCGGTCCGCGAAAGCCGAGCTGATTGCGCATATCCTGAGCGAGGAAAACATCCAGGCGTCGGAGACGGTCATGGTTGGTGATCGCAAGCATGACCTTGTTGGGGCAAACGCCAACGCAGTGGCAGGCATTGGCGTGTTGTGGGGCTACGGTAGCCGTGAAGAATTGGCCGCCGAAAATCCGGTATTGATAGCAGATAGACCTCAAGACATAGCCGCGTATTTCGCGACCCGCTAATGGCGTCCACTCCGACACGGTGGCAATGAGAGTGGCTTCTTGCTGCCGGCAAACTTTCTTAACTCCGAATTTATCGATTTTCCCGTAGGTTAAGCTCAAAGGAGTGCGCCTTGGCAGAACGGATGCATGCAACGGATACCCAAAATACGTCGGTACCGTCTGAAAAGGCGGTTGACGTCGGGTATTATTCGCCTGCCAAAAGACCGCCGCCGTCGCTTCCAGCCGGTTACGTCCTCCACCAGGTCACTGTCCAGCCGCTATCCTCTTGCCCGTTTCAGGTCTGTCTTCTGGATGTCGGGGCGACGGGGGAATTGCCGACCTGCGATTTTCACAGAATACGGGATACGACCCTCATCATCGCTTGTTCGTCGGGAGAACTGGCAGCAAAAACTCAGCTGACATTGCTGGAAGGCGGTGTGGATGATGTTGTCGACGCCGACGACACGGACCTTCTGCTGCTTGCCCTTAAACGCGCGGAACTCGTGATCGCGCGGCAGGGTGGGCTGTTCCGCAAATGCCGCGATCTCGCCATTGAGAGGGATAACCTTCAGTCAGCAATCGACAATCTGCCTTCACCCATCTTCTTCAAGAACCGGGCCGGCATCTACAGCGGCTGCAACAAGGCTTTTGAAGCGTTTATCGGATTGCCGGCCAGCAAGGTGAACGGCGCCAGTGTTTATGACGTAGCACCAGCTGAATTGGCAAAGGTCTATGAAGCGGCCGACGAAGAGCTGATGCAGCAGGGGGGTGTTCAGATCTATGAGGCGGACGTTTGCTATGCTAATGGTGAGCGCCGAACGGTGACCTTCCATAAGGCTGTTACCCGTGACCGGGTCTCCGGCGAGGTAAACGGCCTTGCTGGATCCATGCTCGACATCACTGAACGCAAACGTCTGGAAGAGCAGCTCAAGTGGGCAGCAGAGCGCGATGCCCTGACAGAGGCCTACAACCGTCGCAGGTTTTTCGAGCTGGCAGCTGCAGCAAAGGAACGGGCACAAAAGACGTCAGCCAGCCTGTCCATCCTTGTGCTGGACGTTGACCATTTCAAACTGATCAACGATCGATACGGTCATGCTTGCGGCGATGCAGCGCTCAATCATCTTGTCGGCCTGCTGAAACGTGAACTTCAAGAGCCGCATATCTTTGCAAGGGCGGGCGGTGAAGAGTTCTATTGCCTGCTGGAAGGGTGCGACCTCAATGAGGCGTTCGAAATCGCCGAGCGCATTCGAAAGGCCGTCGAAACCGTGCCCCACCTGCACGATCAGCAGCTCATCTCGATGCGGGTCAGCATAGGGGCTGCCACCGTTCGTGACGGCGAGAAAATCAGCCAGACCATCGCCAGGGCTGATGAAGCGCTATACAGCGCCAAGCAGGCTGGCAGAAATCGGGTTTGCGTGGCTTGATGTGCCGTTGAGTTGCCTTTCGGCATGCTTCCACTATTGCATCCTGTCTATTTCAGGGATACTGAAAGCTCTTGGAGAACAGTTCTCGGGGCGGGGTGAAATTCCCCACCGGCGGTATCGGGGAAACCCGGAGCCCGCGAGCGCTTCGGATAAAATGTTCGAAGGTCAGCAGATCCGGTGAGATGCCGGAGCCGACGGTTGAGGTGGCGTCAAACGAAGCCGCCCGAAAGTCCGGATGAGAGAGAACTTGACCGCCGCCATTTGATGATGGCCGGTGGGCGTGTGTCTTTTGAGACTGTTCTGAACGATGACGGAACGGATCGCAGATAGGACGCCCATGTCAAACAATTCGAAGAAGCCCATATTTGCCGCGCTTGCCATGATCGGGGCAGGGGCTTCGTTTGCCATCGTGAACGGCGCCCTGCAGGCCTCGACCATGCAACTGGGCGTGCCGTCAACGTCCGCGGCCTTCTGGCAATATGCACTGGGCCTTCTCGTTGGCCTGCCATTCGTCCTGCGGCGCGGCTTTTCCGCCTTGAAGACACATCAGATCGGATGGCATCTGACGCGGGGTGTTCTTGCGGTGATCGGGATCCAGTTGTGGGTCGCCGGTCTCGCGCGGGTCGAGATCTGGCAGGCAATCGCCTTGGTGATGACTTCGCCGTTTTTCGTGATCATCGGCGCCAAGCTGTTCTTCAGGGAACGGGTTGGCCTGATCCGGTGGCTCGCGACGTTGGCAGGCTTCTCCGGTGGCATGGTGATTCTGGAGCCCTGGACTGAAGGCTTCAGCCTGGCAGCACTTTTGCCGGTCGGGGCAGCTGCATTCTGGGCAGGAACTTCGCTCGTCACCAAAAAGCTGACTGCAACTGAAGATGCCGATTCCATCACCATCTACCTGCTGCTGCTCCTGACACCGGTCAATGCACTGCTTGCGCTGGGAGAGGGCGGTATCGTGCCAACCGGTCCGGCGCTGTGGCTGCTCGTGGGGGCCGGCGCCCTGACGGTGCTGGCAAACTACCTGCTGACCCTTGCCTACCAGAAGGCCGATGCGGCTTTCGTGCAGCCTTTCGACCACCTGAAGCTTCCGCTGAATATAGCGGTCGGCTTCTTCGCTTTCGGTTTTGCCCCGAGCGGTGCATTCTGGCCGGGAGCGCTGGTGATTGTCGGTGCGTCGCTGCTGGTCATGCTGGACGAGCAAAAGCGCGATACGCAAGTGTCCACAGCCTGAAGCACACGCAGGCGTTTGCGAACAGGCAGGTTTGCACTAAGCTTTTGCAGTATCGCGAACTTCGGAGACCTGAATGACCGCCGATCCATTGACCGTTCACGTGCTGATTGAGGGCAGGGTCCAGGGTGTTGGGTACCGCGCCTGGTGTGCGGGTGAAGCTGAAGACAGGGCACTGGCCGGCTGGGTGCGCAATCTCAGCTCCGGTGGGGTCGAAGCCGTGTTTTCAGGCCCATCCGATACCGTTGTCGACATGCTGGATGTGCTCTGGCATGGGCCGTCTCTTGCAAGGGTAAACCTGGTCAAGGACCTTGAGCCGGTAGAGCCCTGCTCGGGTGCCTTTGAGGTGCGCGATACGGCTTAACCAGCTGTGGCCAATCGTCTTTTCTATATCAATCGCGACATTCGAAGTTGAGTTGTCACGGAAATATCGCAATGATCTGATCTTTCAGATGAAGCAATCGGTGCCGCACGGTCGGTGCCGAAACGTGAAACCGGGAGATTTTCAGTGAAGATTGCGATACTTGGCGGTGATGGTTTTGTCGGCTGGCCCACATCCTTGCATTTGTCGGATCAGGGCCATGAAGTTCATATCATCGACAATCTGAGCCGTCGCTGGATCGATGCCGAACTAGGCGTGCAATCGCTGACGCCCATGGATTCGATCCAGGAACGCACCCGGATCTGGAAGCAGGAAACCGGCAATACAATCCGGTTCCACCTGATCGATATTGCCCGCGACTACGAAGTGTTCAAGGCCTGGCTTGCTGAGAACCGGCCGGATGCCATCATCCACTTCGCCGAACAGCGCGCTGCGCCCTATTCGATGAAATCGGATCAGCACAAGAACTACACGGTCAACAACAACGTCAATGCCACGCACCATCTGCTCAACGCGATGGTGGAGCTGGATCTCGATGCGCACCTTGTCCACCTCGGCACTATGGGCGTCTACGGCTATTCCAGTGTCGGCGCGGCAATTCCGGAAGGCTATCTGTCGGTTGACGTCGAGACCCTGAACGGCTCCAAAGCGGCTCAGGAAATTCTTTATCCGGCCAACCCCGGCTCGATCTATCACATGACCAAGTGCCTGGATCAGCTATTGTTCCAGTTCTACGCCAAGAACGACGGGCTAAAGGTCACCGACCTGCACCAGGGGATCGTCTGGGGTACGCATACGGAACAGACCCTTCGCCACAAACAGCTGATCAACCGGTTCGACTATGACGGTGACTATGGCACGGTTCTGAACCGGTTCCTGATCCAGGCAGCCATCGGCTATCCGCTGACGGTTCATGGCACCGGTGGCCAGACACGGGCTTTCATCCATATCCAGGATTCGGTTCGCTGCATTGAACTGGCATTGAAGAACCCGCCGAAAAAGGGCGACCGAGTCAAGGTGTTCAACCAGATGACCGAGACCCACCGGGTGCGGGATCTGGCGGAGCTGATCTCCCGCCTTACCGGCGCGAAGGTTTCCTATCTGCCAAACCCGCGCAAGGAAGCGGCAGAAAACGATCTGGTTGTCGAGAACAAGCAGTTCCTGGAACTGGGCCTCAATCCGATCACGCTGGAAGAAGGCCTGTTGAGCGAGGTGGTGGACGTCGCGAAGAACTTCGCCTACCGCGTCGACCGCAGCCGCGTACCGGCAGTGTCCGCCTGGACCAAGGAAATTGCCGACGAGATCGAACGGGATCCGGAACATCCGCGTCTGAAATCCGTCTCCTGAGGCCGGGAATGCAAGACACTCCTCAGTTCGACCGGGCACCTGGAAGCACATGTGCCTATGTGACACTGGTGACGAACCGGGACTATGTGCTCGGGGCGAAATCGCTTCTGCGCTCGCTCCGGCATTCGGGAACCGAAGCCGACCTCGTGGTCCTCTACACGCCCGGGGTCGGTGAGGCGGATCTTGCCGCCCTTGCGGAATTCGGACCTCGGCTTGGCCGGTGCGAGCGCCTGCCAACGAGCGAAAGCTTCAACGCGCGCCATGAACGCGGCCGCATTCACAAGGCGGCCCCGTTCACAAAGGGCGGAAAGCCGGTCTTTCACACGCCTCTGGACAACTTTGTCAAGCTGCGGCTGTGGCAACTCGAGGAATATGACCGGGTGGTCTTCATCGATGCCGATGCCATCGTGCTCCAGAACTGCGACAAGCTATTTGGCTATCCCGAGTTCTGCGCAGCGCCCAACGTCTACGAAAGCCTGCAGGACTTCCACCGTCTGAACAGCGGTGTCTTTACCGCCCGGCCGAATATGGCCACGTTCGAGGCCATGCTGGCGCGTCTGGACAGGCCGGAGGCCTTCTGGCGGCGCACGGACCAGACGTTTCTGGAAGACTATTTTCCCGACTGGCACGGGTTGCCGGTGTTCTTCAACACGCTCCAGTATGTCTGGTTCAACCTGCCGGAACTCTGGAACTGGAAGCAGATCCATGTGCTGCATTACCAGTATGAAAAGCCCTGGCAGGAGGGGCATGAAAAGACCGCCAAGTTGCGTCCTCTGATCGATCTCTGGCAGGCTTTTGCGACCGGTGTCGACATTCCGGACGATGTGGCCGATCTGCCCGGTCCTCTGGAGTGGGCGGCAAAGCAGGCATCCTGATGCATGTTCTTCTGACGGGGGCGAGCGGAACGGTTGGCCGATTCATCCTGAAGCGGCTGCTTGACGATGGCTGCACGGTTACGCTTCTTGGCAGACGTCAGGTTGACGGCGTCGCGGCAGCCTTTCAGGCCTATGACCTTGCTGATCCGGATCCTCAACTGCCGCAAGCCGATGCACTCGTTCATTGTGCGCTGGTCCATGAGCCCGGCAAGTTCCGGGGCGGTGAGGGGGGCGATCCAGAGCGGTTCAGGAAGCTGAATGTCGACGGTACCCGATGTCTTTTTGAAGCGGCCGCGAAGATGGGATGCCGGACAGTCGTTTTCCTCTCCAGCAGGGCTGTTTACGGTGATCACCGACAAGGCGAAAAGCTTAACGAAACGGATGCACCTGCGCCCGATACGCTTTATGGCGACGTGAAGCTTGCAGGGGAGAGGGCACTCAAGGTTTTATGCGGCCAGAATTTGCGCGGCATCGTTTTGCGCGCGACAGGTGTTTACGGCCCCGGGTCAGGCTCGGCAGACCACAAATGGTCGGGGCTTTTCAGGAATTTTGCATCCGGTATTCCGATTGCCCCGCGCAGGGGGACGGAAGTTCACGGGGACGATCTTGCTGCTGCCGTTGCCCTGGTTCTGGAAGAGCGACGGGTAAATGAAGAACCATTTCAGATCTACAACGTCTCGGATCTCCTGCTCGACCGCCAGGACCTTCTGGCACTTTATGCTGCCGAAGCAGGTTTGAACCTTGAGGTGCCGGCAACATCGGACCAGACGCCAGGCGAAATGACGACAGACCGGCTGCGGGCACTTGGGTGGTCGCCGGGTGGAACTGAAAAGCTGAAAGTGTTTCTGCGTTCAATAGCCGGGCGCAGTGCGGCCGGCACCTGACCCTCAGCTTTTGAGCGAGCTTTGATTACCGGTATGGCAACAAAAAAGGCGGGCTCAGCGGCCCGCCTTTTCCAGTTGCCTTTGTGCCAGATCAGGCAGCGCGGATGTCGTCGAAGAAGCGGTCGACCTTCGAGCTGAGGTTGGCGGATTCGCTAGTCAGTGCCTCTGCTGTAGACAGAACATCCGCAGCGTTTCGGCCGGTTGACTGAGCGCCACTGGAGACCTGGATAATCGTCTCGGAGATGGCGTCCGTACCCGTGGAGACTTCGTTGACGTTTCGCGAAATCTCGTTGGTCGCCAGGCTCTGCTGTTCAACCGACACAGAGATGTCCTTGGAGATCTCGGACATTTCCGCAATGACGTTGCTGATATCGCGGATGGCTTCAGCAGCGCGGTTCGAAACTGTCTGCATCGCCTGGATCTGCGTTGCGATTTCCTCTGTCGCCTGGGCAGTCTGGTTGGCCAGGGATTTCACCTCCGATGCAACAACCGCAAAGCCTTTGCCGGCTTCACCGGCTCGGGCCGCCTCAATGGTGGCATTCAACGCCAGAAGGTTGGTCTGGGCAGCAATGTCGTTGATCAGGCTGACGATCTGGCTAATCCGGTCGGTGGTAGCCACCAGGCTCTGTACGGTCTGATCCGTCTGGGAAGCCGCGCTGGAGGCCCGTTCGGAAATGCCGGCTTGCTCTTCGACACGCCGGGCGATTTCGGCGATAGAGGACGTCAGTTCCTCGGAGGCTGCGGCAACCGAGCGGACATTGGCGGCAGTATCGCCGGTAGTCCGGGCAGCCGATTCCGCATCGGTCGAGCTTTGTTCGGAAGTTTGCGCCAACTCGCGGGCGGTGCGTTCCAGTTCTTCTGTGGCGTTGGAAACGGTTTCCAGAACGCTGCGGATTTCCTGGTTGAAACCTCCAAGCAACTGGTCGACGGTTGCTGCCCTGCGATGCTTTGCTTCCTGCTCGGTGGCGCGTTCGGCTTCCAGGCGACGCTGTTCCTTGCCGTTGGTCTTGAACACCTCCACGGCATTGGCGATCGAGCCGATCTCGTCGTTCCGCTCCAGGCCCAGGACCGGGGTTTCCAGATCGCCTTCCGCAATCTGGGCCATTGAACTGGTCACGGACGCGAGCGGACGGGCCAGCAGTGTCTGGAACAAGGTACCGAGGATGGCAAGCATCAGCACGGTTGCAATCACGGTCGCAAAGAGTGCCGAATAGCGGAAGCTCGTCAGGCTCGCAAAGGCGGCGTTCCGATCAACGGAAAGGCCAATCTGCCAGTCAACCGGCAAACCGGTGACCGGAACGAACTGGACGATACGGTCGCCATTCACACTGGACGCGTATTGCGGTTCTGCACTGACCTTGACCGGCTCGTTGGGAAACAGCTCACTGAGCGGCTTGGAAATCATGTTGCTGTCCGGGTGCACCAGGATGGTGCCCTTGGAGTCGGCCACAAAGACGTATCCGAGGCCGCTCATGTTCGACGAGGCGAGCATGTTCGCCAGGGTGGTGATGTCAAAGTCACCACCGACCACACCGGAAAGAGTGCCGCCGGTTTTTACCGGTGTTGCAGCCGTCACGATGAGATTGCCGGTTGAGGCGTCCTGATAGGGGGCGGTGATCACGGGTCCGCCTTTCGCGACGGCATCCTTGTACCAGGGGCGCACGCGCGGATCGTAGCCTTCGGGTAGATCTGCCGGCGGCCACATGTTGAAGGCGCCGTCTGCTTCCACACCAAAATAGGTCGCGCTGAAATTGCTGGTCAGGGTCTTGAGGTCGAAGAACTCGGGCGTTACCTCGGGCTGCTTGGCAATGCGTTCGGACAACGCCTCGATGAGCAGCATGCGCGCTTCGAACCAATTTGTGACGATATTGACTTCCGACTGGCCGACACCGGTCATGTAGTCGCGAACTTCGTCCGTCTTTGCGTTGCGCTGAAGGGTGTCGTTGAAGAGGCCGAAGCCGGCGAAGATCAGAACAATGACGCCGGCGGCTGCCAGCAGGATTTTGGTGATCACGCTCCGACGGGAGCGAACTGAGAGAGCCTGGGTCACAAACTTCATTCCCATAGTTGAGAAGGTTTGTGTCTGTATTCGCTCATCTGAATGAAGGAATACTAAATCCGACCGGCTTCTAAGCCGTCTTTGAACTAAAAAAATGAAAACTTCATGCGATTTTGAATGTTACTCGCAAAAATAACAATGGAATTTCTTGAGGTTGCTTTTTGATTTTTGACACAACTCAAGTTTGAACTCGATATTACCTAGAGTTCAATGCGCCTGTTTGAAGCCTCCACCGCGCGAGTGGCTTCACACGGAAACCGTGGGGCCAAATATCTTTTCAAATTCGGCCCGAAGGACGCTGTCGTTTTCGGCCATGGTAACGGGCAGGCCGAGATCCACGAGACTGGTCACGCCATGTTCGGTAATGCCGCAGGGCACGATGCCGTCAAAATGATCCAGTTCAGGCTCCACGTTGAAGCTGATGCCGTGGAACGTGACCCATTTGCGCAGGCGGATGCCGATTGCGGCGATCTTGTCCTCGACCGTCGCCCCGCGGTCTGGCCGGCGCACCCAGACGCCGACGCGGTCTTCCCGGCGTTCGCCGCGAATGTGATAGTGCCAGAGCGTGCTGATGAGCCAGGCTTCAAGTGCGGAAACAAAAGCTCGCACATCCTGCTGACGCCGCTTCAGATCGAGCATGACATAGGCTACGCGTTGCCCGGGCCCATGGTAGGTGTGCTGTCCACCGCGCCCTGTCCGGTAGACCGGAAAGCGGTCGGGAGCGACAAGATCGCTGTCCTTGGCGCTGGTGCCGGCGGTGTAGAGCGGGGGGTGCTCCAGCAGCCAGACCTGTTCGTCGGCTTCGCCGGCAATGATTCTCTGGACCTTTTCATCCATTTCCCGAAGAGCGGTCTCATAATCGACCAGTTCGTCGGAAATCCGCCATTCGACCGGGCGCGAGCCGGAAATTGGCAGAAAACTGAGGGAAAGAGCGTCTCTATCGGCGGGTGACATGTGGATGACACTTCATTGTTTTTTGAGCTGGCTTGCCATGCCGTGGTATGGTTAAGCGCTGGCGGGTCAGTAGCCCTATTTAAGGATCAAGGCGTCCGATGACTACCTTCGATGAAATCAAAGTCGATATTTCCGTCGTTCTCGGGGAGAACGAGATGCCTGTCCACCAGTTGCTCCGCATGGGGCGTGGCGCCGTTATCGACCTTGATGTGGCCGAAGACGACGATGTGAAGATCTATGCCAACAATACGCTGGTCGCCAAGGGGCAGGTGGTTTTGCTCGGCGAGCGGATAGGCATCTCGATCACGGAAGTTCTGATGCGTCCGCCGGACATCCGGCCGATGCGCACCGATGGCCCTTTGTGAGGGACTAAAGCATTTCTGCATAAGAAAAATCGCGTGCCTGTGAATTAATGCAAAAAGGCCTCTTGCGCCCCCAAATTCCTTTTGCTACATGGAGCGCCTCGACGCTGAGAGGCGCCGGGAACAATCGAATATGCGGTCGTGGCGGAATTGGTAGACGCGCAGCGTTGAGGTCGCTGTGGGGTAAAACCCGTGGAAGTTCGAGTCTTCTCGACCGCACCATATTCGAAGCATTTCTACCGATGCTTCCTCAAAAGGCTGCCCCTCCGGGCGGCCTTTTTGCTTTTCCGCACTGCCCGCAAAATACCTGATTGCCCTGGGAAAATTCAGATACCGGCTTTTTGGGTTTGTTGCGATGTGCTTTTCTGCATGGAACAGCCTCAGCGGGCTACTGGCAAAAACCGGTCCGGCACATTCATGCGAAATCGAAGGAAGCCGCACGTGTTCAATTTCCGTTCCATCAGTACTTCGTCCTGTGCCGCAATGATGAGCCTGAGCTTGCTGGCAGGTCCGCTTCAGGCGCAAGAACAAGAGAAAGTGCAGGAGGCAATGGTCCCGGCCGGTGCCATTGCCGGTGCAGTCACGTCTCCCGTCGACGGCGATATCAATCGCTTTCGCGCAATCCTCGTTGAAACGGAAGAAGGCGCCGATCTCTACGTCTTTACGGACGCAGGAGAGGGCTGGAAACAGGTTGCCCATGCGAAAGACATGGTGTGGCGCGGCGGCATGTACGGCCAGGAGCCCTGGATGGAAGCAACCGAACACGGTTCGTTGAAAATCTATTCGGAAAATTCGGCTGTCGGACGCAACCGTTGGGAACAGGTCCTGACCATTGCCTATCGTAACGGCGTCTTCCGGGTCGCCGGATACACCTATTCCTACTACGATACGCTGGATCCGGATGCGAACGGGCAGTGTGACGTCAACCTTCTGACGGGCAAGGGAGTCCTGAACGGGAAGAACTTCAAGACTTCACTCGGTGCCCTGCCTGTACAGGATTGGACCATGGATACGCGGCCGCCGGAGTGCGAGGTCGAGTGATGCGGCCTTTGCGGCGAGTGTCCGCACTGGCTGTGGAAGCGGTTCTGAAAGGCTCTTGATGACGCTTTGTCGTGTTGTTGTCCGTCATTGAGAAAACACGGGAGGGATGACATGTCCGATATCGCAAGGCCGGATTGGCGCTGGGTTATCCGCGGCATGATTCTGACGCTCGTCATCTGCCTGTTGCTGATACAGCTCTTCCCCGAAATTTACGCCGTAAAGGATTTCTGGCTTGTCACTGTGCCGAGTGGCGCCTTATGGGGCAGCTTCTTGTCGCGTCTCTTGAGCGAGCCGGGGCTCTGGAAACTTCTCGTGACGAGCGCGGAAGGGGCTGCGATGATCGTCGTGCTGTTTCTTGTGGTGTTTCGTCCGCTGATTGCCTGGAAAGCGTATCTGGTCTGCGTCGCCTTGACTGCCGTCTCGGCAATCCTGTTTTTTACCTACGTCCTTCCCGCAATGCCGAACAGCACGCTGCTCATGGTCTTGGCTGGCAGTCTCTATTCATCGTTCCGCTATGGCGTCACGCTTGCGCTGCTCTATGCACTCGCGCTCACGTCGGACACAGCGCCAACCAATCGGCAGCTTCCCGCCCATGCGTGAAGGTGTGAGACAGGGCATTGCGGAGCGACTGAAAGCCCTCCGGACTAGGTTCGTTCTCGTGTGGCTGGCACTTGCATTCGTGTCGCCGGCGGCATTTGCGCAGTCACTTTCCGTTTATCCTGCCGTTGATCCGGGCAGGTTTGGCGCGATGACGTGCCAGCAGCTTTGGTATGTCGAGCAGGAGGTGCTGGCTGCGGGCAGAGTGTGTCTTGCCAGCGAAAGAGCACGCCGCGCATTCCGCCGTGCGGAGCGATGCATATCCGATGACGAGGCCATTCTGCCACAGGATACGCGTGACTATCTCGATCACTTGCGAAGCGTTGCAGCAGACAAGGGGTGTAGCGGCCCCGAGAGGCGTTGAAGGACTTCAAGGAAAGTTGGCAGGCTTTTGAACCAGACCGGCATTTCGGCGTTAAGTCTGTGGACCGGTTTCGCTTTTCCGGTGGCGCTTTGCCGCCGCAAACGCTAGATCTGGTGAGGAGTGTCCGGTGCCTTTCGCCGGAGGAGTTCGTTGCGTTTTGAGGGGGGGGCGCCAGATGAGTGAAGCATCCGAGCTTGATGTCACCGCCTCTCCCGTTCCCGACATTCCGGTGCGCGACGAGGATGAGCATCTCAATCGCGAGTTCATTGCGGCTGTTGAAGCGGCAATCGAGGCGAACGATCAGGATGGCTTGAGGCACCTTGCCGCTGATCTTCACGAAGCCGACACTGGTGACCTTCTCGAGACGCTGGATCCGGAGGATCGGGCGTCCTTCATCCGGCTTCTGGGCGAGGACTTCGACTATACCGCGCTGACCGAGATCGATGAGGCGGTGCGTCTGCAGGTTCTGGAAGACCTACCGACGGAAGTCATTGCCGAAGGTCTGGGCGAGCTCGATTCGGATGATGCGGTCTACATTCTGGAAGACCTCGATGAGGACGACCAGGCTGCGATTCTGGAAGAACTGCCCTATGCGGACAGGGCCCAGCTGCAAAAGGCTCTGGATTATCCGGAAGAAAGCGCCGGCCGGCGCATGCAGACCGAATTCATTGCGGTTGCACCGTTCTGGACCATCGGTCAGACGATCGACTACATGCGCGAGGCCCGCGACCTTCCGGACAGCTTCTACGAAATTTATGTGGTCGATCCGACGTTCAAACTGCTCGGGTCCGTTCACCTGGACAAGATTCTGCGCACCAAGCGTGACGAGAAGGTCACTTCCATCATGGAGGAGACCCGCCAGGCGGTGCTCGCGACGGAAGATCAGGAAGAGGTCGCCCGCCGGTTTGAGCGCTACAACCTCGTTTCATCCGCCGTTGTCGACGAGAATGACCGTCTGGTCGGTGTTCTGACGGTTGATGACATCGTCGACGTCATCCAGGAAGAAGCGGAAGAGGACCTGCGTGCCCTGGCCGGTGTCGGTGACGAAGAGATCTCCGATAATGTGATGACCATTGCGCGCTCGCGGCTGACCTGGCTGGTCGTCAACCTTGGCACCGCCGTGCTTGCCTCGGTGGTGATTGCGCTGTTCGAGGACACGATCGAGGCCATGGTGGCGCTGGCGGTGCTGATGCCGATCGTCGCTTCCATGGGGGGCAACGCCGGCACCCAGACGATGACCGTTGCCGTGCGTGGTATCGCGACCCAGGAACTGGGTGCGCGCAATCTTTTGCGCGTTCTCAACCGTGAAATCCTGGTGAGTGTGTTCAACGGTGTTGCCCTGGCCATCCTAATCGGGGTGACTGCCTGGATGTGGTTTG
This sequence comes from Labrenzia sp. PO1, assembly GCF_012273635.1. Taxonomy (NCBI): domain Bacteria; kingdom Pseudomonadati; phylum Pseudomonadota; class Alphaproteobacteria; order Hyphomicrobiales; family Stappiaceae; genus Labrenzia; species Labrenzia sp. PO1. The sequence goes on from NZ_JAAXCR010000007.1 coordinate 58,696, forward strand.
GAAGTCCGGGGCTCGGCGTGGTGATTGGCGGTGCGATCGTGATCAATCTGCTGTTCGCGGGTCTCTCCGGCCTTCTGATCCCGATCGCGCTCGACAAGATGAACGTCGATCCGGCGATCGCCTCGAGCGTCTTCGTGACGACGGTGACAGATGTGGTCGGTTTCTTCGCCTTTCTCGGCATCGCGGCGCTTTGGTTCGGCCTGCCGTTCTAGCCTCCAATCGGCAGGCCTCGTTTAAAGGTCAGTCACCGCATACCAGAACCTTCTGTCGCAGACACGCGGCCGTGCGGTGATGGAAGGCCTCGCGATAGGCGCTGTCCGAATAGAGTGCGACCAACGCGGTTAAATCGGGATAGGCGCCGATAGCGACCAGATCCCAATCCTCGTCCTGCCCCAGGAACATGCCCTGAAACGGTCCGACATAAAGGAACCGTCCACCAGCCCGCTCCATGGCCGGCATGCTTGCAGCCGCATAACTGGCAAAGGCTTCCTGGCCCGACTGACCCGTCGTTCCGTCCGCATATGTCGCGGCGGCATTCAGCTTGAAGAAATTGATCAGGGTTACGGGTTTGTCGTTCGCCCGGCTGAGGATCTGCGTCCATTGGCTTTCCGTCGGGCTGGTGCCGTCGGTTCCCGGGCCGTACCAGGTTACGAATTGGGCTGACTGTTGCTTGACGTCCATGAGGCTTCTCCATAACTTTACACGTGTCAAATTGCAGGAAAGTTTACACGTGTCAAGTCAAGCCAGAGTGCAACGCACGCGCGCGGAAATTCTCGATAGTGCCTGGACGCTCATCTCGCAGCGGGGAGCGGACGTGTCGCTGGCGGAAATCGCCAAGGCAGCAAAAATCAGCCGGCAGTCCGTCTACGATCACTTTGGTTCGCGTGGGGGGCTGATTCTGGCGCTCGTCCGGCGGGCTGATGAACGTCTCGACATACGGGCGAAACTGTTTGCAGCCTTTGACAGGCCACAGCCGCGCGAACGGCTGAATGCTACTGTTGCCGTCTGGATCGGCTTCGTGAAGGAAATCTACCCTGTTGCCTCGGATCTTATCCGCCTGCGAACCACCGATGCGGACGCATCGGCGGCGTGGGAAGACCGGATGTCGGAACTGAGGCAATGGTTGCTTGTGTTGACCGGATCGCTGGAACGCGACGGTGCGCTGCAATCCGTCTGGACAGCGAAGTCGGCTTCAGAATTTCTCTGGGCGTCGTTCAGTGTGCAGGCCTGGGGTCTGTTGACACAGGACTGCGGCTGGGATGAGGGCGAGGCGGAAGCTGTCCTGACGAGGATACTGCAGCAGGCATTGCTGACGGAAAAATGATGCCGCGGAGGTCGTGAATGTGGGTCATTAAAAGCAAACACACCTGACGCGAAGTGGAAAACTCTGGTTCAAAGGTTCGGCGGGCAGGCCATGCCTGGACCATGGCTGCTTCCTGTCGAAAGTTTTGTTGTCGAATTCAACAAACACAACGCCATGGAGGGGGATGCCGGTCGACAAAGACTTGAGCTGCGCTGCAAAAGGTCACGCAGACCCATTATTGCCAAAACAAAAGGCCCCGAGATTTGTGCTGGTGCAGCAACCTCCCGGAGCCTGTTTGATGGCTACTCATTTTGCCCGCTGCTCAATGCCAGGTATCACTCCAGGCCTGCTTTACGCAAATTGTCCCGAAGCGTCATGACCTTTGCCTGAAGGTCGATGACTTCTTCCAGTTTCAGTCCGGTCGAAGACATGATGCAGGTGCTGAAATGTTCCGTTTTCTTCTGCAAGGCGCGGCCCTTGCGGGTCAGTTTCAGGATAACCTGGCGCTCGTCCTTGATGTTGCGTGTCCGCGTGACCAGCCCCATGGCTTCAAGCCGCTTTAACAGTGGCGTCAGCGTGTTGGTGTCGAGCTGCAGCTTGGACGTAATTGTACCAACCGGAACGTTGTTTGTTTCCCAGAGCACCGTCATGGCCAGGAACTGCGGGTAGGTGAGCCCGACTTCCTTGAGCAACGCCTTGTAGACGCCGTGCATTGCGTGGTTGGCGGAATACAGCGCAAAACACAAGTGCCGGTCGAGCGGCAAGCTGCCATCATGGATTTTCTGACTGTCGTCGTCCTGGTCGCTGGCAGGGTCATTGGCAGCGGATGCAGATGCGGCCTGCTCGGTGCCGGGATCTTCGCCAGCCTGCGTTTCCGCAGAAACGTCAGGCGTCTGCCCGGTATCAACTATCTCTTGGCTGACAGGCGTCTCGGCGACGGCAACGTCAATTTCCGCTTCGCGTGCGTCATTGCTTTCAGCGCCGGAAGCCGTTTCCGCCTCAGGCTTGGCTGCGGCCTTCTTGCGCTGTTTCTTCTCAGACTTTTCGGCTTTTGCCGGCTTGTCTTTTTTTTGTTTTTCAGTCGCTTCCGGCGCGGAAAATCCAATCGCGTCCAGCAGGGACATCTGGTTTGTGGTCTCGCTCATTCGCCCCTTATAAATCGCGCGCGATATGGTCGCAACTGTTGACGAATTGGAAGCGTGTGTATATGTGGGTAATTTATATCGTGTACGATTAAAGCCTATGCGATATATAGGACTGAATGACTTGCTATTTGAGAGAAGGTGCCTGCAGATGGCTGTTGATGTGAAATATGAAACCAAGGCAAAGGCCACCGGCGGCCGCGATGGTGCGGCGGAAACGTTGAGCGGATCCTTCAAGGTCAAGCTGGCGACGCCGAAAGAACTCGGCGGCGCAGGCGGCGAAGGCAATAACCCGGAAGAGCTGTTCGCAGCCGGATATGCAGCCTGCTTTATTGGCGCGATGAAATTCGTCGGCGGGCAGGAAAAGATTGCAGTCCCGGCTGATACATCCATCACCTCGACGGTTGGCATCGGTCCGCGTTCTGAAGGCGGGTTCGGTCTGGCGGTCGCGCTGGAAGTGTCCCTGCCGGGTTTGGACAAGGCTGTAGCTGAAGACCTCGTTGCCAAGGCACACCAGGTTTGCCCCTATTCAAACGCGACCCGGAACAACATTGACGTCAAGCTGACTGTCGTCTGACACAGATTGTCCGGTTCGACCTTTTGTGGTCGAGCCGGACCTCTTTTTGGCTTTTTGTTGGTGGAAAGGAGCTTTCGTGAGCCTCTTTGTTATTGATCTTCACTACACTGCTGATCTGCGGGAGATAGACGCTCTGGCGGAAGAACACAGGTCCTTCCTGCGGGATCAGTATGAGGCCGGTCTGTTCCTGGCGTCCGGTCCGAAACAGCCGCGAACCGGTGGTGTGATCCTGGCGCGCGCAGCAGACCGAGTCGAAGTCGAACTGGCAATCAACAAGGACCCGTTCAAGTCGTCGGGCGTTGCGGAATATACCGTCACGGAATTCAAGCCGGTCATGCACGCACGGAACTTCCCGATTTGACGCAATCACGGGCGGTCAGCTCTATGCGGAATGCGGCCGCCACACGAGAATTCCAATTGGCGATGGCGATTTGAAAGAAAACCTTGCCGGGTAACCTGAAATTCCCGGCGGATGGGTGTTAAGAAGGGCCGACCTGTCTCACGCGGAGAATTAAGAACATGCGGCCGAAGCTTGATGGCATCCTGGAAACCGCCGTTTATGTCGACGACATGGAGACGGCTCACTCCTTTTATTCCGATATCCTGGGATTGAAGCGCATGGTCGCTGGAGAAAGGCTGTTTGCCTATGATGCCGGCCCCGCGCAGGCGCTTCTGGTGTTTCATCGCGGCCATACCGGGGAGGACGTTGAGACGCCGGGAGGTATCGTTCCCGGGCACGATACGTCGGGGCACAGTCATTTCGCGTTTCGCATTGGGTCCGACCAACTGGAACCCTGGCGGGCTTACCTGGGCGAGATGGGTGTGGAAATTGTCAGCGAGGTCATATGGCCGGCAGGCGGCACCAGCCTTTATTTCAATGACCCGGACGGCAATGTCCTGGAGCTGGCGGCAGCCCCGCTCTGGCCGAATTACCTATCGTGATTCTTAACAGTTTTGCGGCAGGGTGACGGCGTTTGAAAGTCATAACAGGTGGCGCAATGAATTTCTTGCAAGCGGTCCTGCGGACATTGTTCTACGTTGCCGTCGGCGGGGTGATTTCGATTGTCGGAGCGGCGTTTTTCTTCATGAACTGGGAGCCTGACCGGAACCAATACACGATCCGCGGCATCGATATTTCGCACCACCAGGGTGATATCGACTGGGCGCAGGTGGCGGCGGACGATATTGCCTTCGTCTACATGAAGGCAACTGAAGGCGGAGACTTCAAGGACCGTGCCTTTGCCCGCAACTGGGCCGGAGCAGGAAGCGCGGGTCTGGCGCGTGGTGCCTATCATTTCTTCAGTTTGTGCAAATCCGGCCGCGAGCAGGCGCAAAACTTCCTGTCGGTTCTGCCTCAGGACAGCGATATGCTGGCGCCGGTGGTGGATCTGGAATTCACCGGGAACTGCGCGCGCCGTCCGCCAGCCGAGGAAGTGCTGCAGGAAATCAGTGATTTCGTTGCTCTGGTCGAGCAGGGGCGCGGCAAGCAGGTCATCCTTTATGTGCCGGAGGACTTCTATCTGGACTATCTGAAGGGCAAGGGCCTGAACCGCCGTCTCTGGACGCAGTCGATCTGGCATTCTCCCGGCTATGTGTCAGACTGGTCGCTCTGGCAGTACCATGACCGGGGCACGATCAAAGGCATTTCCGGCGATGTCGATCTGAATGTCCTTCATCCAGAGAAGAGCTTGGATAACCTGAAATCCTGATTGCTCAAGTGCATGAAATATAAGCTTTAAAATTGACGTGTTGACTTTAACGTAAAAAGACGGAACTGTGCGCTCCAACAAGGAGCGGGCATGCAGCGTTATTACACCATCACCCAGCTGACGCAGGAGTTCGACATTACCACCCGAACCCTGCGGTTCTACGAAGCGCAGGGGCTGGTGTCGCCGACGCGCCGGGGTCGTCAACGCCTTTACACACCTGGTGATCGTACCCGCATCAAACTGATCCTTCGCGGCAAACGTCTCGGATTTTCCCTGAACGAAATCAAGGAAATGATCGAGATGTACGGCAGTGCACCCGGTGAAACCGGCCAGCTGCGGCTCCTCCTCGACAGGATCGCCGCCCGCCGGGCAGAACTTCTCGAAAAACAGCGCGATATCGAATTGACCCTGGTTGAACTCGACGATGTCGAAGCCGGTGCAAAAGCGCGCATGGTCGAGCTTGAAACAGGCCCGGACCAACTGTCTGGCGCCGTTACGACCTCGGAGGACAAGTGATGGATCTTTCGCCTCGAGACGAAAACTGGGAACCCCGTGTCCGGGCCAGTTTTGCTGCGCAGAAATTCATGACCCATCTGGGGGCGAAGATGGTTCACGTCTCGCCCGGCGCGGTCGATCTGGAATTGACGATGCTTCCGGAACTGACACAGCAACACGGCTTTTTTCATGCCGGTGCGACGTCTTCCATTGCGGACAGTGCGGCAGGCTATGCAGCTCTAACGCTGTTTTCCGCCGGCTTCGGGGTGTTGACCAGCGAATACAAGATCAACCTGCTCAATCCGGCGAAACAGTCGGTGCTTCTTGCGCGTGGACGGGTTGTCAAACCGGGACGAACGCTGACCATAGCCAAGGCAGATGTCTACGGACTGGATGACGGCGAACAGGTGCATGTCGCAACGGGGCTGTTCACGCTCATGAGCGTTGCCGGCGTCAAGGACTGAAGAATGACCGATATCACCATCAGGCCGCTGGAACGATCCGACAAGCCGGGCTGGCTCGAACTCTGGAAGGCCTATCTTGCATTCTACGAGCAGGATCTGGCGCCGGGAGTGACGGAAACCCTCTTTGAGCGACTGCATTCCAATGCAGGCCACCGCGCGTTCGTGGCAGTTCAGGAGAATGAGCTGGTTGGACTGGTCCATTACCTTTTTCACGATAGCACCTGGGCCAGTTCGTCCACCTGCTATCTGGAAGATCTGTATGTCAGCGAGAAGCTTCGTGGTGGCGGAGCCGGCCGCAAGCTGATCGAGGCGGTCTACAGGGCCGCGACCGAAGAACCGTCTGCCAGCGGCAAAGTCTACTGGCACACACATGATCACAATACACGCGCCCGGCAGCTTTACGACCGGATCGGCGTTTTGAGCGATTTTGTCCGATACGACAGGCCTTAAGAACTCTGGGAGGTAATCAAGATGATCCGTAACGATTTTCCGGGTTTCAATTTCGATCTCGGCGAAACCGCCGACATGCTGCGCGACACCGTTCGGTCCTACAGTCAGGACCGGATTGCGCCACTGGCAGAAAAGATCGACCGCGAGGACTGGTTCCCGCGGGAGCTCTGGCCGGAAATGGGAGACCTTGGCCTTCACGGGATCACAGTGGAGGAAGAATGGGGCGGTTCGGGTCTGGGCTACCTGGAGCACTGCATTGCCATGGAAGAGGTCAGCCGGGCGTCCGCCTCCATCGGCCTCAGCTATGGCGCCCATTCAAACCTGTGTGTCAACCAGCTTCGCCGCTGGGGAAGTGACGACCAGAAGAAGCGCTATCTGAACAAGCTCGTGACCGGCGAACATCTGGGTGCGCTGGCCATGTCGGAGCCGGGCGCTGGCTCAGACGTCGTTTCCATGAAACTGAAGGCGGAAAAGAAGGGCGATCGGTACGTCCTCAACGGCTCCAAGATGTGGATCACCAACGGTCCGTCCGCCGATACGATGATCATCTATGCCAAGACCGATCCGGAAGCCGGGCCGAAGGGCATTACCGCGTTTCTGGTCGAGAAGAGCTTCCCAGGTTTTTCCGTCGCGCAGAAGCTCGACAAGCTCGGCATGCGCGGGTCCGAAACCGGTGAACTGGTGTTCCAGGATTGCGAAGTGCCGGAAGAAAACGTCCTCGGCCAGGTTGGCAAGGGCGTCAACGTGCTGATGTCGGGTCTGGACTACGAGCGCGCCGTTCTGGCTGCAGGGGCCGTCGGCATCATGCAGGCAGCCATGGACGTGGTCATTCCCTATGTCCACGAGCGCGAGCAGTTCGGCCAGCCGATCGGCACATTCCAGCTTGTACAGGGCAAGGTCGCCGACATGTATGTGACCATGAACGCCACCAAGTCCTACGTCTACGCGGTTGCCAAGGCGTGCGACCGGGGCGAGACCACGCGCGAAGACGCCGCTGGTGCAATCCTCTACGCTGCCGAAAACGCAACCAAACTGGCACTTGATGCAATCCAGCTGCTTGGTGGCAATGGCTACATCAACGAATATCCGACCGGGCGTTTGCTGCGTGACGCCAAGCTGTACGAGATTGGTGCGGGAACTTCCGAAATTCGGCGGATGCTGATCGGTCGTGAGATCTTTAACAAGACGGCCTGATCACCGAATTCGGAGAATGGCATGAAACAGACCCGGCTTCCCGAAAAGCCCGACGCGAAATCTCCGGCGGGGGCCGATATCCGTTTCATCATGGATGGGCCGACAGGAAACATGATCCATTCGACTGTTCCTGTCGGCCAGACCAACCGCGCAACACGGCACAGGACCGTGCATGAGTTCTGGCATGTGCTTTCCGGCCATGGACAGATCTGGAGGTCCGACGATGCCAGCCAGGGCGTTGTCGACCTGGAAGCGGGTGTCTCCATCGATATCCCGGCTGGAACTGCTTTCCAGTACCGCAACACCGGTGAAAGTGTTCTGCAGTTCATCTGTATCTCTATGCCTCCCTGGCCAGGGGATGACGAAGCCGAATTTGTTGATGGGCCCTGGGAAGCGACGGTCGGCAGCACCTGAGACCAATCCTGCTAGCGAACCGATCCGGCTTTTTCTGCGTATCGCTGTCACGACGAAAGTGAGGCAGTGAATGACGTCAATTGCGGTAATCTTTGGGGCCAGCGGCGGAATTGGCTCAGCCATGAGAGACCACCTTGAAGCGGGCAGCGGCTACGACAAGGTTATCGCCCTTCATCGAACGTCGTCACCACCTCTCGACCTGCTCGACGAACGCATGATCCAGGCCTGCGCCGACTGGATAAGGGAGAATGAGGGGGATGTTCGATTGCTGTTCGATGCCACCGGAGCGCTTACCTTGGGCAGTGCCCGTCCGGAAAAGAGCCTGCGCGAACTCGATCCTGAAGTACTTGCTCGTTCATATGCGATCAACGCCATTGGACCGGCACTGCTGATGAAGCACTTTTTGCCACTCCTCCCGAAAGAGGGAAGAAGTGTCTTTGCGACGCTTTCGGCCCGGGTCGGTTCGATCGGCGACAACGGTCTGGGTGGATGGTTTGCTTACCGGGCCGCGAAGGCTGGACTCAATCAACTGGTCCGTACGGCGTCTATCGAGCTGGCACGCAAAAATCCCGCTGCTATCTGTGTTGCGCTTCATCCCGGCACGGTGAAAACACCCTTGACCGAGAATTTTGCGAAAACCGGGCTCGATGTTCAGGAACCGGCTGTTGCAGCAGAGCGTCTTGTCAATGTGCTGACCAGTCTTACGCCTGCAGACACCGGTGGATTTTTCGATCAAACCGGCAGGCCGATCCCCTGGTAAGGCATAGCCTGGGCTTAAATCTCGGTGTGTTGCGATCACCAAGCGGTCTTCGTCCGCTCAATTCAGGTGTTGGCAGGGAACCCTTTCGTTTTTCAATGCCTCAATTTCAGAAACCCCGCTCGCTCGCTTGCTCGATTTTGGCACATCCTTGCTAGCCGGTGACAGGAAGGCGCTGCACGGTCGTCAAGCAAGTTGATTGACAGCATACCAACTGGTCGGTATGAGTGGTGTATGACAGAGAAACCTCAAAAGACCAAACGGCCGGATGCGCGGATCAAGCTGCTGGATTCGGCACTGCGTGTGATCCGCATGAAGGGCTACACGGCCACCACCGTCGATGATCTGTGCCGGGAGGCCGGCGTTACCAAGGGGGCCTTCTTCCACCACTTTCGTTCGAAGGACGATCTGGCAGTAGCCGCTGCTAACTATTGGTCTGAAACGACCGGGGCTCTGTTCGAGAAGGCGACGTATCACGATCCCGAAGATCCGCTGGACCGGGTGCTCGGCTATCTCGATTTCCGCAAGGCACTGGTGCAGGGCGACGTGACTGAGTTCACTTGTCTGGTCGGGACCATGGTCCAGGAAGTCTATGACACGAACCCCTCCATCCGCGATGCCTGCAACCGCAGCATCACCGGGCACGCCGCAACACTGGTTTCCGATATCGCAGAAGCAGCTGAAGACCGGGGCGTTGAAATTCCAGGTGGTGCGGAAAGCCTGGCACTTCACACACAGGTCGTGATCCAGGGGGCATTCGTGCTGGCAAAGGCAGGCAATGCGCCGTCGATAGCAACTGACAGCATTGATCATCTGAAACGTTACGTCGAACTGTTGTTCGGCCGGTCTAGAAACGGGAGAGCGCAATGAGTGAAGTCGAAATTCGCAAGGAAGGTCTGACGCTGGAACTCAGCCGCGTCATTGCCGCGCCGCGCGAGGCGGTCTGGCAATGCTGGACCAATCCCGAATTATTGAAGCGGTGGTTTTGCCCGAAGCCCTGGTTCGTACCGAAGGCCGACATGGACGTCCGTCCGGGAGGGCGTTTCAACACAGTGATGGCCGGTCCGGAAGGGGAGCTGTTCGAGAACGTCGGAATGTTTCTGGAAGTTGTCGACGGTGAGAAGCTAACGTTCACGGATGCCTATTCGGAAGGATATGTGCCGCGGGAAAACGCGTTCATGACCGGGTATGTGGAACTGGCAGATGTTCCCGGTGTTGGTACGCGCTTCACATGGGGGGCTCGCCACACTTCGGAAGCTGACAGGAACAAGCACCTGGAAATGGGTTTTGAGGAAGGCTGGAAGGCCGCTTCCACTCAGCTTGATGAGCTTGCTAGGTCGATTGCCATTGAGGGCTTGCAAACAACTCCTGCATTTTCCGCCAAGGTACGCACTTGCCTGTTCTTCAGTGAAAAGGGCGAAGAAGCCGCCAAATACTATACGTCCCTGTTGCCGGATAGCGTGATGGGCTCGGTCTTCAGGCCGGATCCGAATGGACCTGTGCTTGTTGCCGAGTTCACCCTGGCGGGCTCACCTTTCATGATCCTGAACGGCAACCCGGATATGCAGCCAAGTTATCTGACCTCGATTTCCATACTGACGGAAGATCAGGCGGAAACGGACCGGCTTTGGCAGGCGCTCCTTGCCGATGGCGGGGAAGAAGGGCAGTGCGGCTGGTTGAGAGATCGCTACGGTGTTCACTGGCAGATCGTACCGAAGGCGTTGCCTCGGCTGATGCATGCTGGCAATCCGGAACGGGCTGGCCGTGTCAGTGCTGCCCTGATGAAGATGAGGAAGATCGACATTGCCGGGCTGGAAGCCGCTGCCTGAATTGGAGCATAAACACAGCCCGTTGTCTTGATTGCCCAACAAGGCTTGAGCGAAGAAGGAAAATACGAAACGCCACCTGTTGAGCGGCGTTTTGCTTTTGTGGAACAGACACTTTCACCGGGATTGCCGTCCCCGTTCTTTCCGTGCAACTTTGCAATCCGGAGGAGTGGATATGACACATAACGATCCCGTCCACATTCAGCTTGCAACCCCGGAGCGCTGGGCAGATCTGGTGGATCTGTTCGGACCGGAGAGGGGGGCGTCTGGCGGTTGCTGGTGCATGTGGCCGTTCTTGCGGGGCAGAGACTGGAAAGCGATGACCCGTGATGAACGGCGCGATGCATTCCAGCAGAAAGTGGACGCGGGTCCGGTGCCAGGGCTTCTGGCCTACCGCGGCAATCTGGCCGTGGGCTGGATCGCACTGGGTCCGCGCATGCAGTATCTGCGTTTTCAGCTTGGCAAAACCACCCAGCCGCTGTCCGATGACAGCGCACAAGCGCTGGCGGCGACATATGCCGTCACCTGTTTCTTTATCAGAAACGGACATCGCAAAACCGGGTTGATGTCCGTGTTGCTTGATGCAGGCATTGGCCACGCCAAAGCGCAGGGAGCGCATCAACTGGATGCCTGTCCAATGGAATCGGAAAAGCCCCTTCAATGGGGAGAAGGCTTCGTGGGTATAGCAGACGTCTTCCGTAGAGCAGGTTTTGTCGAAATCGCACGCAGAAGCCCGCGGCGGCCGCTGATGCGCAAACTTCTTTGAATGGATTATCCGAATGACCGGTGAAACCGACCTTGCCACCCTGATCTCCCAGATGCGTCCGATGCTGGATCCGGAGCCTTATGTGTTTTGCACCTTCGCTTCGAAATCCATGACGGACCTGGCGGAATACGACCCGATCGGGCTTTTTGCGGAAACGGAAGGCCTCACAGCCATCCTGCCGGTGGAGCGTGCGCGCGAACTGGGTTTGGCCGAGGCCGAATGGTTTCGCCGGATAACCCTGACGGTGCATTCCTCACTTGAAGCCGTGGGTCTGACGGCGTCGATCTCGGCTGCATTGGCCGCTGAGGGGATTTCGGCAAATGTGGTCGCAGCCTATTTTCACGATCATGTTTTTGTGCCCGAAGAGCGCGCCGATGATGCCCTGGCAGCGCTGCGCAAACTCGCCGGAGACATCTGACACTGCTTTTCTTAGTTGGCCGAACTTCGGGCTGGGTGGCGAATTCGGTGGATTTTCCCTTGCAATTTCCGGTTTGCCTTCCCATTCCTAAGCGGGAGCAAGCGGGGTAAGAGCATGCAACGGGTCAAGCGGCGTCTGGCGGCAGTTATGTGCGCAGACGTTGCGCAATATTCCAAGCTCATGGAGCGGGATGAAGACGGAACGCTGGACCGGCTCAAGGCCTATCGGTTGGTGATGTCTGCGCTGACCGAGCGTCACAATGGACGTATCGTCAACACATGGGGTGATGCCGTCATCATCGAGTTCGCCTCGGTGATGGAGGCCGTTCAATGCGCCGTCGACATTCAGAACGAGCTTTCCGTTCGCAATGCGGACCTTCCGGACCTGAACAGGATGGAGTTTCGCATCGGTATCAATCTCGGCGACATCATGGTCGAGGGCGAGGATATCTACGGCGACGGTGTGAATGTTGCTGCCCGTTTGCAGGAAATCGCGCCGAGGGGCGGGATCATGCTCTCCCAATCGGTCTATGACCAGGTCAAGACCAAGATGGCGCTGGGCTTTGAGCCGCTTGGCCCTCAGCACGTCAAGAACGTTACCGATCCCGTTGAAACCTATTGCGTGCGTATTGGCGGTCGCAATGCGCCGGAGGAAAAACGGTCCGGGCAGGAGACGAACGGAACTGCGGAGCGACGCCAGACCGAAATTCCAAGACCGGAATGGGAACGAGACACCCAGGCGGTTGCCTCCGGGTTTGAACAGGCGCGCCGTTGGTTGAGAGCTCAGCCAAAGCGGGTGCGAAGCTGCGTTTTCATGATCGGCCTGTTTTTCGTGATCAACCTGCTGACATCCGGCTTGTCCACATTGTGGTTCGTCTGGCCGTCCCTGCCTTTCGCAGCCATGCTGGTTTGGTATCTGCTTGTCGGGCGACAGGAAAAGCGCTTCGGCGAGACGACGGGACCGGGTGATTGAGAGAGGGCAATGTCACGTGTTGCCGATCTGATAACTCTTTTCACGCTAATCAGGGTCTGATGATTTGCGAGTGCAACTGACTTCGCTTACACATGGACCAACGCGGGGCGGCGAAACATTCCGTCAGCCCATCGAAAATGCCGGCCAGGCCGGCCCAACAGCAAAGGGAGCTTAATCCTGCGCATGAAAAACTATTCGACCACGGTGCCTGCACGCCTCGACGATGAAGACGAGGATAAGCCCAAGAGCCAGCCGTCGATCCAGGTCGACAAGCATCTGTTCGAAGCGCGCACAGTTCTGATCACCGGTCCGGTGACACAGGACATGGCCCGCGACGTGTGCGCCCGGCTTCTGGCGCTGGCGCAGGTTTCCAACGACCCGATCACGGTCATTGTTTCGTCTCCGGGCGGTCATGTCGAATCCGGTGACATGATTCACGACACCATCAAGTTCATCGCACCCGAGGTCCGCATCCTCGGCATGGGCTGGGTGGCCAGCGCCGGTGCGCTGATCTACGTGTCGGTTCCCAAGGACAAGCGTTTCTGCACGCCGAACACTCGCTTCCTGCTTCATCAACCGTCCGGTGGTGCCGGCGGCATGGCTACGGATATCGAGATCCAGGCCAAGGAAATCATCAAGATGCGCGATCGACTGAACAAGATCTTCGCGGCGGCGACAGGCCAGCCGATCGAACGGATCGAAAAAGACACCGATCGCGACTACTGGATGAGCCCGGAAGAGGGTATCGACTACGGTCTGGTCGGCAAGATCGTCACAAGTGTGGACGAACTGGGTTGATCCCGACTGACCTGACTGCAAACGTAGAAACGCCGGCAAATGCCGGCGTTTTTTCTATCCGAACCGATCAGAGGCAGATCGGTTCGGGTTCGACGGAATAGACCATTACCGGTGCAACCGGCTTGGGGTTGAGCACATGCGGCCGAAGTCGGGACATGAGCTCACGCAGGTGCTCTTCGTCTCCGGGGGCAGGGGCGCCGTCGAAGATGACTGCGACAAGGTGATCCACGAAGCGTTCGTAGATGTTGTTGCAGGTGCAGATCGGTGCCAGCAGTTCACAGACGGGCTTGCCGTCGTAAAATGGCGCTCCACCGGCAAGGAAGATCAGGAACTCGGTCAGATCGTCCGAGTGTTCGAATTCCGGCAGAAAGCTGGTCACGTCGAAACACGGGTCCTGTTCCAGTCTCGCTTTGAGGCGAGGCATTGCCCGCATGATCGCCTTGCGACCGCCTAGTTTCATATAGAGTGTCATCTGGCTAACCCTCATTGATCCTTCATTACGATGTCGCCAAGATGACTCAGAAAGCGTGCCAGCCCTGTGACTCCGATCACGGATAAACCCTTTGTCAAAATCACCAGTGCCCGCTAATGGCGCATTGGTGCGGTGAAAACAGCCCCAAAGCGGCCGTTTTCAACGGTTTGAGCAGGAAGATGTCGGTAAAATGTGACAGGCGCGTTACAGGACCCGTAATCAGCGGTCGGTCAGGTCTCGCGGAGGCATCGGCGTCCACATTGTTAAAAATAGTGAGGCATCTAAGGAATGCGCGCGGTGGTCGGATAGGCGAAAAGCCTGACCAAATCGAAGCCTGCCGGCAATAGCCAAAGTTCGGATCAATTTCAGAAATGCTGCGAATCGATGCGCCCTGACTTCCGGCATTCGCCGGACTTTCCGGTCTCGATGGCCGCTGCCGTGGGGACGGCCTCCCCGGCGATGAGGCGGGCTCTGCCGGTTTCCTTTGCCAAATAAAGATTTCTGTCAGCCCGTTCAAAAAGCGAGGCTGGGGTGTCTTCAGGCCTTTTTTCCGCCAGACCCGCGCTTGCGGTGTAGGCGTATCTCTTGCCGCGCGCGAACATTGGTGTCGCGTTCAACAGATCAAGCATGCGACTGACGACTATCGTTGCTTGCGCCAAATTTGTTTCCGGCAGGATCAGCGCGAATTCTTCACCACCCACACGGCAAACGACATCCGTCTGGCGCAGATGTTCCAGACATCTTTGCGCAAAATGAACGAGGATTTCATCTCCAAGCTGATGGCCATGGGCATCGTTGATCGACTTGAAATGGTCCAGGTCGATCAGGGAGATGCAGAAGTCGTGGTCATAGCGAGCAGATCGGTTGTATTCCTTGTCCAGTTCCTGGTCGAACCCGCGGCGGTTGGAGATACCGGTAAGCGGATCCGTAAGTGCCAGGTTTTCAAGTTCGGTCCGCTCCTGGCCGAAATGCAAGATCTTGTTGTTGAGCGACGAAATATCGGCGTTGAGCGCGGCAAACTTGCTGGAAAGGTTCATGTTCTCGTCGAAGCGGACAAGAACGGCGCCATCAATTCCGGTGCCCGGAACAGACAGTCTGTGGCCGAAAGCAACGCTTTCATATCCGGACAGAAGTTTCAGGCGCACCGGAACGGGAGTGGTTGAAGACCTGCACATCGACAGGTAGTCATCCACCTGCGCTGTATCCCTGACCTTGTCTGAAAGTTGTTCACCTACGCCAATTCCGGCAAGAGATTTGGCTGCCTTATTTGCGAGAACCACACGGCCATGATCGTCCAGCAGCAGAATAGGCTGGGGCATGGTCTGCACAAGGGCCGATATGATGGCAGTGGACTTGGGCACGGCTATCGAACCCTGTAGAATTCTTTGCCGTTGACGTCGTTCTCTACGGTCGGAGCCAGATGGACAACAACACGACAGTCAGTATCACCGCGGGCAATTGACCTGTCGATCTGGACCCTGGCGTAGCCATGGCAATCTGCCGCAATTCTTCCGAAGACGTTTGTCGTCATCATGCAGAGGGACGGACGGTCCTTGACGCGATCTCCGAACGGGCAGCGGGCGTTCTTGAGGATCAAGACCTTGTCGTCTTCATATTCGACACTGAACTGGCCACCGATCCGTCGTTTCAGGTCAGCCAGGACGTCTGCGAGCATAGGCCTTGGGATCTGTTCAAGATGCAGGGCAGACTTGTAATCGGAATTGATCTTTTCACCGATGCGGTTGGCTACCAGTGCGATGAACCCCTCCGCCTCGTTCACTCCGACAATTTCCTGCAGTGCTCCGCTGAGCTCTCGAATGATCTGATTGAAGAAGTCGGTTGTCTCCAGAGGGATCTGAGCCTTGGTGATTTCCGGCTGCTGCTGGTCCACTTCAATCGGCAGGCTCATGATCGATCCTCCTAGGGTTGCAATCTAACGTTGGGTGAATTTTCTTTCGAATCAATTAAACCATTGAAATAAAGAGACAATAATGATGCAACCTGGAGATTTGTGACAATGCGTGGGCGGACGTCTGTTCCTCGAATATTGTCGAAATTGTCGATCGGGAGAACGACTGGAAAATCCGGACCAAGACCGTGAAAACCATTTTGGCTCAAAGCTGTCAGGATGTGTGCTCACTTCAGCTTCAAGTCTCAATATTGTCGGTTTCACCGTATCTTTGTCACGCATCGGGCCCGCAACGATTCGGATTTTTCAGATGTATGTTTACCTATCCAAGATCGGCGGATTTCTGATCCTGCCATCCAATTTTCTCGTTGTTCTGATGGCTTTGGGATTGGTGCTCAGCCTTACGTCAAAGTGGCGGCGCAGTGGACGGTTTCTGACTTTTGCCGGTTTTCTTGGTTTGGTGGTTTGCGCTTTCTCACCGGCAGCCAACTGGTTGATTGTGCCCCTCGAGGACCGTTTTCAGCGTCCCGGCACTTTGGAGAATTATGACGGGATCATCGTTCTGGGTGGTGCCGTGGACACGGTGGTGACCGGCGTGCGGGGCGACACGGCCCTGACAATGTCCGCCGAGCGCATCACCATCACTGCGCGGCTGGCCAACGCGCTGCCGGAGGTGAAGATCATTCACACCGGTGGGCAGGGCATGATCGTATCGGACCAGGCAACAGAAGCCGAAGGGGCTGCGCGACTGTTTCGAGACTTCGGCATCTCTCCCGATCGCGTCATTCTGGAAGACAAGTCCCAGAACACCTGGCAAAACGCAGTCTACGCAAAGGATATTGTGCAGCCACAGCCCGGACAGCAGTGGCTTCTTGTCACTTCGGCCTATCACATGCCGCGCGCCATGGGAGTGTTCGAAAAGGCCGGTTGGACCGGGGTGACGGCTTATCCGGTGGACTATCGCACGCGTGGACCGCAGGACAAGTCGCTCGGCTTCGACGGTGCTTCAAAAGGCCTGCGGCGCTTTGATATCGCCTACCGGGAATGGGTTGGTCTGGCTGTCTACTGGATGCTTGGCAGGAGCACGGAATTCTTCCCTGGTCCATGAATTTGCAAAACCCTTTCGACAGTCAGCGACTTTTGAAATCGAACCTCTTTTACTGTGCGGAGCGTGTTCCCATATACTGGGCTCAATCAGGGATTTGAAAGGACGTGGGCTGATGGTCCTCGAAGCGCCGATCGTTGCGGCAGACGTCGTACAATGGCTCTACAGCGATGCGCCCCAATTGAAGGGGACGCTGGAAATCGTCACTGAGATGGCGAAACGTCTGCGCGCCGGAAAAGTTCCGGTCGATCGTGTCACCACGGGGATCTGGGTGGTGCATCCGAACGTGCGCGCGGAAAGCTCGATCTGGGTCAACGGCCAGGCACCGGAATTGCGCCTTCACACTGCGGAGAACAAATCGCAGGACGAATACCAGAAAAGTCCGATCAAGCGCGTGCATGAAACGCAGAAGGCCGTTCGAGTGGAAATCGGCAAGAAGCCGGCTGTCGCTGACGAATTTCCGATTACCGCAGAGCTGCGCCAGGAAGGCTATACCGACTATATCGCTTTGCCCATGCGGTTCTCCGACGGCTCGGTGAAGGTTGCGAGTTTCGCCACCAAGACACCAGGCGGATTTTCAGGGTCGCATATCGGCGTTTTTGAATCGCTGATCCAGCCGCTTGCCCTCGTGTGTGAACTCAAAACACTACGCCGCACCGCTGAAACCGTTCTGGACACCTATGTCGGCCCGCGGGCGGGTTCGAAGGTCCTGGACGGCACCACGCGGCGTGGAGAAGGCGAGTGGATCAAGGCGGTTGTCAGCTTCGCCGACATCCGTGGGTTCACGCGTCTTTCCAACACACTTCCAGCGGACAAGATCGTATTGTTTCTGAACAAGTATTTCGGAGCGATGACAGCAGCTGTCGAAGCCCACGGTGGCGAGGTGCTGAAGTTCATTGGCGATGAAGTGATGGCGATCTTTCCGTATGAAACCGAAGAGGAAGCCAGAGACGCCTCGGTGCGTGCGCTGATGGCAGCACGTGAAACGCTGACGCGGATCGAGGCGATCAACACGGCCCGAACCTGTTCGGTCACACCTGACCTGAGCGTTGGAATTGCCCTTCATGCGGGCGATGTCTTCTACGGCAATGTCGGCAGCGAAACGCGGCTGGACTTCACGGTCGTCGGCCCTGTGGTCAATCTTGCGGCCCGTATTGCAGAGCTTGCAAAGGACCTGCAGCGCCAGCTTCTGGTCTCGGATGCCCTGGCCGATATCATGGGGTGCCGGTCGGGCCTTTTTGGCCGCTATCAGGTGAAGGGGTTTGATGAACCCGTATCGGTGTATTCGCCGGATTTGTCCGCGGATCCCAAGTTCGGATATTGCCCCAAGAGCACGGCGGCTCTGGCCTTGGAAACGAACTGACGACGTAGCAGGACCAGGAGAACGGCGAGGGTGGTTGCGGCAAATACATAAGGCCCGGCGAACCACCCAAGGAAGCCGATCGAAAAGAACAGCGCTCGCTGGCCGCGATTGAAATGGCGGCCTGCGAGAACGCCCAGCTCCCCCGCCTGCGCAGCCATTTTCGCGATCACTTCGTCAGGTGCCTGACCTTGTTGCGGGACTGCGCCCATGACGATGCTGGCATAATTGAAGAGCCGGTATGCCCAGCCGAATTTGAAAAATCCATAGGCAAAGATCAGCATCAGGGCGAGCACCTTGATTTCCCAGAGCGCGCGGCTGTCGGCCACCGGGATGGACAGGTCACCGGCGACCTGAACGATGCGTTCCGTTGCATCCAGCAGCGCAAAGCCGCCGCCGATTGCCAGTAGGGACGTTGACGCGAAGAACGCAGTGCCTTGTTGCAGCCCGGACATGATAGACGTGTCCATGATGCGGACTTCCCGCAGGCTCATGGCACGCATCCAGCCGCGTCTGTAGGTTTCCATGGCGCTGGACAATGTCTTTTTACGCAGCGGACTGACATCGATCAGCAAATTGAAACCGAGCCAGGCAAACAGAAACCAGGCGGCTGCTGCCAGGTCCATATTCGAGAGCGCGTGCATCCTGATCCCTTTTGATTCTCCGGTGGCCGAATCCGGCCATGGTCTGTCTTACCAGACTTTTTCCTGGTCCCTAACAGGCAGCACCGAGAGGACTAAGCGGCTGAATTTCCTGATGCGAAACGAGGAATGCAAAAATGCGGGATCAGCTGCTCTTTTTTTGCGCTTGCGAAATGGTAATGGATCGTTTACCTCCTCGCCTCAATGGCGCCATATTTGAGGTCGGTGGGACCCGGCGTCGCACAACAATATGTAGGGTTTTTATGGACGAAAACGTGCAGAAATCTTGTTGGAGCGTCACTCTCTGGACTGTCGCTGCAGTGGGCCTCGCATTGACGATGGTACTTCTGTTCAACGATGTTGAAAGTGCACAACAAGCCGTCGCCGCCGCCAAATAAGCCAGCGGGACGCAAGGAAAACAAAGGCGCAGCGTGAGGCTGCGCCTTTTGTCGTTTTAGGGGACATTTTATGCGAGCTCGGTATTCTCCGAGCTGAGAAGGCGTCGCTCGAACTTCGGGCGTGTCAGTTTCCGGCAGAACTGGTTGAGAACGAAATCTCGGGTCTGTCCGACGGCCCGTAGGACTGCCTGAATTCCATTTGCCGCACCACTGTCCTGTTGCCGGGATGGCTGATGAGGAATGCGGTATAGGCTCTTTCACCCAGAGGCAGCAGTACAAGTTGAACGGTGCCGGATCCTGGCCAGTCCAGTTCCGCGCCCCAGGCCGGAACATCTTCCGGATTGTCTTTCCCGAACAATGCCTGAATGTCGATGTCATGAAGCAGGGACGTTCCGTTGGCGTCCCACGTCAGCGCGGCCAGGCCTTGTTCCAGCGGAAACAGGCTGAGTTTGGCGCCGTTGATCTCGACATCAAGACGGTTGGTGGCATCCCTTTCGATCAGGGCCGTGCCTTCGTTCATGTCGGTTGCCAGCGCGATGCGTTCCCCGTTGCTTTGAACAAACCCTTCTGTGTTCACCACCTTGAATATGCCAACGGGGATGCTTTCCGCCTGAAGTGGCAAAACGGAAACGAGAAAGACCAGCAACGATGTGAGTGTACGTAACACGCCCGGACCCTGTATTGAGCTTTTGTCCGGATCATACACCTTCAAAACTTTAGAAAGTCTTTGTCCAATACCGGACTCGGTGCGCTAAGCTGCTCAAAACTCAAGGTTATCGTCTATTTTGACAGGGATACCACGAGGTCCTCTATTGTCGAATGTTCCGGTTGCCAGCCAGTTGCCCTTTGGGCATGGCTGACGTCGACGGACTGCGACAAGGCAAAACCGGCGGCCCAGTCGGTAAGCGGTTCGGTTGCCTCAGGGGCCGGAACTGTCATGATTTCCAGCGGCAGTCCGTGGCGGGCTGAAATGTGAGATGCCAGATGACCGACCGAGATGCCGGGAATGCAGCTCGCGATCAGGGACATCCGGAACCGTGCGTTCTTTAGGGCAAGAGCATAAAGCGCGGCAAGGTCGTTGATTTCAACAAGCGCCCATTTGGTTTGCGACGTCGCGCGGGTTTCAAACGGCCTGCCTTCCTTCAGCGCGGCCGTCATCTCGGCAATCGGCCCGGTCGTCTGGCCGCAGGCGAGGGCCGGATGAATGACCGTCAGATTGAGATCCGTTCCGTGTGACAGGGTCCTGATCGTCTCGGTCATGAAGCGAAACGCGGGTAGGGGCGCGAACTGGGTTTTCTCGGTCAACAGGCTGTCGCCTGCGGTTGCGGGAAAGAGCCAGATGCCTCCGGTGTAAATAATCTTGAGCGGCTGCTTGCGGTGCCTTGAGGCCTGCTTCAACGCAAGCATGCTCTGGCGGTCAACACGGCCCATGTCTTCGGAAAAAGTTGCACCAAGATGGATGACGGCATCGCATGAGGCCGCCCGTGATACCCAGCTTTCCGGTGCTCGCAAATCGCCCGGGTAGGCACTTGCACCGAACGCACGCAGCTTTGCCGAGGACGCGTCAGAGCGGGCCAGACCGATTACCCTGGCACCATCTTGAACCAGCCGCTTTACCACGGCAGAACCGATCTCGCCGGTTCCACCCGTTACAAATACTTCCATGGGCAAAGAGAACCCCGTTCTTGCCATCGGCGCAAGCTGAAGCTGCCTGTGAAATTGGACAATCCACCGCCGTTTCTCGCCACAATCTTGACCTTGGCGGGAAGCCTGATACGTCAGAAGCATGACCTTGCATCTGGTAAAACTGTGCGTCGGCGCGGACAGCGTCGAATCTCTTCAGGCCTGGATCGATTTTCGTATGGAGAACGCCCGCAAATCGGGACTTCCGGCGGAAACGATCCATACGACGCGCATGGTGCCAACCCGCAAGGACGAGCTTCTGGACGGTGGTTCTCTCTATTGGGTGATCAAGGGCAAGATCCAGGTGCGTCAGCACCTGATCGACATCAGGCCGTTTACGGATCAGGCGGGCGTCAAACGCTGCGACCTGGTGATGGAGCCGAGACTGATCCTGACGCAGTACCAGCCCAAGCGGCCGTTTCAGGGCTGGCGATATCTGAAGGCGCAGGACGCGCCGGCGGACCTGAAGGCTGGTGGCGCGGCACACGCCATGCCGGAGGACATGCGGCGGGATCTTACGGAACTCTGCCTGCTTTGATCCGCTGATATCAGCCTGGATCCGGTAGGGCTTTCTGAAGATGCGTGACCAGTGTGCCGAGTTCCGGCCAGCCGCGCCCTAGGCCCGGATTCTCCTTCTTTCGTGTCATGGCAAGATGGGCATAGCCATGCACCAGCGACCACACGAGTATCTCGATTTCTTCCGGATCGGTCCCTTCAGGGATCAGCGGTGCGCATGTTTCGCGCAGGATGGCGTAGGCCCTTGAGGCGTGCACCGCGAATTCCTCGTCATCCTCATTGAACTTCTGTCCCGAAAAAATGAACAGGAACAGCTCCGGGTGGCCGGTGGCGAAATCCAGGTACCCCTGACAGATCGCGCTCAGTCTTTCTGTTGCCGCAGGAGGAGACGCATCGAGGCGTTGTTCCATCGCCTGGCAAAACAGGGCGAAGCCGCGCCCTGCAATCGCCGTCGACAAACCTGTGATGTTCTTGAAGTGATAACCGGGCGCAGCGTGTGACACACCCGCCTTGGCAGCGCATTCACGCAACGAGAGCTTGTCCGGACCACGTTCTCGCAAAAGCTCCACACCTGCATCAACCAGGGCTTTTCGAAGACTGCCGTCTCTTTTGCGACGAAGAGGAGTAACTGTCATGCGGTCTTCATCGGTCATTCGCTTGACAGTGTCAAGTTTCGCTTTATCTTGACACTGTCAAGTTATGTTGGAGGATCGGTATGTCGATGGTTTCTAGGTTTGCAGCAAACGTCGCTTTTTGGACGGCAGCCGTGAGCGCCGCTCTGGTCGCCGTGGCCTCATTGAGGTTTTTGGCGCTGGGGGTATCCGCTTCAATGGAATTCGTGGCGCATAACCTCGACGGAAATGCGCTGATGCTTTACGCCCATATCGGTGTTGCACCGATCGCACTTGCGTTGATGCCGTTTCAATTCATGACAAGGCTGCGAGCCAGCAGGCCGAAACTGCACCGCTGGCTGGGGCGAGGGTACGTCGTGTCGATCTTGATCTCGGGGATTGCGGGACTTCAGCTGGCCTTTCACACGACTGCAGGGACCTTCGCTGCAACAGGCTTTGCGATTCTCGCAGTCTTGTGGCTGGCGACGACCGGCATCGCGTTCGCCTTTGCCTTGAGGCGGCAATTCCCGCGTCACCGAGTCTGGATGCTGCGTTCGGCAGCTCTTACATTTGCTGCCGTAACATTGCGGGTCTATCTGGGGAGCAGTATGGCGGCAGGGGTCGATTTTGATGTCGCCTATCCACTTATCGCCTGGCTGTGCTGGGTGCCTAACGTCCTCGTCATGGAGGCATACCTGCAGATGGCTCGGCCCGGAAAGACACGCCTGATTTCAGCGACAGCATAAGAACATGATCGGCTGCGCCATGTCGCATCCGACGGCTTGAGACTTGCCAAAACGGCTGCCCCGACCCAAGTTGAGTGTCACCAACTGGCAGAAGGAGGCGGCCGTGAACGTCAAGACCGGCAAAGGCACGGTAGACCCTATGGTCAAGCAGGACGCCCGCGTGCCTTCAGCCGAATCCGATGTTGCTGCCTTTCTTCAGAAGGCCAAGGAAATTGCACCGCAACCGGGCAGCGGCGGGCGGTTGGTGTTTGCCCTGGACGCTACCATGAGCCGTCAACCGACCTGGGACCAGGCCTGTCAGATCCAGGCAGAGATGTTTCAGGAAGCCGGCAAGATTTCAGGCCTCAGCATCAAGCTTGTCTATTTTCGCGGTTTCGGTGAATGCCGGGCGTCCCGCTGGTTTTCCAGCGGCACTGAGCTTGCCCAGGCCATGAGCCGGATTTCCTGTCAGGGTGGGCGTACCCAGATCCGAAAGGTGCTCTCGGCTGCCTTGTCCGCTGCCGATACCGAGAAAATCGCGGCGCTGGTTTATGTCGGCGATTGCATGGAGGAGGACGTGGATGCCCTGTGTGACAAGGCAGGTCAGCTGGGCATGCTTGGTGTGCCGATGTTCCTGTTTCAGGAGGGGCGTGACGGCGTCGCTGAGCGCGCGTTTCGCGAGATGGCCAGACTGACCAACGGCGCCTTTTGCCGGTTTGATTCCGGGTCTGCCCAGCAACTGGCCGATCTTTTGAAAGCGGTTGCCGTTTTCGCCAGCGGAGGCCGGACGGCACTCCAGCAGCTGGAAAAGCAAGGCGGCAAGGGCGCAACGCTTCTGCTGCAGCAGCTACCATCGGCCCGCTAGAGCCCGGAAAGCGCCGGGCTTGCACTTCCTTGCTGTAGCCGGTGCCGGAGGTTTACATACTCGGCAACTTTCGACACGTGACTGGAGTAGGGCCGGGGCATCCGAATGTGATGGTCCCGGGCCGGCGAACGGGGAACCAACCGCCACATGATTTATTTGATTATCGGCTTGATACTGCTGACCGCCCTGTTGACGCTCGGCAACAAGTTCGTGAACGCCAATCCCGCAAATCTGGCCAGAGGACTGCGTCTCTTCGGAGGAGCGTTTCTGATGGTGTTGGCGCTGGTCTTTGCGCTGACGGGCCGGTTCGTGTTTGCCATCCCGTTGTTCGGGCTTGGCTTGTCGGTGCTGGGGATGTCCGGGCTGAACTGGCTCTCGTCAGGCTACAAACCTCAGAAAACCTCCGGACAACGTTCCCGTGTGCGGACCGCTATGGTGGAGATGGAACTCGATCACGATACCGGTCACATGACCGGGACCGTGCTGGCAGGCACCTATCAGGGGCGCGAGCTGGATCAGTTGACCGAAACGGACCTGGAAGCCTTTTGGCAGGAGACGGCCCAGGACAGTCAGAGTCAGAAGCTAGTCGAAGCTTATCTCGACCGCAGGCTTGCCGGTTGGCGTGAACACTTCCAGGCGGATGGAGCAGAGCGGCAGGGAAGCGCGGCGAGCTCTGGCCCCATGACAGATGAGGAGGCCTACCAGATCCTGGGGCTTACGCCCGATGCCGGGGACGCGGAAATTAGAGCCGCGCACCGCAGGCTTATGATGCGGGTCCATCCCGACCAGGGAGGCTCCGGTTTCCTCGCGGCGAAAATCAACGAGGCTAAAGACACGCTTCTCAGAAGACATTGACGGCATCCGTTACGCGGTTACTGGTAGATGGCGAAGCAAGCGTATTTTGCCTTTTTCAAGCTTTTGCAGGCATTCCACGCAGCTGTTTTGGTGTCGAAGCCGACGAAGCGGGCCCGGTAGAGGGTCTGTCCGTTGGTGTCGACGGGTTCGGTGTAAGGGACCCGGCCACGAAGGGCGGATCCGGTCTTGGCCTTGGCGTTCTTCAACATCGTGATGGCCTGGCCTTCGGATTCCGTTGCGGCGATCTGGACCTGCCAGCCCGGCTCGACATCGCGGGTGTCGCTGGTTGCAACCGTAACGCTGTCGTCGTCGCTGCTGTTGTCGGCAGCTGCGGTTTCAGGCGCAGCGACCGTTTCAACCGGCGTCGTGTTGACCGCGATAGTCTGAACGGAGACGGTCTTCACCGACTGCGCAGAGCCGACAGCGCGCTGGCTGTTGTCCGACTTCACGACTTCTGCTCTTGCAGCTTCGATCAGAGCAGTCCGGGAAATCGAATTGGTGTTCAGCGGCTCATCCGGGCTTGAAGGCGGGATCGGCGGCAAAGCTGTTGCGACTGCAAACGTGCTGTCAAAGCGTTGCTTGACCAGTTTCGGCGGCAGCGGAACGTCGTTGCCAAAGCCTGGAACCGGAGCAGGGGCCTGAGCCGAAGCCATGACTGGCGCATTGGACGCAGTCACGGAAAGGGGGGCCGGAGCCGGTGTCGGAATGGCGCCTGGGTTGGACGGTGCGGTGAATGCCAGCACCATGGGCTCACCCGTTGCAGGCACAGGTTCGCTTCCCGGCTTGCTGTTCGGAAGAGGCGGGTTCTTCAGCGCAATTGCCACGAAAGTCGGTTCAGAAGTGTTCTGAACGATCAGCGGGGCCGTTTTCGGGCCGCGGCTTGCCTTGGGCAGATAAGAGTTGATGAGCTTTGTCATCTGCGCGTTGCGTGACGCGCCGGTCTTGCCACCCATCACGACGGCCACAATCTGCCGTCCGTCCCGGTTCACAGATGTCACCAGGTTGAAGCCGGATGCCCGGATGTAACCGGTCTTGATGCCGTCTACGCCCTTTACGCGGCCCAGCAGCTTGTTGTGGTTGCCATAGGTGCGTCCGTTGTACTTGTAGGCACGGGTTTTGAAGTAGCCGTAGTACTGCGGGAACCGTTCCTGAATCGCGCGCCCAAGCGTCGCCATGTCGCGGGCCGTCGTACGCTGCCCGCTGTCGGGCAGGCCGTGCGGGTTGCGGAATGTGGTCTTCGACATGCCGATTTGGCGCGCCGTACGGGTCATGCGCTCGGCGAATTTCTTTTCAGAGCCACCAAGGTTTTCAGCGATCACGGATGCGACGTCGTTCGCGGACTTGGTAACAAGTGCGAGGATGGCGTCCTTGACCTTGATTGTGCCGCCGGGCTTGAGGCCCAGCTTGGAGGGCGGACGTGCTGAAGCGTAGCTGGAAACGCTCAGGTTGGAGTCCAGCGACAGTCGCCCGGCTTCCAGTTCCTCGAACACAAGATAAAGCGTCATGATCTTGGTGAGCGATGCCGGATACCGGTAGGCGTCAGCCGAGGAGGAGTAAAGTGTCTTGCCGGTTTTTGCATCAACGACGATCCCCGCATATTTCGGGTTGGCCATCGCCGTTGCCGGGACCCCCAGGAGCACCAGGCCGAGGGTCAAGATCTTAGCGGTGCGGGCGAGAGCCCGTCCTTTGCGAAAAATACGCATCCCAAACACAATTACTATCCCATTCTGGGTCACGTGGTTCGTATCTGGAGCGGCACGGTTCGGATCTTAACCCCCTGCGATTCAAAGCCGCGGCCCCGTCGTTCTCCATGTCATTTGATGGAATCACGGTTACGAATGAGTAAATGAATGATCGAAAAAGCACTTAAAAAAATAGTTTTTTGTTAGAGTTAATTGTTGGTTAAGGTTGTGTTTTGCGTACTTGATAAGAATTGTTTAGATCTAATTCTTATTCCCATTTGTTTTATTGGTTAAGCGTTCGTTTATTTTCGGTGTCTGTTGTTCCGAAGTTGATCAAATTCAAGAATCTGACTGAAATCTTGCTGAGGCTCTGTTGTTTCCTGCTTCCGGTTGCTGGTGCCGGTCTCGATCAGGGGTATCTGTTTTCAGAGGGAAGTCTGACAGCTTACGCCATGGAAGGATTGTCAAATTCGCGTAATGGTTGTTTTTGCAATGCAAAATCGCCTTGACACTTATTGTGCAGTGCATTACGACAAAATCCCGTTAGGTAACGCGATACGCGCGCCGGGCCGCCCCATAAGGCCGATGCTTGGGATTGGAAACCGGTTCGCCGGAAAAGGGCAGAAAAATGATGAACAACTTTGATGAAATGCAGAAGATGAGCAAAGACAACATGGATATGGCCATGGCGTCTTTCGGCTCCGTCAGCAAGGGTTTCCAGGCCATCGCCGCTGAAATGGCCGATTACCAGAAAAAGTCCTTCGAGGAAGGTTCCGCAGCTGTTGAAAAGCTCGTTTCCTCCAAGTCCCTCGACAAGGCATTCGAAGCGCAGGCCGACTACGTCAAAACCGCTTACGAAGGTTTTGTTGGCGAGATGACAAAGATTGGTGAAATGGTCACCGACATGTCCAAGGACGCCTACAAGCCTTACGAAGGTGTGATGGGCAAGCTTACGAAATAAGTTTTCCTTTTAGCCGTCGCAGGACGGCTTGAAGTTTCAAACCCGGCTCCGACGAGCCGGGTTTTTTCGTATATGCACAGATTTACAGGCTTGCCGCGGATCATCCTGCCATTTGCGGCCGGATTTCGAAATGCGTTCTCTTGCCACCTTTTAATCATTAACGGGCAACCTACATTCCTCTTGACCGGCAGCGCAGGGACTACAAATGCGCTGTTGACCTTTATGTTGATGAAATCGACCATTGCGCGAGCGCGGCTTGCGCGGCAGGATTACCACTGAGAATGCGTATTCGCGGCGCAGTCCGTGCTGCGGAAAGCTCTGGACCAGCTGCGCAGGGCAGTGTGTTCAGGATTCGAAATTTGGTGATGGCCGGAGTGATAGAGGCAAAAGAAACGGCAATGTCGGCGGGCTCTGATTATGACAATGACGGTGGCGACGCCGGAACGGTTACAGTCACCCGTACCAAAACAGTAACCAAGCGGCCAAATCTCTATCGAGTGCTGCTGTTGAACGATGACTACACTCCGATGGAGTTCGTCATTCACGTTGTGGAGAACTTCTTCCAAAAAAACCGCGAAGAGGCGACCCGCATTATGCTGCATGTTCACCATCACGGCGTCGGGGAATGCGGGATTTATTCCTACGAGGTCGCGGAGACGAAAGTCACCCAGGTGATGGATTTTGCGCGCAAGCATCAGCATCCGTTGCAATGCGTCATGGAAAAAAAGTGAGGACAAACGCACGTGCCTTCCTTCTCACGCAGTCTTGAAAAAGCACTTCACCAGGCTCTGGCCTTCGCCAACGAGCGACAGCAGGAGTATGCAACGCTGGAGCATCTTCTGCTGGCGTTGCTGGACGACCAGGACGCGGCTGCGGTCATGCGGGCTTGCAACGTGGATCTGGAAACGATCCGCCGCAATCTGGTTGAATATATCGAAACCGAGCTGGATAACCTTGTCACGGACAGTGACGAGGACTCCAAGCCGACCGCGGGCTTCCAGCGCGTGATTCAGCGGGCGGTTATCCACGTCCAGTCGTCAGGCCGGGAAGAGGTGACCGGCGCCAACGTGCTTGTTGCGATCTTTGCCGAGCGCGAAAGCCATGCGGCCTACTTCCTGCAGGATCAGGACATGACCCGTTACGACGCGGTCAATTATATCTCGCACGGCATTGCCAAGCGTCCCGGCATGTCCGAGGCCCGTCCAGTCGAAGGGGCGGATGAAGAAGATGTGATGCCCGGAGCTGAAACCGAGAAGAAGTCCAGTCAGAAGACGGACGCTCTTGAAGCTTACTGTGTCAATCTCAACACCAAGGCCACCAACGGCAAGATTGATCCGCTGATCGGGCGCGACAGCGAAATTTCGCGCACGATCCAGATCCTGTGCCGCAGGTCGAAGAACAATCCGCTCTTCGTCGGCGACCCGGGTGTCGGCAAGACCGCCATTGCGGAAGGGCTGGCGCATCGCATCGTCAATGGCGATGTGCCGGATGTCCTGAAGGATGCCACCATCTTCTCGCTCGATATGGGCTCGCTGCTGGCGGGTACCCGCTATCGCGGCGATTTCGAGGAGCGGCTGAAGCAGGTGGTCAAGGAGATCGAGGACTACCCGGGTGCGGTGATGTTCATCGACGAAATCCATACGGTGATCGGAGCAGGTGCAACCTCTGGCGGGGCTATGGATGCGTCCAACCTCCTGAAACCTGCGCTTGCTTCCGGAGCGATCCGCTGCATCGGTTCGACCACCTACAAGGAATACCGCCAGTTCTTCGAGAAGGACCGGGCGTTGGTCCGCCGTTTCCAGAAGATCGACGTCAACGAGCCGTCGATCCCGGACGCGATCGATATCCTGAAGGGCCTGAAGCCTTACTTCGAGGACTTCCACAAGGTTCGTTACACCAATGATGCCATCAAGGTGGCTGTGGAGCTGTCTGCGAAATATATTTCCGACCGCAAGCTGCCGGACAAGGCGATCGACGTGCTGGATGAAACCGGTGCCTCGCAGATGCTTGTTCCCGAAGCCCGCCGCCGCAAGACCATTGGCGTGAAGGAAATCGAGAACACGATTGCCACCATGGCCAGGATCCCGCCGAAGTCCGTTTCCAAGGATGATGCGGAGATTCTGGAGAACCTTGGCAAGGATCTGAAGCGGGTTGTCTACGGACAGGATGAAGCTATCGGGACGTTGGCGTCTGCCATCAAGCTGGCGCGTGCCGGTCTGCGTGAGCCTGACAAGCCGATCGGCAGCTATCTGTTCTCCGGCCCGACAGGGGTCGGCAAGACGGAAGTCGCTCGGCAGCTGGCATCTTCACTGGGTGTTGAACTGATCCGGTTCGACATGTCCGAATACATGGAGCGGCACACCGTGTCGCGCCTGATCGGTGCACCTCCGGGATATGTCGGCTTCGACCAGGGTGGCCTCTTGACCGACGGTGTCGACCAGCATCCGCACTGCGTGCTGCTGCTGGACGAGATCGAAAAGGCTCATCCGGACCTGTTCAATATCCTGTTGCAGGTGATGGACCATGGCAAGCTGACCGACCATAACGGCAAGCAGGTCGACTTCCGCAATGTCATCCTGATAATGACCACCAACGCCGGTGCCGCGGACATGGCCAAGATGCCGGTTGGCTTCAATCGCATGAAGCGGGAAGGCGACGACGCGGAAGCGATCAACAAGCTGTTCACGCCGGAGTTCCGCAACCGTCTCGATGCGATCATTCCGTTCGGCAATCTGCCGATGGAAGTCGTCTACAAGGTGGTCGAGAAGTTCGTCATGCAGCTGGAAGTCCAGCTGGCTGACCGCGGCGTGACCTTCGAGCTGACGGAAGATGCCGTCAAGTGGCTTGCCGACAAGGGCTATGACAGCCAGATGGGGGCTCGCCCGCTTGGGCGGATCATCCAGGAGCACATCAAGCGGCCTCTGGCCGACGAGGTGCTGTTCGGCAAGTTGAAGAAAGGCGGAATGGTCAAGGTCACCGTGTCCGAGGACGGCAAGGGTCTGCTTCTGGAAAGCATCGAGGAGCGTGCGACACCGCCAAAAGCCAAGGCCAAGACCGAAACCAAGGCAAAGCCGAAGCGCCGGCGCAAGCCTGCTGCCAAGGCAGCGGCCGCCAAGGATACGAAGCCTCCTGCAGGCAAGAGCGGTCCGGCCAAGAAAAGCCTTGTGCCCAAGGTGCCGCTGGCCGACTGAGGCCCTGCACAATCAGATCGGAAAGGCCCCGAAGAGATTCGGGGCCTTTTTGTTTTTCGCCTGCACAGACGACGCGCAACGCGCAAAACGGGCCGGGTTGGTACACGCCCCGGGCTTGTCCTCCAACAGGCGTACTGGACTTGTTCTCATTCATGTTTGGAATTGAAACCATTCAGGAAAATCATTTGCCGCCGCCCGGCTGCTTGCCTAGCTATGAAGCAGACACTTTCGGGAGAACGGACATGAGCGATAACAAGGTTGCGATGATCACCGCTGGCGGCTCCGGCATGGGGGCCGATGCAGCAAGACGGTTGGCTGCAGATGGGTTCCGGGTCGCAATTCTGTCGTCCTCCGGCAAGGGGGAAGCGCTCGCGGAGGAATTGGGCGGGGTCGGGTTCACCGGATCCAATCTTGTTGCAGACGACCTGACCTCTTTTGTCAGCAAGACGGTTGACGCTCTTGGCCGGATCGATGTTCTCGTCAATTCGTCCGGACATGGCCCGAAAGGCGATATTCTGGAAATCTCCGACGAGGACTGGCACCTCGGCATGGATTACTACCTGATGAATGTCGTTCGGCCGGCACGCCTTGTCGCCCCGATCATGGCTGCACAAGGTGGTGGAACGGTGATCAATATCTCCACATTCGCCACCTTCGAGCCGGACCCGATGTTTCCGACTTCCGGTGTGTTTCGGGCAGGGCTGGCCAGCTTCACCAAGCTGTTTGCCGACAAGTTCGCTGCCGAGAACGTGCGCATGAACAATATCCTGCCCGGTTTCATAGACAGCCTGCCGGAGAAGGAAGATCGCCTGGCGCGGATCCCCATGGGCCGCTACGGCCGCTCGGACGAAATCTCAAGCCTGATCGCCTATCTGGCCAGCGACGAGGCGGCCTATATCACAGGTCAAAACATACGTATCGATGGTGGGCTGACGCGGTCGGTGTGAGCTGTTCAGAGGGCATCAAAAGGGAGTTCGGAAATTCGCGTGCCGAACTCTTTCGCCGATTGGCACTCTGGACAGAAAATCTCCAAAAAGGTAAGGCTACCTTACTAACTGCCCAGAGATGAGTCAGCTTGATGACGGCTCCTGATCAGCCAGATATCGACCAGGAATCCCCGAACCCGCCGGAACATGCCCGGGTCTGGATGGCGCGTGGAGCGCGGGCGGCGGTGTCTATTCCAGCGTTTATTCTGACCGCGGCGTTTGTCGGATATGCGGGGCTTGCCCGTGAAACAGGACTGACGCTCTTTGAGACGCTGGCAATGACAGGTTTCGTCTGGGCGCTGCCTTCCATCGTGGTTCTGACCGGCGCGATTTCTTCCGGAATGGGTATCCTTCCTGCCGGAATTGCCGTCGCTCTTGCGTCAGTCCGCCTGATGCCGATGACCATGGCCTTGATGCCAATGGTCAAGGTGCCGGGCAAGACAAAGACCTGGCAATTGCTGATCGCGTCTCACTTCGTCGCGGTGACTGCCTGGGTGTTCGCGATGAAACACCTGCCGGACATGCCGAGGGAAGGGCGTCTGCCGTTCTTCATTGGTTTTGGCGCGGCGGTGACCAGCTTCGTCTTCTGCATGACCGGTGTCTCCTACCTGTTGGTTGAAAGCATGCCGGGCATGGTGGCAGGTGCCTTGTTCCTGCTGACGCCTGTTTATTTCCTGTGCTCGCTCTGGGGGGCTGCAAGGCTCAATGCCGACCGGGCGGCGATGGTCGCAGGACTGCTGCTCGGACCGGTCTTCTTCACCTATCTGCCCGGACTGGATCTGCTTTGGACCGGCCTTGTGGGCGGCACGATTGCCTACCTCGGAACCAGGATCATGCGCAGGGGGCTGTCGTGATGGAGGGATCGACGGCAGGTGGATTGGTATCCGAAACCTGGTGGCCACTGGTGATGATCATCATCGCCGGCTGGTTTGCAACTGACGTCTGGCGGTGGCTGGGTGTCTTTGCCGGCGGCAGGCTGCGTGAAGACGGTGAACTGCTGATCTGGGTGCGCTGTGTTGCAACCGCGCTGGTGGCCGGAGTGATTTCCAAGCTTATCCTGTTCCCGCAAGGTGTGCTGGCAGAAACACCGCTCTGGCTGCGTCTGGCTGCCGCCGGTTTCGGCTTCGCATCGTTTTTTGCAGCCCGGCAACGTGTGTTTGTTGGCGTACTTGCCGCAGAAGTCTTTCTCGTTTCCGGTTGGCTGACCCTCGACACGATGGCTTCCTGACACCAAGCGATTTCCCGTGTTCACTTGCCCGCCAGATAGGCTAGGTTGAAGAGTGCGGCGATTGCACCCGGTCAAGGAGAGGAACATGGCGGATCAGGTCGAACTCTTTTACGCACCACAGACACGCGCCACCGGCGTACGTGTTCTCCTGGAGGAGCTGGGCGCGCCTTACAAGCTGAATGTGCTCAATCTGAAGCTGGGTGAAAACCGGACACCTCGATATCTTGCCGTCAACCCGGCTGGCAAAGTTCCGGCATTGCGCGTTGGTAAGGCAGTCATTACCGAACAGGTCGCGATCTATATCTATCTGGCCGATCTGTTTCCCGAAAAAGGACTGACACCCTCGCTGGATGATCCACTGCGTGGACCGTACCTGCGCTGGTTCGTGCATATGGCATCCTGTTTTGAGCCGGCACTGATCGACCGCGCACTCAAGCGCGAAGAACCACCTCATTCCATGTCCGCCTATGGTTCTTTTGACACCGTCATGGAAAGCATGCGTGCCCAGCTGGCAAAGGGACCTTTCGTTCTTGGAGAACGGATGACGGCTGTCGACGTTCTGTGGGGAATCGGGCTGCGGTGGGGAACAATGTTCGGCATCGTACCGGAATTCGAAGAATTCACCGCCTACATCGAGCGGTTCGCGGAAAGGCCGTCGGTGGTCAAGGTGCTGCAGGAAGACCAGAACATGGCCAGGGAGCAGGAAGACGCGGCTGTTCAGGCGGGCGTCGCGTAGAATTTTGTCACAAGCGGCGTCTTCTCAGCGATGCGCAGCAGCGTCTGCAGTTTCCTTCTCTTCTATCCGCAATCCTGACAGGACAATCTTTTGCCGCGCACTATCTAACGAAACGTCGTTTTTGCGGCACTAAACTTCGAATGGGGGATGATCGGATAAAACGCAGCCGACCTAGAGTTAACGATTGAAACCGGGCGCAAGCCAGATGGTGACTGTAAACTTGGAGGTAATCTGACGATGAAGGACAAGTACAAAGATACGGAAATGCTGGAAAAGCTGGGCGAGGCCGCAAGATCTGGCCGCATTTCCCGCCGTGATTTCCTGAATTATTCCATGGCTGCCGGTGTTGCAGCTTCCGCCGCAACGGGGCTCTGGACCACGAAAGCCAAGGCGCAACCAAAGCAGGGCGGAACCTTCAAGGTCGGCATTCATGACGGCAATACATCAGACACCCACGATCCGGGCACCTATCTCACCATCGCCATGATCGTGCTGGCGCATACTCACCGCAGCTATCTTACCCTGATCGAACCAGACGGGTCTCTTGGGCCGGATATCGCCACCGAATGGACGGCGAATGCGGACGCAACGGAGTGGACTTTCAAGCTCAACGAAAACGTCACCTTCCACTCCGGTCGCAAGATGACAGCCGACGACGTCATTGCATCGATGAACCACCACCGCGGCGACAGCACGACCTCCGCGGCCAAGGCTCTGCTGACCGACGTCGCTGATATCGTCAAGGATGGCGACAACACGATCGTTTTCAAACTGTCTTCGGGCAATGCGGATCTGCCGTGGCTCATGACCGATTACCATCTGGCCATCTGTCCGGCGAACGACGATGGCTCGATCGATTGGGCTTCGGGCGACGGTACCGGTCCCTACAAGATCGAAACCGGTGACTTCGGTGTCAGGTTCTCTCTGACGCGCCATGACGGCTGGCATCTGGACGGTGCACATTTCGACGGCGTGGAACTGATCATCCTGACCGATCCGAACGCCCGCCAGACGGCTCTGGTTACCGGCGACGTGGATGCCGTTTCGCTTATTGATCTGAAGACGATGGGTCTGCTTGCGCGCAATCCAAACCTGGAGATCGACAATGTGCCGTCTGCCTCGACGCTCACGATGCCGATGTTCTGCGACACGGCTCCGTTTGACAACAAGGATGTTCGCAACGCACTCAAGCTCGCGATGAACCGCGACGAGATCATCGAGAAGATCGCCTTTGGTGCAGCGACAAAGGCAAACGATTTCCACCATTCGCCAGCCATGCCCTATTGGCCGGATGACATTCCCCAACACGACTACGATCCGGATCAGGCGAAATCGCTGCTGAAAAAGGCCGGTGCCGAGGGATTATCCATCAGCATTTCCTCTGCAGAATCCATCTACTCCGGCGCGGTCGATCTTTGCGTGCTTTATGCCGAACATGCCAAGGCGGCAGGCATCGACATCAAGGTCGTGCGTGAACCGAACGACGGCTATTACTCGGATGTCTGGCTGAAGAAACCGTTCTGTGTGGTGGCCTGGGGGGCGCGTCCGACACCGGACGTAATGTATTCTCTGGCCTACAAGTCCGATGCCGCCTGGAACGAGAGCCATTGGCAGAACGAACGTTTCAACGAACTGCTGTTGATGGCGAAGGCCGAATTGGACGACACCAGGCGGGCGGAGATGTACCGGGAAATGGCGCTGCTTGCGCATGACGACGGGGGCACGATCATCCCGTTCTTCCGCAACTTCGTTTATGCCCGCCGCAGCAATGTTCAGCATGGTGAGCAACTGGCATCGAGCTGGGAGCTCGACGGTGCCCGTGCCTGCAGCCGCTGGTGGTTTGATAGCTGATTGAGCATCGAGAAAAACGCCCGCCCGGTTTGAAGCCAGGCGGGCGTTATCTGTTGTTTGCTGAATGGTTGAAGATGCTCGCCTGGCTCAGGCCAGTGCGGCTCGTATCTTTTCTGCTTGGGCTGCCAGCACGTCATTGTCTGCCATTGCGCCAGTATGGGGTTTCAGCGACACGCCCTCGAAACGTGGAATGACGTGGACGTGGGTGTGGAACACCACCTGGCCACCGGCAGGTTCTGAGAATTGCTGGACGGTCGTGCCGTCGGCATCGAAGGCCTTGATCACCACCCTGGCCATGGTCTGCGTCGTTGCCATGACCGCGTTGAGATCGTCCGGCGCGATGTCCAGAATGTTGCGCGAAGGGGCTTTCGGGATCACCAGAACATGACCATCGCCGCGGGGCATGATGTCCATGATCACCAGTGTTTTGTCGTCCTCGTAAACCTTGTGGCTCGGCAGTTCGCCGCGCAGGATTTTGGCAAAGACATTCTGGTCGTCATAAGCGGGTGCGGACATGTTTGCATTCCTGTCTGATAGGCAAAAGAATTTCGCGAAGCGGTGTTCAGAAACGAGCCACCCCGACACTTCAGGGTTGATCAAAGGACTATCAATCGATTCCGATCAAGAGTTACTCCTGATCTAGTCCGAGTTTTCTTGCAGCTGCAAGCCGCGACATGCGGCAGAACCGCCCGGATGAGTTTGCTCAAGCCGCGGTTGTTCAGGAAACGGTTTCGGTGGCCAGTTGACCGGCATTTGATGCTTCAGGATCCGTTTGCGATGCGCATGTGAGCTTCAACCCCAGGTCCTCCAGCCTTGTCCTGTCGGGTTTGTAGAACATCCAGTTGCCGATCCGCTTTCCCGTTACCAGGCCTGCTTCCGACATCTTTTTCATGTGCGAGCTTACGGTCGGTTGGCTGAGGCCCACCTTGTCGGTGATGAAACCGACACACACTCCGTCGTCCACGAGATCTCCGTCCCGCTGGCGGGGAAAGTGGGCTCGAGGGTCGAGCAGCCACAAAAGGATCTGCAGCCGCACAGGGCTCGCCAGTGCTGCCATCGCCAATGAACTTGACTCTACATCTATATTGATATTCATCTATATAGATACTCTTCGATATAGATTGGTGGTTCGATCATGGAAAATAGCCTTCTCGGCCTTCAAGCGGAAGCCTTTTCGAACGGCGCGGCGCGCGGCGTGCGTTATCTGAAACAATTGCCGGATCGGCGCGTCGGGCCGAATTTGTCTCGTCTTGCCGAACTCGATCCGGGTTTGCCGGAGCAGGGCGCCGACGTTGGCGATATTCTTGATCTGCTCGAGACCGTGGGCGGTGAGGGCACTGTTGCGACGGCGGCAGGTCGGTACTTCGGTTATGTCATAGGGGGCGCATTGCCTGCAGCCTCCGCGGCCCGGGCCTTGCTCTCTGCGTGGGATCAGGTTGCAGACGGTTTGACGGGACCTTCCGTGATCAAGATGGAAGAAACGGCGGTGTCCTGGATAGTTAGGCTTCTGGGGCTGCCTGAAGGTACCGATGGCGCTTTCACCACCGGTGCGACCATGTCGAACATGGCGCTACTGGTCACTGCGCGCGACACGCTGCTGTCGCGCCTTGGCCACGAAAGAGGAGAGGGCCTGATTGGCGCTCCCGGTTTGCGGATCGTCGCCAGCGCCGAAATTCATGCAACCGTGCTGAAATCCCTTCGGATGGCAGGCTTGGCCACGAAATCGATCGAGTGGGTGGAAGTGGACGATCAGGGGCGGATGCGGATCGACAAGCTACCCGAACTGGATGATCGCACGCTCGTTTTGTGCCAGGCAGGAAACGTTTGCAGCGGAGCCTTCGATCCATTTGACGAACTCGGTGACAGGTGCAATGCCGCTGGTGCCTGGCTTCATGTTGATGGCGCTTTCGGGTTGTGGGCAAGGGCCTGCAGCGATACGGCAACGGCTCTCAAGGGACTTGAGAAGGCAGACAGCTGGGTGGTCGACAGCCACAAGACACTCAACACACCATATGATTCAGGCTTGGCCTTGTGCCGCCATCCGCAGGAAATGCAGGCGTCGATGGCAATCGGGGCCACCTATCTGCCGGCGACCGTATCAAACCCCGCCAACCGCGCTCCTGAATTCAGCCGGTCTGCGCGCGGAGCCGAGACCTGGGCTGCGCTGCTTTCCCTCGGCCGGCAAGGCCTGGAGGATATGCTGAGCCGTTTTCACGGTCATGCAAGGCGCATTTCAGGGGATCTTACAGCACTCGGGTTCGAAGTTCCGCATGAGGTGCATTTCAACCAGGTGTTTGCGACGCTGCCGGGGGCGGAAGACGCCTGTGCCCGCATCGCTGGCCATGTTCAGGCTTCCGGTAAAGCCTGGTTCGGTCAGGCCTCCTGGAAAGGACGACAGGGGTTTCGCATCAGCGTGTCGAACTGGTCAACCCGGACGGAAGATGTGGACCGGCTGATAGCTGCCGTTGCAAAGGCAAAGGCCGAGGTGATGGCCCCGGCCTGATGCAGCTCACATTGCAGAAGACGCAACCCTGGTCAGGTCCTTTCGGGCCACAGATATGACAGGGTTGCGTTCGAGCGTATGACCA
The DNA here is from genome assembly GCF_012273635.1 of Labrenzia sp. PO1. Taxonomy (NCBI): domain Bacteria; kingdom Pseudomonadati; phylum Pseudomonadota; class Alphaproteobacteria; order Hyphomicrobiales; family Stappiaceae; genus Labrenzia; species Labrenzia sp. PO1. The sequence continues at coordinate 96,344 of NZ_JAAXCR010000007.1, forward strand.
CGAATTCCTCGCGTTTTTCCCATCGTCCCAAAACGTTGATTTCAGTCACCGAACAATTGCCGTGCTGACGCCGCAAGGGATCGCAGGCGCGGGCTGCAGTGGTATAGAGTTTCGCCCGTCGGTTCTTGAATTCGTTCAGCCAGGCTTCGGCATAGATTCCGGCACTATCCACCAGATCGGCGTCCACTTCCTGGTAGTTGAGAGGCTTCTCTGTCTCGAATGTACCGGGGACTTGCTTCTCTACGAACTCAAGCTGCATCCTGATCTCGGCAAATTTCGGATCATCCTTGAATTGCTTGGCTTTTGTCAGCTTTACCCGGCAATTCGATGCAATTGTCTTCACTAGGAGCTTGCATTCGGCTTCCGCGATTCTGGGGGCCTGACCGGAGATGAAGACCTCGATCATGTCCATGTCAGCAGGAGCCCCTGTTTCCTTCAAGAGCTCTTTCACCGATACGGGCATGACGATATTGACCACCCGTCCGGCATCGAGGTTCTTGAAGTCCGTGAGGGCGACGTAGCCGTCTTTCAGGGAACCGCCTGAGCCATGCCTGGCGTTGAGGACTGTCGCCTGTCCTTTCAGCGGATCGTTCTTGAAGCCGAAGACAGTGTTCGCGACGTTGGCAACACTGAACATGATGTAGCCGTAGTAGAGCGTCACTGCGAAAAAGATCACTCCGCAGGCGATTTGAAGGATACGCATCAAGACTGTTCCCTGTTGCTTATGAACCGGAATTGGAATTGGCGGTGCTGTCACGTCCGAGAGCCTTGTCGACCAGCGGCCTGATCTGCGCCATCGCCTTGTCCTCGTAGCCGGACTTGCCAGCTACTGCGATGTTCTCGACCGGCGTCATGATGACGAGTGATCCCCCCAGTGGACGGAAGGGAATCCGGTCATCAAGATCTTCCGGGAGTGGCCCAACGAGCACATGAGTTGACCGTTCCACGCCCGCGAGATTTTGCTCGCTTCTTATGCCGAAGGCGCTCTTGAACCAGCTGTCGTACTTGCGATAAGCCGCCTTGTTCTTGGCAACTGACTCTTCATGAAGGCTCGGATTTTCCTTGGCGTTTCTTGCGAAAAGCCAGTGATCTTGCATCTTTCGCCAGGGCTGAACACCGCAGGAACGAAGGGTTCTTGCACCGGCCATTTCAACAGGCACTTCAGGATCAAGATTGGCGAAAGCGATATCGCCGACACCGAGTGCCACCACATGCGAGATGCGGGCGCCAGGTGCCAGATGTATGTTCCATAGGATCTTGCCGAATTCGTTTTGCAGGATCAGGTAGACCGGCTTTTCGGTTTCCGTAACCACGACATCGACAACAGGAAAACTGTCGTCCTTTGCACTGAGTACCATCGTGTCGACACGGATCTTTCTGGGGTCGTCGGCTGGTTTTTGGGCGTTTTCAGCCAGCTTTTGTGCCCGTTCCCGAATTTTCGTTTTCGACCAGGTATAGATCGGCGCATGCATGTTGCCTGTGCCGACATGCACATTGCCGATATATTCTCCGAGGTTGGGTTTGCGGAAGCGGCAGAACGCAGTGGGCTGCTGCATGACCACCTTCGCGGGAAGGTCGGTGTCCAAGGTCGTTTCCTTGTACCCGGTCACCGCGGACTGGATCCAATGAGGTGTCCCGTCTTCCGCTACGAGGACGCCGGGTGATGCCTTGTAACCGCGCATGTCGCGCTTCAGACCGGACTGCGGGTCTCCGGATGGGACGTTATCCGAGCAGGCGAGCAAACCGAAGCATAAGGCTACGGCAAATCCTTTTTTAAAACGCATCCGTAAGCTCCGGAAATGTCTGGCGTTGGGTATGCGTTCACAGGTTGTATCATTCGTCTTAAGGTTTAGTTTCGCCGGGAGGGCAATTCTTGCGTTACTGGCGGTTTAAATCGGGAAATGTTCTTCTGATGTCTTGTTGGCGATGCTGAAAAATCTCTCTAGATAAGATAAAGAGGCGTGGTGATCAGTATTCACCCCGACCCGGCTTGCGTCAGGTCGGGGCGTAATGTCAGGCGGCTTCGCCCAGTTCAGATCCGTCTTTGACCAGTTTTGCAACCGCTGCGAAGTCCAGCTTTCCGGAACCCAGGACAGGAACCTTGGATACCACACGGACTTCTGCCGGTATCATGAGGTCCTGTGCGCCTCGGGCTTTGGCGCCTTCAACGAAGGCTGCGCGGTCCGCATCCGGGTTTTCCGTCACAAGCACCAGTTTCTCGCCCTTGCGGGCATCCTTGATGGCGGCAACTGCGGACAGATGCTGCGGCCAGATCTGACCCGCCAGGGCTTCCACGGCGGACAGAGACACCATCTCGCCTGCAATCTTGGCGAAGCGCTTGGCGCGGCCCTTGATGATGATGTAGCCGTCGTCGTCGATCTCGACAATGTCGCCGGTGTCGTGCCAGCCGTCGACAAGTGGTTCGACGACGCCGGGATTTTCGGCCTTCAGATAACCGACCATCACGTTCGGTCCCGACACATGCAGTCTGCCGCCGGTTTCCACACCAGGTACGGGCTCAAGGCGAGCCTTCATGCCGGGCATCAGTTTGCCGACCGTGCCCGGACGGTTGTACATCGGCGTGTTGAGTGCGATGACCGGTGCGGTCTCGGTCACGCCGTATCCTTCCAGAACACGCAGACCGAAGCGTTCCTGATAGATCTGCCTGGTTGACGGTTTCACCGGCTCCGCGCCTGCAAAACAGTAGCGCAGGGAGCGGAAGTCGTAGGCATGGGCAACGCGGGCATACCCGTTGAGAAAGGTATCCGTACCGAACAGGATCGTCGCATTGGAGGTGTAGATCAGCTCCGGAACGATCCGGTAATGCAGGGGCGAGGGATAGAGATAGACCGGCACACCGGATATCAGCGGCAGGATGGTGCCCGCGGTCAGGCCGAAGGAATGGAACATCGGCAAGACGTTGAACACCTTGTCGTTCGGGGTGAAATCGATCCTGGCGGCTGCCTGCGTGGCATTGGACAGGATGTTCCTGTGTGTCAGCACAACGCCTTTCGGTGTTCCCTCCGATCCGGAGGTGAACAGGATCACTGCCGTGTCGTCGGCCTGCCTGCGTACCAGGGGGCGGCTTTTGGTCAGAAGGCCGCGGATCTTGTCCAAGAAGCCGATTTCAGAGCGCAGATCTTCCAGCCAGATGATGCGAACGTGGTCTTCCAGGTTTGAAGCCAGTTGCTCCAGACGGGCCTGCTTGACGAAGGCGCGGGAAGACAACAGCGTACGAACATCCGCAGCACGGCAGGCCGCGAGAATGTTTTCCTGACCGGCGGTGAAATTGATCATGGCGGGCACCTTGCCGGCAGACATGGTCGCCAGAACGGTAACGGCAGCGCCATTGGCATTCGGCAGCATGATGCCGAGGGTCTCTTCTCCGCCGGTGTGCCGCAACAGTTTGCGGCCCAGCACTGAGACGCCTGTCAGCAGTTTGCCTGCATTCAGCTTTCCGGACACCGGATCCTCAACCGCCAGCTTGCCGTAGCCGTATTCTTCTGCCGTGGCGATTACCTTCTCCAGGATCGTCACGTCTTCCGTCAGGCTGGTTTCAAACATCAGTTCGGACATGACGCTGTACAGCTTGGCGCCGGCTGCAGCGCGCCGCTGACGTCCCCTCAGTTCGTCGTCGAGGTCCAGGCGGGTAGGTTCCATGATTGTCACCTTCACTTTGGGGAACAGACGCTTGCGGATCTGGCTTGGGTTCAGGTAGGAGAACGGCGTTTTTTCAAGGCCGTCGATGCGGATCGGGACGATCATGGCCCCGGTCTTGTCGGCCACCATGGCCGCACCGTCGTAGACCTTCATCAGGCTGCCGGTGACAGTCAGCCGGCCTTCCGGGAAGATCACCATAGGTTCGCCGGAGTTCACCACCTTGATCAGTGCGCGGGTGGCCATGGGTTTTGACGGGTTGATCGGCAAGGCATTAGCAAGGTGCAGGAAGGGTTTGACCCACCAGCGCCGGGCAATGTCATAGTCGATGGCGAAGGACGGCTTCTTGTCGGTCAGGGTCAGAGCCAGGCCAGCGTCCAGCAAACTAACGTGGTTCAGCGCCAGGATCGGGGCTTCGCCGGCTTTTTCCAGATTTTCCAGGCCTTTGACTTCCATCCGGAAGATGGCGCGATAGAGGATCGAGATTGCATCGCGCATCGGGTTGGTCGGCAGGATCTTGAACATCACGATAGCTGCGACAAGGTTCAGCCCGGCCAGCGCCAGAAAAATTGCAGGAACGGAAAATCCAAGTTTCTGGGCTCCTGCCAGCAACAGTCCGCCAACCGTCATCAGGGCAGCGCCAAGGGCGTTGGACGCTGCTATCCGGCGGGCACGTACCTGCGGTTTCGCCCAGGTCTGGAGTGCCGTGAAGGTGGGAACAACCAGCAACGCACCGGAAATGGCAAGGCCGGCCATATCGACACTGAGGCGGATTACGCCCTCATGGGTGAGGAACTCGCGCAAACCAGATGCTGTTGCGGTTGCCGGCAGGCCTGCCAGGGTCAATGCCGCATCCAGGCAAAAGAGCGCCAGCAGGAGCGTTCCGACAGGAGCCGGCAAAAGGACGACACGGCCAGCCAGAAGCCAGGCGGCAATTGCCGACCCGATGCCGATCGAAACGGCGAAGACGGTCAGGAAATAGGTGACGGCAATTTCTTCACCGCCCAGGAACGTCTTAACCATCAGCGGCAGAACAGCGAGCACCATGGCACCGATGAGCCAGAACCAGGCATTCATCATGGCTACCAGGAAGAGACGACGATCGGCAGCCAGATCTCTCACCACGCACCATGTGGATGTCGCAAGATTCCAGTCAATCGTCAGATGAGGGGCTGCTGCCGGCGCGGAGGGAATTTGCCGGCTCAGTCCGTAACATGCGAGAGCCAGGGCTATCATCACTGGAGCAAAGATCAGGGTGGGAGCGCCGGTGCTGAACAAAAGGCCGGCGGAAATCGTGCCGCCCAGGATTGCCAGAAAAGTTCCCGCTTCTATCCAGGCATTGGCGCGCGGCAGGTTTGAAGCCGGCAGATGATCCGGGAGCAGCCCGTATTTGACCGGGCTGAACAAGGCAGACATGGCACCAAACACGAATAGCGCGGCAAAGAGGATGGGGAGGAAGGACAAGGCCATGCCTGTCACGGCCAGGCCTGCGCCTGCAATTTCTGCAAGCTTGGTTGCCCGGGCAATCCGTGCCTTGTCGAACTTGTCTGCGAGTTCGCCCCCGAGTGCGGACAGAAACAGGAAGGGCGCGATGAAGACAGCCCCGGCCAACGTTATCAGAACACCGGTGTTGCCACCGTCTGCGCCGTGTCCACCAACCTGGAACAACACCAGGAACACCAGGGCGTTTTTCAGGAAATTGTCGTTGAATGCAGAGAAAAACTGCGTCCAGAAGAGCGGTGCGAAACGTCTGGATGTCATCAGTGACGCGCTCATGAGGTCCTCCTTCGAAGCAGCTGTCTGTCAATCTGCTTCATAACCTTCAATCTTTGAAACCCGGACGGAGGGTTAGAAACTCCGCCCGGTTTTATTTCTGGATCAGACTTGTTCCGGCTTGCTGATGTCCATCAGCAGTTTTTCCGTCTTTGCGTCTTCCAGGCGGTTATGGAACTTGTTGGCTTCTTCGCGATCACGCATGGTCTTGGTCAGGGTGACCGCTGTATGGACCAGCATGATTGCGGCCATTGCGTAGAAGCCTTTCGCGGAGAAGCTTGCTTCAAGGTTCCAGATGCCCAGGGCCATCATGATAGCGGCAACTGCGAAACTGCCGGCGGTAAAAATGGTCCAGTTGTTGGAATGTTTGACTGTGGGTTCCTGCATGGTCTTGTCCTCGTGTTAGCTGCTTTTTTCCAGAAGAAGGGGAATGTCGGATTTCAAGCGGGCGAGCACATCGTCCGCTCGGGTTTTCACGGGTGCGCCGCAGCCGGCATCGCCCAGTTTCTCGATAACCGCACTCGGGCTATCCGCTGCCGACAAGGTCTTGAATTCCTGTTCGGCCAATTGGTCGCGTTCCTGGCGTCGGCGGATGTCCTCCAGCTGTCCCTCTGCGAGGGCGAGTGCCGACTGGCCGGTACTGGAGCCAAAGGACTGTGCTTTCTGGATCTGGTCGCGAACTTCAACGGTGCGTTCACCGCGCTTGAGGGCGCGCAGACGGCTCTGGGCGCGGTGCAAGGTTTCCGTGAGGCTTGAAAGATCGCCGTCGAACGACCGGATCGCCTCTTCGAGCGCCGACTTTTCGTCTTCCAGAAGTGCGATAGCTTCCGCAGCCTCTCTCGCGAGGGGGGCAAGACCTTTGAGGAGGGCGTTGCGAGCCCTGTTCTCCAGATCTTCGAGGGATGCATTGATTTGCCACAGCCGCTTGCGGTCCTGCTGCTGTTCTGCCTTGGCGCGGGCCAGGGCAACCTGGGCAGCCCGGACGGAAGCGGCGGCTGTACGCGTGTTGATGGAGAGGAGAGCAAGAGACTGATTGTCCCGGCTTTCCTCGGCGCTGGTTAGAAACAACGCCTTCAGTTGGTTCATGAATGGCTCAAACATCGTGCCTCTCTCAAAAGGTGAACGTTGTTCACTATTTGACAAAGCCACATGATTTTGATTAGGTCAAGCGGAAAAATGAACAAAGTTCACTTTTGAGGTGCGAGACGGTTAATGGCCGGAGTTCAAAAAGCAAAAAGCGAAGAAACCCATCGTCGCGTTCTGGAAGCGGCGATTGCCGCTGTGGAAGCAGGGGGCATGGAAGCGGTCAACATCAGAAAGATCGCGGCTGATGCCGGTTACTCGGTGGGATCGGTCTACAAGCATTTCGCAGATCAGGATGCGTTGTTGCTTGCGGTCAACTCGGTGACGCTCGGCCGCATCAAGGATCTGATGGCATCGAAAGTCGAAACCGTGGATGAGCCTTTGGCTCGGCTCAAGGCGCTGGCGCTGGCCTATCTGGCGTTTGCGCGCGACAATCGAAACCTCTGGATGACATTGTTCAGCCATCACTTGCCTGAAAGCAAGGCGGTGCCTGAGTGGCATATTCAGGAAAATATCGCGCTTCTCGGTTTCATCGCAGCACCGTTGCGCGAACTCGATCCAAGCATGATGGAAGAAGATCTCGCAGCCCGGACACGCACCGCTTTTGCGGCGGTACACGGTCTCGTCACGATCAGCCTGGAGGCACGGTTCGTCGGCCTGTCCGGAGAAAAGCTGGAGAAGGAAATGAATTTTCTGGTCGAGCGCCTGGCCGGGTAGGGAGGTCCTTGGCTGCCTGGCCGTAGATTACCTTGATGGGGCTTACCAGGCTCTCACCCGTTTCTCCGGTGGCAGCCACATCGGATCGCCCTCCTCGATGCCGAAAGTCTCGTAGAACGCATCAACATGCTGTAGGGCGGCAAAAGCTCGATAAGGGCTCGGAGGATGCCCGTCACCGGCGACAAGCATGCGCAAGAACGGATCGGAAGACTTGGCCGTCCAGAACTGGGCCCAGCCGATGAAACAGCGCTTGGCCGGCGACAAGCCATCTATCTCGACATTTTCCTCAGGGTGCTCGGCCAGATAATCCATCAGGCTTTCATAGGCGATCGTGATGCCGCCGACATCGGCCATGTTCTCTCGGACATTCAGCGGGCCGTTGGCGTTAAGGCCAGGCAGCACTTCGAACGCGTTTGCCTGATCGATCAGTTTCTGGGCCTCGCTGTCGAAGGCCTTTGCATCTGCTTCCGTCCACCAGTCACGAAAGTTGCCTTCCGCATCGTATCGGCGGCCACCGCTATCGAAACCGTGGGTCATTTCGTGGCCGATGACCGCGCCGATCCGGCAGAAGCGCAAGGGAGCGTCCATGTCGTGGCTATAGGCTGGCGGCTGGGTGATGGCCGCATTGACCTCGAAGCCGTTGATGGAGGGCGTGTAGCCGGCATTGATGACGATCGGCAGCGTCGTCTGCGTGTTGAATTCCTCGTGTACGACGGGTTTTTTGATTTTCTCCAGCATGCGGTTCATGGAAAAGGCTCCAAGATTGCGCATGTTTTCTACGGGATCGTCCCCGATCTCGAGTTTGGAATAATCGACCCATTCATCGGGATAGCCGACTTTGTAGTAGAAGGTGTCGACCTTCTTCAGGGCTTCGGCACGAGTATCTTCCGACAACCAATCCCGCGTTTCGACGCGCTCGCGAAACTTCCCGTGAATGCGCTCGACCATCTTGATGACTTCGGCCTTGGTCTCGTCGGAATAGTAGGTTTCCACGAAGAGCTGGCTGGCAGGATGGCCGAGGTTCTCTTTCAGCAGGTCGTACATGTGCTCCTGACGAGGGCGGTCCGTTCGGGCACCGGTCAGGACAAGATTGAACTCCTTGGCAGGTTCTTCGAAGGCTGATGTCAGGAATTCCTTGTAGTTTTCAATAACCCGAAAAGCCGCATAGGCTTTCAGATCTTCAAGCGGTGTTTCCTTCAGCACTTTCGAGAGTTCTGGCAGAGCCCTTGGTTCAAACATGAAGACTGCGTCGGGTTTCTCAAAGCCGACTGTTTCAAGATAGAGATCTAGGTCGAATTCCGGCACCTGCGCCTGGACCTCTTCATAACCAAGTTTGCTGTAGCGGTTGCGTGGATCGTTGCCTTCCTCGGGCGTCAGTATCCCGGCATAAAGCGCTGTTTCTATTCGAAGTGTGGTGTCGGCGATGCGGGCGGCATCGTCCTCCGGATAACCGGCGACCTTCATGATTTCCGCCACATAGGCACGGTAGGCAGGAATGCGCGGATCGCCTTCCTTATTGCGCAAGAGTTCGAGATGGTGGTCCTCAACGCCGAAACTGGGACCTACTGAAAAAATTGCGTAGCGCTTGCTGTCCGCTGGATCTGCACTGGGGGCGAAAATCGCGAACAGGGCCGGTCCGGACATTGCGGCCTGGTCAGCCGCGAACCGGGTGAGGTCATCCAGGGTTTCCAGGGCTTCGATGGCGTCCAGGTCACTTTGGATCGGTTCGATGCCTGCAGCATCCATCGCCTCGACATTCATATAGGCTTTGTAGAAATCGCCAACGAGCTGCGTCGGGCTGCCCTTGGGCGCTTCCGCGGTGCTCTCGCTTGCCTTTTCGGAAACAGCTGCAAGCTGCTTGATCAGTCTTTCGCCGATGATCGAAAAAATATCCCAACGCGCCTTGTCCACTGGCCGGTTCACCCGGTCGAGCCACTTGCCTGAAGCATAGCGATAAAAATCGTCGGCTGGATCCACAGAGGTATCCATATTCTCGGGCGAGAATTGAAGGTCGTCCGGGGTCAGCGGGGGGAGGCTGTTTTCCTCAGCGAAGGCAGATCCGGAAAGCAGCAAGGTGCTCGTCAGCAGAAGTGGGATTATTTTCATTTCAGCGCCCCCGGGAATGCTTGTTACCCCGCGTAAGAATAGAGTTCCGGCTGCAGATGGCAATCCGATTAGTGCAAGGGTTGTGGTGACGGCGTTCGAGAGCGAAGTGGCACCTTGCGCAATCGGACCGACTGTGTCGGGCGCCAGGTTTGGTCTTACGTTCCGCAGAAGGTTTGATAGGGACCAAACGCCTCCGGGGCAGGAAGGGCATAGCTCTCAAAGCCTGTTCGTTCTTCATACGGAGCTTTTAGAACGCCCAGTAACTCATTGAGCAAAAAATACTCTCCAGTTTCCGCGCTCTGGAGTGCCTCTTCCACCATGTGGTTCCGTGGAATGTAGAGCGGATTGACAAGGTTCATCGCCGTCCTGGTATCTGCAGGCGCTCTACCTTCACTTTCGAGACGTTGCATCCAGCGCTTCAGCCAGCCGTCTATCTGTGTCGGATCGACAAAAAGCTCGCGCAGCTTTTGCGGCTCGCCGACAGCAGCCTCGCTCAGGTGCCGGAAGAAGAGCGTGTAGTCGACCGATTGTTCCTGCAGGACCGAAAGCATCGTTTCGAACAGGTCCTGATCTTCCGCGGTTTCTTCCACTAAACCCAGCTTTGCGCGCATCCCGTTCAGCCACGCTGCGCGGTAGATTTCAGGAAAGCGGCCGAGTTCGGCGCTGGCCAGTTCGACTGCCTTGTCCAGATCATCGGGCTGGATCAGGGGCAAAAGGGTTTCGGCAAGCCGGGCAAGGTTCCATTGCATGATGACGGGTTGGCGGCCAAACGCGTATCGTCCACCGTGGTCAATGGAGCTGAACACGGCTGCCGGATCATAGGCGTCAATGAAGGCACAGGGGCCATAGTCGATTGTTTCGCCGGAAATCGTCGTGTTGTCGGTGTTCATGACACCGTGAACGAACCCGACAAGCACCCAATTGGCGACCAGCGCTGCCTGGCGCTCGACTACTCCCCGAAACAGCCGGATATAGCGGTCCGGCTGTCCGGCAAGATCCGGATCGTGGCGGTCAATGGCGTAGTCGGCGAGCTGGCGGACTTTGTCCGTTTCACCGCGTGCCGCAAAATACTGGAAGGTACCGACCCGCAAATGGCTTGCGGCGACACGGGTCAATACTGCGCCCGGTTTCGGACCATCCCGGTAGATGGTTTCTCCGGTGGTTACGGCTGCCAGTGCTCTTGTCGTCGGGATGCCGAGTGCATGCATGGCTTCGCCGAGGATATATTCGCGCAAGACCGGGCCCACGACAGCCTTGCCATCTCCACCACGGGAGAAGGGGGTCGGTCCCGACCCTTTCAGCTGAATGTCCTTCCGATTGCCGGTGCTGTCGATGATCTCTCCGAGAAGAAGCGCGCGGCCATCCCCCAGCTGTGGCGAGAAGCCACCAAACTGGTGGCCGGCATACACCTGGGCAAGAGGCGATGCGCCGTCCGGCTGACGGACCCCGGCAAAAATCTCTGCGCCTTCGGATGTTTCCAGAAGGTTGGAATCAAGGCCGAGTTCTTTTGCAAGTTCACGATTGAACACCACAAGCTGCGGCGTTGGCACCTTCGCGCCTTCCCAGGCCACATAAAAGCCGGGCAGGTCCCGTGCGTAGGAATTGTCGAACTGGAAAATGGGCGGTCGGGCGGTCATGGAACCTACAGTGTGCGGTGGCAATTGCTTTACCGCTTAATATAGGAAGTTACGGCCGTCTGTCCGCCCCGGTCAGGTCGGAAATCGAATTCATGTGAACTATGAGGAGGTAGGCAGCGCGGCCTGTCACGCTGCGTAGGCCGCGAGAAACACCTTCACCGCTGCTGCAACATTGGTTTCGATTTCTTCTTCGCTCGGCTTTGGGCCGGCATTGAGCAGCATGCGCCTTAGAACGCCCGCCACACACAAGTCGAAAAACTGGCCTGCCGCCAGTTCGACATCGCAGTCCTTCAACTCGCCGCGGTCGATCCGCTCCTGGATGAAGGCACCAAGGTCGCGTCGGCCCTGGCATGGACCGGCTTCGTAGAGCAGAACGCCGAACTGAGGGAATTTTTCCGCAGCGCCGACTACCATGCGGAGGGTCGACAATTTTTCCGGATTCGCCATTTTCTGCAGATAACTGCGGCCGATACGGTGCAGATCGCTTTTCACGTCAGCCCTGCTGACGAGGGCTTCCCGCAGGATTTCCGCCTGGCTGAAACGTTCTTGCAGAATCAGCGCCTCGAACAGCGCTTCCTTGCTGCTGAAGTAGACGTATAGCGTGCCTTTGGAAACGCCGGCTTCCTTGGCGATAACCTCCATACTGGCGCCATCGAATCCCTTTGCACGGAAGACTTTTCGTGCTCCGGCAAGAATCTGCCTGCACTTGGCGTTGTCGGTCTTCTGAGCCGGATCTTCGGCTGTCGCCGGTAGTTCCTGTGTTTCGGTTGTCATCGCAATCTCGAATTTCTGCCGTCTTTCAGTAGTTTACCGCTAGTATTCGGTCAAACACACGGTTTTTCTCAAAAAGCATTCCCATAAATGCAAAGGTCAACTGTTCGGCAGGTGGTTGGTCAATCTCAACACTATCGGCCAACAGGACGAACCATTCAATCTTTCCTGGTCAGACCAGCTGTGTCTGCAAGTCAAAACGCCCCCTAAAAAAATATCTTCGACAGGATCCGACTTCCGGACAGGTGATGCGTCTCGCGTCCCCCTCCCAAAGTGTCTTGTTGCCGTCTCGATCAACCAGGTTGTTGAACAGGGGGCTCTTGTGCGTTGCAAAAATTTCGCCGGAACCCTTGCGTTCGCCAAGGAGATGAACATATAAATGCCATTGACCGAACCGTTCAGTCAATGCCTGGGCGGTCAAGAATTTTGGGCAAAGGATACCATCGTGGCACTCAGAGAAGGCCGCAACGAAAGCGGCGCGATCGGTGGTGGGCCGCAGGCTGCGAGCCGCCAGGATCAAGACAACGAGACTTCAGTAGCCTCGAAAAGCGGACAGGCAACACCATCTTCCGCGAAAGACACAAGCGATAACAAAGGCGGGCAGGTGGCAGTTTCGTCTCAGGCACAGGTAACAACCGCAACGACCAGCGCAGAAGCGCCTCCTCCGAAAAAGAAAGGCAAGGCCAAGCGGGTCTTCACGCTGGTTCTGCTCGCCGGTCTCGGCTTTGGTGGATATGAGGCTTACCATTGGTGGACCGAAGGCAGATTCATTGCCAGCACGGACGACGCCTATGTGACCGCGGATATCACCGTCATCCTTTCCAAGGTGTCCGGTTATGTTGCGTCTGTCGCTGTCGGCGACAATCAACGCGTGAAAGCCGGTGACGTGCTGCTGAAGATCGACGATGGCGACTACAAGCTTGCCGTCCAGTCCGCAAAGGATTCCATCGACAGTGCCCGTGCAACGGTCGATCGTATCGCGACCCAGATTACGGCGGCCAAGGCATCCGTGCTGCAGGCTGAAGCGTCTGTTGCTTCCGCTAAGGCGCAGAAGGACGAAGCTTCCGCGAACTACGATCGTCAGAAAAGACTGGCGGACAACAAGTTTGCCAGCCAGGCAACGCTTGATACTGCCGATGCCTCACTGAAAGGCGCGCAGGCGGATCTGGAGAATGCGCAGGCGGCGGTGACGCTGGCCAAAGCCAATATCGATGTGCTCAACGGCCAGAAGAAAGAAGCCGAACAGGCAGTGGTTGCTGCCAAGACAGCTCTTGAGAAAGCCGAGCGCGACCTCGCCTTTACCGTCATTCGGGCACCGGTCGATGGCATCGTCGGCAACAGGGCAGCCCAGGTCGGCTCCCTGCTGCAGCCGGGAAGCCGGATTGCCGCGATCGTGCCGCTGGCCGACACTCACATCGATGCGAATTTCAAGGAAACTCAGCTCGAGGGTATCCAGCCCGGAGCAGAGGTTGAAATTTCCGTCGACGCCTATCCGGACCAGCCAATCAAGGGAACCGTGGAAAGCATTGCTCCTGCGACCGGTTCCGTCTTCAGCCTTCTGCCGGCCGAAAATGCGACAGGCAACTTCACCAAGGTGGTTCAGCGCGTGCCGGTGAAGATCAAGGTTCCGGAAGAAGAAATAACAAGCGGACATCTGCGAGCTGGCATGTCGGTGGTTGTCGAAGTCGACACCAGGACAGGTGGCCAGAAAGAAAACGTCGCCCTGTCGGCGCTCCACTAGACCTTCAGGTGCGGATCAAGGGTCCGTATCAAATCAAGTCCTCCCCGCGGCCTCCAACCGCACAAGCCCGGTATCCGCATCTTGCGGATGCCGCCCCTTTGAAGAGCAGACCGTCGACAGCAAGACCTGCGCGGATGTTCCAACAGTATCGAATGATCGGCCACAGGCCATTCCGTCTCTTTCGGCTGAATGACCGCCGGTTCAAGGCTACGTCACATGAGCGAGACGGCACAAAGCGCATCCATCGACGGACGCAAGCTGTTCACCTTCCTCTGCATGGTGTTCGGCATGTTCATGGCGATTCTGGATATCCAGATCGTGTCCGCGTCCCTGTCGGAAATCCAGGCCGGGCTTGGAGCTTCCCAGGACGACATACCCTGGGTGCAGACAAGTTACCTGATAGCGGAAGTCATCATGATCCCGTTGTCCGGATATCTCTCGCGCATGCTGTCGACGCGCTGGATGTTCGCGCTGTCAGCGGCCGGTTTCACGGTGATGAGCCTGATGTGCGCCACTGCCTCCACGATCGAGGAAATGATCATCTACCGTGCCTTGCAGGGGTTTCTCGGTGGCGGCATGATCCCGACGGTTTTCGCGACGGCTTATCTGATTTTCCCGCGTGAGAAATTCAACGTCATTTCACCGGTGATCGGTCTTGTCGCAACGCTGGCACCGACCATCGGTCCGACGCTCGGCGGTTATCTCACCGAATTCGGCTCCTGGCATTGGCTGTTCCTGATCAACGTGGTGCCGGGCATCTTCGTTACGCTTGCCGCTGTTACCCTGATCGATTTCGACGAGCCGGATCTGTCTCTGCTCGATCATTTTGACTGGTATGGCTTCGCGGCCATGGCCATCTTCCTCGGTTCTCTGGAATTCGTTCTTGAAGAAGGCTCGGGCGAAGATTGGTTCCAGAGCGGCGAGATCGTATTCTTTTCCGCAATCACTGTGCTGGGAGCTGCGATCTTCTTCTGGCGGGCTTTCACGGCGCGAGAACCCATTGTCGATCTGAGAGCCTTTGCCGACAAGAACTTCGCCATGGGCAGTCTTTTCAGCTTCATCATGGGGGTGGGGCTCTACGGCCTGACATATCTTTATCCGGTCTATCTGAGCGGCGTTCGCGACTACACCTCGCTGCAGATTGGCGAGACAATGTTCGTGAGCGGTCTTGCCATGTTCCTTACAGCCCCGATTGCGGGGCGGCTGATGTCCGTGCTCGATCCGCGTGTGATGATGGCAATCGGCTTCTCGGGCTTTGCGATCGGCACCTACATGGTGACCGGTATTACGCACGACTGGGATTTCTGGGAACTGCTGGTTCCGCAGATCCTGCGTGGCTGCTCGCTGATGCTGTGCATGGTACCGATCAACAATATCGCCCTTGGTATGTTGCCGCCGCAGATGATCAAGAACGCATCTGGCCTGTTCAACCTAACCCGGAACCTGGGAGGTGCCGTCGGTCTTGCGGTGATCAACACGCTGCTGACCAATCGGCAGGATTTCCACTACGAACGTATTTCCGAAACGGTCAACTGGTCGCGTCCCGTCGTCAATGAGACATTGACCAACATGACACATGCGTTCTCGGAACTGGGGCAGAATGCGGAAACAGCGGCCTTGAAGACGTTGTCAGGCATCGTCACCCGCGAAGCGTTCCTGCTTTCCTTCTCGGATATTTTCCTGATCCTGACAGGCTTGTTCCTCGCTCTTGTCTCCGCGCTCTATTTCGTGGAACGACCGAAACCGGCACCTGCCGGTGGTGGCGGTCATTGATTTCAAGATAGTGGATCATCCGGACGAGCACTGCCGTGTCGATCAGGCTTTTCTGTCCGGTCCGAAACGAATTCTTCGTTGCATCCGGCCGCCGCCAATTCGCGTATTGGCCGGTCTTGACGGTGGCGGATGATCGTCAAATGCGGCCTGTGCACTGACGTCACCCTTCGTTGCGGTTTGGCCTTGTGCAAGCCTGTCGGCCATCCATCGGGCAACCTGAGGTGTCGCGACACTGGTTCCGTCGAGAGATACCAGCGATCCGCAGCGTGATCCGGCACTCAATATGCCTCGCAGGACGGGTGTGTCGTCGCTGACCGCGGCCGCATCCGGACCGTTTCTCGTCGGACCGGTTGCATTGAATGCCGTTGTTACTGGGCCTGCGGCAGAATAGCCGGCCAGATCGTTGCGGGTTTCGACATATCCAGCAAGAACGGCGGGAAACTCGCCGCAGGCAAAGCCGCTTATGGTGCCGCTGCGCTTGACTAGGCAATCGGATCCGGGCGGATCGATCGGCAAGGGGGCTCCAAAGCTGTCGAAACGCTGATAGTCGTCATTGTCGAAATAGGATTGGCGTCCAAATGCCGGGAACCCGGGCAAGGTTTCGTCGCGCCGGATCCAGACCTGAACCCGATCGGTTTCGGTCAGGGCAACATTCTCGATTTCGATTTTCCAGACACCGGAAGGTGCCAAGTCATCCGTGACGTCGTGATGAAAGGTCGGGTGAACGCCGACGACAATGCAACCGCGCCAGGTTGGCGCGTGGGGAGGTGTGTAGAGGATCCGGCCGAATTCCACGTTGTCTCCGGAATGGAGGATCGCAGTCTCTCCAGGCACTGTTGAAACCGGCGTACTCCTCGGTCCCACGGGAGGCGTAACGCGCACTCTCACAAGGTTGTCGGGGTTCTCCTTTGGCGGCATCCAGATTTCGACGTAGCTCGCGCTGCGGTCGTCAGGTTGAATGCGCCAGTCTAGGCTGGCGGGCCTGACGTTACCCGTATCCTCATCCGTAAAGGTAATCTCCGCGTGGGTGCGCGCCAGATTGCCGTTCCCGGCAGGAAGAGCCACCTGGATTTCACGCTGGGTGGTCGAGTGAAGCTCGTGATCGATCTTCGCTTCGATCAGACCGGTACCATCGTGCGGTCCTGCAAAATTCCCGAAACTGAAATTGACCACCAGCGGGATCCGCTTGCCGTGATCGGTCTCGAGCCGGTAGCGTTCCGCGTGTATCTTGATGAAGTCGATCGCGCGTCCCAGAGCTGGCAGGATCTGCGCTCCGCTGACATCCATGGTGAGATTGGTTGGCAGCTGCACGCAGATGATGGGGCGCGTGTTGTCCTTCGTGCCGGGTTGGTAACCGGTGGCAAGTCCCATCACATGGGTGCCGTGGGACACTCGCATGGCGGCCGGCTTGAGCCCGGGCCAACTGTAGTCGATCAATCCGCACTGACTGTAGAAGCGGTTCTCATCGAGGAGCCCGCTGGCCGTGTTCGCGGCAAGCAATCCGTCGATTTCACTCCTGGCAAGGGCGTGGCCCTGCGGGACGACGAGGGTGCCGGTCCGCGGTTTGGCGTCCATGATCCAGGCAAAGGAAACGCGTGACGTATTTGGGTCGGTTTTCCGGAAAAGTTCATGGCCGAACGCGATGCCGTTGTCGATGACAGCGGTAACAACGGAACCATCCTCGACAAATATTTCCGGCAGATTGCCGGGCATGATCTGCGCGCTCGTGTCGAGCTGTCCAACCGGAACGACAGTCCCAAGGATGATGCGTTTTATTCCGAGTTGTCCCGCGTTCCTCGTCGCTTCCTGCAAGAAGAGGTCTTTTGCGTAGAGTGAGGGATACAGGATCGCTTCTTTGGCCGCGCGCTGTTGCGCGGTATAGAAATTCGGGATGAGGACTGCATCCTCAAGCCCGTTGCCACCGCCGATATCCTTGGCCCTGGCGATCAGATCATCGAGTGAGATGTCATCGAGCTCGACGAGGATGTCCCACCAAGTGTTTTCTTCTCCGGATCCGAACTTTGCTGCAACAGCCAGCCGCCAGTTCGTGACCGGATCGATTGAAAATTCATCAAGGGTTCCGTTGGTATCCGACATGACTTGACCTCCGGTTCGACTTTGCTATGCGATCACGAGCCGTCGTCTTCCAAAGGCGAGGCACCATCCCCACCATCCTCGAGTGTTCCGCCACCGCTGCTGCCACCGGCACAGGGTTCCCTCAGGTCCAGCCATTCCTGCTTTGCGCGGTTCCACAGCCAGGCCAGCGGCCTGGATTGAATGGTCGTGCCGGTGAGGGATGTTGTGGTTTCGTCGGCCCAGGCTCCCGGGTCCTTCTGCGTGTGGGTCGCCGGATCGTAGAGCTGCGTCCAGTCGAAATCCCGGCTGTCAGGATACTGGTCGCCGTGGAAAGCCCATCCCTTGATTTCATTGGAACCCTGGCACCGACCCGCGAAATAGGCGCCGAGTGTAAGTCCGAGAATTGCGCCGGCCTCGCTGTCGACCGGAAAATGTACACCCGCGACGGTGCGGTTTACTGCAATGCGCGAGGCCTGCCGCATGAACATCTTGCCCCAGATCGTGTCGTCATAAGGCACGACACCGGCATCCCTCAGGAGGAGCCAAAGAACCCGGGCCAGCGTGAAGGCTTCCGTTGAATGACCGCTCGGCAGGGTGCCATGCGTGGGCGTCAGGATCATCGGCTGGATCTGCGGGGAGACTTCTATCGGACGCTTGCAGGCCAGGGCATACTTGATCCGCATCTCCACCAGGTTGGCGAGACCCTGCGCAGTTGCCAGCAGCTCGATCGTATATGGTGTTCGAGCCGGTGCGATGTATGCGATTGACCGCAGAAATTCAACAGGTGTGCTGAGTTGGGCGATAATTTCAGCCGCACGATCCTGCCGCAGGTCTGCATAATTTGCCACGAGATCGAGCTGCTTCTTGAAGATCGCCATGGTTGGGCGAGACATCCTGGCAAGCATGGCATA
Source organism: Labrenzia sp. PO1 (assembly GCF_012273635.1). Lineage (NCBI taxonomy): Bacteria > Pseudomonadati > Pseudomonadota > Alphaproteobacteria > Hyphomicrobiales > Stappiaceae > Labrenzia > Labrenzia sp. PO1. The sequence goes on from NZ_JAAXCR010000007.1 coordinate 114,589, forward strand.
AGCCGCGAGTGGCGTATCGGTCCCGTCAGGGTTGCCGGTCACGTTCAGGTGCCATACCTGAGCCGTTCCGGAGCACGTTCCCTCAAACTTGAAGGTGAAGCCGAGCCTCGATGCCAGTTCAAGTGTGTAAATGCTTTGCCGGACTTCCGGAGAGAGGCGGCCTAGAAAAGCATCGTATTCCGGGCAGTTCTCCTGGATGGCCGCCGTAACAGTCTGCCAGGTTCCGGCAATGCCATCGTGATTGGTGATCAGCGCGTTCACGATCAGCGGTGAATCGAAGGAAGGGGCGCCGCCGAACCCGCCAAAACCGCCAAATCCCCCGAAGCCCCCAAACCCTCCGAACCCGCCAAATCCCCCGAAGCCGCCGAAGCCCCCAAATCCTCCAAAGCCCCCGAAGCCGCCTGCCGGATATGCTGTTTCCCTAGGTGTCATGACTAACTCTCCCTACCTTTTCGATTGGCCGGTTCCGCTCCATTCTCAGGGTGGCAGTCCGGCTTGCCTTAGGGTTTCGGCGAAGTCCTTCCCAACCTGAAACTGCGCACTTGGCGAATTCTTCAGCCAGCGGCTTACGGTCAGATCCGGCTGACGCTCGCGCAGTTCGCTGATGGTCTGAGCTGCCAGTCCGGTGTGTCCAAGGCGCATTTCCGCGACAGCCTTGGCACGCAGCGTCGAGGTGTGCGCGCGGTTGGAGCGGAGCGACTGGTTGGCGAACTCGAGAGCGCGGTCATATTTTTCGGCCGTAACGCAGGCGGATGCCGCAAGCGAAAGGAAAAAGTACCTGTAGGGATCGATGGGAGACAGGCGGAGGGCCAGTTCCGTGTCCTTGACAGCCTCCTCGCCAGCTCCCTTGAACGCGAAGAGAGTGCCGCGCAGCAGGCGACCCATGGCGTAATTCGGATTGTACTCGAGGGCCATGTTGTAACGCTGTTCAGCTTCTTCGAGCTTGTGCGCGAGATTTGTGAGGGCAAATCCTTCGGACACAAGGGCCGTGACATTTGTCGGGTCGTGGTCGAGCGCGGTTTGCGTGCAGCTCAAGGCTAGGGATTTTTCGCGCTCTGGCGAATCCGTCCACCCCTGTTGAACCGCCAGAACGTGCCATTTTGCCTTCCATGCCAGGGCCATTGCGGGTTGGCGCGACGAACGGTGAATCAGTTCGTCAAGAAGTTCGGCGGCGTATTCGAAATGATGGCGCGAGAGCCTGTAGATCAGTCCGATCGCACTCATGAGAAGCGAATAGGCATCGAGTGTCTGCATCGGGCAGGACAGTGCCTGTTGCACCTCGCTCCGGAAGATTGCCGCGTGGCAGTCCTTGGCGAACTGATACATGACGGATGAATCGCTAAGGAGGGTAGGAACCTCCTCGCTCAGGCGATCCGACCAGATCACGCGCCCGGTTTTTGCGTCGGCGAGTTCCGCGTCCAGAATTACGTGGTTCGCATCACCGCTGTAGGTCCCCGACAGGACAAAATCCGCCTGAAGCGTCTCCGAGATCTTGGCAAGGGAGATGTTCCGCATGCGAAAACCTGTCGTCGAAAGGCGGGAAATGACATTGAGTTCCGAGGACCGGGACAATGCGACAATCAATTCCTCTGCGAGCACTTCACCGAGCACGTAATTGTCTCTTGATCTGCTGCGTGGCGTGAAGGGAATAACCGCGACGGTGGGGAACAGGTCTTCGAATTGCTGTAACGGGAAAATGCTCGGGTGGGTTCCCACGGGATGAACCCTGAAGGCCCGCACCGTCTCCGCGACATTCTTGAGGTGGCAATCACCAAGATCCTCGAATTCTGCATCGAGTTCGCTTGCCAAAGCATCCCTGACTTCGGCGGAGGCAACAATCTCTCCGGGCCGGGCAAGTGACATGAGACGGGCGGCAATGTTGACGTGGCTGCCATAAATGTCGTCATCGCCGGTGGTGAGCACGTCGCCGGTGTCGATACCGATGCGAACCTGCAACCGGTTCACGGCAGGGAGTTGCTCGTTGACCTTTGCCAGTTCCGTGGTGAGACGCATTGCAAATCGGACTGCACTCGTTGCGTGCTCGATTTCAGCCAGAATGCCGTCGCCCAATGACTTCACGAGCCTGCCATCGTGTTCCGGCAGAAGGTCATCTTTCAGGTAGGCGACAAAGGAGAGCCAAGCTCCTATGGATGCATTGTCGGCAGTCGTAAACAGCCGCGCAGATCCAACTACGTCGGCAAAAAGTATTACTTTCTGCCGATTCTCCCATTTTTCGAATAGCCTTACGGGCTTTCGGTATTCAGCGGCTGCCTGCATGAATTTCCTCGTAGCGACAAAATCGCTCCACCTGAAAACAGTCTAAAATAAAAGATTAGGCACCAATTTTTCGCAGAAATAATGAGGTAATTAACAATGATTGTTTCACATGGATAGGTTTTCACACGCGTTTTCAATGCGATCTGCGCCATGGTCAGGCGAAGTCGCTCTGTGTCCACTTGCGTGCTTGATAATATATTTCCTTTTGTCGCTTCTAGCTTGCCTTCAATCTTGCCATCTGTAAAGCAATACATTTATTACGCTAGGGAAGTTTTCCTTAAATATTTAAATTTGATTTTTTAGATGCGCACTTGCACGCGGTCGTCGGAAAATAGGGAGGCGATGCGCTCTCGGTGCAATTGGCACTCGTGAAGCCTTCCGGCTGTCCTTTTCGGTTGTTTTCCTGATCCTGACAGGCTTGGTCCTTGCCTTTGTCGCCGCGCTCTCTTTCGTGGGGGAACCGAAACCGGCACCTGCCGGTACCGGCGGAGGTCATTGATCCGTGTGGTCGGCTATCTAGCCAGGCGAAGTGATTTCGTCTTCGAACGCCGGGAAGAGGGGGATCTTGGAATATTGCAACTTTCAATACACGTAATGGTATTGCTGCCGCATTCCGTCAACCTGGGGCGTTACATCTTCGTTATTTCATGCTAACGTAGCTGCCTGTTTGAAAAACAGATTGATGCGCTTTTGATTTGCAGGCGCCGCAAGTAAATTTTCGCTTTTCAAAATTCAGATGACTGTTCTCTCGAGTTTTCAATGGGAGGAAATAATGGCAGGCATAAGAAAAGACATTGCCAAGCTCGGCGGGCCATGGTCCGACACGATGCTTTGGTATGCGCGAGCCGTTGGTGAACTGCGGTCGCGCCAGTTGCGTGATCGGACAAGCTGGCTCTACCTGGCTGCGATCCACGGCATCAATCCTCAAGGTTGGATTGATCAGAACATCCTTTCACCGACCACGCCGGCGCCAAACGCCGACGAGCAACGATTGATGTTCAACCAGTGTCAGCATGCGGGTTGGTTTTTCCTGCCCTGGCACAGGGGCTATCTGCATGCGTTCGAGGCAATCCTGGCAGATTGGATTGTCAGCCAGGGCGGTCCGACTACATGGGCTTTGCCATACTGGAATTATCTCAACGGGTCTGATCCTGCGTCTCGAGACTATCCGCAGGAGTTTCTGGACAGCACCATTCCGGGTGACAACACGCCGAACCCGTTGGCCAACGCGTTTCGTGGCCCTGCCGTGAAACTTGGTCCGCAGGCCTGGATCAATGTAGACATTTCGCTCGACGCGCAAACCACGCAGACCGTTTATACATCAATCCCCGGGACGCTTGGATATGGCGGTCCTATCAGCGGATTCGACCAGCAGGGCAATGCCTATGGTGCGGTCGAAAGTGACCCGCACAATTTCGTGCATGTCATGGTGGGCGGCAACGTACCGCCCAGTCCGACCGGCTGGATGTACGATCCGGATTTTGCCGGTCTCGATCCGATCTTCTGGGTTCACCATTGCAACATCGACCGATTGTGGGCGGCCTGGATGACCGGGGGAGGCAACTCCCAGGAAACCAGCCGGCCCTGGCTCAACGGGCCGTTCCCGCGCCAGTTTGCGATGCCGGACGCACAGCAAAATATTTCCATTTTCACGCCGGAAGACACGCTGCCGGGCGCGGCTCTTGCGCCGGTCTATGATAATCTGATCGATGGAACGGGCATTACGCCCACCGTGGGGATTGCAATGGCCACCACACCGACAGGTCGGGGCACTTCGACACTCGTCGGGGCAAACGACGAGGTGCTGCAGGTTACCGCAAGTCCGGTAACGGCACGCGTGAAACTGGCTGCAGCGCCAACTGCTGCCCTTGCTGCTGCAGCTCCGGCCGCAGCGGAGCGACTTTATCTCAACGTTGAAGGTGTCCGGGGGAACACTCCGAGCGGTGTTCTGTCCGTTCGTGTTGTTGCGCCAGGCATACCGGATGCGGAAATCAACGAAACTCTGGTGTTCTTCGGCCTTGGAAAGGCCAGTTCAACCGACGGTTCGCACGCAGGCAACGGCCTGTCATCAACCGTGGAAATCACCGACAAGGTTGCGGCCATGCAGGCGCGTGCTGGTGCTGCAATCCAGGAGCTCGAAGTTAGCCTAGTTCAGCCAGAGGGAGCCTCGTCGGAAATTACCGTCGACCGGATCAGCATCTACCGTCTCAGGGTTAGATGACATGTCCCGGCTGGCAGCCTTTGCCGTGCAGACCAGTCGGGGCGCAATGCCCTGGCTGGTTGCCTTGAGCGCGGGCAGCTACCTCCTGCTCGGTTTCGCACAACCAGCTTCGAACGTCGCGGCTCTTTGCGGGCGTCTGAATGTTGCGCAATCCGTTTTCCTGCCCGCATCGAACCTTCAATTCTCGCAGATCTTGCAAGCGGTAGCCGCGGACTGGATCCTGATGGTCGTGGCCATGATGGTGCCGCTGGTTGCTGCCAATCTGTCTTATGTCGGCCGAGTGGTGCATGCGTCCCAAAGGGTGGCTGCAAGTATTGCCTTTCTGCTCGGTTATCTCTGCGTCTGGATTTTGTCGGGCCTGTTGCTTGTGCCACTGGCGTTTGTCCTGGCGCTTGCCGGCACCTGGATCGACCTGTCGTTGGCGTTCGGTGTCGCTGTCGCTTGGAGTATGTCCCCGCTCGCCCAATGGGCCAGAAACAGGTGCCACGGTACTAGCCGGATGGCAGCTTTCGGACAGGAGGCACAGGCTGATGGTTGCTGGTTCGGTCTTCGAACCGGGGCGGCTTGTGTGTTTGCTTGCTGGCCCTGGATGCTTGTGCCTTTGCAGGTGGAGACCGGCCATATTGCCGTGATGGTGCTGACAGGTCTCTATCTTTTCGCCGACCGGATTGCACCGCCTGCCGCACCAGTCTGGCGCCTGCCTCCGGCACTGGAAACTGTTCTGGGGGTGTCGCTCCTGCCAGGAGGACGCGGACCAAACGGGCACAGTCTGCGCCACACCAAGCCGCTTGCTGCAACAAGCCAACCTGTCCGGACACGCCATTGACGGTCAGAGGAGGAAATCATGCCGATCAATTTCATTCCGAACGACCCGAGAGCCGGACACCCGCCTGCAGCCGTTATCGAGGCGCATGCTGAGCGACCAGATGAACTGGCCCGGTATGTCTATCTGGGCTCCGTCCCGGAAGACACATATCCAACTGACAGCGACGGCTTTCTGTTCTGGCAATGCCGCGAGGCCGCTCTCAGAGCCATCGACCTTTGGGAGTTGATCGACGGGAGCACGCTGACCACGTGGCAGAACGGGAAAACCCTGCGGCTGAAACACAAAACACCGGGGCAGCCCCAGCTCAATGCCTTTTACGACAGGCTTTCGCTCTCCTTTTTTCAGGTGGATGCTGCCGGGGGAGACAGTTACCGCTCGGGGGCAAGTACGGATGTTGTCGCACACGAGGCGGGCCATGCCTTTCTGGATGCAATCCGCCCGGATCTTTGGGGGGCTTTTCAGGCGGAGCCGGGTGCTTTTCACGAAGCCTTTGGAGACTGCATCGCAATTCTTGTCGCGCTTCAGGACGAGGCGACCCGCAAGGTGCTTGTGGATCAAGGGCTGTTGAGACAGAAGAACTTTGTCGAGTCCACTGCAGAGGATCTGTCCCACGGTATTGCCGTCCTGGTCGACGCAAATCACAATGCGGCGGTCCCGCGGCGCGCTCTCAACACACATCAATGGGTGATGCCGGCCTCCTTGCCGGTGTCAGGTGGCCCGGGCGTTCTGATCAACGAAGTACACTCGCTGGGCATGATCTTCAGCGGTTGTTTTTACGACACGCTGACGAACATCTATCAGTCGCGCGGTGTGGAGAGCGAAAAAGGATTGCTGGCGGCGGCAAGGACGGCGGGAGAGTTGCTGGTTGCTGCCGCGCGTACGGCGCCACTTAAACCTCGATTTTTCCAGGCTGTCGGCAACGCCATGCTGATTGCGGACGGAATGCGCAATGCCGGGGTCAATGCCCAGGCGATCCGGGACGGGTTCGAGAGCCATAATGTGCTGTTGAATGCCGAACAACTGACATCCCCCACAGTGGTTCTGGCTGGTCGGCCGCCTTCGGAAACCGTTCATTCCGTTCGTGATGTACTGACACAGGCGTCCCGCCGCAGCCTGCTGGAAGTCACCGGAGATGATACGGATCAGCGGTTCTACGGCAGCCGGGTTCAGCTTGGCGACCAGTCGGTAGCAGCCGTTCGGCGGCGCCAGAAAGTCTCGCTCGCAGATGTCGCCAGTGATCTGGAAGGCGTCTATTGCTACGTTGAGGAAGATGTCCTCATCGGTGAGCAAAACGGGAATGCCGCCCTGCTGGGCGAGGTGGAGACGGTTCGGCAATCCGCTGTCGAGGCGCAAAGCTTTGTCTTCAGCCTGCATGCCGCCGGTCAGATTTCAGAAGAGGCCCACAGCCAGGCGGGCGACGATACGATCGGTGCCGTGAGCCATGTGGTCAGTAACGTGGGGGAGGAGCGTCGATTGCTCCGAAAGCGTTTCAATTGCCGGTGTCACGCTCTTCCAGGCACGGCAAGGGCCTTCCTGTGCACTTGATCAGTTGAAGCCCCTTCGCCGAAGTATGCGTCTGCCGGTCTCATCAGTTTCGACATAGTGCGTCGGTTGACCGAGCAGTGGCGATGCCATGCCTTCAAGCTCTCCTGCTTCAGCTTGGCCTGTCTCACCTGGTGCCATCTCAAGCTGGCCATTGGCCCGCAGACTTTGAATGTAGGCCTTTGCCTCCTGGATCGTGTCTTCAGCAACCTCTTTGAATGCGACAGGGTGAGGGCTGTCGGGCTGTTCAATGACAAACGAGGTGGGAAGGTTCAGGAACAGGCCGGAGAGGGCGCCAAGTGCGCTGTCTTCCACGGATATCAGGCAATGACCTTCTGCTTCGATCCGCTCCGGGCGGAACGAAACTTGCTGGAGGTCGACAACACCTTCCGCGGCCGCCAGAACCGGCAGCACCAGTTGCAGGTTATCGGCCGCGTTTCTTCCGGTTTTCCGGGCAATCTTCAATAGCATTGCCGGCCAGCCAGACATTCCATCGGCGCCAGTCTCTTCCAGAAGTAGTTTCGGCAAACCTGGCGGGAGAGCGGCGTCCGTGCTGCCGGGTCTGGTGTCGACCAAAACACATTCCGATGCGGGATCATTTACCGCGAAACGTTCCCGCAATTCTCCCAGGATTGTTGCGTCAACACCGGGTTTGTTCGTCTCAATGACCTGGGAGGAGCCAGCTGGAAGCTGTAGCTCTCTCAAGGTGGACAAGACTGCAGCTGCGTCATTTGACGAGCGAACAACCAGAGCGAAGGCAAGCGGAGCTCCCGTTTCACCTCTCATCTGGCCAATCGCATCCAGTGCCTCACAGACGAAGGGTCTGAGGGCGCCATGCGGGTCAAGAAGACTGTCCGGTGTCAGAAGCAGCAACCGCAGCAGTTTGGCCTCCTGGTTTCCTCAGACGCGTTGCAGGAATTCAATGACCCGCCGGGTGAGCAGAGCAGACGCTTCTGCATCAAACGATGGTAGCGAGCTGTCAGCGAAATAGTGCTCCTCTCCGGGATAGAGAAAAAGAGCCGCATCCCCTGCCGTTTCAACGATCTCGCGCGCGGCATCGATGTCACCTTCGCCGACGAAAAAAGGATCATTGTCCATAGCGTGGATTTGAACAGGGACGCCGTTAGGCCAGGGTCCAAAAGACCAGTCACCGCTGATCGGCAGGCAGGAGTGGATCAGCAAGGCAGCCCGTGCTCCAGGCCGGGTTTGAGCTAGCTTCTGCGCCGGCAGCACACCAAACGAGAAACCCGCGTAGACGAGATCGTGGGGGAGTTCATCTGCCAAACGGACACCGCGTTCACGCATCTCGTCAAAGCCGGTTTCCTCGATGAAGGCGAGGCCCTTCTCGATGCTGTTGAACGTATTACCCTCGAACAAATCCGGGGTGTGCACTTTGTGGCCGGCCTGTCGCAGATCGTCTGCAAACTTCAGCACCCCGGAAGTCAAGCCAAGCGCATGGTGAAACAGCAGAACCTCAGACATCTGGCTCCTCCAGAAGTGGAAAGTAGCACGCAGCAAGGCATCGTGTCATCGGAGAGCGCATGCAACGGCGTGACCCGTCTCCGGGGGCACCTACACGTCTAACGGACTTCTGGCTTTCCGAAGCTGATTGGCAGCGAAAGCGGTCACAGGCGGGACTGCGCGCGGGCAGGAAGAAGGTTGAGCGATCCCTGTTTTCATTTCGGGGTGGCAGACCTCCGATGCTCTTCGCACGCCGCGCCTGTTGCCTCGCATTTTTGCCTTCCGGACTTTGTGGTCCTAAGGCTGTGTTCGTGGAATTGAAGATCTGCCGCTTGCTCAGCTTACTGCGGTGGCGGCGCAGCGTTCATGATCCGCTTCGACATGTCCTCAACAGACGTGGAGAAACTGGCAATCCGCGGCGGGAATTCCTCGAAGGAGGCAACAAACTTGTTCACCAGGCCGAGTGCCGGACCGATGGCCCAGGACCTGTTCTCCTGCCATTCGTCAAATCCCCGGGCGTCGTGGAACCGTTCAAAGGGATCGAGATCGAGGCGCGTGATCAATGGGGAGGTCATTTCGTATTGGTTGCCGTTGAACCAACGGTCCTGACTGGTGAACAGGAACTTCCATTCCCCGAAGCGCAGGCCGTGGAAAGTGGTTTCAGTGAAATAGAAGAACTCCATCCGGTTGGAAGGCCCGGTTTGGGTCAGCAACGGGGTCTGGTCATAGCCGTCCAGATGAACCTTGAATGTCTTGCCGCCAATGTCCGCACCTGCCAGCAGCTGTTCCTTGATGTCGGGCTGACCCAGTTGAGACATGATGGTCGGGATCCAGTCCTCCATGGTCATAAGTTCGCCGGTGGTGGTTCCTGCGGGCGTTACTCCGGGCCAGCGCACTGCCATGGGCACCTTGAAGCCGCCTTCATAACCGCCCACGCCCTTTTCCCCCCGGAAAGGCTGGTTGCCGCCGTCGGGCCAGGAGTTGGACGCCGCACCGTTGTCGGTGGAGAACATCACCATCGTATTGTCGGCGACGCCAAGTTCATCCAGCAGGTTCAGAAGCTCACCCACGTCGTCGTCCAGTTCCACCATGCCGTCGGCATAAACATTGCCGGTGCCGGTGATGCCGTCATAGTGGTCGTTCAGGTTGGTGCGATAGTGCATGCGGGTGGTGTTGTGCCAGACGAAGAACGGCTCGTTGGCGGAGACAGCCTCCGTAATGAAGCGCTTGCTTTCTTCAAGCACGTCCTGGTCAAGGTTGCGCTGAACTTCCTGGCCGAAGGGCCCGAGATCCTCGATCTCCTGACCACCATCTGCTTTTGCAAAGCTGTGAATGATGCCTCGCTGTGCCAGGTTCGCATCCTCGAAAGCCTGTGCCGGATAATCCACCTGCTCGATATATTCCCCGGCGTTCAGGTGGTAGAGGATCCCGAAGAATTCATCGAACCCGTGGTTGGTGGGTAGATGTTCGTCCCGGTCACCAAGATGGTTCTTTCCGAATTGTCCGGTGCGGTACCCCAGGGGTTTGAGCATTTCGGCCAGTGTCGGATCTTCGGTCGAAAGACCTTGTGGCGCACCAGGGAGACCGACGGTGGACAGGCCGACCCTAAGCGGGTACTGGCCCGTGATGAAGGCCGCCCGGCCTGCGGTACAGGACGCCTGGGCATAATGGTCCATGAAGAGCATGCCTTCGTTTGCGATCCTGTCGATATTCGGCGTTTCGCCTGCCATCATGCCTCGGTGGTATGCCGAGATGTTCCACATCCCGACGTCATCCCCCCAGATGACGAGAATATTTGGCTTGTCTGGTTCCTGGGCTGTGGCAGCTACCGGGGCCAGGCAGGCAGCAAGTGCTGCTGCCGCAATAAGTTTCAACATCACGCGGCTCCTTCACGAACGATAAGTCCATCAAACAGCCCAATGATCCCATACGTCAAATGGATTGCAAAAATGCCGTATGCAAACTTTGGGTGTGAGTTAATGCGAGTGTTCGAACATGGAAGGTACATGCCACAGGAAAGTGAGCTGGTGATTTCGGGACATGGTGGCAATGACTTCCAAAGTTGCGCCGACCAGACAGATCAGTGAACGTTGACGATTAACGCAAAACGAGGCCCAATTCGTTGCTGGATAATATCCCGGGAAAATTGCATACTGGAGCTTCGCTACCAAATTGAAGGTGCTCTTTTTCTTCGGGTGTTGGGAGCTCGTATTGAAAAGGTGGCCCGGCAGACTGGTGAGTATGAGAGTAGAGGACTGCCTTCATGCAAAAGTCGCTCTGTCAAACGGGCGGTAAGTGCGCAAGCAAGTGGAAACCGACACACAGGGCCACGCAGCAAACCCGTAGCGACTTTTGAGGCAGGAGAGGCGGACGTGGGCGAGACAAGAACCAGCAAAGCACGCAGACACTCACTCACCTTGAAGGTGTCGCTGTTCGCACTGATGTGCCTTGCGGGCACATCGCAGCAGGCAAACTCGGCTGAAAGCGGTGTCGGTTTTTATCTGCTTGGGTCCAAGGGGCCATTTGCGGCGGTGCTGCCCGGGCCGGGTGTCTACTTTCAAAATGACGTCTATTTCTATTCAGGATCTGCCGGGGCGAGCCGTGACCTGCCTGTTGGCGGCAGGGTTATCGGCAATGTCGACGCGACCGCCTATATCGATCTCGCAACTGGCTTGTGGGTTGTGCCGACAAGCGTTCTTGGGGGCAGCCTTGCCCTGCAGGCGACCGTTCCCTGGGGTGGACAATCCGTCGATGCTTCACTTGATGCCGGCGGAATTCTCGGAGCGTCTGTCAGCGATACGGTGTTCACGATTGGTGACCCCGTGGTTGGCGCTTCGCTGGGCTGGCACAACGGCAATTGGCACTGGACGACGGGTTTCCTCGTCAACGTGCCGGTGGGGGACTACCAGAAAGGCGAGATTGCCAACGTTGCCTTCAACCGTTGGGGGCTCGACATCAACGGTGGCGTAACCTGGTTCGAGCCCAAAAGCGGTTGGGAGGTTTCCGGTGTAGCCGGTTTCACCTTCAACGGCGAAAACCCGGCCACAAACTACACCACCGGAACAGAATTTCACTTCGAAGGGGCGCTCACCAAAACCTTTTCTCCCCAGTTCTCGGCGGGGCTGGTCGGCTATTACTACGACCAGATTACAGCCGACAGCGGATCCGGCGCCAGGCTCGGCGATTTCGAGGGACGCGTTGCCGCTCTTGGTGGCACGACCGGCTACAATTTCCAGCTTGGCCAGACACCGGTCTCGACACGCGTGAAGGTTTACCGGGAATTCGCTGCGGAAAACCGTCTCGAAGGGACGTCGGCGTATCTCACCCTGACGATCCCGCTAAGCGTGAAAAAGTAGATCGGGCATAGCCCAGTCAATTTGTTTTCAATGGGAAGTGGCAGCTTATTCGAAAGCCTGCAACTAGTCGCGCAGGCAGGCTGAACAACCAAAACCCGCCCGATCGTTTCCGATGGGCGGGTTCTTTCGTTTGGGCGCCGGGAGCCGCGCTGTGGCCGGTGGGAACCGGCCTGGGCGAACTCCCGGCTAAGCTTTGTGTGCGATCGAATTCAGACTTCCGGCCGGTGCCGGCCAGAAGCCTGTTGATCGTCATCCGCATTGTAGGACGGTTAAAAGTGTAAACTGTTTGTTGGGAGCAAAGAAATCCAAGCTTTTCAGCAAATTTGGCTTTGGTGCATATGGAAATTTTGTAAACAAAGCCGCCAAAGCGCTGTTCTTGGCCAGTCGAAAGTTTACGTTTTTTAGTAAACTATTTCAAACGCTGAAATTTTTGTGGACATGCTGCAAAACGGTCCGAAGTATTCTCGTTGAGTAACCTGAAACGCTCATGCCTAAGATTGGTTTGGCGCCGGTCTGTTCCAGTGTCATTCCGAATTGGCTCGATCTTTGGCTGTGCGCAGGCTCGGTGGAGTGAGCCGAAGTTGGTGGATTGGCCTGCTGCCGGTTTTTCGGACATCGAGTTAAGCTAATCCCACCTTGTTTTCAAATTCCATCGGGCTGAGATAACCCAATGTCGAATGTCGACGCTTTGGATTGTAGAAGCGCTCAATGTAGTCGAACACGTCGGCCCTGGCGTCGTTTCGGGTTCTGTAGATCCTGCGTGCCGTCCTTTCTGTTTTCAGGGATGAGAAGAAGCTTTCCATCGCAGCATTGTCCCAGACATTTCCTGACCGGCCCATCGAGCAGGTGATACCGTGGTCGGCCATGAGGCGTTGGAACTGCTCGCTGGTGTATTGGCTACCCTGATCCGAATGATGCAACAGCACATCCGGCTTGCCTCTGCGCCAGATGGCCATGATCAGCGCGTCGGTTACGAGCTGAGAGGTCATGCTGTTGTTCATCGCCCAATCGACGACACGGCGAGAGAACAGGTCGATGACCGCGGCCACATAGAGCCAGCCCTCAGCCGTCCATAGATAGGTGAAATCGGCCACCCACTTCTGGTTCGGTCTGTCTGCCGCGAACTGACGATCCAGAACATTCGGCATAATGAGCGAGCGCTCACCACCGTCTTTCGGAAAGCCACGGCTTCTAGACCTTGCTCTCAATGCATTGCCGCGCATCAGCCGCTCGACACGATGCAGACTACAGGAAAGCCCTTCCGCAAGAAGGTCATGCCAGACACGCCGAGCACCGTAGGTGCGGTCGCTGTCCTTGAAGCTGCCTTTGATCTTGTCGAGCAGAACCTCGTCCTACCGGGCATGTTGGCTCGGAGTACGATTTAGCCAGGCATGGAAGCCGGAACGCGATACACCCAACGCTTCGCAGAGCCATGCCACCGGCCAGATAGAACGGTGCTTTGCAATGAACGCGAACTTCATATCACGTCCTTGGCAAAGTAGGCGGCGGCCTTTTTTAGAATGTCTCGCTCCGCTTTCAGCTTGGCGACCTCCTTACGCAGCCTTGCGATTTCAAGTTGTTCTGGCTTAATCTGCCCGTGTCCTGGAAAAGCCTGCGCCGGGTCAGTGCCATAGTCCTTGACCCATTTGCGCAGCACATTCTCATGGACATCCAGATCGCGGGCTGCTTGCGCAACACTGACGCCGCGCTCCCGCACCAACTTTACCGCCTCAAGCTTGTACTCGCGGCTGAACTTCCTTCGTTGCATTCCATCCCTCCAGTTTCATGGCAAACACCTTAACTCGGTGTCCACGAAACCGGCAGCAGGCCACAGAACGGTTTCGTCGAGAGCTTCATGTATAGACGGCCCCGCGGGCGCAAGTGTTTTGAACGTGATCTTCATCGGCGGGTGCGTTCATGTATTCGGCCTGTTCGTGCAGCCCATACATGACTG
>NZ_JAAXCR010000008.1:0-91101 GCF_012273635.1 Labrenzia sp. PO1
CTAGGACCAATTTTCTGGAATTAAGGTCACAAAACCCTGTCGCCAGCGACGTTGCCGCCGTCGATGAACCGGGTTATACGCAGACCAACCCAACCCGTCAACACCGGTTTTGATTTTTTTTGAAAGAAAATTTGCCCCACTTTCGAGGCAGTGGATATTAACCATTCGCTAACCATGAAATCCCAAGGATTTCCTCAGTTTCATCCGATTGGCGCGTTTCCGAAGCCCATCAGCCGCTGCCCGGCATCCACCACCAGCGTATGTCCGGTCACCTGTTTGGCCCCAACCAGATAGATCACCGCATCAACCACATCATCAGGCCCGAGGCCCGGCCCCATTGGCGTCAGCTTCTGCCTAGCGTCAAAGTTTTCCTGGGTCTGGTCGCTCGGCAGGATCAGGCCCGGAGCAACCGCATTCACGCGAACGCCCCTGGGTCCCAGATCGTAGGCCGCCAGACGGGTTGCCCCGTCGAGCGCGAACTTTCCGCAAAAATAACTGAACCGTTCCGGGGACGCCGAAAGCATCTGGGTGTCGAGCATGTTCACGATCGCGCCGCCTGCCGGCAAGGGATCCTGGTTGGCGAATGCCTGCATCAGGAATACCGGCGCGGCCGCATTGACGTTCATCAGGAACTGCCAGGTATCGATCGTCAGGTCAGACAAGCTGTCTGTGTTGAATGCGGATGCGGAATTCACCAGCACCTCGACCGGTCCACCCAGTGCAGCGGCAGTGTCCTCGATCAGGCCACCGGCCGTCTCCGGCCGGCTCAGGTCTTTCTGCAAGAGTGCGGCCTTGCCGCCCTCGGTGACAATCTCGTCGTGAAGCTCCTGCGCACCCTCGGCAGAAGAGTTGTAATGGAGGCCCATGGCATAACCCTCATTCGCCAGCCCCCTGGCGATGGCCTTGCCGAGCCGTTTGCCGGCCCCTGTCACCAGTGCGATCCTGTCGGTTGCCATATGCGCTCCTCCGGTTGGCTCGGGCTTGTCTCGGCTTGCCCCTCAAGAAACAGACTCTAGGAAGCGGCCAACTCTTCAGGCGAAATCCTGCAGGTTCAGGACCGGCTGCACGCGCGGCACTTCATGGCTGCGCACCAGGTTTGCCCTCGACATGACGGCCAGAGTTGCCGCGCTGGTCTGCGCGACCCGAACTTCATCACGGAACAGATACACTGCCCCGGTCAACTGCACGGTCACCGGCCAACCGAGTTCCCGCAGGCGGAACGACTGGAGAATACTGTCGGTCTGATACCGGATCCGGTCCGGCCCGTCCGGCAAGTGCAGCGCAAAGCCGAAGCCGGGATCAACCCACAGCCGCTCGATCCCGGCTTCCGTGGCCAGATGGACCCTCTCGCGGAAGAATGTGAGCTGGTGATCGAAGATATCTTCAGCTGGCGGCAGGTAATCGTCGGAACGGGCATTCTTGCCCGGCGTGTAACACAGGACGATACCGGCCTGATGCTTCGCAATCGCCTCGTAGAAGGCCGGGTCGTCAACGCGTCCCGTCAGATTGACCACTCCTGCTCCGGCCTCCAGCAGGGCGACGCCCACTTCCGGATGATAGGTTTCAACGGAAACAAGAATGCCTTCGTCGGCAAGAGCCTTTACGACCGGGCGCATGCGGTCGATCTGCCGCTCGGCCGCGACGATGTCCGCAGTCTCGCCGGTCGACTCCGCGCCGATGTCGACCATCGCCGCCCCCTCCAGCGTCATGCGCCGGCCACGATAAAGCGCCGCTTCGAAGGTATGGCAGACCGTTTCGCGATAGGTGCTGTCCGGTGACAGGTTCAGGACGCCCATCTGATAGGTGCGGTCCTCGAACCGCCGGCCAAACTTTTCAAATTCGAAGGTTCGGATCGGTGCTTCGAGAGCATCGCGATATTTGAGCCAGAGAGGCAGCAGGCGGTCGGCGGAAATCATGTGAGGCGGGGCTCCCGGTGTCGAACCTCTTGCCCGGAAAAGCCGGGCGGGATCAGGCAGGTTTCAGGGCAGATAGGAAAATGCGGTGAGAGGGCAAGGTCAACGGGACGGCCGGCGGCGCTTGATGCGAATGCCGACACCCGCGGCTTCCTCAAAGATGTCCGGCTTGGTGACCTTCACGCTGACGCCTTCAACCAGCTCATTCGTCAAAACGAAATCCGCAACGGCTTCAGCCCAATCCTCGACCAGGTCGATATGACCGCCGGAGGCTGCCTTCTGCAGAATGAATTCGACCGCGTCGGCATAGGAAACAAACGCACCCGTTTCGCGCACAATCCGGCGATAGCCGGTAACGGTCTGCATTTCGATATCGAAGCAGACGGTTTGTGTCCGGTTTTTCTCGCTGTCCAGAATGCCGATCTGCGTCGCGACTTTCAGTCCTTCTATGAGGATGACATCGCGCCCGTCCTCTACAAGGGTATCGACATTCTTTTCCATTCAGGTCTCCGGGATCTCGGGCATGACCGGTGCCATCGCCATTGCCGTGAAGTTTCTCAGCAGATGGATGTAATCGGATACCGCGCCCGGTCAAGGTTGTTGCCTTGCCCGAATGACCTATTCAGCCGCCGCTTCGACTGTGTCCAGAATATCAACCGCCCGGGTCACACCGCGCAGCTCCGCCAGTCCCCGCAACCGGCCGATCGCCGGATACCCGGGCGTCGAGGTTCCGCTGAGATCGTTCAATATGCGATGCCCATGATCCGGCCGCATCGGGATCCACTTACCCGTTTGTCGTTCCATGCGCCGCAGTGCACGAATGATGGCGACCATATCGACGTCGCCCTCAAGATGCGCATCTTCGCGGAAACTGCGGGGATCCTGCTCGCGCCTGGTTGCCCTCAGATGGGCGAAATGGATCCGCTCACCCAATGCATCGATGATTTCGGGAATATTGTTGCCGGCGCTGACACCAAGCGACCCGGAGCAGACGGTAAAGCCGTTTGCCATTGACGGGTTCATGCCGGCAATTCGCTGCAGATCACCGAGCGATCCGACAATTCGCGGCAAACCGAAGAGAGACCTCGGCGGGTCGTCCGGATGGATGGCCAGGACGGCACCCTCCTCCTCGGCGGCCGGCACGACGATTTCAAGGAAGTTCTGAAGGTTCCGGAAAAGCTCTTCCCGGCCGATACCACAATAAGACGCGAGGCGGTCCCGGAATGTCTCCAGCGTGTAGCTTTCTTCCGAACCGGGCAGTCCTGCAATGATATTGGCGGTCAGCCTGTCCCGCTCCTCGATGGACATCCGGGCAAAGCGTTCCTCGGCAAGCGCAATATCGGCAGCATCATAGTCCGCCTCAGCGCCCTCCCGCTGCAGGATGAACAGATCGAAAGCGGCATAGGCCGCGAACTCGAACCGCAGGGCGGTTGCACCGTCTTCCAGTTCGTAGTCGAGATCCGTCCGGGTCCAGTCCAGCACGGGCATGAAATTGTAGCAGATCGTCCTGATGCCCTGGCGCGCGAGGGCGCGAACCGTCTCCGCCCAGTTTACCGCCCACTTTTCCCATCCGGGCGCCCCGGTCTTGATGTCCTCATGCACCGGGATGCTCTCGGTGACGACCCATTCCAGGCCGGCTGTCTCGATCATGCGACGGCGGGACGCGATTTCCTCTTCCGGCCAGAAGGTGCCGTTGGGAATATCATGCAGGGCGGTGACGATGCCGCGTGCACCTGTCTGGCGGATATCCCTCAGGGAGATGGGGTCCTGCGGTCCGAACCAGCGCCAGCTTTCGATCATCGCCTGAAGTCTTTCTTGTTGTTATCGCTGCAGCGTTTTGTGTTTGGGGTCTTGTGTATGGCGCACATGATGCCCGGCGCTCAGGGCGCGGCCTGTGCCGGGGTATAAAGGTAACCGTCGAAATCAGGATCGCCGACGTCCGAAAGCTCAAGCAGAGTCAGGCGAACGTTTTCCAGGTGCTGCCACATGGCAAGGCGCGCCTTCTCGGAGTTACGGTGGCGCAACGCCTCCAGAATTTCGGCGTGATCATCCAGCCATTTGGCCCGGTAGCTGAGATCGAAGATGCGGTCATGCAGCCGAGCCCACATGGAACTGTTTTCACGCTTGTTCCAGAGGTCTTCCACCTGGTCCACCAGAACACTGTTCTGGGTTGCCTCGGCGATCTGCCGGTGGAACTGCCGGTCGGCGGTGTAATCTTCCTCACCGTGCTCGATCGCCCTGCGCTCCAGATCGAGCGTCTCCCGCAGATGAATGATGTCGCTTTTGGTGATCGTGGTGGCGGCAAAGCCGGCAATGCTGCTTTCAAGGAGTTGGCGGGCCTGCAGCAATTCGAAGGGGCCGTAGTCTGCTTTCGGAATATGAAGCGAAATCTTCTCGCCGGCGGCCACATAGCTGCCGGACCCCTTGCGCACATCAAGATAGCCCTCGATTTCAAGAACGATGAAAGCTTCGCGCACCAGGGACCGGCTGATGCCGAGTTCCACGGAAATCTGCCGCTCGGTCGGAAACTTGTCGCCGGGCCTGTAGCCCTCCTCCTCGATACGCCTTGCGAGAAGTTCGGCGATTTCCTGGTACCGGCGCTTTGCAGCATCGCTGGTCATGAGGCCTTCCTTGCACCCTCCCCGGCAGCTGCAATCTCGCGATAATAGTCGGCCAGGATATGGAATGCTTTTTTCTTGGTTTTCTTGTCGGCGGCAATCAGCCCCTTGTGGTTATAGCCGTTCTGGAAAATATTTTGGCGCCGTTCGACACGAAAATCGTAAAGTATCCACGGCGACATGCCTTTGATATATCCAAGTTCGCGCAGAGTTGCGATCTGCCTGATGTAGACTTCGGCCATGTAATCTTCGCTGAAGAGGCCAGACTTCGGACCTTTCTCACCGATAACGCCGTCAGCGCCCGTTTCCGAAATCACCACCGGACGGTCCGGGTCCGAGTTCTCCCCGATCGCGGCAAGGTCATCGAAATTCTCTTCATACCAGCCGTAATATTCGTTGAGGCCGATGATATCGATATGCGCCGCGAGCCTGTCTTCGATCCGGTTCCGGGCGTGGTTCACCAGACAGGCTGCGGAAGTCAGCCGGGTCGGGTCGAGACGTTTGCAGGTTTCGGCAAGGCCTTTCATGAAGGTAAGCCGGGCATCCGTGTCAGGATTCTCGTTTCCCACGGACCAGATGACGACACTTGCCCGGTTGCGATCCCGCTTGATCAGTTCCGACAACTGGTTTTCAGCATCGCGATAGGTCGCCGGATTGGCGAAATCGATGGCCCAGTAGACCGGGATTTCCTCCCACAGCAAAAAGCCGAGTTCATCAGCAATCTGAGCCGCCCGTTCGTGATGCGGATAATGTGCAAGTCGCAGATAGTTGCAGCCCAGTTCGCGCGCATGGGCAAAGCGGCGGCGCAAATCATCCTCATTTGTCACCTTGCCGAGGAGTGCATCGTCCTCGTGGACGGAAATCCCGCGAAGGAACAGAGGCGCCCCGTTCAGCAGAATATCCGTGCCGCGGCGCTCGATCTGGCGAAAACCGATCCGGTCGCACACACGGTCTTCGCCGCACGAAACGCTGACATCATAAAGGACGGGCGCTTCCGGGCTCCATAATTGCGGCCGGGCTGAAATGTCGAGCGTTCCCTTGCCGTCCGCATCCAGCACAATATCTTTTTTGATGCCAAGCCCGGGAATGGAAAGCGTCACAGCACCAGCCGGCACACCGTCGACGGTGACTTCGGCTCGCAGCGTGGAGTATGTGCCGTCCGGCACAAGGTAGAGAAAGAAGTCCTTGATAAGGGTCTTCGGTGTTTCGAAGAATGAGACTTCCCGATAGAGACCACCGTAGTTGAACCAGTCGGTATTGCGCATCGGCACCCGGTCGCGTGTCCGGGTGTTGTTGACGCAGGCCATGATCCAGTTGCGGCCGGTCTTCAGTTTGCCCGTCAGCTCGACGCAGAAAGGTGTCGACGCACCGTAGTGGTTGCCAAGGAACTCGCCGTTCAGGAAGATCTTGCAGTCGTAGCTCGCGGCACCGAACCTCAGAAACTGGCGTTTGGAACTGTCCACCGTCTCCATGTCGAGAGCCCGCGTGTACCAGGCGCTGCCTTCGAAGAAGTACCACTTCTCCTTCATCGTCGCCCAGTTGGATGGAACCGGCACCGTTTCCCCCATGTAGGGATCATAGTCCCAGGGTTCAGTGCGGTTTTCCGGCGCCTCCGGCAGCATGGCGAACCATTTCTGCCGGAGGCCGGTGTCGAGCAGATCGACACAGAAAGTCCAGTCGCCATCAAGGCTTTCCGATGCCCGCCCACCCATGAAGATCAGGCCGTCATGACACAAGGACTGCGTGTTGAAGGGCACGTCATAGTCTTCGTCATGCAGCGCCTGCAAGGCGTTGTCGGCGAGATGGGAGCGTTCGAGCATCGGTCAGGTCTCCGGCGGGACTTTAAGGTGTTTTCAGATGTTATTGCGCAGCTGCCTTGATGCGCTTGATCAGGTCGGCAACGACCGGAGACTTGGCCGCCGCTTCCTCATGCATCGGCAGGACCGCTTCGATGAACGGGCCCTTTTCCACTTCAACGAATTCCACACCGAGTTCGCTCTTCGCGGTCTCGACCGCTTCCGCACTCATGGCATCCCACTGCTCGCGGTGGAAATCCATGGATTCACGTGCGGCCGTGCGCATGGCTTCCTTCTGCTCGTCGGTCAGATCGTTCCAGGAGCTGGTGGAAATCATCACGACGGACGGGATCATGGTGTGGCCGTCGTCGGAATAGAACTTGGAAACCTCGCCGTGACGGGCGGAAGTAAGCGCGATCGGGTTGTTTTCAGCGCCATCGACAACACCCTGCTGCAGGGCGCTGTAAAGCTCGCCCCAGGCAATCGGGGTCGGGTTGGCACCGAGCAGCTCAACCATGCGAATGGCGGACGGGCTCGGCTGAACGCGGATCTTCATGCCTTTCAGGTCGGCCGGGGAATGGATCGCCTTGTTGGCGTAGAAGGAACGTGCGCCCTCGATGTAATAGGCAAGGCCGATGAAGCCCTTGTCTTCGGACGAGGCAAGAATGTCCGCGCCGATGTCATTGGTCAGAACGTCGTAGTAGTGGTCGGCACTGACGAAGATGTAGGGCAGGTTGAGCGCACCGTAGGATTCCTCGAAGGCCTCCAGCTCGGATGCGTTGGAACGGGCCATGTCCAGGGAACCGTTCTGCATCAGCTCCATGGATTCACGCTGGGTACCAAGCTGGGCGTTGGCATAGATGCGGATTTTCAGATCGCCGTCTGTCAGCTCTTCAACGCGCTCGGCCATGAACTGCATCGACTTGTGCAGCGGATGGTCTTCCGGGTTGTTGTGGTTGAGGCGCAGCGTCTTGGCGCTGGCGGCAGAACCCAGAGCGACGACGCCCGCGGCAAGAACAGCCGCCAGCTTAACGAATTTCGACATGATTTCCTCCCAATTGCAGCCTTGGCCGCAGGACTTGCGTTCCGTGCCGGAACGGATCGGTTGGCCGCGGGACTTGCAAGGCCAGACCGCCGCGGATGAGGAATTGTTCGTCCAATTTTCAAAATCAGTCAACCTTTTTTGGAAAATTGGTTGACCAATTTAATTTCCTGACGCATGTCTTAAAGTGTCGGAGCCCACGCCGCGCCTGTTGCCGCGGCAAGAACGAGGCCTGCGCGGGAGGAATATCGTGACAGTCATCACCAGAGGCGTGGACATGGTCCTGCGTCTCGTCATCACCATCGCCTTCGCCGTCCTGGTTGCCTGTGTCGTCTGGCAGGTCGTCTCGCGCTACGTGCTGCAAAGCCCGAGCACGGTGACAGATGAAATGGCCCGCTTCCTGTTCATCTGGGTTGCTCTGCTGGGCGGGGCTTACACCTTCGGCCAGCGACGACACCTTGCCATCGACCTGCTGCCCGTCATCACCACCGGCATCCTGCGCCTTCTTGTCAATGTCGGCATCATTGCCGCCATCGCACTCTTTGCAGGGGTCGTGATGGTCTACGGCGGGCTCGACCTGGTCAGCCGGACGCTGGAAACCCAACAGGTATCCCCGGCGCTGCGCCTCCCCATGGGCCTCGTCTATATCGCGATCCCGTTCTCCGGGCTCTGCATTCTCTACTACTGCCTGACATTTCTGGCCGACCTCTTTCGCACTGGCCGCGGCCCGAACGAACAGGAAGGTACCGCCAGCGTTGGCGGCCCTCTGGACTGAAACCTGACCGGGAACGAGTAACTTCATGGATATCCAATCTGTCCTCGTCCTGTTCGGGACATTCGCCTTTCTGATGATCCTGGGCGTACCGATCGCCTTCGCCATCGGTCTTGCAGCTTTCGCCACCTTCCTGCTGTTCATGTCGTTCGACCAGTCGGTCTATATCGTCGCGCAGCAGGTCGCCTCCGGTCTCGACAGCTTCACCCTGCTGGCCATTCCGTTCTTCATTCTGGCGGGCAACATCATGAACCGGGGCGGCATCGCCATGCGCCTGATCGAGTTCGCCAAGGTTCTGGCCGGCCGCCTGCCCGGCGCGCTTGCCCACTGCAACGTCATTGCCAACATGATGTTCGGCTCCATCTCGGGCTCAGCCGTTGCCTCGGCCGCCGCTGTCGGCGGCGTGATGTCTCCACTCCAGAAGAAGGAAGGCTACGATCCGGCGTTCAGCGCGGCGGTCAACATCGCCTCCTGCCCGACAGGCCTTTTGATCCCGCCGAGCGCAACCTTCATCATCTATTCGCTGATTACCAACGGCACCTCCATCGCGGCCCTGTTCGTTGCCGGATACATTCCGGGCATCCTGATGGGGCTCAGCTTGATGGTCGTCGCCGGCATCATTGCCAAGCGCAGGGGATACCCGGTTGCCGAACGGCCCAGTGGCCAGGAAGTTATCGCCAAGACGCTGGACGCCATGCTGCCGCTTGGCCTGATCGTGATCGTCATGGGCGGCATCATCGGCGGCATCTTCACCGCAACCGAAGCTTCAGCCGTTGCTGTTGTCTATACGCTCTTCCTGGGCGTGATCTGGTACAGGGAAATCTCGCCGCGCGAACTTCCGGGCATCATCCTGGAAAGCGCGGTGACAACGTCCATCGTGCTGCTGATGATCGGCTGTTCCATCGCCATGTCGAAAGCGATGGCCTTTGCGGATATCCCCTATTCGATCTCCGACACGCTGCTGAGCCTTTCTGAAAATCCGCTCGTCCTGCTGCTGATCATCAACCTGGCGCTGCTTGTGGTTGGCACCTTCATGGACATGACGCCCGCATTGCTGATCTTCACCCCCATCTTCCTGCCGGTGGTGGAAGATCTCGGCATGGACCCGGTGCATTTCGGCGTCGTCATGACCTTCAACCTGTGTATCGGCATCTGTACACCGCCAGTGGGGTCGGCACTCTTTGTCGGCTGCTCGGTCGGCGGGGTGAAGATCGGCCAGGTACTCAGACCCATGCTCGGCTTCTACGCGGTGCTGGTCGCTCTCCTGCTGCTGGTCACTTACGTACCTGCCCTCAGCCTGTTCCTGCCGCGCGTTCTCCTCGGCTACTAGGATCTGTCATGAAAGCCCTCAAAAACTGGCGTTACCTGGGCCGCTCCAGCGCCGGGATCGCACTTGAAGTCGAGAACCGGCACCGCCTGGTGGTCAAGGTTCTCGAAAATGCGCTCATCCGCGTTGTTCTGCTGAAGGACGGGACCTATCGTCTGGACCGGACCTGGGCCATCGCACCGGAAGGCGACGTGCCGTTCGACGGCCGTACGCGGGACGACCTCGCAGGCTTTTCCTGCCCCGACTTCATGCTGGAAGAGCAGGACGGCAGGCTTGTCCTGGAAACGGAAAACCTGCGCCTGACCATCAATACTCCGCTTGCCTTCGTTTGGGAAAGCCGGCCCGCTGCCGGCGAACCCTGGCAGGAGATCGCCCGCGACCGGCCCCAGGACGCCTACATGATCGGGCGCCGCGACCATCGCAATCATCATTTCATGCGGCGAAACCCGGATGAGCGATACTACGGTCTCGGCGAAAAGGCCGGTGGCCTGGAGCGCACCGGCAGGCGGTTCGAGATGCGCAATCTCGATGCCATGGGCTACGACGCGCAAACCACAGACCCGCTCTACAAGCACATTCCCTTCACCATCACCGACAAGGGCCGGCTCGGCGCAGTCGGGCTCTACTACGACACGCTGGCTCCCTGCTGGTTCGACCTCGGCAACGAGAAAGACAACTACCACCTGCCTTTCCGCGCCTTCCGCGCTGCCGATGGTGACCTTGACTATTACTTCAGCTGGGCACCGAGCGTTCTGGATATCGTCAAGCAGCATCACGGGCTGACAGGCGGCACCGCCTTCATGCCACGGTGGGGGCTTGGGTACTCCGGCTCGACCATGGCCTATACCGATTCCGAAAATGCACAGGAACGGCTGATGGAGTTCCTTGGCAAGCTGTCGGAAGAAGACATGCCATGCGACAGTTTCCAGATGTCGTCGGGCTATACAGCCATCAAGGGCAAGCGCTACGTGTTCCATTGGAACACCGACCGCTTCCCCGATGTCGAGACCATGACCCGGGCCTATGCCGAGGCCGGCATCAACCTCATCGCCAATATCAAGCCGGTGCTTCTGGACGACCACCCGCTGTTCAAGGAAGCAGCCGAGGCCGGGCTCTTCATTCGCGACAGTGAAACCGGCACACCCGAGCAGTCACCTTTCTGGGACGGCTATGGTTCACACCTTGATTTCACCAACGAGGACACCGTCCGCTGGTGGAAGAAGAACCTTGAAGAAAAGCTCTTTTCCAGAGGCATACCCTGCACCTGGAATGACAACAACGAATATGAGGTGTGGGACGACGAAGCGGTCTGCGCCGGTTTCGGAAAACCGATACCGGTCAATCTGATCCGTCCGCTGCACAGCCAGCTGATGACACGGGCCTCGTTTGAGGCCCAGGTTGCCCACCAACCGAAAAAGCGGCCCTACCTGATTTCCCGCTGCGCCTGCCCCGGCACGCAACGCTATGCCCAGACCTGGACGGGCGACAATTTCACCAGCTGGGACACGCTGCGCTGGAACATTCCGATGGGCCTCGGCCTCAGCCTCTCCGGCTTCTACAACATCGGCCACGATGTCGGCGGCTTTGCCGGCCCGCGGCCGGAGCCGGAGCTGTTCCTGCGCTGGGTACAGAACGGCATTTTCCATCCGCGTTTTACGATCCATTCCTGGAACGACGACGGCACCGCCAACGAAGCCTGGATGTATCCGGAAATAACGCCGCTCGTGCGCAACGCGCTGAAGTTCCGGGCGCAGCTGATCCCTTATCTTTACGGCCTGCTGCACCGTGCCGTGACCGAAGGCGAGCCGATGCTGCGGCCTCTGTTCCTGGATTATCCGAACGACCCTGCCTGCCGGGAGGCTGAATTCGATTTCCTGCTGGGCCGGGATCTTCTGGTCGCGACAGTGGTCGAGGAAGGCGCAACGTCGCGGCGCGTCACGCTGCCTGCCAACGAAGAAGGCTGGTGGGCCTTTGACGGCAGCAGCTGGTATGAAGGCGGCCAGATGATCGACGTTCCGGTGGCTCTTGATACCATTCCGCTGTTCGTTCGAGGCGGTACGGTGCTGCCGATGGCAGCCGAAAACCTGAGGTCGACACCGTCTTCCGACACCTTGCGCACGTGGCGTATCTACCCACAGCCGGAAGGAACACCGGACAGGCACTCGCAGTTTTATGACGATGACGGTGATACGGTGGACGCACTGGCTGGCGAGAGCTGTTTGACCCGGCTTTGCCTCTCCCGAACAGGGGAAACAGTCCATCTGGATTGGCAAATATCCGGCAACTGGCAACCCGCCTTCGACAAGGTCACCCTTTGGCTGGCCGGTGCCGGCACCTTGGCCATCAACGGGACCGAGCGGAAAACGGGCGAAACAATCGCCTTCACGGTGAGCCAGTCATGAGCAGCGTCAGTCACTTGGTTGAAACGGTCGACTACGACCGGACAAAGCTGCGCATCCGACTGCTGCACATCGGTTTTGGTGCCTTTGCCAAGGCGCACGTTCTGGTGTTTCACGACGAGATGCTACGCGGAACGAAAAGCGACTGGGGCGTCGCAGTTGCCCGGCTCAACTCCGGTGCGGACGAACTCACCGGCCTTGACGAGGCGGACCGACTTTTCACTGTCGGCGAGATGTCCGGTGACGATCTCTTCTTGCGCCAGGTCGGCGCTATCTGTGCGACGGTACACCCCAAGCGTGATGGCGTCGATGCCTTGCCGAACCGGATCGCCGATCCGGATCTCGCCGTGATCACACTGACAATCACCGAGAAAGGGTATTGCCTGAAGGACGGCAGGCTGGATGAAGACAATCCCGGCATCCGGCGAGACCTTGCAACGCCAGATGCCCCTTCCACGGCCATCGGCGTGCTGGTGGAAGGCCTCAGGCGGCGACAGGCAGCAGGTCTCGCCGGTTTGACGATCCTGTCGTGCGACAATCTCCCAGCAAACGGCGAGCTGTGCCGCCGTGCGGTTCTGGATTTCGCCGCGCGGCTCAACCCGGATTTGGCAGAATGGATCGAAGGCAATTGCACTTTCCCCTGCTCCATGGTCGATCGCATCACACCGGCAATGACCGACAGTTCGTTCGCAACGCTTGAGAACGCACTAGGTCACGCTGACCGGAACGGTATCCTGTGCGAGACATTCCGCCAGTGGGTAATTGAAGACCGGTTTGCCGGCCCACGTCCGGATTGGCATCTGGCAGGTGCTGAATTCGTTGAAGATGTGGCGCCGTTTGAAGACATGAAACTTCGGATGCTGAACGGCAGCCATTCGTTTCTCGCCTATCTTGGGGCGCTGGCAGACAAGGAAACGATTGCCGACTGCATGGCCGATCCGGCCTTCCGGCAGGCAGCCCTCACCCTGATGCTGAGTGAACAGGCCCCGACGCTGTCCGTGCCGGACGGTGTCGATATCAAGGCCTATGCCGAAGCCCTGATTGCCCGGTTTGAAAACACCGCGCTTCATCACAAGACCACCCAGATCGCTTCTGACGGCAGCCAGAAACTGCCGCAACGGCTACTGGCCCCGATCCGGCAACATCTGAAGGACAACAGCCCCTGGCCGCTATCGGCACTCGCCGTTGCCGCATGGATGCTCTATTGCCGCGGTGTTTCAAGAACGGGCGCCTCGCTGCCGTTGAACGACCCCCTGTCCGCAAGGATTGGCACCATTGTGCAGGAAACGGACGGCAATGCGTATGTCGACAGGATGCTGTCGCTCTCGGAGGTTTTCGGAGACGACCTGCCAGGGTCAGCGGCCTTTGGCAGCACAATCCAATCTGCGTACCAACGGCTGCAAACCTCGGGTATAGCCTCAGTTCTGAAGGCCTAGAGACCTGCGGAAGAGCCAGGTGGCTTCTGCTGGAAACCGCCGCTAGTCCCTGACGAGCCGCAGGGTTCTGGGCTGCTCGGCAGGTTTCAGTCCGGACAGTTCCTTGCAGCGCTCGGCAGCGGCTTCAACCGTGCGGCGGACGAGATCCTGAATGCCGTTCTCGTCAGCCATGAACTCCAGCATGCCTGCTTCGGTCGTGCCGCCTTTGGACGTCACGGCGACGCGGAACCCGGTCGCATCCGCGTCCGGCTGCGCAAGCATGCGCCCGGCTCCGGCCACTGTGCGCACGGCCAACTCATGAGCAAGGTCCTCCGGCAGACCAAGGCGTGCCCCTGCCGCGGCAAAGGCCTCGGCCATGGCAAACACATAGGCAGGCCCCGCACCGGACAAGGCAGTAACCACCGGCAGCAGGTCTTCGTCCGGCAATTCAACAACCGAGCCGAAGGCGGCAATTAGCTTGAGGGCTTCCACCTTCTGGCTGGCAGTCAGCGCCTCGTTGGCAACAAAGGTCGAGACAGCAGAGCCGACCGTTGCCGGCAGGTTGGGCATCGCGCGAATGATTGGCGTTCCATCCGGGAATTGCTTTTCCAGCACCGAAATCGGTTTGCTGGCCGCAATCGACAGGATCACCGTTTCGCCACCACCGAAGGAGCCGAGCGGCGCCAGAACCTTCTCCACGATCTGCGGACGAGTGGCGATGACAATCGCGGCCGGAGACTCCGGGAAAGGCTCGTTGATGTTGACGCCCGCCTGGCTTTGCAGCCAGCCGGATGGTCGGGGATCGCGCACGTAGATGGAACCGGCAGGCATTCCCTTTGCCAGCCAGGCTTCCACCAGAGCCTTGCCCATGAAACCGCAACCAATGAGGCAAACGCCTCTTTTCGCCAATTTGTCCATAATCATGCGTTCGCAAATATTCAGGTCTTTGCGCTAATAGAATGCTTTCCTGCACCACTCACAAGTCTTAACCGGTCGATACTGGTAATTTTTCCTTTCCTCCAAAATTCACTTTAGAGGAATGGAGTTGAGGAATTCAGTTTACTTAACGTTTTTCCTTATAGACGAATGACGTAAGGAAGCTTGCCAGTAGATCCATATCGATATTTATGACAAGTCCCGCTAGGGAAACACCCCAACAAGACCAGTCATTCTCTACGTCACCTCAGCCGACAGTCACGCAACTCAGGTGTCGCTGAGCTTGTAGCCGCCCGGCCAGGGGTCGCTTGGGTCGAGCATGTGTTGGTGAATGCAACTGAAGAGACAGTCTTTAGAATGCAAAGAAAAATAATCTTAATCGAGACACACCAGCATACTTTCGATGACCAGCTGCTGAAGTGGCTTATTGAGCATACTTGGCTGGCAGAGTGCCGTCTAATGCTTCGGCGATGGACAGAAAGGACGCAGCCTTGGCTTTAAAACTCATCTTGTTCGCCAAAATGTAAGCCTGTTTCAACGTGGCATGCGCATCGTCCACAAAACCTAGCTGAACCTGTTTTGCACCTATGCCGCACAAGCGGAAAACATCATAGCCAGTTCGGCTTGCTGTCCATTCGAAATTTCTGATCCTGTGATTGCTTCTGGCCCATTCATGCAGCTCATTTAGCAACCTGCGTGCTTCTGAAGTCGACGTTTTGCTGGCAACGGCAAAGACACCTCTTGCCCTGACAACCCAGGTATTTGCGCTTTCAGCGACTTGTTCAGCGCGTTCGAACTTTCCGGCTTCAATGTCTTTTTCGATAAGAGGCAACATCAGATCATCGGTAACATTGTATCGGCGATCATTTGCATCAAGCGCAATGATCGCCTGATACATTTCCTCGTCGAATCCAGCATCGAGCAAAGGCTTCACTTCGGACAACAGAGATCGCTCAAAAGTCTTCTCTGTGCGAAGGATCCTGTAGATGACTTCCCGGTCGGATTGCGTGGCCTCACGAGGTCCGGCCAGAACCTTGTTAACATGAAATGCCATGCGGGCCTCCTGCCCCTTGGCACTTCGTTCCAAATGAAGTTGTTCAGCCTGCTCAAAGGCGGCACGCCCTTTATCAACCATGCCAGACCAAACGAGAAAGCGCCCCGCAACGGCCAGACGCCGAACTTTGTCATCATTGGAAGTCCCTGTTGTCTGCTTTGCTGCCCCAGAAGCTCTTAATGCCATAACCTGAGCAGACTTTCTGTTGCCAAGCTTTAGCAGCAAATCTGCGGCCTCTACGAAGACTTGAAACTCTGTGTCTGTTGCCTCGTTGAGGTCAGGAATCAATCCCATCGTTCGTTTTGAGGCGGTGACTTCCCCTGCTTCCAGCTGGCCACGCGCTATAGCGAGATAAGCCATATAAACACGGGGCAAAAAATGAGGATCAACCAGCGCCAAGGTTTTTAGCGAATGCGCCACTCTGAGTGCCGCCTCAAATTCCTTCCTGAAAACGAGCCTCACCAGGATTTCGCTCAGAACAGCCGCTCTATGAAAATGGCGGGTAAGGTTGTCAGCAATTTTCAGAGCCTGCTCATGATTGCCGCGATCAAGCAGGTGCTTCACTATGATCAGATGAGCTTCCAGCCGCTCATTCCAAACATCACCAAGGCTTCCAGCAGCCTGTATCGCCAGCTCGATTTCTCCCTGCTCAAGTTGAGCGAGTATCATTTGTTTTATGAAGATTCCCCTCGGCGATCCGAACTCAAAGATCGTACTTTTATGGTATTCAAGAAATAGCCTTTCGGCTTCTGCCCATTGTCCGGCATCAAGCAGCGTTTCCACCGTTGGCGGGCTCATATCCCTGAGTTGCTCAGAGCGAATTTCGTCGTCTGCATTAATTCGCCAAAGGAACGACTTGAACAGTTTGCTCGAACCGGTACGCCGGTCTTCCTCATAAGCTTGGCCCAATGCCAACGTGTGCAGACAATCCTTCGAGAGCGCTTTCTCACATTGAAATCCGGCGTCTTTTACTTCCTGTCCGGAAGGAGGATCAAAGTCCTTCGCCTGAGCATGTTCCAGAAACAGAACGAGTGAAACCGCAAAAATAATATTCTTTAAAAGTCGCATATTGCTTGCTCGGAGGAGACGGCACACCAACGGCTAATGCTTCAATCGAGCCAATTTGAGGCCACCTTCCACGAACTGAATTTTCGGCAAACTCTCCGATCAATATTGGCACTCACGCTTCACCAGTCTTCAGCCGTCACGCACCCCAGGTGTCGCTGAGCTTGTAGCCGCCCGGCCAGGGGTCGCTTGGGTCGAGCATGTGTTGGTGAATGCCGGTGACCCAGCCACGCCCGGAAATTTCCGGAACAATCCCAGCCCGGTCGCCCGCCATCTGTTGTGAAACGATGCGGCCGGTGAAGGTGGACCCGATGATGGAAACGGCTTCGAAGGTGTCGCCGACGTTCATTTGCCCCTTCGCCGCCATCAGCGCCATCCGGGCAGAAACGGCCGTACCCGTTGGGGAGCGGTCGACCTTGCCCGGCTGGATGGCAACAGCGGACCGTCCGGAGAGGCCCGTCGGCGTCTTCGACAGCGGGCCGCAGAAGGCGCAGAAGGAGATGTGGTTCCAGTCGGCATTTTCCGGATGGGAAAAGCCGAGCTGTTCGTTGGCTGCATTGGTGATCCGGACACCCAGGCGGGCAATGTCCTTGGCCTCGTCTTCGACGATCCCGAACCCGAGCGCCTCGGCGTCGACAACCACGAAACTGTCGCCGCCATAGGCAGTGTCGACTGTCAGCGTGCCGATGCCTTCCACTTCCAGCGGCACTGACAGTTTGTCGGCAAAGCTGGTGACATTCTGGACGAAGATGCGCTCCGCCTTGCCATTCCGGCATTCGGCCTTCACCCGCACCAGTCCACCGGGCGCTTCCAGAACCATCTCCGTGACCGGTTCGACCATCGGAACAATACCGCCGTCAAGCAGTACCGTGGAGACGCAGATGGAGTTGGATCCTGACATCGGCGGCGTGTCTTCCGGCTCCATGATGATGAAGGCGGCATCCGCCTCCGGATGTTTGGGCGGGACAAGCAGGTTCACATGCCGGAACACACCCCCGCGCGGTTCGTTCAGCACGAAATTGCGCAGCGTCTGGTCCTTCGCGATGAAGCTTCTCTGTTCCCAGAGCGTTTCGCCCGGCGGAGGGGCGACGCCGCCGACGATCACGTCGCCGACCTCGCCTTCCGCGTGGCAGGAAATCACATGGATGGTCTTGCTGCTGCGCATGTCTCTGCCCTTGAGGTCAGCCGGTTCAGGAATAGCGAGCGACAGGTTCGCCCAAAGCATCAAAGATCGGCGTGATGCCGAGACCCGGCCGCTCGGAAGCCGTCATGCGGCCATTGACACGCTTGGGCGCGCCTTCCGCGATATCGACCGTGCCGTAGCTGTTGAAGTCCGTTGCCGAGAAAGTGAAATCCGATGGGGTCGAGCGCGCCAGATGGGCGATCGCCGCCGTGACAATGTCCCCGCCCCAGGTGTCTTCG
This sequence comes from Labrenzia sp. PO1, assembly GCF_012273635.1. Classification (NCBI taxonomy): domain Bacteria; kingdom Pseudomonadati; phylum Pseudomonadota; class Alphaproteobacteria; order Hyphomicrobiales; family Stappiaceae; genus Labrenzia; species Labrenzia sp. PO1. Next base: position 17,760 of record NZ_JAAXCR010000008.1, read on the forward strand.
ATCGTCATCGGAATACCGTGGGCAATGCAGAGATCACGCATCAGCTTGGCCTTGGTCAGGCCACCGACCTTCGAGATCTTCAGGTTGATGCAATCCATCGCGTCTTCGGCAATGCCGCGCACCAGCGTGTTCGGCCCGTCGATCACCTCGTCCAGAACGAAGGGCAACGCCGTCCGGCGGCGAATGGAGACGCTTTCCTCATACGTGAGGCAGGGCTGCTCGATATAGACATCAAGCGAGGACACAGCCCCGACGACGCGCGCGGCTTCATGCCGGGTCCAGCCGGTGTTGGCGTCGGCCACCAGCAGATCCGATTTCTTCAAAACTTCGCGGGTGGCGTGGATGCGGTCGATATCGTCATTGGCATCGCCGCCGACCTTCAGCTGGAACTTGGTATAGCCTTCGGCCGCATACCCCTCGATCTTCTTTGCCATGATCTCCGGCGCTTCCTGGCTGATCGCCCGGTAAAGCACCACGTCGTCCTGGGCTGCACCGCCAAGCAACGTATAAAGCGGCTGGCCTGTCGCCTTGCCCAGCAGGTCCCAGCAGGCGATGTCGATCGGCGCCTTGGCATAGGGATGACCGCGCAGCGCAGCATCCATCACCCGGTTGATTTCACCGATATTGAGCGGATCCTTTCCGATCAGGTGGGGCGCCAGTTCCTGAAGTCCTGACCGCACCCCAAGGGCATAACTCGGCAGATAGGCAGACCCGAGCGGGCAGCATTCGGCATAGCCCTTGAGGCCTTCGTCGGTCTCGATCTCGACAACGGTGCTGTCGAAGACTTCCACGAAATTGCCGTTGGACCAGCTGTAACGCCCTTCTTTCAGGGGAAGGTCGACCTGAAAGACGTTGATGGCCGTAATTTTCATGAAGTTCCTCCTCCAAAAGAGTTTAGAAGCGCCGCGCGGAAAAGGCGGCCATATCGACGGGGTTTTGTGTATCGGATACGAGATTGGCGACCAGTTCGGCCGTCCCCGCGGACTGCGTCAGGCCGAGGTGACCATGCCCGAAGGCATAGACGATCCGGCGGTCACCGGGTGAACGGTCGATGACGGGCAGGCTGTCGGGCATTGAAGGCCGGAAGCCCATCCATTTCTTGCCGCCGTCTGTCTTCAGGGCGGGCAGGAACCGCCTGGCCTTGTCCAGCAGGATGTCGGCGCGCTTGAAATTCGGCGGAAGCGTCAGCCCGCCCAGTTCGACGGCCCCTCCGACACGGACGCCGCCATTGATCTTGGTAACGACGAAGCCGTGACCGGAAAAGGTCAGGTGGGTTTTCAGGTCAAAGGAGCCTTCCGGCAGCGTCGTGTTGTAGCCGCGTTCGGTCTCAAGAGGGATGCGGTCGCCGATCGTCTTTGCAAGGTGGTGCGACCAGGCACCTGCGGCCACGACGACCTGTTTCGCCATCCAGGCCTTATCGGAAGCGTCGATCTGAACACTGTCTTCACTCGGCTTCAGACCTGATACGTCAGCGCTTTCGATCCGTCCGCCCCGCTGCAGGAAGACAGACGTCAGATGCGCCAGCCAGCGGGCGGGATCACAAGTGTTGGTCCAGTCCGGCGTGAAGGCGGCATGAGTGAAGCGACGGTCAAGACCCGGCTGAATGGCGGCGATAGCTTCCGGGCTCTCAAGCAGTTCGAAGCGGATGCCATGTTGCTTGCGCAGCTCCCAGCCGGGCAGGCTGGCACGGAATTCCGCTTCGCCTTCATAAAGCTGCAGCTGCCCTTCGGCCTGGATCAGGGAGGCTGCTCCGGTGTCCGAAACCTGCCGGGCAAGCGCCTCCTGCGCCAGCTTCATCAAGGCGGCCTGTGCCGACATCGACGCCTGGTAGCGATCCGGCCAGCTTGCCCGCCAGAACCGCAACATCCAGGGTGCGATCTTGAGGGCATAGGCGGGCGGAACGGAGAGCGGACCCAGCGGATCGAGCAACCATTTCGGTGCCTTGCGCATGATGCCGGGCGTTGCCAGCGGAACGATATCGGTAAAGGCGAAAGCTCCGGCATTCATCTCCGATGCGCGTGCCGTTTCCGCCTGCCGATCCAGCACAAGCACCTGCCGCCCCCTTGCCTGCAGGGCAAGCGCGGAACTGATGCCGATGATGCCGGCGCCGATCACGATGATATCCTGGACGGTCTCGTCCGCCATTTTCAAAGTCTTTCAAAAAAGGCCTGCGAGGCAGGGCGAAGTGCCCCGCAGGCAGTTTGCTGCCCGTTGGCCACACTTTAGGGGAGCGTGTAGGCAGTCTTGACCGAAGTGTAGAATTCAGCGGCGTAACGGCCTTGCTCTCGCGAGCCGAAGCTGGATCCTTTGGTGCCGCCAAAAGGCACGTGATAATCGACACCTGCCGTCGGCAGATTGACCATCACCATGCCGGCCTCGGCATTGGCCTTGAAGTGGCTGGCATGTTTCAGCGACGTGGTACAGATACCAGCGCTCAACCCGAATTCCGTATCGTTGGCGACAGCCAGCGCTTCCTCGTAATCCTTCACACGAATAACGGATGCGACCGGGCCGAAGACCTCTTCGGTGTTGATCCGCATGGCGTTGTCGGTTTCGCTGACCAGGGCCGGCGCCATGTAGAAACCTTCCGTGTCGCGGTTGAGCTGTTCCCCACCCTGCACCTTGCCGCCTTGCTTTGCTGCGATATCGACATAGGAAAGGTTCTGCTGCAGTTGCCGCTCATCGACCACCGGCCCCATCTGCACGCCATCTTCCAGGGCGTTGCCGACTTTCAGCGCCTGCATGCGCTCGGCAAGGGCTTCGACGAACCGGTCGTGAATGCCCTCGGTCACGACCAGCCGCGAGCTTGCGGTGCAGCGCTGACCGGTCGAGAAGAAGGCACCGTTGAGCGAAGCTTCGACGGCGATGGCAAGGTCGGCATCGTCCAGAACCACCATCGGGTTCTTGCCGCCCATTTCCAGCTGCACCTTCTTCAGGTGCTGACCACAGGCCGCGGCGATCCCCCGCCCCGTCGGCACCGAGCCGGTAAAGGAAATCGCCTTCACCTTCGCACTTTCCACCAGGCGCGGACCAATCTGCGAGCCACGTCCCATCACGAGGTTGACCACGCCTTCCGGCAAGCCGGACCGGGACAGGATCTCGATGAGCGCATGCGCGCAACCCGGCACCAGTTCAGCCGGTTTCAAGATGACTGCGTTGCCGTAGCAAAGTGCCGGAGCAATCTTCCAGGCAGGGATCGCAATCGGGAAGTTCCAAGGTGTAATCAGCCCGACAACCCCGATCGGAAACCGGGTGACGTCAACTTCGATACCGGGCCTGACGGATGCCAGTCTGTCGCCAGCGAGGCGCAATGCTTCGCCGGCAAAGAATTTGAAGATCTGCCCGGCGCGCGCCACCTCGCCAATACCTTCCGGCAATGTCTTGCCTTCCTCACGCGAAAGCAGACGGCCTAATTCGGCCTTGCGAGCCAGAAGTTCTGTCCCGACGAAATCCAGCACATCAAAACGCTGTTGCGGCGTCGACGCCGCCCAGCCGGGAGCTGCCTGATGCGCTGCATCGATGGCCTGGTCCAGCTGATCGACACCGGCCTTCGCCGCGTAGCCGAGGATATCGCTGATATCGGACGGGTTGACGTTGGGCGTGCTGTCGGTTGTTTCGAGCCACTGCCCGCCGACAAAATTCCTGTAATCCATGACTTGGCTTATCCGGGGCTTAAAGGCGTATCCCTGCGCGGTAGGGGTCCGCCGGATTGAAAATCAGGTTGGCATCGGACGTGACGAAGGCCTGTCCGGTGATCGTCGGAATAACGCCGCCGCCCGGGCCGGGCTGGTAGCTGATCTTGTAGGTGCTGCCGATGACGCTTTCCTGCAGATAGTGCTCACCCGGTGCCAGCGCACCATCGGCGGCAAGGCAGGCCAGCTTGGCCGAACAGCCTGTTCCGCAGGGCGAGCGGTCATACGCACCACCCGGGCACAGCACGAAGTTGCGGCTTTGAGCGGACGGGTCTTCGGCCGGCCCGAACAGCTCGATATGGTCAATCCAGGCACCGTCCTTACCGGTAACACCGGCCTTTTCCAGCGCATCGCGGATCTTCAGCGTGAGGTCGGTCAGCGGGCGGATATTGGCACCCGTCAGGGCAACCGGGCTGTTCTTGACCAGGAAGAACCAGTTGCCGCCCCAGGCGACATCACCGGTGACCGGACCAATGCCTTCGACCTCGACCGTGACATCCTTCGCCAGCCGGTAGCTCTCGATGTTGACCACCGACACCGTGTTGGCGTCGATCAGATCGATCTCGACCACGCCCACCGGCGTTTCAAACTTGTGCCGCCCCGGCCCGATCCGGCCGAGGTGCGCCAGGGTGACACCAAGGCCGATGGTGGCATGGCCGCACATGCCAAGGTTCTGCAGGTTGTTGAAGTAGATCACACCGGCAACACAATCCGGATTGGACGGCGGCACCAGCAGCGCACCGATAATGGCATCGTGACCGCGCGGTTCCAGAACGACCGAAGCGCAGAAATCGAGATGCTCGGCTTCCAGCCGGGCGGCGCGTTCCGCCAGTGTCCCCGATCCGAGATCGGGGCCACCATCAAGCACGACGCGGGTCGGTTCACCCGCGGTATGGCTGTCGATTACGCGCATTCGGCGATCACGCCACCTTGCGTGCTCCAGTCGGCGTACCAGGTCTTGAACAGCTTGTACTGCGCTTCGACATAGTTGCGCTGCGCATCGTTGAGGGCATCGGTCTCGTTGAAGTGCAACGTGTATTCGGTGTCGCCGTTCAACACCATCAGGTGCTTGTAGTAGAGCACCAGGTCCGGGCCTTCATCGAAACTGGACAGAACAGCCAGCGCCTCTTCCAGTTCCTTTGCCCGCAGTCGCGCTTCCGCATGACCTTCTGCAGCCTTCTTGCAAAGCGCCACCAGATGCAGGACTTCCTTGGGAATGGCATTGCCGATACCTGTGATCGCACCGGTCGCACCACAGTTGATGAAGCCGTGATAGACAGCGGTGTCGACACCGACCATCAGCGTCACCTGGTCGTCCTGCGAAGTGATGTTTTCAGCCGCATAGCGCAGGTCTGCAAGGCCGCCGAATTCCTTGAAGCCGATCAGGTTCGGGAATTCCCGGCGCAGGTCGAAGAACAGGTCGGCGCGGGTGGCGAAACCGTAGTAGGGGCTGTTGTAGATCACCGCCGGCAGGTTCGGAGCCGCCTTCAGGATATCGCTGAAATGGTTGCGCTGCGCCGACACGGAGATGCCGCGAGACAGAACGCGCGGGATGACCATGAGACCATGCGCGCCAACCTTTGCCGCATGAGCGGCATGGGCAACAGCGGATTTGGTGTTGACCGCACCGGTTCCAACGACCACCGGTACACCTGCCTTCACCAGACGCTCGACGCCTTCCATGCGCTGCTCGTCCGTCAGGAGAGGCCAGTCGCCCATGGAGCCGCAATAGACGACGGCGGACATGCCGGCTTCGATCAGTTCCTTGCCCTTCTTCACGAGGGCATCGAAATCGGGCGAACGGTCGGCCTTGCACGGGGTCATCAGGGCAGGCATGCAGCCGGAAAAGATATTGGACGTCATCATTCACTCCTGGATGGGTCAGGCCTGTCGGTTGGCTCCCACGTGCGAAGCACGGGTCTTGAGGCCTGACGGTAAGGTCTAGTTGCGCCGGGTCAGCGCACGTTAGCAAGAAATTTTCGGGTGTTCTCGGATTCAGGCTGACCGAAGATCTGGGCCGGCGGGCCGATCTCCTCCATTACGCCCTTGTGGAAGAAGGCGACCCGGTCGGAGACGTCCCGGGCAAAGCCCATTTCGTGGGTAACGCAGATCATCGTCATGCCTTCCTCGGCCAGCAGGCGCATCGTGTCCAGCACTTCGCCGACCAGCTCCGGATCGAGAGCGGATGTCGCCTCGTCGAAGAGCATGTAGGTTGGCTCCATGGCCAGTGCCCGCGCAATCGCGAGACGCTGCTGCTGCCCGCCCGACAGATTGTTCGGATACACCTTCAGCTTGTCCGCAAGGCCGACATGGCGAAGCTGCTTTTCCGCAATCGCCTCGGCTTCCGCTTTCGATTTGCCTTTCACGATCCTCGGCGCCAGCGCAACATTTTCCAACGCGGTCAGATGCGGAAAGCTGTTCCATTGCTGGAACACCATGCCGAGCTTCTGGCGCAGCTTGTTGATGTCCGTCGCCTTGGCGTGAACGTCGGTGCCGTCGACCACCACCGATCCCTTCTGGATCGGCTCCAGGCCGTTGATGCAATAAAGCAGTGTCGACTTGCCCGACCCGGACGCGCCGATGACGGAAAGCACTTCGCCCTTTTCGACATCAAGGTCGATGCCCTTGAGCACCTGAAGAGCGCCGAAATATTTCTCAAGGCCGCGTATCTCGATCATTGGGCCCACCTTTTTTCCAGTTTTGCGGCATAGCGCGAGATCGGGAAGGACAGCGCGAAGTAGAACGCGCCGGCGAGGGAGAGGATCAGGAAGGGTTCCTGTGTCCGCGTGATCAGGATCTGGCTGGCCTTGAGCAGCTCGACATAGCCGAGCACGGACACCAGCGCGGAATCCTTCATGACGCCGAGCGCAACACCGACCCAGGCCGGAAAGACGGCCCGCCCGCCGATGGGCAACACCACGTAGCGCATGTCCTGCCAGTAGCTGAGCCCCAGCGAACGCGCCGCCCGGCGCATCGGCTTGCCGACAGCCTCGATGCCGCCGCGGGCAACGTTGGCTACCAGAGAAGCGGTGTAGGCGGTCAGGATCACCACGCCCGACGCAAACGGATCGAAATCCAGACCCACGATGGGCGCAAAATTGTAGAACAGCACAAGCTGGATAATCAGCGGCACGGAGCGGAACACATCCAGCACCGGCCCCAGCAGCAGCGTCGCCGCCAGCCGGCCCTCGTAAAGCATCCAGCCGAACAGACCGCCGAGCACGGTCCCGATGGTAATCGAAACAGCCGAGATCCAGAGGGTCCGGAGTGCAGCTTCACCGAGGAACCAGAAATCGTGAATGTTGAAGCCTGAAAAGAAGCTGATGGTTTCTTTCATGTCAGCCCCCTCAGTACCGGAACAGGCGCATGGCAAGGAGCCGGGACGCCGCCAGGATGAATTTGACGATCACGTAATAGATGACGGCCGTGACTGCGAAATATTCGAAGATGCGGAAGGTGCGGCTGGCGAAGAACTGGGTCTCGCCTGACAATTCGCGGAACCCGACCAGCATGCCGAGCGAAGACATCAACACCGCCCAGACCATCTGGTTGGTGACCGGGTGATAGACGATGCGAAAAACCTGCGGGATGACGATGCGGGTATAGGCCTGCCAGGAGGTCATTCCCAACGACCGTGCCGCCCGCAGCTGCGTCTCGGGCACAGCCTGAAAGCCGCCGCGAAAGTTCTCCGCCAGATAGCCGGCACAGTTGAAGCTGAGCCCGGCAAGTACGATGAAAAACGGCGTCAGGTGAATGCCGAAGGCGCCGAGCCCGAAGCCGAAGAAGAACAGCTGGAACAGCGCAGGCGTATTGCGCGCCAGTTCCACCCACGTTGTCGCAAGCCAGTAGAGCGGCCCCTTCAGCTTCAGCCGGATCAGCGCCAGCGCAAGACCGACCACGATGCCGATCACCATCGACAGGGTCGCGACTTCAAGCGTCAGCAACCCGGCCTCCAGCAGATCGGGCAGGCTTTTCAGCACCGGCCGCCAATGGAAATTATAGTCGAACATTTGTTACGAATTGCTCCGGCTATCCCGCCTTATCGGGGCAAGGCATACGCATTCGTGAGATCCCGTCAGACAAGAGCAATGCCGAGGTTGGTATTCCGGGTGTCACCCCGGACAAGCGCGGCGCAGATCCGGGGCCTTCTCTTGGTGAAACTTGCTGAAGCCGCGGATCTCTTCGCCGAGGATCAGCACACGCTTCAAACTTTCCGGGGGTGAGTGAGCCCCGGGTCTCCCTTCGGTCGCCCGGGGTGGCACTGTATTTGTCGCAAGTAGCAGGTGACCCCGCGCTCATCCGAGGAGGATAGGATCACCCGTCACGGCATCACCCTCAGTACATCACGCCCGGGATACGCAGTTCCGGAGCTTCGCCACCGACATATTTGCCCCACAGCTCGGCATAGCGGCCGGAGCGGACCTGGTGGGTGACGAAGAGGTTGAGGAAGTTCAGCCAGGTCACGTCTTCGCGCTTGGCGACAACGGAAGTGTAATCCGTGGTCCAAGGCATGCGCGGGCCGGGCTCCAGCGTTTCATACTGGTCGGTGACCGGCTTGACGGCGGTGTTGGTGGTCAGGCCGATATCGGCCTTGCCCTGGGCAACAGCAAGAAACACTTCGTTTTCGGACTGATAGCCCTGGTAGAGATGCTCTTCGCCCCATTCGGCCGCGATCTTGAGCCACTCCTGCTCCGGCACGGTACCGATGGCAGCAGCGACACGCTTGCCGCGAATATCTTCGAATGCGCTGATCCCGCTTTCCGTGTTGACGACGCCCTGCGCGTAATAGATCGCGTAGGGAATGGTGAAACCAACGGTACGAGCACGGGCGAGACTGTCGGAAGTTGCGCCGAACACCACATCCGCGCGGCCGGTCACGATCACCGGCAGGCGCTCGGCCCAGGTTACCGGATAGATGATCGGTTCGACTTCAAGCGCTGCGGCGAGGTCATTGCAATATTCCACGTCGAAACCGGCCGGCTCGTTGTTCTCGTCCCGATAGCCGATCGGCGGAAAGTCCAGCACGACGCCGCATTTCAGCTGACCGCGATCGACAACATCGTCCAGCGTGTCGGCTTTGACCGGCAGCGCGGCGGCGAATGAAAGGGCTGCGGCAGCCACGAATTTCCTGATCATGAGTTCCCCTCTTCCTTCTGAAGCATTCTGGCCCCGGCGCTTGCTCGCTCCGGGTTTTTTCTTGCCCGGCCGGCGGGTTTCCCGCTCGATCCGGACCAGGTCTTTGCCCGACAGTCTCCCGTGCTGTCGGGGTATTCCGGCTCAGCCGCCGGACGGCAGATGCGCCTCCCGTCGGTCTTCGCTCATCGTGCGCCGGGCCTTCCAGCCTTCGGTGCACCGCACCCGGATCTCGCAGCAGCTGTTCCATCAACTGCTGCCTGCTGCGTTCCCCAGGGCTCGAGATTGATAAACCAAATTGGATCCAATATTCAATATAAAATATTCGAAATCATTTTCACTTCACCAATCAAGGGCGATCCCGTAAAAGGTGGCTTCAGGGAGAATTGGTCCTATGAAACTGAAAACGATGGATATTTCCGCGACTGCTTCGGCATCGTCGATTGTGTTCGACGCGCTGCGGAAAGCCATTATCGAGGGCCAGCTTGAAGAAGGCGAACCTCTCCGCCAGGACGAAATCGCCCGCTTGTTCAACACCAGCCGCATTCCGGTGCGCGAAGCGATCTCCCGCCTGGAGGAACAGGGCCTCGTCAAGACCCAGCGCTACAAGGGGGCTGTCGTCGCCGGTCTGTCACCAAGGGAAACGGCGGAAATCTTTGACCTGCGTGCGCTGGTCGAACCGGAAATCATTCGCAATGCCGTTCCGCTGATGTCGAAGGAGCTGCTGGCAGACGCAAGGGAAAAATGCGCGGCGTTCTCCTCGGCCACCGATCCGATGGCCTATGGCGACCTCAACCGCGATTTTCACGAAACACTCTACAGTGCCAGCGATCTGAAGTTCTTTCAGGAGATTGCCGACAACGCCATCGACCGGGTGGAACGGCAGATCCGGGCCCAGCTGGTCATGTCCAACGGCATGGAACGGGCAGGACGCGAACATTTCGCCATCCTGGAAGCCTGCGAAAAAGGCGACGCGGACCTCGCCTCCAACCTCACCCGGGAACACATCCACGGGGCCAAGGCTTCACTCTTGAAGCATCTGCCGGAGGCTTGAAGCCGCCCGACTCTTCCTTAAACGCGATTGATCGACTGAACGGTGCCAGCTTCGTCAATGACGCAAACCGCCTGCCCGCCATCGAAGGTCAGGTTGACCTGATAGGCGTTTTCGCCCGAAGGCATGGAGCTGACGGGCAGAACATTGCCGCCGGAAACCTGCAGCTCTTCTGCGGCCTTCGAGGCACAAAGCAGTTGCAGGTCGGTTGGTGCGGTTTCGCCTGACGAGCGCACGGCACCGGCGGTCGGTGTCTGGTTGGAGCTGGTGTTGCAACCCGCGACGACGGAAAGACAAAGCCCGGCAGCCAGTCCCGCAGCAAGCCTGTTCGATACCCTGATGTTCATTTCAAGTTTCTCCCACCCTTCACCGACAGGTCTCAGACGCCCTTGTAAAGGGCAGCCCCCTGCATCAGCACAATCACCTTCGCGCCAACTTCCACGCGGCTGTAAAGATCCGAGACATCCTCGTTGTTCAGGCGAATACAGCCCGATGAGATATTGAGACCGATCGTCCAGGGCTGGTTGGTGCCATGGATGCGGTAGATGGAATCCTTGTTACCGATATAAAGATACATCGCACGGGCGCCGAGCGGATTGTCGGGCCCGCCTGGCATGCCGCCCGCCCACTGGGCGGATTCAGGATCACGGGCAATCATTTCCGGTGGCGGTGTCCAGGTCGGCCATTCCTGCATGCGGCCGATCTTGACGATGCCGGCCCAGCCGAAGCCGTCGCGGCCCACGCCAATCCCGTACCGGATCGCCTGAAAGTTGGGCTGAACCAGGTAAAGGAAGTGCCTGTCTCCATCGATGATGATGGTACCGGGCTTTTCAGCCGTGCGGAACGGAACCACCTGGCGCCGGAATTCTTCAGGCGACTGGCCATGCCGGTTATAGAATTTCGCCGCCGCGCGCGGGGTATAGTCCACCCATTTGCGTGTCGTCGGATCGTAGATCTGCGTCTGGAAGGATTGCGCCAGCGCCATGCCGGCAAAGGCCAGCACCGCAATGGCCGGCACCCAGTTCAAGACAGTGCGAAATGCGCTCGGCAGCCTGATCATTTGGTCCACTCCCCGATCCTGTCCGCATTCGCGGCAATCCAGTCCCTTGCAACATCTTCTGCCGGTTTGCCCTCGACAACGACGGCATAGCTCATCCCGGTCACATCGGCCGGTGTCAGTTCCATGGCAGACAGGAACGAGGCCACTTCGGGCATGCCGCTTTCAAGGGACGTTGCAAAGGCAATCTTGAAACTGGAAGTGTCCCAGGCGGTGTCGGCGTGTGACTTTTCCAGCCAGTCGTTGTCCTGGGCGCGGGTGACGATTGTCCAGCGTGCCGGGTCGTACGCGGGTTCTTCCAGCTTCACGATGTCATGAAGTTCAAAAACATGGTGCGGTCCGTAGCAATAGAAGACCACGGGCTTGCCGAAGGACACGGCAGCATCAACGGCGGCCATGGCGACATCTTCCGGCATTTCCAGCAGCGTCATTGTCTGGTCGTAGCCGTAGGAATGCGCCCTGATCTTTTCGATCTCCGTTGACGACCAACTCGGGGCGCCAATCCAGATCTCGCCCTTGCCATCGCCGTCACTGTCGAATTGCGCGGCCATCTCGGGCTTCACGAGGTCTGCGACCGCCTTGATGCCGGTTTGTTCAACCGTTGCGCGTGTCGCGCAGATATTCTGCGTCGCGGCGACGCTCTTGGGGCTGAGCGACAGAACATGTTTTTCCTCGCTCAACCGCCCTGCCATTGCAGACAGGTTGGGGAACCAGACTTCCGGATGTACCTGGACCTCGCCCCGGCCGATATCGGAGAGAATCGTCAAGGTGCCTCGGTCACGCAGTTCCGTCTCTACACCGAGGCGCTCTTTGAGAATATCATCGATGATGTAGGCGGTGACCTGAGCCGAGGGCCAGGCGGGTACGCCGATCACAACGGCATCGGCCTTGGCAGACGTGACGGCGGCGACCGCCATGATCGAGGACATGAGAACAGAACGCCACACAGCCAGTACTCCCTACACACCTTGGCCCCTACCTTAAACACTGCGACAATTCTGACGCAACGGCAAATAGCAGAAACAATTATTTCCAGTGCCTCGCAGATTTCGATATCGGCATTCATTCCTGCTGTAGGGAAGCTGGGAGAAGGAGCGCTTGGCGATCGTTATTCCAGTTCAACGTCTTCCCGGTAGTCCGGCAGCCAGCACGGCCAATCCATCTCGCTCTCGATCCTGTAGCGCAGGGCGTCGGCGGCATCCGGTTCGCCATGCGTGATGTAAGTCATCTTTGGCGGCCGCTCGAAGTTTCCCAGCCACCGCATGATTTCGTCCGCATCCGCATGCGCTGACAGCATGTGCAGGTTGCCGACTTCAGCCCGGATCGGTACGTCGGAGCCATGGATCCGGACACTTGCCGCACCGGACGTGATCGCCGCGCCTCTCGTCCCCCCTGCCTGAAAGCCCGCGAACAGGATCATGTTGCGATGGTCGGGCGCATAGTGTTTCAGGTGATGCAGCACCCGGCCGCCGGTCGCCATGCCGCTGGCCGAAACGATGACCTTGGGCATGCGATTGCGATCGAGATCCTTGGATTCTTCCACATCGGCCACATAATGCGCCGCCCCGTTGGACCAGTCGCATTCTTCCGCCGTCAACCGGTGGTCGTCCGGGTGTTTGCCATAGATGTTGGAGGCGCTGACGGCCATGGGACTGTCGAGAAAGATCGGCAGGTCGGGAATTCGGCCTTCTTCCTTCAGGCTCTGGATATGGAACAGCAGTGATTGCGCCCGGCCGACCGCAAAGGAGGGGATGACAACGGTGCCACCGCGCCGTGCGGTCTTGGTGATGGCTTCGGCCAGGATGTCCTCGGCATCAAGGTTTTCGTGCCGGCGGTTGCCATAGGTGGATTCGACCAGCAGGTAATCCGCCTCGCGGATCGGCGACGGATCGAACATCGTCGCATCACCGTAGCGCCCGAGGTCTCCGGAAAAGACGATCCTTGTGCCACCCCAGGTCAGCTCCACAATCGCCGCCCCCAGAATATGCCCGGCCTTGCGGAAGGTAACGCTGAAAGCGCCCAGCATTTCATGCACGTCATCGAAGTCCACTGGCCGGAACCGGTCCAGCGACACTTCCGCATCCTTTTTCGTGTAGAGCGGCAGGGCCGGACGGTGCTTCGAGAACCCGTGACGGTTGGCGAATTCCGCGTCCTTTTCCTGCAAGAACCCACTGTCCGGCAAGAGGATCGCGCACAGATCCCGCGTCGCCCTTGTGCAGACAACCGGCCCCTTGAAGCCGTTGCGAACCAGGAGGGGCAGATAGCCGGAGTGATCCAGATGGGCGTGCGTCAGGATGACCGCGTCGATTGTTTTTGGATCGACAGGCAAAGGCGCCCAGTTCTTGAGCCGCAATTGCTTATAACCCTGGAACAGGCCGCAATCGACCAGCACACGCGTGCCGTCTTTCTCCAGCAGATATTTCGAACCTGTAACAGTGCCGACGCCTCCGAGAAAAGTCAGTTTCACGCTCATTGCGCTGCATCCTCCCGATCGTCTGCACAAAGTTTCAGCCAAAACGACATCACCTGCCCGTGCATTCCGGGAAGGTATCTGAATTCAGACATGGAATCAGGAACTTGCGCAAGCCTCCCTTTTGTCACGCAGACTTCGAAACATCGCATCGCAGCAGTATTTTTCCCGCGGAAGGCTGCCGTTTCTCACCGTAAAAGCCTGTCGAAACACTTGCACGCATTGAAAGATGCTGCATTGCAGCATATCTTAGTCTTCCGATGCACCGGCAGGCCGTAAAATGGTTTACCGCCGAAATCCGCTCACCAGCGGCCGAGCACGAAACTCAAGCAAAAAATATCACGAGGAAACGTTTCGGGGCTGGACACTACTTCGTGGAAAGGAACCCGGACCTTGAAACATACTGTTTCACATAGCGCCAAGGGAGCGCGCAGGACACGTGTGAACCTTGCGCTCCAGGGTGGCGGTGCCCATGGCGCCTTCACCTGGGGCGTATTGGACCGTCTCCTGGAGGAAGAGACACTCGAGATCAACGCCCTTTCGGGCACATCCGCCGGCGCGATGAATGCGGCGGCTCTGCTGACCGGCCTAATGAAAGGCGGGCGCGAAGAAGCGCGCACGTCACTGGAGGGCTTCTGGAAAACGGTTTCCAAACGAAGCCGGTTTACCCCCTTCAACATGACGACATCGAGAGCAGTGCTCGGTGGATTGGGAATAGATTTCGAAAGCCTGCCGTTTCTCTTCGGCGCGGGAATGAACTTCCTGTCGCCCTACGATCTCAACCCGGCAGGCTTCAACCCTTTACGGGAAATCATAGACGAAACGATCGACATCGACGCCATTGCCCGCTCGGCCATACCGCTGCATGTGACCGCGACCCATGTCGGTTCGGGTGAAGCGCGCATCTTTTCCAACGGCGCCGTCAGCACCGATGTGCTTCTGGCATCCGCCTGTCTCCCGTCCCTCTTTCACGCGGTCGAAATCGACGGCGAGCATTACTGGGACGGCGGCTATACCGGCAACCCCAGCCTGATGCCTCTGGTTCTGGAGCCGGGTGATGCGGATCTGTTGCTGGTCCAGACGAGCCCCACCGAACGAGCTGCCCTGCCGCAGGATGCCCAGCAGATCGCCGCGCGCGAAAAGGAGATCTCCTTCAATGCGCCTTTGATCAAGGAACTGCGGTTGCTGGCGGAATTGCAACATCAAGCTGGCGCTGGCACACAGTCGCCCCGGCAAGGTTTCCTGCCGAGCCTGACAGGCCTCAACGCCAATCGTGCCGCCAGCCCGGTTTCCAATCCGGTCGCCAACCTGCGGATCCACCGGATTGCAGGTGCCGGCATGAATGGCCGCAGCGGTCAATCCAAACTCAACTCCACCTGGCCGTTCCTGGAGGAACTGCGCGAGGAAGGCCGCACTGCTGCCGATGAGTTTCTTGAAAAGAACCGTGCAGAACTTGGTCAGCGGTCGACGCTGGATCTCGGTCACTGGCTGCAAAGAGCTGATCCCGCCCCTCTTCGCAAGGCCAAGGCATCCTGATGCATCCCTCCTGAACGGTCAGCGTGGCAGCAGGCCGTTCAGGATGAGCTGGATCGTGTGATTGAGGTAGGTGCGAATATCCGACAGGCCCGTGATCATGTCGGGCGTCTTCGGGCGGAACAGCCGAGCCGCAATGAGGACATCCAGAAGATACTTTGCCGTGTCGCGCGAAGACTGGACCACGATCCGGCCTTTTGCGACCTCGTCCTCCACCCAGGCAGTCACCACATCATGCAGTTCGCTGCCGCAGTGTTTCCTCAAAAGCATGCCCAGCTCTTCGTTCGCGACCGCCTCCACATAGAACAGACGCATTTCGGCAGCCTGCTGATTGTGTTTTTCATCGCTCTGGTCAACCTTGAAGACCGCCCTCAGAGCTTCTTCAAGGGTTTCGGCCTTTCGGCCTGCCGGCACATCAAGAAGATTGGCACGGTGGCGTATCGCGAGTTCCGCGAAGAGCTCGATTTTCGACGGAAACAACTCGTAAAGCGTCCGCTTGGAAATCCCGGCATTCTTGGCGACCAGTGCCATGGTCGTGCCGTTGTAGGAATGCTTCTGGAACGTGCCGAAGGCGACCTCGACAACGCGCGCCTTCAGCGTCGCCTCGTCATGGACCTTCTGCCGTCCGCGTTGCCGCTGCTCGTTACAGTCATCAAGTCCGCCTGGACAGGAACCCGTTTGCACAATTTTTGTTCTTGAAGAGCTCATTTTGTCTCCTCCCCGTTACGAACTGATACCGAAATTCGATTGACGAGGGAACCTTGAAGCGAATAATGGTACCCGAGAGTTTTCTAATACTCCACAGCATTCGCTTCCAAAGAGGTTCCTCCCGGAAATGACGTGTACCCCTCTCGGTTCGAGCACTGCGTACCTGTGCTCTACGAAGAAGCCGTTCCGTGCTTTTCTCTTCGCTTTCCTGATTTCCACCAGCCTGGGGTCCGGCATTGCTCAGGCCCAGCAGATGCGAGGCGCCGCGCCCAAACCGGAAGTCGGCGTTGTCGAACTTGAGCCCGAGTCGGTCGCGATCACGGCCAAGCTTTCGGGCAGGATCGCAGCGTCCCTGGATGCGGAAGTCCGGCCCGAGGTCGGCGGCATCATCAAGGAACGCCTGTTCAAGGAAGGCACGGAGGTCACCGCCGGAGACGTGCTCTACCGGATCGAGGACGATCTCTACAAGGCAGCACACGACAGCGCCCAGGCTGCTCTCCAGAAAGCGGAAGCCGCCCTGCCGAGCGCCCAGACCAAGGTTGAGCGCTACGAGGAACTGATCACGCAGAACGCCGTGGCCAAGCAGGAGCTGGACGACGCCAAGGCGGCGCTCGCCCAGGCAAAGGCGGACATCGCCTCCGCAAAGGCCAGCGTGCAGACTGCAAGGATCAATCTCGACAACACCGTCATCAAGGCACCGATTTCGGGCCGCATCGAAGCCTCGACGCTGAACGTCGGCGCATTGGTGACCGCCAGCCAGTCGGCCCCGCTGACCATCATCCGTCAGCTTGACCCGATCAATGTCGACGTCACCCAGTCGAGCACCAACCTGCTGAAGCTGCGAAAGGCCGTACGCGAAGGCCGGATCAAGTTGTCCGGCGATAACGTGCAGGTGCGCCTGCTGCTGGAAACAGGGGAGGAATACTCCGAAACCGGCAAGCTGGAATTTTCGGAAGCCCACGTTGACCCGACAACCGGCACCTACACGCTGCGCGCCGAATTCCCGAACCCCGATCGTTTGCTCCTGCCGGGCATGTACGTCCAGGCGATCGTCGAGGAAGGCATTGCGCAGAACTCGTTCCTCGTGCCGCAGCGCGCCGTATCGCGCAACGCCAGAGGCGAACCGACGGCATTGTTCCTCGACCAGGACGGCAAGGTGGAAGAGCGCGTCCTGAGGGTCGAAGGCGACATCGGCAACAACTGGCTGGTCAACGAAGGCATCTCGGAGGGAGACCGGGTCATCGTTGAAGGCTCGCTGTTCGTGCGGGCCGGCCAGGAGGCAACAGGCACTCTGGTGACCATTGACGAAGCGACGGGGGAGGTGGAAAGCCGCGGTGAGGCGGTGTCGAACACAAGTGAGACTTCCGACTGATGTCAGCTTTCTTCATCGACAGGCCGATCTTTGCCTGGGTTATTGCCATTGTCACGATGCTGGCAGGCGCACTGGCCATCACGACCCTTTCCGTTTCGCAATATCCGCAAATTGCACCGACCACCGTCAACATCAGCGCCAATTATCCGGGCGCCGATGCGGCGACGGTCGAAAACTCGATCACCAAGGTGATCGAGCAGGGCATGTCCGGGATCGATTACCTGGACTACATGACCGCGACGTCTTCGAACTCCGGTTCAGCCCAGATTTCGCTGACGTTCTCCTCCAAGGCGGATCCGGACGTTGCCCAGATGCAGGTGCAGAACAAGCTGCAGCTCGTCTCCAGCCAGCTGCCGCAGATCGTCCAGAACACGGGCATCACCGTCACCAAGTCGACTTCCGGCTTTCTGATGGTGCTCGGCTTCGTTTCGACGGACGGACGCCTGACTTCCACCGACATCGCCGACTATGTCGACAACACGCTCAACGACACGCTGAAACGCGTCGAGGGCGTCGGTGAAACCCGGCTGTTCGGCTCCGGCTATGCCATGCGCATCTGGCTCGACCCGACGAAACTGCTGAAATACAACCTGATGCCGAGCGATGTCAGTTCCGCCATCCAGGCCCAGAACACCCAGGTTTCCGCCGGCCAGCTTGGCGGTCTGCCACAGGCCGAGGGTCAGCAGCTCAACGCAACCATAACCGCCTCCAGCCGCCTGCAGACTGCACAGCAGTTCCGCGACATCATTCTGAAGAGCTCCGAAGACGGTTCTGTCGTTCGCCTCAACGATGTCGCCCGGGTGGAAGTTGCCAACGAAAGCTACAGCACCTCTGCCTTCTACAACGGCATGCCGGCGTCCGGCCTTGCGGTCTCGCTTGCGACCGGTGCAAACGCCATCGACACCGCCCAACGGGTACGCGACACCATCGACCGGCTCTCCTCGACGCTGCCTGCCGGGGTCGATGTGGTCTATCCCTATGACACCACCCCCTTCGTGAAGCTCTCCATCGAGAAGGTGGTCCACACACTGCTGGAAGCAGTCGTGCTGGTGTTCCTGGTGATGTATCTCTTCCTGCAGAACCTGCGCGCGACCATCATTCCGACACTTGCCGTGCCCGTGGTTCTGCTCGGCACCTTCGGGGTGCTTGCGCTGTTCGGCTATTCGATCAACACGCTAACGATGTTCGCCATGGTGCTCGCCATCGGGCTATTGGTGGATGACGCCATCGTCGTGGTGGAAAACGTCGAACGCGTAATGGCGGAGGAAGGTTTGCCACCACGCGAGGCAACCCGCAAATCCATGAACGAGATCACCGGTGCCTTGATCGGCATTGCGGTGGTGCTGTCCGCCGTCTTCGTGCCGATGGCGTTTTTCGGCGGCTCCGTCGGGATCATTTACCGCCAGTTCTCGATCACCATCGTTTCGGCCATGGTGCTGTCGGTATTCGTTGCGCTCATCCTGACGCCTGCGCTGTGCGCCACCATGCTGAAGCAGGGTGACCACGGCCATAAGCGTGGTCCCTTCGCCTGGTTCAACAAGGGTTTCGACGCAAGCGCAAACGGCTACAGGGCGGCAAATGGTGGCATCCTGAAGCGTGGCAAGCGCTTCCTTGTGCTGTTCATCGCAATCGGCGTTGCCATGGGCTGGATGTTCAATCGCCTGCCAAGCTCCTTCCTGCCGCAGGAAGACCAGGGCATTCTGATTGCCATGGTCAACCTGCCCGTTGGCGCGACCCAGGGCCGGACACTGACCGTGCTCGACAAGGTACGCACCCACTTCATGGAGAACGAGCCGGATGCGGTCGACAGCGTCTTCACCGTCGCCGGCTTCGGTTTCGGCGGTCAGGGACAGAATGTCGGCCTCGCCTTCATCCGCATGAAGGACTTCACCGAGCGCGAAGAGCCGCGGCTTGCCGCCCAGGCAGTTGCCGGCCGTGCCATGGGAGCCTTCTCGCAGTTCAAGGACGCCCGTGTGTTCGCCCTTGCCCCGCCTGCCATTCAGGGCATGGGCAACACCAACGGCTTTTCGTTCTACCTGCAGGACATCAATGGCGCTGGTCATGACCGGCTGATGGAGGTTCGCAACCAGTTGCTGGGCATGGCGGCACAATCCGGCAAACTGGCGGCGACACGGCCCAACGGCCAGGAAGACCAGCCACAGTTCAAGGTCGACATCGACACGCAGAAAGCGCGCCTGCTCGACCTCGGCATTCCGGACATCAACGACACCCTGTCGATTGCCTGGGGGTCCGACTACGTCAACGACTTCATGGACCGTGGCCGCATCAAGCCGGTCTATGTGCAGGCCGATGCACCGTTCCGCATGCAGCCGTCCGATCTGGACCTGTGGCACGTGCGCAATTCCAATGGCGACATGGTGCCCTTCAGCGCTTTCGCCTCATCGCGCTGGACCTATGGTTCCCCGCGGCTCGAGCGCTTCAACGGCGCGTCGGCTGTGGAACTGCAGGGCCAGGCGGCTCCCGGCATCAGCTCGGGTGACGCGATGGCGGAAATCGATGCGCTCGTGGCCCAGCTTCCGGCAGGCTTCGTTCATGAATGGACCGGCCTGTCCTATCAGGAACGGCTTTCAGGCGATCAGGCCGCATCGCTTTATGCGATCTCGATCCTGATCGTGTTCCTGTGCCTTGCCGCCCTTTATGAAAGCTGGTCGATCCCCTTCGCGGTGATGCTGTCGGTCCCAATCGGCGTCTTCGGCGCCCTGGCGGCGGCCCTGATTTTCGGGCAAACCAACGACGTCTACTTCAAGGTCGGCCTGCTGACGACCATCGGCCTGGCGGCGAAGAATGCCATCCTGATCGTGGAGTTCGCCATCGAACAACAACGCCAGGGCAAGGACCTGCTGCAGGCGACACTGGACGCCGCTCGCCAGCGGCTCCGGCCGATCCTGATGACGTCCTTCGCCTTCATCCTGGGTGTGACGCCACTGGCGATTGCCACCGGGGCAGGTTCGGGTGCGCAGAACTCCATCGGCATCGGCGTCATGGGCGGCATGATCGCCTCCACCGTGCTCGGCATCTTCTTCGTGCCGCTTCTGTTCGTCACCGTGCGGCGCATCTTCAGCCGCAAGCAGACGAACGAAGCAGCCCCCGACACTTCAGGCAGCAAAGCCCATTGAGAGAGTTTCGATGACCCTTTTCAAACCTGAGACCGGCTCTGCCTGCGCCGTCCCCTCTCGACGCCGCAAGACCTGGTTGCGGCTGGGTGCGGGCCTGATGGCGGCGACCCTGCTGGGTGCCTGTTCCGTCGGCCCCGACTACCAGCGCCCGGATGTCTCCGTGCCCGGCAAGTGGCGCAACACGACAGGCGAAACGCCTGCCTCCGTGCCGCAACTTGCCAACTGGTGGACGCAGCTGGGCGATGCCCAGCTCAACAGCCTGATCTCGCTCGCGGTTCAGAACAACCTGGATGTCCGCACCGCCAAGGCCAAGGTGCGTGAAGCCCGGGCCAGTTACAAACAGGCCTCCTCATCGCTCTTTCCGAGCCTTGACGGTGCGGCCGGCTTGACCCGCTCCAAATCGAGCGGGTCCGACAGCGTCGGCACGCTCTGGAACGGTGGTTTCGATGCCGCATGGGAGATCGACATCTTCGGCGCCAACCGCCGAGCAAAGGAAGCGGCCAAATACGGTCTTGATGCTGCCGAGGAAGAGCTGCGGGCAAGCTTGCTGACCCTGATTGGCGATCTTGCCACCAACTATGTCGAAGCGCGCGGCTTTCAGCAGCGGCTGAAACTGGCGCAGGACACCGCGAAATCGCAGCAGTCCTCGGCCGATCTCATTCGCAAGCGGTTCCAGGCTGGTTCGTCCTCCGGTCTCGACGTTGCCAACGCGGAAGGTCAGGCGGCATCGACAGAGGCCAATATTCCGGCCCTGAAGACAGCTCTTGCCGCTTCCATGCACCGGCTGAGCGTTTTGACCGGTCAACAGCCGACTGCCCTTACCGACCGGTTGCTGGCAAGCAGCCGGATTCCGACACCCAAGCTGCCGATCCCTGTCGGGATTCCGGCAAGCATCCTGCTGACCCGCCCGGACGTTCGCCTGGCTGAACGCCAGCTTGCGGAGGCAACCGCGAAAATCGGTCAGGCAACGGCAGCACGCTATCCCTCGGTCAGCCTGACAGGTTCCATCGGCACCGCCGCAGCCGACATTGGCGATCTCGGCAAGAATTCCTCGATCAGCTGGGCCTTCGGCCCGTCGCTGTCCGTGCCGATCTTCAATGCAGGCAAACTGGCGGCAGGCGTCGAGATTGCCGAAGCCCAGCGCGATCAGTATTTCCTCGCCTACCAGGCATCGGTGCTGACGGCACTGGAAGATGTCGAGAACGCTCTTGTCGGCTTCACCCAGGAACGCAAGCGTGTCGCCAGTCAGCGGCGTTCGGCGGAAAGCTACAAGTCGGCCGCCGAGCTTTCCAGGTCGCTCTACCAGACCGGCGCCGCCAGCTTCCTCGATGCCCTCGATGCTGAACGCTCGACCTACTCCGCCGAAGACACGCTCATCCAGAGCCGTGTCCGCCTGACCACCTATTACATCGCCCTGCAAAAGGCGCTTGGCGGCGGCTGGACCGGCAAGGTTGAAACCGACAAGCCGGAAGTGGTCGACAAGAACACCGGCCCGCATTTGTCGGTTGCGTACTGACGCGACCTCGGCACCACCCTTCGGACTGGGCAAAGGCTTGAAACCCTTGCTCAGTCCGTCTTGTTTTTGAAAGCCTGAAGCAAGTCGGCGACCAGCGGGTTCGGGAAGCGCCGGTGCAGCGTGACGGCGAAGAACTCCTCCTTGAGCCCTTCCAGCCTGCCCAGCTCGATCAGCCGTCCCGAAGCAAGCTCGTCTCTCACGACGATCGGCGGAATGACGGCAAGCCCCGCGTGCGCACGCGCAAGCAGACGGATCATCGCCATGTCGTCGGCTTCCGCGGCAACTTTGGTGACGACACCCAGTTGCTCGACCATCGCGTCGAAAGATGCCCTTAGGGCCGATTCCGGCGTCGGCAGGATCAGCGGCTGCGAAGACAGAAGCTCAGGCAAGGGGAGCCCCGCCAGATCGACTGCGGTTGCGGGTCCGATCAGGCTGACCGGCTGTTCGGAAAGTCCATGTACGAGATAGGGACTGGAGGCATCGCGGGCGGGCACAAGGTTTGTCAGGACCACATCGATCGCCAATGCTTCCAGGGCCCTCAGAAGGTCTGCCTGAGCTCCGGAGCGCAGCACCACTTCGACATCTGATCGTCCGATCAGGGGTTCCAGGAAGCCGATCTGGAAATTTCGCGAAAGCGTTGCAAGTGCCCCCACCCGCAAAGCCTTGCGCTCGGTGCCCGTGTTGCGCAGGGTCGCCGTCAGGTCCTCGGCGGTCCGAAAGATCGCTTCCGCGTGATCAAGAGCGATCCGTCCGGCCTCCGTCAGCACCAGCCCACGTCCGCGTCGTTCAAACAGATCGTGTCCAAGGGAGGCTTCCAGCGTCTTGATCTGCGAGGATAGTGCCGACTGCGACAGGTTCAGCACCCTGGCAGCCCCCGTCAGTGTTCCATCCCGTGCAACTGCCCGGAAAAGCCGCAGATGATGAAGGTTCAGCACGAGGATACTTCCAAATTATAGAACGATTTCGATTATAATATGTAATTTTTTGCAAGAAAACGAGACGGTATATCCACGGCGTCTTTCAGCGTTCGTGAGGTTCCCATGCCGTATCTGTTCCCCCTGCCCCTTCTTGCGCCGGTGCTGTTGCTGGCTTCAGCGGCCGTTTCAACAATGTGTCCGGGCCGCCGCCCAGGGCTCTATCCCAAGGCTTCGGAAGCAAGTGCATTTATCGCCCTTGTTCTTGCCCTTGCCGGTCTGGTGCAGCTTCTGGTCTTGGGAGCAACGGAAGTAACCTTGTTCGAAGGTCCGTTTACGCTTGTTGTGCGGCTCGACCCCATCAGCGTGACGATGACCCTGTTGGTCGCCTTCATCGGCTGGGTGGTGATGCGTTACTCCCGGACCTACCTCGACGGCGAAACGCGAGAAGGGGCCTTCCACGGCTTGATGCTCACGGCACTTGCGGCCGTACTGGTGGTCGTCCAGTCGGGCAGCCTGTTCCTGCTTGTCCTCGGCTTTGCCGGGATCGGCCTCTGCCTGCACAGGCTTTTGCTGTTTTACCCGCAGCGCGCCGCCGCCCAACGAGCCGCTACCAAATTCGCGCTTGTCTGGCATGCAGGTGACATCTCGCTGCTGCTGGCCGCCGGGCTGTTCATGGCAAGCGCCGGCACCGCACAGCTTGGACAGCTTTCTGAAACGGTCGGGCCTGATCTCTCCTTCGTCGAACATCTGGCTGTGGTGTTCCTGGTGCTGGCAGCCGTACTGAAAACGGCCGCCTTCCCCCTGCACGGCTGGCTGACGGAAGTCATGGAGGCGCCGACCCCGGTTTCCGCCCTGCTTCATGCAGGCATCATCAACGCCGGCGGGTTTCTTCTGATCAGGACGGCAGATCTGGTTCAGGCCAGTCCTGGCGCCATGGGCACGCTCGTGGCTCTTGGTGGCCTGACCGCTCTCTTCGGGGCAGTGGTCATGCTGACCCAAAGCGCGGTGAAGACAGCCCTTGCCTGGTCAACGATTTCCCAGATGGGTTTCATGCTGTTGCAGTGTGGTCTCGGTCTTTGGCCACTCGCGCTGCTCCATGTGGTCGCGCACTCCCTCTACAAGGCCCATGCCTTCCTGTCCTCGGGTGGAGCGGTTCTGGCCGTGGCCACGCTGCGGCGTCCCGGCCCGATCGCAATTCCCAGCGTTGCCAACGTGCTCCGGTCCTTCGCGATCGCCTTGTTTCTCTACGCGATAGTCTCCTTAGCCTTCTCGATGATCGCAGGCCCGAAAACCCCTCAGGCGCTTGCCATCGGAGCAATGCTCATCTTCGGTGTGGCCTATCTGGTGGCGCAAGGTCTTGCAGATGCGGCCCCCGCTGAACTGACGTATCGCACCTCGCTGGCCGCAGTCATCGTTGCCTTTGCCTATTTCGGCTTCCAGCAGGTTGCCAACCTTCTGTGGGGCGCAGCTCTGCCGCAGGCACCTGTCGCCGGCCCCCTCGAATGGGCACTGATCGTCCTGGCGGTGCTTTCCTTCGGCATCGTTGCCGTTGCGCAGACGCTTTTTCCGCTCTGGTCACACCACCCGTCGACCGCCGGCTTACGCGTTCACATCGCCAACGGCCTTTACCTCAACGCCCTCCTCGACCGCTTCATCGGCGGATACCGGGTTGCGAACTCCAAGTAAGACGAGGCATTTCAGATGTTTATCAAGCACACCCAATTCAGCTCGCTACGGGTTTCGGGCATCCTCGAGGCAGGCACGTCAGCCATACGGGCCATCCCGCCCGCCTTTCCGCTGGATGCAACCGTTGCCGTCAATCCCTTCCTCGGCCAGGTTGGAGAAGGCCTCGCGGAAGCATCCGCGCGCCTTGCCAGAACGAGCGGCATCAGCCTGACCCGGCCCAGAAGCAGCTACGGCGCCGAGATCGCCTGTGGCCGCATCTCGGATGAAGACCTGACGGCCGCCCTTGAGGCAAGCAACGCCGGCAACAAGCCGGCAGATGTCGCGCAGCTCAAGGCATTCGCCCAAATGGATGGACCGGCACCGGCAGCCGTACCAACCATTGCCGAACTCGCAGCTTCTGTATCCGGCATCGACTGGCCGTCGGTTATCGAAAAAACCGTTGGGCTGTGGGCCGCCGGTTACTTCGACCGCGGCCAGGCGCTTTGGTCTCCAGCCCCGGGCGAGGGCGCTTATGCTGCCTGGCGGTCCTGGGCGAGCCGTGACCTGACACCCGAAATTGCCGGACTGACGGGGTTCTGCTCCCATGTAACCACGTCTCCGGACACTTCCGAACAGGCAATACTGCGGGTAACCGACCGGCTGGGCATCAGCGTTCCGGCTGCCGAAACCCTGTTTCACCGGCTGCTGATGGACCTGGGTGGCTGGGCGCAACATGCACGCTGGCTGCTGTGGCGTGCAGAGCAGGACGGCACGACGGACGGCACGCTCGGCGACCTGCTGGCCGTCCGGTTGATCTGGGAAGAGGCGCTTTTCAACCGCTTCCCGGCTGTCGCCGACCAATGGCAAGCCACGCTTCAGCTTCATGCCGCACCTCTTGTTCCGGACCGGGACCAGGTTATCGATGCCATTTTGCAGGACGCGGCAGAGCGGGCATACCAGCGGTCTCTCGGCCAACAGCTGAAGGCGCCGACAAAGAACATCGGGGAGCGCCCTGCCCTTCAGGCGGCGTTCTGCATCGACGTGCGCTCGGAAGTCTTCCGGCGGGCGCTGGAAAACCAGAGCCCATCGATCGAAACATTCGGGTTTGCCGGTTTCTTCGGTCTTCCTGCTGCTCACAGAGACCACGGCTCCGATGTTGAAGAAAATCACCTGCCGGTCTTGCTGAAACCGTCCATGACCTCAACTTGCCACGGTTCTCCCGGTGAGGAAAAGACGGCACGCATCGGTGCGCGGGCCATACGGGCACTGGACAGGTTCCGCCAGGCCGCTGTCTCGTCCTTCGCCTATGTGGAAGCTGCCGGCCCTCTGTATGTGACCAAGCTGGTGAAGGATTCCCTCGGCCGCCCCACAAGAAAGGTCTCAACGAGTGCCGCCCCCAGGCTCGACCCGGCGCTTGATGCCGAGACGAAATCAGCGACCGCCGCTGCGATCCTGAAGGCCATGAGCCTCACGAACAATCATGCGCAGGTGGTTCTGCTTGTTGGCCACGGAGCCAATGTGAAAAACAATCCGCATGAAAGCGCTTATCATTGCGGCGCATGCGGTGGTCATTCAGGTGAGGTTTCAGCGCGGTTGCTTGCAAGCTTGCTGAACGATGCCGAAACCCGCTCCGGCCTTGCTGCTCACGGTATCGACCTTCCTGACGACACCCGGTTTGTCGCGGCGCTCCACGACACGACAACGGACGAGATCACCCTGTTCGACAAGGACCAATCCGGCCCGATGAATGAATTCGATCTTCTGCAAAAATGGTTGAAACGGGCGGGAGCCGAGGCACGGGCCGAGCGCGCCTTGCGCTTGCCGGGCACGAATGCTGCCTCCATTGCTGCCAGAGCATTCAACTGGGCCGAAATCAGGCCGGAGTGGGGACTTGCAGACTGCGCCGCGTTCATCGCTGCCCCCAGACATCTGACATCGAAGGCCAATCTGGAAGGCCGGGCCTTCCTTCACAGCTACGACTGGCAGACGGACGAGGACTTCAAGACGCTTGAACTTATCCTCACCGCCCCGGTGGTCGTGGCGAGCTGGATCAGCCTTCAATACTATGGCTCTTCAGTCGCGCCGGATGTCTTCGGTGGCGGCAACAAACTCATCCACAATGTGGTTGGCGGCATTGGCGTTGTGGAAGGCAACGGCGGGCGCCTGCGGCCCGGCCTACCTGCACAGGCACTGCATGATGGCGAGAAAGGGATGCATACCCCTCTCCGGTTGTCGGTTCTGATCGAAGCCCCCGAAGAGGCAATATCTGCCATTCTGGATGCGCACCCGGATGTCCGGAACCTTTTCGAAAATGGCTGGCTGCATCTGTTCACGCTTCGGAACGGACGTATGGCAGCACGCTACCAGCCGGACGGTTCCTGGGCAGAGGAAGAGATGACCAGCCTGGCAGCCTGAACCTGAAAGGGCAGGTCCAGTGGCCGGTGGTCGCTGGACCTGTAGGAGGCTCCGGCTATCCCTCTTCCTCGCAAGGCTCGGTTGCCAGGAAAGCACGCAGTCCTCTTGTCTCGTCGTCCTCGAAAACCGTGCTTGTGACACTCAGTTTTACGACACGGTCGAAACGGAAGGTTCGGAAGGCCTGCCGCATTTCGCACCACGCACTGAACATCCACCCGTCTGTCATGTTCCAGATGACAAGCGGTCGGACGCTGCGCTCCGTGGGTTTTCCATCGGCATCCTCGTAACAAATATCGACAACGAGCTGCATCCGGATGGCCTCGCGGATCAGACTGACGGTCGGTGGGGTGCTGTTCTTGATCTGCAGGCTGAAATACGGCGCGTCGGCCAGCTTGCGTTTATCGGGATCCGGCATGCCGGCCTGGATCATGGCACGCACTTCATGTGCCGCCGATGCCAGCGCCGGGTCGCCCGTGCGTTCCACAAAGGAAAGGCCGATCGCCAGCGCATCGACCTGATCATGGGTAAACGTCATGTTGGGCAGATCGAAGCCCGGACGCAGCAGATAACCGATACCGGCCTCCCCTTCGATGGGAAGGCCGGACGCCTGAAGGTGGGCGATGTCACGGTAAATCGTGCTGAGGCTGACTTCGAACCGTTCGGCAAGTTCTGCGCCCCGGATTACGTCGCGGGTCCGCATCTCGTTGATGATCCGAAACAGTCTTTCCGCGCGTCGCATTCCGTTTCCTCACGCTCCAGAAAACCGGATGCAGCCGCTTCGAGACTGCTTTCAGGTGTCGGGCCTCAGTCGGCAGCGATCGCTTCGATCTCGAACATGAGAGGAGGAAGCGCAAGCCGGCTCACGCCAAGTAGTGTCATTGGCGGCGCAGCGTCAAGACGGCCGAACCGCGCTCCCAGGACGTCGAAATTCTTCAGGGCCTCGTCCACATCCGTTGTGTAGACCTTGACCTGAATGACGTCGGCAAGGGTCATCCGCGCTTCGGCCAGTACGGCTTCCAGGTTGTTCAGTGAAAGCTCGATCTGACCGCGCATATCCGCGGCATGCTGAGGATTTCCCTCCCCGTCGACAGCGGTCTGTCCGGCGCAGATCAGCTGCCTGCCCATGCCTTCAACAATTTCGGCCTGATTGTAGCCGAGCCTGAGCGACCAGGGCCAGGGATTGACGGGTGTTCTGTTCATGGGGCGTCCTTTCGATCTTCCAAAACAAGAGAACGCCTATCAACCACAGGCCTCCTGTCACCGTGGTGAGAGGAGTGATCGCACCTGGGCCAGATTTTGCAGAACCTTGGCCTTGCCCTGCACAAAAAGACATCCTGCGTTCTTGCAAACGCAGGATGCTTGCGCGCCGGTTTCCCCTGCCATGCAGGCGGGAACAGCAGGCAGGGAAATGCCGGCTTACTTCGCGAGCTTGGGGTCGATCTGCCAGACTTCGCTTGCCAGCTTGCCGCTCCGATAGGTCAGGACGTAGCGGACCGGGATCGTGTTCTTGCCGGAAAAGCGAACATTGGCGGTCACCGTCACGCCAGCTGGATTTGCGTTTTCCTGAACATTCGAGACATCCACCTTCAGCTTGCCCTGCGCGCCTGTGAACTTGGTCCAGACCGTGCCTATGTCTGCAGCACCGGTATAGACACCATCCAGCGGGCCACCGACCCATTCCAGCACGGCCTTGTCGGAATAGGACGCCTTGAGGGCATCGACCTTGCCGGTTGCGATGTTGTTGAAATGGGTACGTGCCAGGTCTTCACCCGGCCCTGCCAGGGCTGCGGATGCAAACAGAACCGTACCTGCGAAGGCAGTAGCGGCAAATTGACTGATCGGCTTCATTTCAGATCTCCATTCGTTCACTGTTCCAGATGCGATCGGCCGCATCCGGTGCTGTCCACGCAGGTGGTGGTGTTTTCCTTCCCAAAGGAGCCGAAATATCTTTTTCACCGGCGACGGAATAATTCGCGCAGCACAGGCGTTGGTGTCAGTAGTGTCCACGAGGAAGAGCTCTTGCCCGACAAAACCCAAAACCTGCTCAGGGAGACGCCGGCGCTGCATCGATACGCGGTAACGCTGACCTGCGACCAGGCGGAAGCGGAAGACCTTGTGCAGGACTGCCTGGAACGGGCCTTGCGCAAATGGAGCCTTCGCCGGTCGTCTGTACCACTGCGGCCGTGGCTCTTCCGTATGATGCGCAATCTTCACGTCAGCCGCTGGCGGCGCTTGCGGCGCCATTCGAACCATATCGACCTGGACGATCTGGAAAACCAGCTTCAGGCGCCCGCCTCGCAGCAGGACAGCGCCGAGCTCAAACATCTACTGAACCGCATGCTGGCCTTGCCCGAAGACCAGCGCGAAGCACTGTTCCTGGTCGGCGTGGAAGGCTTTACCTATGCAGAAGCCGCCGCAATCCTGAACGTTGCCGAAGGAACCATCATGTCGCGCATCAGCCGCGCTCGTGCCAGACTGAGAGAAGACCCCCGCGCCTCCGAGCGTCCCCATCTAAGGAGCGTGACATGAATTCCCAGACGGTGCCTCCCATCCGGGAGGAAGACCTCGTTCGATACGTCGACGACGAGCTGCCTGCGGACCGCAGACGCGAGGTCGAAACCTATCTCAGGGACAATCCGGAAGCTGCCGCCCGGGTTGAGGCGGACCGCCGGATCTCGGCAAACCTGAAGTCAGCCTATTCCCGCGTCACTGCAGAACCTCCCGGCCTGACCGCGCCTTCAGGGGGCAGATGGCTGCCGCGCGCCGGCATGGCTGCCTCCATCGCTGCGGCCCTGCTGGTTGGCGTCTTTGCCGGCTGGTCCCTGAAACCGGATGCAAGCCTGCCAGCGTATCAGCCCTTCCTGACCGACGCCCTGACGGCTCACCGAACATTCACCGTTGAGGTTGCCCATCCGGTCGAGGTGGCAGCCAGCGACCAGCGGCATCTGGCAACCTGGCTCGGCAATCGGCTGAACCATCCGTTCCGCATTCCCGATCTGCGGGTTGCCGGACTGACGCTGATGGGCGGACGCCTGCTGCCCAGCGGGGCGGATCCGGCAGCACAGCTCATGTATGACGATGCGGACGGCAACCGGGTGACCGTCTATCTGCGCCGCGGGGTCGACGGTGAACCGAAATTCCAGTTCGCGGAATCCGGCACTGAACAGGCGTTCTTCTGGAGCGACACCGGGTTCACCTACGCGGTGACAGGCGACATGCCGCGCTCACAGCTTTTGAACCTTGCCCACCTGATCCAGACCCAGCTCGACCCGGCGCAACAATCGAACTGAAAGTCGCCAGATCATTCTGAAAGAGACCTCGCGCTTTCGTGACCCAGCTCTTGGGAAGACCAGGCAGCCGGCCAGCGTAGTCAGGTGCGGGGGCGGTGCAAGACCGCCTCCGGCGCGCATGCGTCACAAGCCAACAGAATTCAGGAATTCCGATATGAAAACCTCCCTTTGTGCTCTCGCGCTGCTGGTTTGCGCCGGCCCTGCACTCGCCCAGGAAAGCGCACTCGCCGATCCATCCATCAAACACCGCCCCGCCGACGGAGTTGTCAGGCTTTATGGTGCGGGCGGCCCGCACACGGCGTTCCAGAAAGTTGCAAAGGCCTTTGAAGAAAAAACCGGCAACAAGGTCGAAATCACGGCCGGCCCGGAAACCACCTGGTCCGCAAAAGCCCAGGCGGATGCCGATATCCTCTGGGGCACATCCGAACAATCGATGACGGCGTTTCTGGAAACCTATGGCAATTTTGACTCTTCCCAGGTTCAGCCGATCTACATCCGGCCTGCCATCATCGCCGTGCGCGCAGACAATCCGAAAAAGATCGAGGGCTTTGAAGACCTGCTCAAGGACGGGATCAAGATCGTCGTGACCGAGGGTGCCGGTGTCGCCAACACATCCGGCACAGGTGTCTGGGAAGACATCGCCGGAAGGACCGGAAATCTCGGTGACGTGTCGGCGTTCAGATCGAACATCGTCGCGTTTGAAAAAGGCTCCGGTGCCAGTTTCCGGGCCTTCAAGGACCTTGAGGCCGATGCCTGGATCACCTGGCCGAACTGGCCTATCAACAACCCGGACGTTCTGTCCCTTGTCGAACTGGACGAAAACCGCCGTATCTGGCGCGATGTCAACGTCGTGCTTTCCCCCGACGCCGACCCGCAAGCCAAGGCTTTTCTGGACTTCCTCCAGACCCCGGAAGCCGCGGTCCTGATGAAAACCGAGGGTTGGAAGCGCTAACACCGCGCTTTCGCCTTTTGCCAAGCCCCTCTGCGCGCCCATGCCTCCCAGGGCGCGCAGAGGGGGACGCAACGCCTTTCCGAAACGCGCTGAGCCTACCTTTCCCATTTTTCCGCTTGCCAACCTCAAACCGCACTGTTAAACGTTTAACTGTAAAACGTTTAACAGCGTTGGGAGGCGCTGGCAGATGTCCAGGAAAAAACCGTCCATCAAGGAAGTCGCCGCTCTTGCGGGCGTGTCGATCGCGACGGTATCGAACGTCTTTTCCGGGCGCAAACCGGTCAACGACGAGCTGAAGGAGAGCGTGCACAAGGCTGCGCGCGAACTCGGTTACCAGCTCGACCGGGCCGCTTCCCAGCTGCGCTCGGGCCGAACCCGTATCATCGCGGTAATTGTCCCCGACCTCACCGACACCTTTTTTGCCACCATCGTCTCCAGACTGGAAACCGCCGCATCAGCGGAAGGTTACGACGTGATCGTCGCCAGCTCCCATAACGACCGCGCGGTTGAATCCTCACGTCTGAAGGCGTTGCTCGCATGGCGGCCGGAAGGGCTGATTGCCGTGCCCTGCTCAAGCACCATGCCGCCGGAACTGAAGGAAGCAAAATCCACCTTGCCGATGGTTCTGGTCGACCGTGTTGCTGCAGAAGGGGCAATTGCCGATACGGTGACCATCGACAACCGCGAGGCAGGCGAGATTGCCGCAAGGCATCTGCTGGAGCGTGGCCACCAGAACATTGCAATCGGCGTTTCCGACCTGGATCACCCTCCGATCCTGGAAAGAACGGAAGGGGCTGCCGCCATCATCGAGGCGCAAACCGGCAAACGGCCGACCATTCTCAATCTGGGTTCCGATATCACCGCAGGCACCAGAACGCTCCTGGACTGGATGGAACGCAATCCCCTGCCGGAAGCAATCATCGCGCTTACCAACGTCACGACACTCAGCGTGTTGTCGGCCCTCGCCGAGCACCGGATCGACATCCCGAGCCGCGCGTCTGTCGTCGCGTTTGACGACTATGCCTGGATGTCCGCCCGCAACACCGGACTGACGGCCATCCGACAGCCTGTCGACAAGATCGCGGAAACCGCCTGGCGCCGGCTGCTGCAGCGGATCGAGGGTGACAGCAAGGCACCCGTTACACCGGCAGTGCTGAACGCGAGCCTGATCGTCCGTGCCTCGGTGCGCGATCTCGAAGCAGGCGAAGACATGCATTCGCAAACACACACCCCGGCACCGAGGGACAGCGCCTCGGCGGAAGGGCAGGAAAAGAAGATCCACTGATGCCATCCGCCACAACTGGGCACGACGGCAAACAGGCGGCAAAGACCGCACGGACACATGGGAGGAAGAGGAGGAAAATCGGACTTCAGGATCAACGGACACTTAAACGCTATCAGTCCCGTTGATCCGGACGAGAAACGCGCGGAGTGCGGTGAGCAACCCCGCGCGTCGGCAAGATCGTCCTGAAATACCCACTAACCGAAGCGGCAGGTAGATCCTCTCATCCGCCGGAACCCGTAAAGACGCCCCGTGCCGTTGCACCGGCTAAAGCGTCAGGGTTTCTGCGCGGACTCGATCATGCTCGGCCAAGATTAGCAGTGGTCTTTCAGGAAACCAACCGGTCTTGAGCGCACCCGAGGACGGGGCCGACGGACCGTTTTATTGATGGAGGAAACTGAAATGAACCCGATGAACAAGAAACTTGCCGGCGCGGCCATCGTTGCCGCCGCCCTGCTGCAGGGAACCGCTGTCCAGGCTGCATCCGGCACCGTCGCATTCCTGATGCCAGACCAGGCATCAACCCGCTACGAGGAACATGATTTCCCGGGCTTCAAGGCGGAAATGGAGAAGCTTTGCCCGGATTGCACCGTCATCTACCAGAACGCGGATGCAGACGTGGCGCGCCAGCAGCAGCAGTTCAACTCCGTTCTGACACAGGGCGCCAAGGTGATTGTGCTTGATCCGGTGGATTCCAGCGCGGCCGCCTCGCTCGTCGCCCTTGCCCAGAGCCAGGGCGTGAAAGTGATCGCCTACGATCGCCCGATCCCGGACAAGACCGCCGACTACTATGTCTCCTTCGACAATGAAGGCATCGGCAAGGCAATCGCCGAGTCCCTGGTGCGCCATCTGGAAGAACAGGGCATCTCACCGGAGGCAGGCGGCCTGTTGCAGATCAACGGCTCGCCCACCGATGCCGCTGCCGGCCTGATCAAGGACGGTATTCATGCAGGTATCGCCACCGGCAAGTACAAGACCCTGGCCGAATTCGACACGCCGGACTGGGCACCGCCCAAAGCCCAGGAATGGGCCAGCGGCCAGATCACCCGCTTCGGCGATCAGATCGTCGGCATCGTAGCGGCCAATGACGGCACCGGCGGCGGCGCCATTGCCGCCCTGAAGGCTGCCGGCGTCGACCCGCTTCCGCCTGTAACCGGCAACGATGCCACCATCGCGGCCCTGCAGCTGATCATCGCCGGCGACCAGTACAACACGATCTCCAAGCCTTCTGAAATCGTTGCCGCGGCGGCTGCCAAGGTTGCCGTGCAGTTCCTGAACGGGGAAACGCCGGAAGCCAAGACAACGCTCTACGAAACACCTTCCGAGCTGTTCGTTCCGGCCGTGGTCACGCGCGAGAACCTGAAGGAAGAGATCATCGATATGGGCATCCAGACGGCTGAGGAACTGTGCACGGGCCGCTATGCCGAAGGCTGCAAGGAACTCGGCATCCAATAACTCCTCCTCCCAAGCAGGCCGCCCGACCCCAAGGGTCGACACCCGGAAGGCCGGGCGGCCATCCAGAGGACCCAGAAAACCATGAGCCGGACAAGATGACCGCCACTTCTCCCCAATCCGCCACGGATCGGCAGCCGATCCTGAGCCTCAAGGGCATTTCGAAGAACTTCGGCGCGGTGTCGGCATTGACCGATATCGAGCTGGACGTCCATCCAGGTGAAGTCGTTGCCCTTGTCGGTGACAACGGCGCCGGAAAATCGACCCTCATCAAGGTGCTCTCCGGCGTCCACGCGCCGACTTCCGGCACCATTCACTTCGAAGGCAAGCCGGTGACGATGCACGGGCCGAGCGACGCCCTGCACCTTGGCATCGCAACCGTGTTCCAGGATCTCGCCCTGTGCGAGAACCTCGACGTCGTTGCCAACATCTTCCTGGGCCAGGAACGCAGTCCCTGGCATCTGGATGAAGTGGCCATGGAAGTCCGCTCCTGGGAGCTGCTCAACGAGCTGGCGGCCCGCATTCCAAGCGTGCGCGAACCGATCGCCTCGCTGTCCGGCGGCCAGCGCCAGACCGTCGCCATTGCCCGATCCCTGCTGCTCAACCCGAAGATCATCATGCTGGACGAGCCGACCGCCGCCCTTGGCGTTGCCCAGACGGCGGAAGTGCTCAACCTGGTGGAGCGGGTCCGCGACAAGGGCCTCGGCGTCATCATGATTTCCCACAACATGGAAGACGTGCGCGCGGTCGCAGACCGCATCGTGGTGCTGCGGCTTGGCCGCAACAACGGTGTGTTCTCGCCGCAATCGTCCAACGAGGAACTGGTCGGAGCCATTACCGGCGCAACCGACAATGCCGTCACCCGCCGCGCCAGCAAACGGGCGGCCGCAGGCGCCACGGCATAAACAAGGAAACCACCATGAACGGCTCCGCTCCCGAACCCCGGCTGCTCGACCGCAGCGATACGCGCGTCAAGCATGCCAGCAGCCTGACCGACGTCATCAGCGCCTTCATCGATCGTGTGAAGGCAGGCGACCTCGGCTCCCTGCCCGTCATAGTCGGCCTCATCGTCATCTGGACAGTCTTCACCATTCTCAATCCGCTGTTCGTTACGCCGAACAACCTTGTGAACCTCTTGTTCGACTGCTCGACAGTCGGCGTCATCGCGCTCGGTATCGTCTGCGTGCTGATGCTCGGCGAGATCGACCTCTCGGTCGGCTCCATGAGCGGCGTCGGCTCGGCCCTGATCGGCGTGCTCTGGGTCAACCAGGGGGTTCCCCTGCCACTGGCGATCCTGGCGGCGCTCAGCACCGGCGCGGTCATCGGCTCGGTCTATGCGCTGCTGCGCACTCAGCTTGGCATGCCCAGCTTCGTCTCGACCCTCGCCGGTCTGTTGGCGCTTCTCGGCCTGCAGCTCTACATGCTCGGCTCCACCGGCTCCATCAACCTGCCCTACGGCTCCTGGATGGTGAACTTCGGCCAGCTTCTGATGATGCCGGCCTGGGCCTCTCACGCAGTCGCACTGTTGCCTGGCGTCGCCATTCTCGTGATGGGAATTCGCAACCGGCGCCAGCGCCAGGCAGCCAATCTCTCCGTTGGCTCTGTTGGCGGGCTTGTGTTCAAGGCGCTGTTCACCACCATCGCCTTCGAAGCCGCCGTCTTCTATCTGAACCTCGGTCGCGGCGTGCCCTGGATGTTCGGCCTCTTCGCCCTGCTTGTCGTTGTCATGAACTATGTCTTCACACGCACCCAGTGGGGGCGGTCCGTGAAGGCCGTCGGCGGCAACGCGGAGGCTGCGCGCAGAGCCGGCATCAATGTCACCTTCACCTACCTCACGTCCTTTGCGCTGTGCTCGCTGCTGGCGGCCCTCGGCGGTGTTCTGTCTTCCGCACGGCTTGCCTCCGCCAGTCAGCAGGCAGGCACCGGTGACGTCAACCTCAACGCTATCGCAGCCGCCGTTATCGGTGGAACCAGCCTGTTCGGCGGACGCGGGTCGGCATGGTCGGCGCTGCTTGGCATCATCGTCATCCAGTCGATCTCCAACGGGCTGACGCTTTTGAACATGTCGTCCTCGCTCCGCTACATGATCACCGGCTGCGTGCTCGCCATTGCCGTCATCGTCGACAGTCTCGCCCGCCAGAGCCGCGTCTCTCACGGCCGCGCCTGACCGGATTTCAATTCAAGGATTTCGAACATGACCGATGAACTCAAAGGCAAGGTCGCGGCCATTACCGGTGCCGCGTCCGGGATCGGCCTGGAATGCGCCAGGAGCCTGCTTGCAGCCGGCTGCCGGGTGGTCCTGATCGACCGTGCCGAAGACAGACTGAATGCGATCTGCCAGGAGCTCGGGCCGGACGCCATTCCACTGGTGGTCGACCTGATGGACGGGCCCGCAGTTGATGGCATGCTGGACCGGATCGTGGAAAAGACCGGACACCTCGACATCTTCCACGCCAACGCGGGAGCCTATGTCGGTGGCAGCGTCGTCGACGGCGACCCGGACCAGTGGGACAAGGTGCTCAATCTCAACATCAATGCCGCGTTCCGCTCCATTCGCGCCGTGTTGCCGCATATGGTGGAACGCAAGACCGGTGACATCATCGTCACCAGTTCCATCGCCGGCCTTGTGCCGGTCGTCTGGGAGCCGATCTATACCGCCTCGAAATTTGCCGTGCAGGCCTTCGTTCACACGGTACGGCGCCAGGTCGCCGAACACGGGGTGCGCGTTGGAGCGGTCGCGCCGGGACCTGTGGTTACAGCCCTTCTCGATGACTGGCCCAAGGCAAAGATGGACGAAGCCCTTGCCAACGGCAGCCTGATGCAGCCTCGGGAAGTCGCTGATGCCGTCCTGTTCATGCTTAGCCGCCCGCGCGGCGTCACCATCAGGGACCTTGTCATTCTGCCGCAAAGTGTGGACCTTTGAGGCATGAGCAAATTTCTGATTGGTATTGATGTCGGCACAGGCAGTGCCAGGGCTGGTCTGTTCGACCAGTCCGGCAATCTGGTTGCATCGGCAAAACGTGACATCGCCCTCTTCAACCGGGGCCCAAACCTTTACGAACAGTCATCCAACGACATCTGGCAAACCGTGGCCGCCACCGTACGCGAAGCGGTTGGCACGGCCGGGATCGATCCGGGCGATGTGGCCGGGATCGGCATGGACGCCACCTGTTCGCTGGTGGTCATCGGCCCGCAAGGCAGCCCGCTGCCGGTAGGCGATACGGACCATCCGGAGCGCAACATAATCGTCTGGATGGATCACCGCGCCCTTGACCAGGCCGAACGCATCAACGCCGGTGGCCACGACGTGCTGCGCTATGTCGGCAGCCAGATTTCACCGGAAATGGAAACTCCGAAGCTGCTCTGGCTGAAAGAGAACCGGCCAGAGATCTTCGGCAAAGCCGAGCATTTTTTCGACCTGACCGATTTCCTGACATGGCGGGCAACCGGCAGCCTTGCCCGGTCCATCTGCACGGTTACCTGCAAATGGACCTACCTTGGTCATGAACGCCGCTGGGACGCCGATTATTTCCAGTCCATCGGTCTTGCCGAACTCTGCGCGAATGATTTTGACCGCATCGGCACCACCATTGTCGATGCGGGAACGGCTCTGGGCAACGGACTGACGGCAGAAGCGGCGGCAGACCTGGGTCTGCGTGAAGGGACACCCGTTGCTGCCGGGCTGATCGATGCACATGCGGGCGGTGTCGGCACGGTCGGGTGGCAGGACCAGACAGAGGCGGGATCGGCGACAAGCCGGATGGCCTATGTCTTCGGCACCTCTGCCTGCACCATGACCTCGACAACAGAACCGGCCTTCGTGCCAGGCGTCTGGGGACCTTATTTCTCCGCGATGGTTCCAGGCCTCTGGCTGAACGAGGCGGGCCAGTCGGCGGCAGGTGCCGCCATCGACCATCTGGTCCGTTTCCACCCGGCCTCCACTGAGGCCCTCAAGCAGGCAAGGGAAGCAGGTCTCGGCCTCAACCAGTGGCTTGCTGCGGAAGCCGAGCGGCTTGCACCGGAGGGGACAGACATATCAAGGCTGGCAGACGGTCTGCATGTGGTCCCTGAATTTCTCGGCAACCGTGCACCGTTTGCCGATCCGGAAGCCAAGGCCGTCATTGCAGGCCTCGATATGGACACATCCATTACCGCTCTCGTCAGGCTCTATGTCGCGGGCATCTGCGGTCTCGGATACGGCCTCAGACAGATTGTCGAGGCACAGTCCGCAAAGGGCATCCGGACGGACACCATCGTCGTCAGTGGCGGTGCAGGCCAGAGCCCTTTGGTGCGCCAGCTTCTGGCGGATGCCACGGGCCTCGTGATCGCCGCTCCCAAAACCGCGGAACCGGTCCTTCTCGGCTCGGCCATGCTCGGCGCTGTCGCTGGTGGCCTGCAAAAGGACATTCCGGCCGCCATGGCCGCCATGTCGGCAGCCGGCGAAACCTATGCACCCGGCGGCGCCGAGGCCACATCCTACCACAACAAGCGGTACGAGGCTTTCGAGCTGCTGCAGCAGGCCGCCCGCAAGATCCGCGGATAACGCTGCCCGCCATTCCAAACGGAAAGAGAGACATGAAGTTTTTTGTCGACACGGCGGATGTCAGCGACATCCGCGACCTCACAGAACTCGGCCTTATCGATGGTGTTACCACCAACCCGTCCCTGATCCTCAAGTCCGGCCGGGACATCACCGAAGTGACCCGCGAGATCTGCTCCATTGTCGAAGGTCCGGTTTCCGCCGAAGTCACGGCGACCGAGTTCGAGGCAATGGTGCGGGAAGGCAAGACGCTTGCAAGGATCGCCCCCAACATCTGCATCAAGCTACCGCTGACGTTGGATGGTCTAAGAGCCTGCCGTGCACTGACTGCCGAAGGGTTCAAGACCAACGTCACCTTGTGCTTTTCCGCCAATCAGGCGTTGCTGGCGGCCAAGGCCGGAGCAACCTTCATTTCCCCGTTCATTGGCCGACTGGACGATATGGTCATGGACGGAATGGATCTGATCCGCGAGATCCGGCAGATCTACGACAATTACGGCTTTGAGACCGAAATTCTTGCCGCCTCCATCCGAACGGTCAATCACGTCAAGGAAGCCGCGTTGATCGGCGCCGATGTGGCAACCGTGCCGCCGGCAACGATCAAGGCGCTGGTCAAGCACCCGTTGACCGACAAGGGACTGGAGCAGTTCCTTGCGGATTGGGCAAAGACCGGCCAGACCATCACCTGATCGACTGAAGAGTACGTACAAGCAACTTGCCGGTTCCACCCATTGGCGGAGCCGGTCAATCCACTCGAATTGAACCCGATGACGGTTCGGGCGTTTCCAATGGAGAGACATCCATTGGAGGATAGTATGCGCCCGCACGAAAATGTCCGGACGATTGCAGCCCTTGCCACCGCACTGACCCTTGTGTGCGGCACCGCTCTTGCAGACAACAAGAGCGACGACTGCAAGGTTGAGCCCGGCGCAAAGTCGCAAGACAGGGTTCCCACCGAGACTGAAGAAACTGCCAGCCTCTCTGACTGCGATGGTGTTTTGAAGCCAGCCCCGGTCGGAGACCGCGAGCTTGTCGAACCTGCCCCCGATGTCGGTGAAACGCCGGTCATCACTCCGGAGGAGATCCCGGATCAGCAGCCGGCGGACTGAGGCGACCGCCAGCCAGGTCGATGATACTTAAGACCGCAGCAAACGCTTGGTGGACCCGACAGCGGTTGCGATCTGGGAATAATGCGTCTTGCGCTTTTCCGAGTTTCCAGCAGAACGCAGCAGCTTGGTGACGCTCTCGTCGATGGCTTCCGATGCTTCACGGCGAGCCTGCTCGAGATTGGCCGTGGAAACGGCCCGGTAGGTACGCTGACCCACGGCCGCGCGCGGAGCGCTCCGGTCCTGGTATTTCGAAACAATGCCATCGAGCTTGCGGGAAAGGCTCCGCAATTCCCGCGCCGCGTCGCGATAGTTTGGCCGGTTTTCAATTGTCGAGGCGGCGCGCCCCAGAACATTCCTCAAACAGTCGAAGCGGTATTCGGGCCGGATGGAATTGCGACACTCGTTGCTGCCGTTCTGGATTATCCAGATGACACCGCGGGTGACCCTTTCGTCGAGATCATAGGATGCGCTCAGCTTCGGGTCGCGTTCCTGCCTATCGACATCATAGGAAGGGCCAGACGGCTCGCTACTCATGGAAGAGCTGTACTGGGCAAGCAGAAGCTCCTCCAGAACCGAACCCAATGGATCTGCCGGCGCAAGCGACTGGCCACCCGGCACGGCGACCGCATAAGCAGGCACACTGGCAGCCGTCACGACTTGTCCGGCGAGCACGGCAACGGCCACACCTGCGCAAAACCTGTTTCCAAACATGACTTCCTCCAATCAACTATTCAAACACATCGAACAAATCACCAGAGACAACTGATCGAACCGGGCAGCAATCACGATTGGCGCGACACCTGCTATCGGAAAAGCAGCAAAAATCTGCAATAAGACTTAGAAAAACGTCTGCACTGTCTACATTGAAATCAGGGATTGATATTTCCCGAAATGTTTCTTTTGATTGTTCTTTTTCAATTTTAACCCCTTGGAATAAAAGAACAAGTCAAAAATTACCTTGCGTCATGCAACGCGCAACAAAGGCTTTGGAAGGCGGAAATCGATCTCAGCCGGAAAACGCTTTGGCCCCTATTCGGAAAGCCCGTAAGCTTTGCGCAGACCTCTCTGGGTCTGCGGGCCGAACTGGCCGTCGATGGTCCCGGTATAGAAAGAGCGTTCTGAAAGTTTCCGTTGAAGGGAGCGCCGTGTCGTGGCCTTGAACATCTTCGGGTTTTCCGAGAGCTGGCTCAAAACTTCTTCGTTGCCGGATCTCAAGGCGCGATAAAGATATTCTGCCGCATCGTCCGGTTCCTTGCCATCGACCACACCGTCATCGATCAGGGCTGCGTAATTGAACATTGCTTCCGGGTGCCGCTGATCGGCAGCCTTTCCGAACAGCTCGATTGCCTTTTTCGGATCACGCGCGATCCCCAGGCCACCCTGATAATAAAGGAACCCGAGATCGTTGATGGCATCCGCAAAGCCCTCGTCTGCGGACTTGCGAAACAGTTCCAATGCCTTTTCGACATCCTGTTCGACGCCAATGCCGCGCTCATACATGCGGGCAAGCTCGAACATGGCTTCAGGATCACCCGCTTCCGATGCGGTTTCCAGAAATGCTGCCGCACGGGAGGGATCGTAGCGGTCCTCGCTCGGGTTGAGGCGCATGTAGGCAAGGCCTTTCAGCGCCCTGCTGTCGCCCTCCCTTGCTGCCACCTGCAACTGCTCTTCCTGGCTGATTTCAAGGCGCCCCCAGGCGTTAAGACGGTCTGCCGCCGCAAGCACGTTGACCTCCTGGCTGCCGCCCGCAAGGAAGTAGGGTTTGCCGGACAGTGAACCGTAGGTGTGCGGCTCCTGCGCGTTGGCGGTGGCTTTCAGCACGGAATCGCGCACCTGCCGGAAGGCAAGGCCTATTTCCAGATCCCTGATCTTCAAGGTCTGGGCCAGTGCCGATGCAAACGGACTGTTTTCACCCGCCCCATCCAGTGCAACGGCTCCTGCTTCGGCGGCGTAGGCCACCAGCGTGCCGCGTTCGGGAGAAGGTGCTGCCAGCCCGCGGCGGTAAGCCCCCTGATTTACGGTGAGCGTTTCCTGCCCGCCCACATCGGCAAACGGGTCGTTCCGGCAGGAATCCAGGATCACGATCCTGAGCTGCCGCGCCTTGTCGACCGCTTCCAGAATGTCATCGAGAGAAATCGAGGTATCGGCAACCTGCTGCCGGCTGCCGGCCTTGGCGTCGGAGGGAACCAGGAAATTGCGTCCGCCGACTTCGATCCCGTGTCCGGCAAAATAGACGAGAGCCACATCCGCCGTCTCCGCCTCGAAGGCGAAACGGTCCAGCAGTTCCCTGAACTCCGCAAGCCCGATGTTGAAATGCTCGGACACTTCGAAATTCAGTTCGTTCAAGGTATCCGAAATCAGCTTGCCGTCATTGGTGGTGTTGCTCAGATCGGGAGCGTTCTCATAGCCCGCAATGCCGACCACAAGCGCCATGCGCCGTTCCGCGAACGGGTCCGTCGCCGCGTGAGCTGACAGGCCCGTCAGCACCAGAAACACCACAACAGACCAGACAGCCAATCCGTTGATTTTAAAAGTCTTCAACAGCAGTTCGACCCGGTTTCGCATTTGGCGCAATCACATGAAAACCCTGTTTCCGGCTTGGTACAAGTCCTGGAAACACCGCTTTCATAATTGGCGGATTACCTTGCGAAAACAAGCCCTCTTTTCGCAGCGTCACCTGACTGCAGCTGTCCCACTTCAACCAGTACAATCCCAAAAAAGCGGCCGGTCCGCGACTAACGAACCGGCCAAGGCGGACATTGCCTGAAGACCACATCAGACAATCCGGGTTGATCAGCCACCTTGCGCAGTCCCGCAAATCTTGCGCTGAAAAGCGGCTGTCGACCGTAAAATGCTTCCAGTTGCCTACTCCTCCCGGAAGGCACGTGACATGCTGTCGACGATCGGCTTGGTCAGATACTGCATGAAGGTTCGCTCGGCCGTCTGGATCATGATTTCCGCGGGCATGCCCGGGGTCGGAACGAAGTTAAGCACCCTTGTCAGTTCGCCCGGCGAGATATCGATGCGAGTGACGTAAACTTCACGCATGATGCCCGTACTGTTGTCGGTGATTGCATCTGCAGACACATATTGCACTTCGCCTTCCAGCACCGGAGTGGTGCGTTGATTGAGGGCGGACAGGCGAACAGTGGCCTGCTGGCCGATATGAACGCTGTCGATATCGGTTCGCGAAATCAGTGCCTCGATGATCAGCGGTGCGTCGGACGGCAGAATCTCGACAATCGTCTTGCCGCTTTCGATAACCCCACCGGCTGTGTGGTAGTGCATGCGTACGATGGTGCCCGAAACCGGTGCCTGAATGACGGCACGTTCAAGAACGTTGCG
The DNA here is from genome assembly GCF_012273635.1 of Labrenzia sp. PO1. Classification (NCBI taxonomy): domain Bacteria; kingdom Pseudomonadati; phylum Pseudomonadota; class Alphaproteobacteria; order Hyphomicrobiales; family Stappiaceae; genus Labrenzia; species Labrenzia sp. PO1. The sequence continues at coordinate 60,396 of NZ_JAAXCR010000008.1, forward strand.
CGCCTTGCGGGACTGCTCTCTTGCCGCATCCAGCTCGGCCTCGATCGATTGCAGGTCATCAAGCACCTTCTCGTTATAGGCAGCCCGTGTCTGCTTGACCTGTTCCTGGTGTTGCAGGACCTGGGCATTGGCCTCCTGCATGGACGATGCCAGTCTCCCGATCTGCCCTTCCGCTTCTGCGATCGCTCTTTCCAGTGCATTCAGGGTCGGCTTCAGTAGAAGGCCTTTTTCGAAGAGAAGTTTCTTGCCCGTGTGTTCTTCCTGCAGGATCGCAAGCTGCCTGATCATGGCATCATGCTGTTCACGGTAGCCGTCGCGGCGGTGCTGAAGGGATTCGATCGTGCTCTCCAGAATCCTGATATCGCTCGTCAGCTTGGCCTGGGATCCGATGAAACTCAGCTTCTGGCCGGCGATGATGGTGGCAATTTCCTCATCGTCCTTCAGGTCCAGCAATGTTTGCGGGAATTCCACCTCCTTCAGCCAGAGATATTCGGCGCGCAGACGGGCGTTGATCGCTTCTAGCCGCGCCAGCTTGAGTCCCAGCTGTCGCTCGTTTGCGGATGCGACGGTTTCGTCGAGACGAACAATCGGATCGCCTTTTTGAACGCGCTCGCCTTCCTGCACCAGGATCTCCTTCACGATCCCGCCTTCGTAGTGCTGAATCTGCTTGTTCTGTCCGGTTGCGACAAAGGTTCCGCTTGAAATCACGGCGGCTGCCAACGGCGCGGTAAAGGACCAGGCGGCAAAGCCTCCTATGAAGAAGACCAGCATGAAAACGCCGATCAGCGTGTGCCAGAAAATCGATCTCGGCACTGCCGAATACCAGTCCATCGGTTCGTGATGTGTCAGAGCGTTGCTCATCTTTTCCCCCTGGCTTGAGCCGTCCCTGGCGGCTGCCAACGCTTATCCTTGTTGCTGAACCGCTCTTTGTTTCTTCCGGTCGGCAAGGAGTTCCAGCACCTCGTTGCGGAAACCGAACATGCTGATGGAGCCGTCGGCCAGAACGAGGATCCGGTCGACACATTTCAGCAGGGACGGCTTTTGCGTGATCGCGACGACGGTGATGCCTTCGGCCTTGGCATGTGCCATTGCCCGTGCAAGCGCTTCGTCGCCATTGGTGTCCAGGTTTGAGTTGGGTTCGTCCAGAACGACGAAACGTGGATTGCCGAAGAACGCCCTGGCAAGCGCGATACGCTGCTTCTGACCGCCTGACAGCGGTGCACCGTCGGCCGCAACGACCGTTTCGTAGCCGTGGGCCAATTCGGAAATCATGGCGTGCACGTCGGCCAGACAGGCAGCTTCGTAGATCTGCTCGTCCGAAGCATCTTCGCGCATGCGGCCGATGTTCTGCTTGATCGTGCCCGGGAAGAGCTGAACGTCCTGCGGCAGATAACCGATGTTCTCACCCAGCTGCCGCTGGTTCCAGTTGCGCAGGTCCATCAGGTCCAGACGCACCGCGCCCGATGTCGGCAGGATGGATCCCACCAGCATCTTGCCGAGTGTGGTTTTTCCGGCTCCCGAGTTGCCGATGATCGCAAGAGAGTCCCCGGCTTTCAGCGAGAAGGTGATGCTGTTGAGCACGACCCGCTTGGTCCCCTGCGGCACGTAAAGCAGGCGTTCGACATCAAGCCGACCTTGCGGCTTGGGCAGAACGAGACGTTCGGAGTTGAGCGGCGAGGATTTCAGCAGTGTCGAGATCCGGCCATAGGAATTGCGCGACAGCAGATACTGGTTCCAGCCTTCGATCGCACCCTCGATGGGCGACAGAGCCCGGCCGCCGATAATGGAGGCGGCAATCACCATGCCCCCGGTCAGTTCACCCTGGATGGCAAGGAAGGATCCCCACCCGAGCATCGCCACCTGCGTCAGAAGCCGGACAGCCTTGGTGATGGAGGCCGAGACAATGTTTCTGTCCTGCGCACTGACCTGCGCGCGCAGCGAAGCAGCCGTATCGCGCCCCCACAGGTGAACCGCTTCCGGGATCATGGCCAGGGCGTTGATGATCTGCGAATTCCTGGACATGGCATCCAGATGCAGGTTCGCCTTGCTCTGGTTCTGGTTGGCATCGCTGAAATGCCGGGACGTGATCTTCTGGTTGATCACCGCGATCACGAGCAGGATCACACAGGTGCCGCCGACGATCATCCCGAGGTGCGGATGAATGAGGTAGATCGCGACCAGGAAAAGCGGCGCGAAGGGACCGTCCAGAAATGCCATCATGGTGCCGGACACCAGAAAACCCCGCAATTGCTGCAGGTCGTTCAGGATCTGGTACTCCTTGCCGTTGCTGTTGAGCGAAGCTCGTGCGGCGGCTGCGAGGATGGGTGAACCCAGTTGCGATGCGAGTTCGACCGCCGTGCGCATAAGAATGAAGCGGCGGATGGCATCGAAGGCTGCCTGCAGCAGGACCGCCCCGACGATCACGCCTGTCAGCATCACCAGCGTGTCCAGCGAGCGGCTGGTCAGGACCCGGTCCGAGATCTGGAACAGATAGACCGGAATTGACAGCACAAGCACATTGATGACGCAGGAAAACATCAGCACGATGAGAAGATTGCGCCGAACGGCGGCGACGCCGTTTTCGAGTGCCTTGGAAAGATCGGGCGGTGTCGTCCGTCGGTGGAACTCGGGCTTTTCAGCCTTGGCTTTGCCAGTGCCAGTGCCTGTGCCTGTCCGGGCGGACTTGCCGCCGTCCGCCGGTTTCGCTCTTGCGTCTCCCGACTTCAGGGTTGGTCCGCCCGCAGCGGCTGCTGCCTCTGCGCCGACAAGTCGTGCATCACCCTTTTTCGCATCGGGGCCCAGCACCTGCGGCTCACCCGCCCGGTTCGTCCGCTGCCCATCGGCAACATCATATGAAATGGTCATGAGCTGCCTCCCCTAAGCGACCATTGTCGCCATCGGATCGACACAGACCTCGTCCGGCACCTGGTTCAGGTTGACGGATTCAAGATCGTTGTCACCATTGGTCAGCATGCCGTCGGCCAGGAAGACAACGGCCTCCGACGCAAGACCCGCCCCGCCGTGATCAGGTTGCTCGACATCTGCGGTCAGGATCTCCGCCTGGTAAAGCAAAGCTTCCGAATAGGTGTCGCCACCGACGCGAACAACATTGTCCACGCTGGCTTCCTGGATCACCGCGGCATTGTAGAGAAGGTTTGAATCGCCGTTGATGCTGGTGCCTTCGCTTGAGACATCGACCCCAAGCGTGGCGATGCTGTCGCTGTCGCCCAGGATATTGACCTGTTCGAGGTAATTGATGTCGTAGACATCACCGGAGATATAAAGAACGTTCAGCTGGTTGAAAGGCGAAGCTTCCCCGCTGAAGAGCCCGGACAGGAAGTCATCGCCAAGATCCTCCTCACCTGCCGTTGCGAGCCGGTTCGCGCTTGCCGGATCCAGGTCGACGACGGAACTGTTGTAGTTGGAAACGATATAGGCCTCGTTCCAGAGCAGATTGTCGATCTGCCCGTCAGGCATCGGCATGGAAGCGTCTTGTGTACCTTCGGCAATGACCTGATCGAAATTGACCATGACGTTGGTCTGGCTGATCACATTGGCCGAGTAATAGTCGCCTCCGATCAGGATCAGATCGAAGAAGGTGCTCAGTTCCGTAAGGTTGAGAGCATTTGTCAGAATATTGCCACCGGACATGATCGTCGTGCCCGAGCCGTCTTCCTGGTAGACGATGGTATCGTTGTCGACCAGGTAGTTCTTCTGGGTCAGCCAGTTCACGAAGGTCATGTCGCCGTCGTGGAAGGTGATATCCCAGAGTGAATGATTGCCGACCGGAGCAACATCCATGGGCAGATCCGAACCGGTGTTCATGATCGATGCGATGTTGTAGCTGCCGGTACTCGGATCCGTCGCCCACTCGCCAAGACCCGCCAGATGCGGCGCTGCCAGAACATTTGTCTGGCTGATAATGTCGAGATCGTAATAATCGCCGGCCACAGCTATGGTCGCGGCCTTGCCCCAGACGTCCACCAGAATGGCCTGATTGATCAGTGTGTTGTTGCCGGCACTGATTTGCAGCGAAGCGGAAGTTCCGGCGGTGTCCACCAGCGAAGCGAACTCGCCCGAGACACTTTGCGGTCCCTCGAGTACCACGTCATCGGAGTTCGCTTCGGCGTCATCGTCCGGAGCACGGCCCCTCAAATGCTTGATGACTTCGTCAAGACGGGCGGCTTCCTCGACAACGATACCGTTCTGATAGAGCTGCCCGGTGTCATCTCCGGTTGCCAGAACCTGTTGCCCGACACCGGGAGCGCCGGTTTGCATGGTTTGGGCTGTTTCCGTCCAGGCGGCGACGGTCGCGCTCAGATTGCCAGCCGGATTGTCTGCTTCCGTAAAGCTGAACCAGCCGGTGATCCCGGCAGCCTCCAGCGCATCGAGGAAGGAGAGGAGCGATGGTGCTTCGTAATCGAAATGATAGTGGAGACCCGTGTTGGACAGATAGTCGTTGTCCTCCAGCACGTTTTCGGACCGGGACACAACGGCGAAGCTGTTGGGCAGCACTTCGTGCTGGAACGTTATGAAGCGGACACCGCCTGTCAGCGCGATGGTGTAGGGATTGAAAGTCCCCTCAACCGGCGGCGGCATCAGATGTGCCCGCATGCCAATGCCATCCCACTCATAAAAGTTCAGGGCGGCGGGAACGTCGTCGTAGTAGCTGTAACCATCGAATTCGTAATGGATATTCGGATTGAGGTCGAGCAGCTGATAGTCCGGCCAGACTGTCGGCAGCGCCTCCATCGTCTCACCTTGCTCTGCCTGTTCGGCAGCAAGCTGTGCCGCGCGGAATTCAAGATACTCAAGGCGGGCGCGAGCCTCCTCGAGTGACATGGAAAAGCTTCCTACAAAATGCGAAATCGCTTCACGCGTAAGGTCATCATAAAAAAACATGTCAGCCCCCTAATCTGAATGAAGGGTCGTTTTCGCGGTCAAACTCGCGCGAATCCAATAACGAGAGGCCGCGTTCAGCAGGCGCGGAGCAAGTGAGCTCCGCGCCTGCTGCTGTTTTCCGGAATTGAAAATCAATTCAGGAACAAACCGGATCAGCTCAGGGAGCCGAGATCTTCACCGGTCATCAGGCTGTCCATGTTGCCGCCGACAATGGTCATGTCGACAGAGTTGTTCAGGATGTTTTCGCCCTGCACAAGCGTGTTGGTGAATGCCGATGCATCGTTGGAAGCGGATGCTTCAGCCGCATTCATGCCCTGGACGAGCGCATCGTCATCAGCAATGACGCTGACGCTGCCGGAACCGAGGTCATCGATTTCCAGATTGCCTTCCAGGTCGACCGACATGCCATGGAAACCGGCATGACCGAACCAGGTGCCGACATGGCCACCGAATGCCTGCATGTCAGCATCGACGTATGCCGACCCGCTGGAGCCGCCTGCCGAAATACCGTCATCGGTTTCGGCATCGCCACCCTTGGCACTCAGGGTCTGGTTGAAGCCGGCGTTGTTGGTTGCCGTCGTACCGTTGGCCCAGTCGTTGTCTTCCAGCTGGTTGCTGTTGTTGAGCACGACACCGGCATCATTGCCGCCACCATTGAGGGCTTCGTTCAAAATGTCTTCAACGGTGATGTCGTCGCCCGGGCTGTAGTCGATGCCGCCGTTGACGCTCACGAGCATCTCGTCGACTTCAGCGCATTCTTCCAGGTCGATGTCCACGACATCGTCGTCGTCATAAACAAATCCTTCTTCGAAGTTCATCACGACTTCGGCCTTGTTGATGATCTTCGAGTCATCGACTGCATCGAAATCAGAGTAATTGAATTGAGTTCCACGCTTACCAGACATGATAATAGTCCTTGTTCATCGCGGCGAGCCAGGTCTCGCAAGACCGGCGTTCACACCGCATTCTGACTTGGAAACGGGCGCAGCTGGCGTTTCGGAAACAGGTTCGAAACAGAAAACCGCAGCGCCGATCGAACATCTTAGAGCTCGTCTTCACCAACGCTGTCGGTGTAGAGATCACCGCCGACAATCGTCGTGTCGACCGAGTTGTTGAGAATGTTCGCACCCTGCACCAGCTCGTTGACGAACGCTTCGGTTGCGTTGGCGGCATTGGCAGCGGCCATCACTTCACCAATCACCGTCGCATCATCGAGGGCGTCCACGGTCATGGACGACCCACCGAAAGCCAGACCGTCGTCAGCTTCCGCCGAACCGCCGTTGGCAGTCAGCTTCTGCGTGAAGGACCCTTCATTGGCGACAAAGGTGTCTTTTGCCCAATCGTTGTCTTCCAGCTGGTTGCTGTTGTTGATTGCAATGCCGGTATCGTTCCCAAGGCCGTTCAGCGCATCATTGAGGACGTCTTCGACCTTGATATCGTCGCCCGGGTCGAAGTCGATGTTGCCTTTCGCAATCAGAATGTCCTCGACACTCGCATGGTCGCCGATGTCCAGGTCAATGTTGTCGACGTCCGAAGGACCGTTCTCGAAATCCACATTGATCACGGGATCGAAGTCACTGTCGACATACTTGAACACCTGGTTGTTCACATCCTGGGTGTTGTCGTCGTCCGAGTATTCCCACTCGTAGCTCTTCGAATTGTCGATGTTTATTTCGTGATTATAGTTGGTGTTGTACTCGCTAGAATAAGTCGGATTGAACGACTTATCGATGTTCAGCTCGTTTTTATGCCAAACGTATTCGCTCATGGTTCTGTCCTCAGATCGGACAGCTCGGCAGATCGTCTTCTATCGATTTGCATAGGGCTGTCGTGGTTAAGAGGAGCGTTACCGCCCCAGATCAAATGGAAAATGGCAAAAACAACCACATCAGCTAATCAAAATAGATTTAGCTGCTCCATTTACTCTTCGGCTGGAAGTCAAATTTGAGGATAGGGATCCACAAACCGAGGATTTACACAAATACGAGAATCTCCCAGCCGATGAAAACAATGACAGAACAGGGGGCTTGCAATAAGCCGGAAATCTTAACTAAACATTTACCATTCAAGTTTCGCGGATATCTAGCGACATAGGTAAATCACGCGAGGTCAAAAAAAGTATTTAATTGCAATATCTTGAAGCAAAATCTGATCCGCGACTAGATCGAATTATTAATATAACCTAAGGTAAGTTTGTTATATACAAGTTATGGGTGAGGAGAAATTCAGACTAGGGGGTCACTGCACAAATCCCTGTTAATACTGCGATTTGGACGGCATGTTCATTTTCCGACAGCCACCCATTTCCCACACCTATCCTTGGTCTGAACAAACAAGATAAGAAATTTTATTATTTTAAGAACCGCATGGCTAATGCCGACGGCAGAATAAGCCGGATGAATATTTACAAAAACGCTTCTCCCAGGCCCTGTTTCTGGCAATTGCAAGTGAAAGAGAGTCCAAATTAAATTTTATCTTAGTTTGTAGGGGTGACAGTAATGACTAGCGTAAATTACGAGAATAAAGGTTCAATCTATTATATTGGAGCGTCCGAAAAGTTTCCGAAGGAACTGGAAGGAGTAATCGACCGGGAAATAGAAGATGGACGTTTTATCCGTATCACTCAGAAAATCGATCTTTATCGCTCGGAGCGCCGTGGGGAATTTTCAAAACGCCTTTTCCTGATTGACGAAGGCTTCAGCGCGGAGCGCAAGGAAGCTGTTGCCTGCCTGCGGAAAAACTTCCCCGAAGCAAACCTCTGCATGCTGATCAATGACGATCTGTCGTTCCCCTCGATCATCAGCGATTATTTCCAGGAAGGCCTGATCAAGAGCGTGCTGCCGATGAACCTTCGGATCGATCTCTGGCTAGGCGCTATCCGTCTCATGCTCAACGGCGGCCATTATCTGCCGGCTGATGCCATCAAGTACATGGGAATGGAAAGGCCTTACGGCGCAGCCCCGGCCATGCATCAGCGCAGGCACCGCAGCCGTACCAGGAACCGCTTCGGCAAGCTGACGAAACGGGAAACCGAAGTTCTATGCCTCATCTCCGAGGGATATCAGAACAAGAATATCGCCGAAAAATTGTCCCTGTCGGAGCACACCATCAAGCTCCATATTCATCACATCATTTCAAAGCTCGGCGTTTCAAACAGAACGGAAGCAGCCGCGATCTACATTCAGACGGAACAACGACCACCCAACCTAGAGGCCTGAAGATGAGCGCGGCAGATGCGCCCACAATGGCGGACGAATTCCAGACGTTTCTCGCCCTCATGGGCCGGCTGAACTATACGTGGACCAACACGGAGAGCCTGCTGATCCACATGATCGCGGGCCTCGCCGGCGTCACCAAGGAAGTCGCGACGGTGATCTTCCTGACCCTCAACACGTCGCGTGCCCGAATTGATCTGGTCGAACGGTTGGCCAAGCTCGACGAGCAGAAACCGGACTTGAGGGAAGAGGTGCTGAGCCTAACGCGGGACATGCACAAGACGTTGAAATTGAAAAACAAATATAATCACTGCATCTATTCGTTCGACAACGAGGGGCGCAATGCCTCAACCATCCTGATGCGCATCAGCGACCAGAAACACAAGATCGAATACGGCAAGTCCAGCCCGATCAATGCCCGGGAAATCACGCTCGTCAGGGAAACGATCCAGAAGACACAGACGCTGAACAAGTCGCTCTGGGAGTTCTTCAAGCAGCGCAAGTTTCCGGTGTGAGATCATCCCGCGCTACACGCAGCCTCAACAAAAAAGAGGCCGGATCGGTAAACCGAACCGGCCTTTCAGGGGAGGTAACAGGATGTTTGAGCAGGTTCGGATCGCTCTGATCCGGCTGACTGAACTCTGCCCTGGAGCGTGCCGCGTCTAACTGGAAAGATCTTGCATCGCTTTTTGCGCCGAAATCCCCGATTTCAGGCAGTGAAAAGCGTTTCCGACAAAACGCGACAAGTTCTAGCCGATCCTGGCGGCAATGCTTTTGGTCTTGCAGTAGCTCTTGAGACCTTCGAGACCTTTTTCGCGGCCGAAACCGGATTTCTTGTTGCCACCGAACGGCACCTCGATCCCGCCGGCGAAATACTCGTTGATGTAGATCTGGCCGGCATCGATCTTGCGCGCGAGCTGATGGGCTTTTGCGAAATTCGACGTGTAGATGCCTGCGACCAGGCCGTACTGGCAATCGTTGGCAAGTGCCAGTGCGTGATCGGCATCATCAGCCACCTGCACCGTCAGCACCGGCCCGAAGATTTCCTCCTGCGCCAACTCGTCACTCGCAGAAACGCTGTCGACGATTGTCGGCTCATAGAACCAGCCCTTGCCGGTTTTCGGGTCGGCGGCTATGGCGCCACCCGTCACGATATCAGCTCCCCGCGCCCTGGCTCGATCGACAAAACCGGCAACCTTTGCAAGATGCTCCACCGAATTGACCGGGCCGACATCAGGGTTGCCGAGGCCATGCCCGAGCTTCAGGGCCTTGGTGCGTTTGACCAGTTCCGCAACGAAGTCCGCGTGAATGTTCTTCTCGATCACGAGACGAGATCCGGCGGAACAGATCTGGCCGGCATTCTCGTAGATCGCACCGAGAACACCGGATAGCGCCTGTTCCCGGTCACAATCGCCAAGCACCACCACGGGCGATTTGCCACCAAGCTCCAGCACCACGCGGGTGATCTCGTCAGCTGCCGCCTTCATCACCGCTTTGCCCGTCTGGACCGAACCGGTGAACGTGATGTGGTCGACATCCGGATGGGATGTCAGTGGAGCACCGGTTTCGGCGCCGGTTCCGGTCACGACATTGCACACGCCTGCCGGCAATCCGGCATCATGCAGGATCTTCGCGAGCAGCAGCGCTGTGAACGGCGTCTGTTCGGCAGGCTTGGCCACAACCGTGCAGCCGGCTGCAAGCGCCGGCGCAAATCCGCGCGCAGCGGTGGAGATCGGAAAGTTCCACGGAATGATGTGGGCCGTGACCCCGACCGGCTCGTGAATGGCGTAACCGACATAATTCGGCCCAAGGGGAAAGCTGTCTCCCTGCAGCTTGTCGCAAGCGCCCGCGTAATACTCGAACGTACGCGCAGCACCGCGCACATCGCCTTGAGCTTCCTGCAGTGCCTTGCCGCTGTCCAGCGTTTCGGCAACGGCCAGAAGATCGAGATTTTCCAGGATAAGCTTGGACGCTTGCAGAAGGATCCGGGACCGCTCCACCGGCGCCATGTCTCGCCAGACCGTCTCAAAAGCAACCTTTGACGACTTTACCGCCTGATCGACATCCTCGGCGGTGCCCGCCGTGAAGCGGGCGAAGGCTTCGCCCCGGCCCGGATCGAAACTTTCCATGGTGCGGTTATGGGACGGCTGCGTGAAGCTGCCGTCGATGAAATGGCCGAGGGGCAACGCCTTCAGCGTGCCCGTGGCCTGATATTCCGCGACGAGTTCGCTTGCTCCGGACATCGTTAGCCTTCCAGGGAACTGATCTTGTATGTGGATTTCGCCAGCCACTCCGGACTGATCTCGACACCCCACCCCGGCGCATCGGTCACCGTGGCATGCCCGTCGACAATCTCGTATGGCGACGCGGTGAAGAGGCCGTATTGCCAGGGATAATAGTCGGCTTCCTCGATGGAGAATTCGAGATATTTGCCCGCATTCGGGATCGCCCGCAGCAGATGCATGGTGAACAGCGTCACCAGCGACAGGTTGGCCGCATGCGGTGTGCAGGGAATGCCTGCCTCATGCGCCATTTGTGCCACCTTCATGGTGCGAACCATGCCGCCGAGATAACAGACGTCCGGCTGAATGATATCGACAACCCGGTCATCGATCATGCGCTGCCAGTCCACCAGCGAGCAATCCTGCTCCCCCCCAGTCACATCGATGTCGAGAGCGTCTGTCACTTGCCTGGTCTGGTCATAATGCCAGTAGGGGCAAGGTTCCTCGTAATGGGAAATGCCGTTGGCTTCCAGGAACCGGCCGATCTCGATGGCCTTGGCTGGCGAATAGCAGGAGTTGGCATCGACCAGCAGTGCGGTGTCGTCTCCAAAGGCCTTGCGCATGGTCGGCACGATTTCTTCCGTCCTGCCCGGCCATTCGTCCTTATCGCGGCCGCATTCGGCACCGATCCGGAACTTGAAGGCATCGAAGCCGTAAAGGTCCTGCTGCTTCTTGAGGCGATCCGCCTCGTCTTTCGCCGTGATGTCACGCTTCATCGACGACCCGTAGGCCCGCACCTTGCCCGGCGTTCCGCCGAGCAGTTCGCACACCGGCTTGCCTTCCAGCTTGCCGCGCAAGTCGAACAGGGCAGTGTCCAGTCCCCCCATCGCCCGGCGCAGATAGGAGCCGGGAAACTTGTGCTCCCGTTCCGGGATGATCTCCATCAGGTGTTCAATGTCGAAAGCGTCTTCGCCCAGCGCATAAGGTGCAACCTGACGGTGGACGACCTCCGCGGTGATATCCGCGTAGTAAGGCGCTACCTGCCCCCATCCGGTCGCACCGTTTTCGGCGGTTGCACGAACGAAACAGACAAACTCATTGGTAAATGTTTCTATTGATTGTATTTTCATTGTCTTATCCGGTCCTCGGACGGACGGTCCCGATGGATAGGGGTTGGCTCGTGAACCGACCCTTATCCAGAATTGGACTTGATAGAAGGTCCGTTTTGCGCAAACTCTCATACCAATTTGGGAGAATGCGATGAAACGGCATGCCGGCGCTGTGCTCTCGTCGATCAAGATCGACAAGACGGCCGAAAAGAAAATTTCGATCCAGCTCTACATGGCCCTGCGCGACCTGCTGCTGACGGGGGCATTGACCCCGGGTGACCGGATGCCGGCCACACGCACCCTGGCGCAGGAGATCGGCGTCTCCCGCACGACGGTAATCGATGCGACCGACCGCCTGATTTCCGAAGGTCTTCTGGAGGCAAGGGTAGGCGCTGGCACGTTCGTGAGTGAAGCGCTGAACGCCCGCCTTGCACCGAAGCCGTCACAGGAGGCCAGCGACATCACCCCCGTCGTGCCGCGCCTTTCCCACGCGACCCGGCATGCCATCCCGGACTTCACCTTGCGCTCGCGCCTGCCGCACAAATCGCAGGCCTTCGTCACAGCCCTGCCGGCACTCGACGCCTTCCCGATGGCGCAATGGGCAAAACTCTCCGCACGGCACTGGCGCAAGGACCGCGACCACATTGCCGGCTACGGCGAGCCCTTCGGCTACATGCCGCTGCGCCGGGCGATTGCCCGTCAGCTCAATGCCTCCCGCGGAATCAAGTGCGACCCCGAACAGATATTCATCACCAACGGCGCCCAGCGCGCGTTTTCCCTGGTCGGCGGCATGCTGGTCAATCCGGGCGAGCCGATCTGGTTTGAAAATCCTGGCGCAATTGGTGCGCGCAACGCTTTTGTTGCCATTGGCGCAAGGCCAATTCCTGTCGCTGTTGACGAGGAAGGCCTTTGCATCGAGGACGGCCTTGCCAAGGCGCCCTACTTTCGGCTCGCCTTCGTAACGCCATCCCACCAGCAGCCGCTTGGCCACGTCATGAGCCTTTCCCGCCGCCTGGCGCTTCTGACAGCCGCCAATGAAGCCGACGCCATGATCGTGGAGGACGACTACGACGGCGAGTTCTATTTCGGCGACCAGCCACCACCAACGCTCAAGAGCATCGATACCCACGGCCGGGTAATCTATGTCGGCACCTTCTCCAAGTCCCTGTTTCCGGCCCTCAGGCTCGGCTTCGTTCTGGTGCCGGAAGGCCTGGTGGAAAGCTTCGAGCGGGTCTGCCTGACCTGGCTTGCCGGTGTTCCGACCGTCACCCAGGCGATCGTTGCCGAATTCATGGATGAAGGCATGTTCGCAACACACATCCGCACCATGCGCCAACTCTACAAGCACCGTCACGATACCTTGATGGCAGAAAGCGCCAGTCTTGCAGGAGACATAGACCTGCAGCCAACCAGCAGCGGCTTTCACGCTGTCGGCCTTTTGTCGAACCGATACGACGAAGACAGGATCGTCGCTGAAGCGGCCAAACACGGCATCACCACCGCCCCCCTGTCTCGCTACGCTCTTGGCCGGATACCGCAGCGCGGCATTGTCCTCGGCTTCGGCAGCTCCGCGCAGGATGACATCCGCAAAGGCATGAAGGTTCTCAAGAAAATCCTGCCTGTTTGCTGCACCAGCTAAGGTGCACCCTCGGTCAATTGGACTGCTAAATTATCTGCAATGGATATATTTGGCAGGCCAATTCCAACCTAGGCTTTTTTCCGGTTAGTACGCTGAGTGCATTCAGGAGGACGTCATGCATTTGAAAACAACACTAACCGGCCTGTTGGCCGCAACCATGCTTGCCGGTGCCGGCTCTGCCCAGGCAGAGACCCTGCGCCTGTTGACCTGGGGGTCTTACGCTCCCGACGAACTGGTCCAAAAATTTGAAGAAGAATATCCGGACATTGATGTTGAAGTCACCTTCTCCAACAACGAGGAAATGATTGCCAAGCTGCGCGCCACTGGTGGTGCCGGCTTCGACCTTGCCCAGCCAAGCCACGACCGCATCTACGCGGCCCAGCTGGAATATGACATCTACAAGCCGCTGGATCTTTCAAAGATCGACACCGGTGCGATGGAAGCCAAGCTGCTTGACGGCGTGAAGGCAAACACGACGATCGAGGGTGAAGTCTACGCGGTTCCCCACCAGTGGGGCACATCCGGCCTGATGGCCGACAAGACAAAGGCCCCGGACCTTTCGAGCTGGGCCGACCTTTGCGACCCGGCCTACAAGGGCAAGACCTCGATGCGCCTGAAGCGCACGATCCTGCTCGGCACGGCCTTCTCGATGGGTGAAGATCCGTTCGCGGCCTACGCAGACCTTGAGAAATACCAGGGCATCCTGGACAAGGTCGCCGACAAGCTGATCGAGTGCAAGGACAACATCAAGGCTTACTGGAAAGGCGGCGACGACCTGTCCGCCATGATGCTGTCGGGCGAAATCGTGGCGTCCGAAACCTGGGATTCCACCGCCTACAAGCTCTACGACCAGAACCAGAACATTGTCTTCGTTCCGCCGAAGGAAGGCGCACTAGCCTGGATCGACACCTTCGCCCTGCCGCGCAAGGGCAAGGCGGATGATGCCGCCTACAAGTGGATCAACTTCGTGCTGCGGCCTGAAAACGTGACCATCATGTCCGGCAGCACCGGCGCGATTGCCGCGGTCAAGGGTGGTACCGACCTGCTGCCGGAAGACAAGAAGGCAGCCGTGAATGCGGCCTTCACCGCAGCCGACATCGACAATCTCAAGTTCTTTGCCAACATTCCTCCCGGCGTGGAAGACATGGAAGGCAAGACCCTCGAGAAGATCAAGGCAGCCACAGGCGGCTGATCAGGTTCAGGGCTGCCGGAACCATTCCGGCAGCCCTTTCCTTTTTTGAAAAAATCAAAACACCGGAGAGAAGCAACCGGGAACACCCGGCGCTCCAAACCCCGATCCCTTCCAGTTGGTCCGCATTGATGAAACACACCTCACCCGCCTACGATCTTGAATGCCTCGACCTTGCCAAGAGTTTTGGAGGATTTCGCGCCGTCAAAGGCGTCTCCTTCGAGATCCCGAGCGGTTCGTTCTTCTCCATTCTCGGTCCGTCGGGCTGTGGCAAGACAACCCTGATGCGCATGATCGCGGGTTTCGAGGACCCGACCTCCGGCGATATCAAGATCAAGGGCAAGTCGGTACTCGGCGTGCCGCCCAACCGGCGCAACGTCAAGATGGTGTTCCAGCATCTGGCGCTGTTCCCGATGATGAACGTCTACGAGAACATTGCCTATGGCCTCAGGTGCGCAGGCGTGGGCAATGCGGAAATAAAGCGCAAGGTCCAGGACGTGCTGGAGCGGATTGCCCTGCCCGACGTTGGCGAGCGGGAAATCCACCAGTTGTCCGGCGGCCAGAAACAGCGCATCGCCATTGCTCGCTGCATGGTGCTCGATCCGGATGTACTCTTGCTCGATGAACCGCTCGGCGCGCTCGATCTGAAGCTGCGCGAAGCGATGAAGATCGAGTTGAAACTTTTGCAGCACCAGTTCAACACGACCTTTATCTACATCACCCACGATCAGTCGGAAGCTCTGGTGATGTCCGATAACGTCGCCATCATGAACCAGGGCATTTTCGAACAGATCGGCACGCCGCAGGATCTCTATCATCACCCCAAGACCGCCTTCGTCGCCGGCTTTGTCGGCGACAGCAACCGCTGGTCCGGCACGGTGAAATCCGCGGATGGCACGGGTGGCAAGGTGGAAACGGATCAGGGGCTTTCGATGAGTTTCAGTGCCGGCGCGGATCAGACCATTCGTGATGGCGACAAGGTGGAGATTTTCGTGCGGCCGGAATTCATCCGCACGGTACGCTCATCCGAAGCGGACCAGGCCGTGACAGAAGGCGACAACCAGATGAGCGGTGTCATCGACAGCCTGCTCTTCAACGGTGCCAACAGCCGTGTTCTCGTACGGACCGGCAGCGGCGAGCTTATCGAGTCCGATGTGACGGTAACCGGCAACAACGACCTGAAACCCGGAGAAGACGTGCGCCTGATCTGGTCGTCCCGGCAAGCCATGTGTTTTGCCCGCGCGGAGAGCGCATGATGCAGAACAAGGACATCAAACGGCTGTCGCTGATCCTGCTGTTTTCGCCATTCGCGCTCTGGATTCTGCTGCTGATCATTCTGCCGCACATCGGCATGGTGCTACTGTCCTTCCGCGAGAAAGTGGCACCGCGCGTCTATGAGTACAGCTTCGCCAACTATCTGGATTTCATCAACGAACCGATCTACTGGAACACGCTTCTGCGAACCGGATCCATGTCCCTGCTGGTCACAGCCCTGGCGCTGCTGATCGGCTTTCCCATTGCCTACTACATCGCCAAGATCGCCGGCCCCAGGGCGCGCGGTGGTCTGTTCCTGCTCTGCCTGATCCCGCTCTGGGTCAGCGACCTGATCCGTTCCTTCGGCTGGATCCTGCTGTTGCGCGAAACCGGTGTGATTTCGAATTTCCTGCTCTGGACCGGACTGGTCGGCCAGCCTGTCGAATTTCTCTACAACGACATCGCGGTCATCATCGGCCTCGTCTACACCGTGATCCTGTTCATGATCGTCCCACTGGTTTCGACGCTGGACGGCATGGACAATTCAATGATCGAGGCCGGGTACAATCTGGGCGGCAGCGGCTTCACAGTGCTGCGCAGGATCATCATTCCCTACGCGATGCCGGGCATCGTGGCCGGCTGTATCGTCACCTTCATGCTGACGGCAGGTTCCTACCTGACGCCGATCCTGCTCGGCGGCAAGAATTCGAGCTGGTTTACCGAACAGATCTACAACCAGTTCATCACCCGCTTCAACTGGGAAGGAGGCGCGGCCTTCGGCATGCTGCTCCTGATTTTTACCTCCGTCGTGATCTGGCTCGGCCTGAAACTCTCCGGTCAGACCCTCGCCAACACCGTGGCCAAGAGCTGAGGAGGACAGACGATGCTTGCGCAAAAGAACTCCTCTCCGTTCCTGATGGGCTACCGACTCTATGTCGTTGCCTTCTTCATCTTCCTGGCAGCGCCTCTGATTTCAGCCGGAGCCTTCGCCTTCAACGACAGCCTGTTCCCGGCACTGCCCTGGCAAGGTTTCACGCTGGACTGGTTCTTCAGCGACACCGAACCAAAACTCGGCATGTTCCATGACCGGCGTTTGCTGCAGGGGCTTTATTATTCCTTCGTCATCGCAATCTTCGTGGCGGCACTCTCCGTCTTCGTCGGCACGACCAATGCGTTTCTGTTCGTGCGTGGCGAGTTTCCGGGCAAGAACTTCTTCTACATTCTGATGGTGGTGCCGCTGGTGATCCCGGGTGTCATCCTCGGCATCTCCATCCTGGTCCTGGCCAGCGACACCGCGAACTACATGGAAAACAGGTTCGATCTGGAGCTTGAGTTCCTGAGGCCAGGCCTCCTGCTTGTCGTGTTCGGGCAGTTTTCCTTCATCACCACCATCACCTCGCTGGTGATCACGGCCCGGCTGAAGAAATTCGACGCCACGATGGAAGAAGCCGCCTTCAACCTGGGGGCAAGCCGGGTCCGCGTGTTGCGCACCGTCACGCTGCCCTTCCTGCGTCCGGCGATGATCGCGGCCGGCATCGTTGCCTTCCTGGTTTCGTTTGAGAACTTCAACACCACGCTATTTCTTGTCGGCTCGGAAGCACCTCTGACGATCACCATGTATGACCGGATGGCAAAGGTCGGCTCGACGCCGGTCCTCAATGCCGTCTCTTTCGTGCTCATGGTCGGGTCCGGACTGCTTGCGCTGCTATCGATTGCCATCCAGCGCGACAAGACCTCTCAATAGGAGCATTCATGGCGGAGTTCGACTTTGTCATCGTCGGCGCGGGCTCGGCAGGCTCGGTGCTTGCCGACCGGCTGTCGGAAGACGGCAAATACACCGTCTGCCTTCTGGAGGCGGGCGGCTCGGATCTCAATTTCTGGATCTGGATGCCGATCGGCTACGGCAAGGCTTTCTATAACCGGAACATCAACTGGATGTACCACACCGAGGCGGACCCGGGGCTCAACGACCGCTCCGGCTACTGGCCGCGCGGCAAGGTGCTGGGCGGGTCCAGCTCGATCAATGCCATGGTCTATATCCGCGGTCAGCATGCGGATTTCGAGGACTGGAAGGCCCTCGGCAACACCGGCTGGGGCTGGCAGGACGTTCTGCCCTATTTCAAGCGCTCGGAAACCAATTGCAACGGTGCCGACGACTATCGCGGCGGGGATGGCCCCCTTTATGTCTCCTCCATGGACAAGGACGTCCACCCGCTGTGTCAAAATTTCCTGGCAGCCAGCGAGGAAGCCGGCTTCAGCCGTAACGCGGATTTCAATGGCAAAAGCCAGGAAGGTGTCGGCCTCTACCAGATAACCGCGAAAAACGGGTTCCGCATGTCGACGGCCCGCGCCTATCTTTCACGCGCGAAAAAACGTCAGAATGTCTCGATCCTGACCAACGCACACACGACCCGGCTGATCGTTGAAAACGGACGGGCGACCGGCGTCGTCTACAGCCGAGGCGGCACCGAGCAGACCGTGAAGGCCCGCCGGGAAGTGATCCTCAGTGCAGGCGCTGTCAACTCGCCGCAAATCCTCATGCTGTCCGGAATTGGTGATGGCGCGGAGCTGCAGGCCAAGGGCATTTCCTCCACCTTGCACAGCCCTGCTGTCGGCAAGAACCTGCAGGACCATCTTGGCCTCGACTATCTCTACCGGTCCAAAGTGCCGACGCTGAACCAGCAGCTTTATCCCTGGTGGGGCAAGCTCGCCCAGGGCATCCGCTATGTCCTGACCCGCAGTGGTCCGCTGTCGCTAAGCGTCAATCAGGCTGGTGGCTTTGTCAGAAGCAATCCGGATTGTGAACGGCCGAACATCCAGCTTTATTTCTCGCCCGTCAGCTACACCAAGGCGCCGAAGGGGAAACGTCCGCTGATGAACCCGGACCCGTTCCCCGGCTTCCTCCTCGGCTTTCAGCCGACACGGCCAACCAGCCGCGGCTATATCTGCCTGCGCTCCACCGATCCGTTCGACATGCCGGAGATCCACCCGAACTCGCTCAGCACCAACCGCGATCTCACGGAGATGATCGAAGGCAGCAAGCTGATGCGCAAGATCGCCGAAAGCCCTGCCATGCAATCGGTTATCGACGAGGAGATCACACCCGGCCCGGGTGTCCAGACCGACGAGGACATGCTGGCGGATGTCCGCAGCCGCTGTTCCACAGTCTTCCACCCTGTCAGCACCTGCCGCATGGGACCGGACGCGAGCGAAAACGTCGTCGACACGCGTCTGCGGGTTTACGGGGTCGAAGGGCTTCGGGTTGTCGATGCCTCGATTTTCCCGACGGTCACGTCCGGCAACACCAACGCACCTGCGATCATGGTCGGCGAAAAAGGCGCGGACCTTATCCTGGAAGACACACGAGCGGCTTAAGGCACGTAATGACTCAGGCTCTTTTTGCGGACAACTACAAGACGACACCATACTGGCAGGATATCGCCCCCAAACTCGCACTGCCGGATACCGGTTTGCCGGCAGAGGTCGATGTGCTGGTGGTTGGCGGTGGCTACACCGGCCTGAACGCCGCACTGCAGACCGCCCGTGAAGGCCTCGGCACACTGGTTCTCGACGCGGAAGATCCGGGTTGGGGCTGCAGCATGCGCAATGGCGGCCAGCTTTCGACCAGCCTCAAGCCGTCCTTCTCCAACCTGGCGGGCCGTTACGGCAGGGAGCTCGCCACCCAGCTTTGCCTGGAAGGCCAGGCGTCCCTCGACTACATGCACGCACTTTCAAGGGAAGATGGATTGGAGATGGGCCTACGGGAAACCGGCCGCTTCCACGGCGCCCACAAGCCCCATCTTTACGAAAGCCTTGCCAGAGACTGTGCCGCCGGACACCCCGTATGGAAGACCGATGCCTTCATGGTGCCGAAAAGCGACATGGCACGGGAGCTTGGGACCGACGCCTATCATGGCGGTATCGTCAATCCGCATCATTGCAGCATCGATGTCAGCAAGTACCATCCTTCACTTTTGAACAAGGTGCTGGCGGAAGGTGCGATGGTGCGCGGCAAGTGCCGGGTGGTGTCGCTTGAACGCGAGACGTCAGGCTTCAAGGTCCTGACAAGCGACGGCTCCCTCAAGGCGGGCAAGGTCATTCTGGCGACCAATGGTTACTCCGGCCCCCTGTCGCCCTGGCTTCAGCGGCGGCTGATCCCGATCGGCTCCTACGTGATCGCGACGGAAGAAATCCCGAGTGAAACGATCGACCGGCTGTTTCCAACGGACCGGGTCCTCTCCGACACCAGAAAACTGGTCTATTACTACCGGCTGTCCCCCGACCGGAAGCGCGTGCTGTTTGGCGGCCGGGTCTCCTTGAGCGAAACGGACCCGCGCAACAGCGCGCTCAAGCTCCACCGCGATATGACAGCCCTCTTTCCGGAACTTGGCTCCGTGCGGATCAGCCATGCCTGGATGGGGTTTGTCGGCTACACCTTCGACACGCTCGCCCATGCTGGCGAAGACAACGGTCTGTTTCACGCGGGCGGCTATTGCGGGTCCGGGGTAGGTATGGCGAGTTATCTCGGCATGCGTATGGGCCAGAAAGCTACCGGCCGTGAAAAATCACTCTCCGCGTTCGAGAAGATCCCCTTCCC
This sequence comes from Labrenzia sp. PO1, assembly GCF_012273635.1. NCBI lineage: Bacteria > Pseudomonadati > Pseudomonadota > Alphaproteobacteria > Hyphomicrobiales > Stappiaceae > Labrenzia > Labrenzia sp. PO1. The sequence goes on from NZ_JAAXCR010000008.1 coordinate 80,523, forward strand.
GACCCGGCCGCTATACCAGGGCAATCCGTGGTTCCTGGCACCATCAGTGCTGGTCTACCGACTGCGGGACAGGTTCGGCATCTGATTGGGGTCAGCCTCGCGGTGGATAGCCTTCTTGCGCTGCCCCCTTGCCAGCATTTCATACCGAAGACTGGGCGGGCGCCGGCACATCGGCAAGCAGGCGCACCAGCCAATCGACAAAAACGCGAACCTTGTTCGAAAGGTGCCGGTTGGGCGGGTAGACGATATAAAGCGGAATGGTGTCGGCAGACCATTCCGTCAACAGCGGCACGAGGTCCCCGCGCTTCAGCTCTTCCCGCACCATGAAGTCAGGCAACTGCGCGATGCCGTGACCGGCAACAGCCGCCGCCACATAGCTGCGGGCATCGTTGACCGAGCAATGATAGCGTCCGTCGACCAGAATTTCCTCACCGTCCTTGCGGAAGGTGAACGGGTGTGTGCGTCCGGTGGCGGCAACGAAATAATTGACGCAATAGTGGTTCGCCTGCACGTCTGCCGGGGTTTCCGGTGTACCTGCCCGTTCCAGGTAGGACGCTGCCGCGCAAGTGGTCAGGCCGACCTCCGCCACCCGCCGTGCAATCAGCGACTGATCAGCCGGCGCACCACCGCGCAAAGCACAATCGACATTCTCTGCCAGGTAGTCGACTGTCCTGTCACCGATCCCGAGGTCGATACGGATATCCGGGTATTTTTCGTAAAAACCGCCAAGCTCCGGTATCACGAACCAGTCGGCAAAGGCCCCTGACATTTCCACGCGCAGCCGCCCACCCGGATTGCTCTGGGCCTGGGACAGGCTGGCATCAAGTTCGTCGACCTCCGAAACGATCTGAACGGCCCGCTCATAATAAAGCGCGCCGTCCGTCGTCACGATCACGCGCCGCGTTGTCCGGTTGAGCAATTTGGTCTGCAGATGTTTCTCGAGATTCTGGATCAGGTTGGTAACCGTCGCCTTCGGCATCTGAAGGGAATCGGAGGCTCGGGTGAAATTTCCTGTTTCAACCACCCTCACAAAGGCGCGCATGGCGGAGAGTTGATCCATTTCTGAGCGTCCTGATCAAAAAATAGGCTTATTATTCGAAAATTCGAATAGTGAAACCAATAATACACCCCTTATTCCAGAGTTGGAACAACAATACCTATCGGACATGCAAGAGAGCTGGTGTACCCAGTTTTCCCTCAACCAACAGACACGAAACGGCGCTGAAAATGACGGTGCAGATCAAGGATATGACACTCGACAAGGTGGCCATCGGCCCCGTGGCGGCACGTGTCTACCAGGGCGCCGAATACAGCAAGTCGCCACCAGTCCTGATCTATTTTCACGGCGGCGCTTTTCAAGGCACCGTCCCGCAGGAAAGCGAGTTTGCGCATCTCATTGCCGAAACCGGCGCCATTGTCGTGATGCCGGATTACAATGTACCTCTTGGCAGCGTTTTTCCGAAGCCGCTGGAAACGGGTTTTTCGATCTTCTCCTATCTGGCGAAAAAGCGCGCTGGCCTTGGGAACCGGAAATCGCTGCTTCTTGTCGGCGGCGTCGAGGCTGGCGGCAACATCGCCGCAGCGGTCGCGCTGAAGGCGCGGGATCATTTCGCCGATGAACTTGACGGGCAGATCCTTCTGTCACCCCTGCTTGATCCTTTCATGGGCTCTGCATCGTTTCAGAAGGCCGGCGAGTTCGGCATGAAGGACATCTGGGCCGACGGCTGGAGCCACTATCTCAGCACCGGCATGTGCCACCCCTATGCGGCCCCATGCATGTGCTCACGCCTGACCGGCGTTGCCCCCGCGCTTGTTCTGTCTTCTCAGGACGATCCGCTCAAGGACGAAACACTCGGCTTTGCGACCTGCCTGAAAAATGCAGGCGTTGAAGTTCACCAGCACGTTCTCCCCGCCGGGACAGGCTGGCCATCACTCTACGGCGGAAAGACGGACGAGACCCCATCCTGGCAAGAAACCGTAAGCACGCAATTTTCCGGTTTCGTGCAGTCCGTCAGCGTCCACTGATTTGATATCCAAACCCTTCTGAAGGTTGTGTTTTCAGCAGGGTTTCCAAGGAGAGACCAATGACATCAAGAAGCAAGCGCTGGGCCCTGACGGGCGCCAGTCTGGCAGTTGCTGTCTCTGTTTCAGCCGCTGTCCTCATCATGAACCTACCGGCAAGCAGCCCTGCAACGGCCGCGGGAGGTACTGTCGCCATCCCGGCAGTGCCGGTGACCGTTGCCGAGGTCAAATCCCGAGAGATAACCGTGTGGGAAGATTTCTCTGGCAGGCTCGAAGCCGTTGACCGGGTGCAGATCCGCTCCCGTGTGGCCGGCTCCATTCAATCCGTCGATTTCCGTGAAGGCGCATTGGTGGAAGCAGGTGACCTGCTCTTCACCATTGACCCGGCTCCCTACGAGGCCGCCGTCGCTCAAAGGGAAGGTCAGGTTGAACTGGCGCAAACGCAGCTCAACCTCGCCAAGCTGGAACTGGACCGTGGCAACAAGCTGATCGAAAACCGGACCATCTCCCAAAGCGTTCTCGACCAGCGCCGCAACACCTACGCCGAAGCACAGGCCAACCTCAGAACCGTCAAGGCAGCTCTCAGGTCGGCCAAGCTGGAACTTGGCTACACCAAGGTGCTGGCACCCGTGTCGGGTCGTGTCGGCAAGATCGAGATCACCGTCGGCAATCTCGTTGCCGCGGGCTCCGCATCGCCGGCATTGACAACCCTTGTCTCTGTCGATCCGATCTATGCAAGCTTCAACGCAAGTGAAGACCTGGTCTCGCGGGTTCTGGCCGAGTTGCCGCAGACAGATGCTGCGGTGCCGCCACTGGACATGATCCCCGTCGAAATCGAAACCTCGTCAACCGCCGGGCATCCGGTGAAGGGCAAGCTGCAACTGGTCGATAACCAGGTTGACGCCGTCAGCGGCACCATTGGGGTCAGGGCGGTCTTCGACAATCCCGGCGGCAGGCTGATCCCGGGCCAGTTCGTGCGCATCCGCATGGGTGAGCCAAGGCCTGAACAGAAGGTCCTGATCAGCGAACGCGCCATCGGCACCGACCAGGACAAGAAATATGTCTATGTCGTCGGTGACGACAACAAAGTGGCATACAGGCCGATCGACCTGGGCAGAACCGCGGAAGGTGCACGTATCGTCGACAGCGGCCTCGAACCGGGTGAACGGATCGTCGTCAACGGCCTGCAACGGATCCGCTCTGGTGCACTTGTCGATCCTCAGCTCGAAAACGACGTTGCCGCTGCAAACTGAGTGAACAGGTGGAGCGCCTTGCGCTCCACCTCCCCTCTTCAACAATTCAAGTCATGATTGCCGGTGGCGCCGCCACCGGCCGGGGACGTGTTGTCCCGATTTCCGACCGGAAAGGGCCTGGATATGAATATCTCGAGATTCTTCGTCGACCGCCCGGTCTTTGCCGGTGTGCTGTCTGTCCTCATCCTCATCGCCGGCCTGATCGGTCTGCGGGCGCTGCCGATCTCCGAATACCCCGAGGTGGTGCCGCCATCGATCGTCGTGCGCGCCGCCTATCCGGGGGCGAACCCGAAGGTCATTGCCGAGACGGTGGCAACGCCGCTGGAAGAACAGATCAACGGTGTCGAGGGCATGCTCTACATGTCCAGCCAGGCGACCTCTGACGGCGTCATGACACTCACGGTGACGTTCGAGCTCGGCACTGATCCCGACCAGGCCCAGCAGCTTGTCCAGAACCGCGTTTCGCAAGCCGAACCCCGTCTTCCGGCGGAAGTAAGAAGTCTTGGCATAACCACGGTGAAAAGTTCACCCGATCTGATGATGGTCGTGAACCTGACCTCGCCGGACAATCGCTACGACATCACCTACCTGCGCAACTATGCCGTCCTCAACATCAAGGACCGGCTGGCCCGCCTGCAGGGTGTCGGCCAGGTGCAGGTGTTCGGCTCCGGCGATTACTCCATGCGTGTGTGGGTCGACCCTCAAAAGGCAGCCGGCCATAACCTGGCTGCCAGCGACATCACCAACGCCATTCGCCAACAGAACGTGCAGGCCGCAGCCGGCATTATCGGCGCTTCGCCAAACCTGAAGGGTGTCGACGTTCAGCTCAGCGTCAATGCCCAAGGTCGTCTTCAGACGCCGGAAGAGTTCGGCAACATCATTGTCCGTACTGGTGAAAACGGTGAGGTCACCCGGCTGCGGGACGTTGCCCGGATCGAGCTTGGTGCAGCCGATTATTCGCTGCGCTCCCTGCTCGACGGCAAACCGGCCGTCGCCATTCCTGTGTTCCAGGCACCTGGCTCCAACGCTATTGCGATTTCCGATGCAGTGGTCGAGACCATGAACGACCTTCAGGTCGCCATGCCTGACGGCGTCAAATACGAGATCGTCTACGACACCACAAAGTTTGTGCGATCCTCCATCGAGAAGGTGGTCGACACGCTGCTGGAAGCCGTGGTGCTTGTGGTCCTCGTCGTGATCCTGTTCCTGCAGACATGGCGTGCTTCGATCATTCCGCTGATCGCCGTTCCCGTGTCGATCATCGGCACCTTCGGCGTCATGTATGTCTTCGGCTTTTCCATCAACGCTCTCAGCCTCTTCGGGCTGGTTCTCGCCATCGGCATCGTAGTCGATGACGCGATCGTGGTCGTTGAAAACGTCGAACGAAACATCGAAAACGGGCTGAACCCGCGCCAGGCAACCTACAAGGCCATGAAGGAAGTCTCCGGACCGATCATCGCCATTGCACTGGTGCTTGTGGCGGTGTTTGTCCCGCTGGCCTTCATCACCGGCCTTTCGGGTCAGTTCTATCGCCAGTTCGCACTGACGATCGCGATCTCGACCGTCATCTCGGCCATCAACTCGCTAACTCTGTCCCCGGCCCTGGCCGCCCTTCTCCTGAAGGATCACCATGCGCCCAAGGACTGGCTGACACGTTCGATGGACTTCCTGTTCGGCTGGTTCTTCAAGGGCTTCAACCGGGCCTTCGGCGCCGGTTCCAACGCCTATGGCAAGAGCGTCGGCGGCCTGTTGTCCCGCAAGACCATCGTCATGGTGGTCTACATGGCACTTGCAGGGGCAACCTACAGCCTCTTCACAACGGTCCCCGGTGGCTTCGTGCCGGCACAGGACAAACAGTATCTGATCGGCTTCGCCCAGCTCCCCGACGCTGCCACGCTGGACCGGACCGAAGACGTCATCCGCCGGATGAGCGAGATCGCCATGGAGCAGGAAGGTGTCGAACACGCCATCGCCTTCCCGGGCCTGTCGATCAACGGCTTCACCAACTCTTCCAATGCGGGCATCGTCTTCGCCACCCTGACGGATTTCGAGGAACGCAAGTCTCCGGAATTGTCCGGCGACGCCATTGCGATGCAGCTGAACCAGAAATTCGGCACGATCCAGGATGCGTTTATCGCCATGTTCTCGCCGCCGCCTGTTCAGGGCCTAGGCACCACTGGCGGGTTCAAACTGCAGATCGAGGACCGGGCCGGTCTCGGCTACCAGGCACTCGACGCGGCCAACAAGGCCTTCCTGGCCAAGGCCTATCAGACGCCGGAACTGGCTGGACTGTTCTCCAGTTTCCAGATCAATGTACCCCAGCTTTATGCGGATCTTGATCGCACCAAGGCGGAACAGCTCGGCGTATCGGTAACGGATGTATTCGAGACGCTGCAGATCTATCTGGGTTCACTGTATGTCAACGACTTCAATGCCTTCGGTCGCACTTACAGTGTCCGGGTGCAAGCGGACGCCCAGTACCGGGCGCATGCCGACGATATCGGCAAGTTGAAGGTCCGCTCTGCCGCCGGCCAGATGATCCCGCTCTCCGCCCTGTTGAAGGTGGAGGCCACCACCGGGCCGGAACGGGCAACCCGCTACAACGGTTTCCTTGCGGCTGACATCAATGGTGGCCCGGCTCCCGGGTTTTCCTCCGGCCAGGCCCAGGCAGCGGTCGAGCGGATCGCGGAGGAAACCCTGCCCAAAGGCATTGCCTTTGAGTGGACAGATCTGACCTACCAGCAGATCCTTGCCGGCAGCTCCGGGTTCCTGGTCTTCCCTCTGGCCCTGCTTCTGGTCTACCTGGTGCTTGCCGCCCAGTATGAAAGCCTGATGCTTCCGGTGGCGATCGTCATGATCGTACCGATGGGTGTCCTTGCCGCCCTGACGGGCGTCTGGCTGACCCATGGCGACAACAACATCTTCACCCAGATCGGGTTGGTGGTGCTGGTCGGGCTTTCGGCGAAAAACGCGATCCTGATCGTGGAATTCGCAAGGGAACTGGAATTTGAAGGCCGAACGCCGGTTGAAGCGGCAGTCGAAGCCAGCCGCTTACGTCTGCGCCCGATCCTGATGACCTCGATGGCCTTCATCATGGGTGTGGTTCCGCTGGTGCTTTCCACCGGCGCCGGTGCGGAAATGCGAGCCGCGATGGGCATCGCGGTCTTCTCCGGCATGATCGGCGTGACCTTCTTCGGGATCTTCATGACGCCGGTGTTCTACGTGCTGGTCCGCAAGCTCTCGGGCAATCGCCCGCTTGCGCAACACGAGGAACCAGCAGAGCAGCCGCAAGCTCAGAACACGGCCGCTTGAAGCTGGACCAAATGACAAGAAAAACGCCCTGGAAGCACTCGTTTCCAGGGCGTTTTGCACTTGGGCAAGGTCTTCTCCTGCGCGGATAATGCGATCAGCTGGCGTCGGTGTCGACTGCACGCACGCTCCATGCGATCAAGGTAAGATCTGAACGCCTCCCCCGATACCCCCCGTCACGCAAGGTCGCCGCACTCAGAACACCCCTCACATCCCTGAGATGCAATGCCGGCAACGACACCCAAATTGCGGGTTCCCGCAAATGGATTGCGTGAATTGACCTGTCATATTTGGTTTCTGGCCGCGTAACGTGACGTGCCTGGCGTTGGCTAGCCAACTTGTGGCGATGTATGTGGGAGGAAAACATGCAATCGAATAATTATCACGAAGACACGAAAGCGATGCGCGGCGGTGTGCAATTTCAACACCTTGCAGCACGCATCAAACAAACTGTGACTGTGGAAGGAAGTTTTGCGCGTTTGTCGTCACTGAAGACCGGAATTCTAACAAGCTTGCTTGCCCTGTCGGTCTTTTCAGCACCGACCGCAGCAACGGCCGCCGACTACAACTGGACCTTCCAGACCTCGGAAACGGCCGGTGAACCCGGTTTCATCAACAAGCAGAAGTGGGCTGAAAACGTTGAGAAAATGTCCGGCGGACGGATCGAGATCGAGATTTTGCCGATTGGTGCCGTCGTCCCGCATACCGATACGCTTGATGCCGTTGGCACTGGCATTCTTCAGGGACATCTGACCGATCCGAGCTATTTCGCCGGGAAGGATCCCGCTTTTGCGATGATGGGCAACCTGGTCGGTGCCTGGAGCGATCCGTTCGAATTGATCGGGTTCATGCAATCCGGTGGCGGTCACGAGCTTTACGCCGAACTGGTCGAGCCCTATGGTGTCCATTTCATCGGAGCGGCAGCAACTGAGCCGGAAGCTTTCGTTTCCAGTGTTCCGATCCGCTCTGTGGAAGACCTGAAGGGCGTCAAGATGCGCGCACCGGAAGGCATGGTCTACGAGATCTTCTCCAAGGCAGGTGCCTCTCCGGTTGCACTTCCCGGTTCAGAGGTCTTCACCGCTCTCGACAAGGGCGTTGTCCAGGCCGCCGATTATACGGTTTTTGCAACCAACCAGTCGCAGGGCATGAACGACGTTGCCCACTATCCGTTGTATCCGGGCTTTCATTCCCTGCCGCTGATCGACATTTCGATGACCAAATCAATCTGGGATGAACTTCCGGACGACCTGAAGGCTGTCCTGAACGCCTCCGTTGACCAGTTCATTTTCGATCACGTTTATTCCGTACGCAAACTCGATGCGGCCGCAGTCGAGGAAGCCAAGGCAAACCCGGAGATCGAAATTGTCAACTGGTCCGGCGACGAGCGAGCGAAGTTCCGCAGGATCGCGCAGCAGGAATGGGAAAACTGGGCCGGCAAGAACGACCTCACCCAACGCTACTACGATTCGGTGGTCGCTTATCTGAAGGGCCGGAACCAGCTCTGATCTGACCAACGTTCCGTTGACGCAGCCGCACCCGGACCGAAAGGTTCGGGTGCGGCCTGACCTTGTTTCTATCTGTCCATAACGGGTGAAACGAGATGCCGGTGCGTGGCCGTCAGCTAAGACTGATTGGCCATCCCCTATTTCCACAACAGCTTGCCAACTGCGCGACGGGAGAAGAATCCATGCCGGACAATCCGGATGTGAGTGACCTGGAGGACAATGGCCAGGCGAACCTGCGAACCGGCCTGGACCGGTTCATTGCCGGGTCCGCGAAGCTCTTTGCCTGGGCTATCTTTCTGGCGTTTGCCATCAGCGTATATGAGGTTATCGCCCGCTACGTTTTTGATAGCCCGACGTATTGGGCTCACGAGAGCACGACCTTCCTCATAGCAGCCATCTTCCTGATCGGCGGCCCCGTAGCGCTCGCTCGCGACAAGCATATTCGCGTGCGCATGATTTATGACTCGGTTTCGCCTCGTGTGCGCCGATGGCTGGATATCGTCAATTCATTGATCGCGATGATCTTCTTTGCAGGACTGGGATACGCGGGCGCGACAATGGCCTGGAAGGCTACCCACCGACCAAACGGCGATATCCATCTGGAGGGCACGGGTACTGCGTGGAACCCACCGACACCGGCACTGCTGAAAATCATTATTCTGATTTGCGTTTGCCTGATGTTCGTTCAGACCCTGATGCACCTCATCAAGGCGATCCGCGGCGATGACGCTGCCTACAGCGAACGCGGAGGCCAATGACATGGGCCTCAACGATCTGGGTATTGAATACGGTACAATTCTGCTCGTTGGCAGCATCTTCGTGTTGTTGCTTACAGGCCAGCCTCTCGCCTGGGTGACGGGGCTCGTAGCCCTGGTTTTCACGTTCGGTTGGTTTGGAGAAAATGCGCTGCCGCTGGTTACGGCTCGCATCTTCGGCTTCATTACGGAATATTCCCTCGTCGCCATTCCGATGTTCATCCTGATGGCGGCGCTCCTCGACAGATCAGGAATCGCGAAGGACCTCTTCAACGGAATGAGGGTGCTTGCCGGACGGTTGCCAGGTGGTGTCGCCGTTCAAACGCTGATCGTCGCCACCCTGATGGCCGCCATGTCCGGCGTCATCGGTGGTGAGATCGTTCTACTGGGAATTCTGGCATTGCCCCAGATGTTGCGACTTGGATATGACCGCGACTTGTCAATCGGGGTCGTTTGCGCAGGTGGTTCGCTTGGGACCATGATGCCGCCCTCGATCGTTCTGATCATTTATGGGCTGGTGGCAAGTGTTTCCATTGCCGACCTCTTCGTTGCGGCAGTCACACCTGCCCTGATGCTGCTCGGCTGCTATATCGCTTATGTTCTTGTACGCTGTTTCCGAAACCCGGACCTCGGGCCACCAATTTCCGCGGAAGAACGCGCCGAAGAGACAATAGGAAGTGCGATCCGGTCCCTGATCGCCCCGGTCTTCATCGTGGTAGCGGTTCTGGGTTCCATATATGGAGGCATCGCCTCTATCACCGAAGCAGCTGCACTCGGGGTTTCGTCAGTGCTCATCATCGCACTGCTTCGCAGGGAACTTAACGCCCGTATGCTTCAGGACAGTCTGGTCCACACGCTGGAAACCTGCGGCATGATCATCTGGATCGGGATCGCCGCAGCCGTGCTCGTCGGTGTCTACAACCTCATGGGGGGCAACCGCTTCGTCTCCGCGGTCATGCTTGGTCTCGACGCGTCGCCCGTGGCCGTCATTCTGATCATGATGCTGATCCTGCTAGTGCTGGGCATGTTCCTGGACTGGATCGGGATTGCCCTTTTGACCTTGCCCATCTTCGTGCCGATTGTCGTTCAGCTGGGATATGATCCGATCTGGTTCGGCATCCTGTTTGCAGTCAACATGCAGGTCTCCTACCTGACGCCCCCCTTCGGTCCGGCTGCCTTCTACCTGAAAAGTGTCGCCCCACCGGACATTACACTCGGCAACATTTACGGAGCTCTGCTTCCGTTTATCGTGCTGCAGCTCTTTGTTCTCGCAATCTTGCTGTTCTTCCCTGGCATCGCGACCTGGATGCTTTGATGCAGATAGGTAAAGAATTCTGGTGTGCCGTATTCCTTCAGATGGATACGGCACGCCATTCCTCATGAAAGATCTTTTGCTTGGGCCGAGATTGGTTCTAGACGCAAAATAGCTAGCGTCTTCGCACTCTTTCGAACTCGTGCAAGGTGGGAAAGTTCCTGACGCCTTTTTCTGTCATCCTCCTTGGGACGATAGAAATGCACGATCGTTCATAGGCTCTTGTTGCTGCCCCGCTGCGTCGGTCTTCCGCCCTGCCGCGCGTGATCCAACAAAAAAGGCCGCCCTTTTGGGCGGCCTTTTGTTTATTTGGTTTCGGTATTTGGGTTTGAGCGTTTTTGTGCCAGTGCGTCGGGCATAGCGCTTTTTGTGGGAGCGCTGGTCAGTTTAAAATCTGTATCCGTTACCAACAAAAAACCCGGC
>NZ_JAAXCR010000009.1:0-52601 GCF_012273635.1 Labrenzia sp. PO1
CAGGTCGAGACCTGTGACGACATCGAATCCGAGGTCCGTCAGCTTGTCCGACATGCCCTTGGCATCGTTGTAGGGGTTCTTCAGCTCCGCGACATTCGCGTAGCCGGAATTCCCTATTACAAGAGCTACCCTTCGTTCGGCATGTGCGGAAGTCAAAGACAGCAATAAAAGAAAAAAGAAACAAAAAAAATGTTTCACGGCCATTCTCCATGAATAGGCCGAATGCTATGCGCGCTTGAAACCTGAGTCAATCAACTCTTTGACGTTGCGGCATAAACCTTGTTGGCAATTGGTCTACTGGTCCGTCAGACGTCATCAGGTTTCGGCGGAAATTGTGCGAGATATTCTTCCGTCACGCCTTGCAGGGTTTTCAGAAGTTCGACGCCGGTCTTGTTCGCTTCGTCCTTTGCACCTTCGGCGACCATTGCGCGAATGGCTTCGACGTAGCGTTCGACGAGGGACAGGGGCAACTTGTCGGGAGACGGCACGGTTTCGATCAGGTGACAGAAGCTGGCGGCGACTTCGCCAACCAATGGAAAACCAAGTGTCAGGGCCTGTCCCTTGATATTGTGTGCAGCCTGAAACAGGGCGGCGAGGGTGTCGTCGTTCAATCCCTGTGCGCGAACAGCTTCCCAAGCGTGAAGCAGTGTGGCGCTCTCGTTGTTCATCCAGGTTCCGAAATGGGAAGACAAGCGTTCGAGTGCTGCTTCAGCCGCCTTGACCGGATCGAATTTCTTGGCCTCGCGAGGTGTCAGTTCCCGCACCTTGCTGCGCAGGTCCGAAGGCGGGGACAAGATTTCATATTCCTGGTCCTTGGCAGTGTCGGCCATGACGGCAAATGTCCTCGTTATCCTCGCTCGGTCCTGACTTCAGAACACCTCGGTGGCAAAGCCTTCGGGCATTCGGCCGGAGCCTGTGGCTGGCAGTATCGGCAATCATACTTAACAGGGTGTTTCCGCCAGGATGTTTCGAAACTAATAGCGGAACATTTCAGTGAGGATGCGTTCGTCCCAACCGTGATCAGAATCAAACATGATCACGCCTTCCGCTTCGGCCGCTTCCCGGACTGCGACATGGGTGACGTGACGGATTTCGGTGTGGTCGGCCGACGCGCTGACAGGGCGTTTGCCGGGATCCAGTATCTCGATATCGACCTTTGCGCCGTTCGGCAGGATCGCGCCGCGCCAACGCCGTGGCCGGAAGGCGCTGATGGGGGTCAGCGCGAGCAGTTGTGCGGTGATTGGCAGTATCGGGCCATGCGCAGATAGATTGTAGGCAGTGCTGCCTGCCGGTGTCGCGACTATGATGCCATCGCACACAAGTTCTTCCAGCCGGACGCGTCCATCGACCGAGATGCGCAGCCGGGCGGCCTGCGATGTCTGGCGCAGGAGTGACACCTCGTTGATGGCAAGGGCGTGATGGATGCCTTCAGAGGTCGTTGCCGTCATTTCCAAAGGCCGGATCGTCGTGATGTCGGCCAGCGCTAGCCGGTCCTTCAGGTCGTTTTCCCGGTATTCGTTCATCAGGAAGCCGACCGAACCACGGTTCATGCCGTAGATCGGTTTGTTGCTGCCCATGTGCTTGTGAAGGGTCTGCAGCATCAGGCCATCGCCGCCGAGAGCCACGATGACATCGGCTTCAGCCACCGGAACATTGCCGTAGCGGGCGGACAGGTCTTCCTGAGCCTTGAGTGCTTCCTCCGTGTCGCTGGCGACAAAGGCGAGCTTGTCGGTGGAAACCGGCCGGAAGTGTTCGGCACTGGAAGGAGGCGCAGATTGGTACATGAGCCAAGGGGTCTTTGCGTCTGGCAGTCTGCCGGCCAAAAAGCTGCATGCGTTGCGAAGCTGCTCCGGGCCGAATTCAGGGAATAGCACCATAACCGGGCAACCGGCGTTGGTGCAGAGAAAATTTGTCTTTCGGTTCAGATTATGCCCGTCGGCTGAATTGTCGTCAGTTGTCCGTATCAAGCGATGACCGGAGTGGCGGGGCTGCCGGAGTACTGTCATCGCTGCAGCTCGGATTGGCCAAAAGGTCCTGCCATTCCAGGAAAGGCACGATGGCTGAGCGGACGGCGTCGATCTTGGCTGACATGATGCCGGCAACACGGAGCCCGTTCGGCGTTTCCACCAGGAGCGGACCGCCCGATGCGCCGGCTTCCGAGGCGCAATCCGTTACCCAGCTGTCCTCGGCGGTTCCCATGACCCTGCATGCGGTCACGACGGTTGGCAGAAACCGGCGGCTGCGGCGGTAACCTGCGGATTGAAACCGTGTGTCCTTGGTCAGAACTGTTGCCTCATCCAGCGAAAGCACCGGAACGGGCGGTAATGTGCTGGGTTCCTTCAGCAAAATGATCCCGACATCCTTGTGTACCTCCCGCAACCTGGGATTCTGCCGTGGCTCGTATCCTGCAGCGGTGATGGTGCAGGCAGGTTCCAGGCGGGCGGAGTATTCGTCCCGCCGAACACCGGCCATGAACAGAAGGTCTTCGATCGGAAAGGGCTTGCGGGTCGTCTTGTTGTAGAGGCAATGGGCGGCTGTGAGCACGATATCGGGTGCGATCAAGGTGCCGGTACACATGGCAGTCGACCTGAAGCCGGCAACGTTTACCCGTCCAATGGACGGCCAGGGTGGATCGATCGAGTCAATGACCTTGAGCTCAATCGGGGCCGCGGACACATGCTGGTGCGAGAGCAGGGCGACGAGAGCCAGCCCCATGGTCCGGAGAACACTCCGTCCAATCCCGGTGAAAAGCTGATTTTTCCGCAAAGTCTGACGCATTCTTCAGAGCCCCTATGGAGGGTTCATTCTGTCGTTCGACGCTTAACGTCACGCTAAGCGGACCTGCGAAAGTCCAGGCTATTCCCGATAGTAGTCCCAGACCAGGGTGCGGGCCAGGGTCTCGTCGTTGTGACGCATCCGGGTTGCCACAAGGGCATCAAGGTTGGCGATCACCAGGTCCGGGTGACTGGCCGCCTCGTTGACCGGCGCGGTGGACTTGCAGGCGGCCTTCATCAGAATGTTGGGCATTCCGGAGAAATGCACGAACTGCCATTCCGGCCCGAGGCGGCAAAGTGCGGTGGAGGATCCTTCATGGGCAGATGCCGGGAACTTCTCCGGCCATTTCTTCAGAAATTGCCTGTAATCGAACTCCCAAAGGGCAGCATCTCGCCAGGACAGAGGCGTTTGTCCGCTGAGGTACGGCAGCAGGCTGGCTCCGTCCAGAGCATGCTCAGGTTCGATATCCAGCAGATCCAGGAGCGTCGGGAAGATATCGGTCGAGGAGGTAAAGGCGGAGACCCGGTTCGCTACACCGCCACCCGGTGCCCGTATCATGAGGGGGATGTGGTAGCTCTCGCGGTAGAACCCGCTTTTGCCGAGCATCCAGTGATCGCCCATCATCTCTGCATGATCGGAAGTGAAAATAACCAACGTGTTTTCGAGTGGTTCCAGCGCCTCGAAGATCCGGCCGAGCTGTGCGTCAACTTCGGTGATCATGCCGTAATAAAGTGCTCGCAACCGCCTGAGATCGCGCTCCGTCAGATCACGCACGAAGTCAGTGGTTCCAGGTAAATGGGAGGCCAGCTGCTGATAGTCCTGCAGGGCTTCCATTAGGGGATGAAACGCAGCTTCCTCCGCCGCAGTTGGTGCCCCGGAGAAACCCGGCCCGTCATCCGGATGGTAGAGGGTGTTATAGGGGGCAGGAGCGGCAATCGGCGGATGCGGACGCAGGAAGGAAACATGCGCCATCCATGGCCGGTCTTCTTCCTGTTCTCCAAGCCAGGTGAGGAAGGCATCCGTCATGAAGGCGGTCTGGGTTTCGTCCTTCGAATACCTGGCTGCCTTGAGGCTGACTTTTTCACCTTCTTCGGGTTCCACGTGATGGATGGTAGGCAAACCTGCGGGATCGTGGCCGCGTGAGGCCATCCAGGAAAGCCATTGCTTTTCGTCCTCGGCAAGAGGCTGGCGTACCCAGAAGCCGGGCAGAACACCTTCATAGGAAGTCAGGACAGGATCGTTCGGGTGATGCAGGCGCGGATCGGGTGAGGTATCGGTGTAGCCGAACAACGTTGGCGTATATCCGGCCCGGCGGGCAGCACGGGCGATATTGTCGAACCGATCATCGAGTGGCGCGCCATTCCACACGACCCGGTGGTTCATCTGGTAAAGTCCGGTATAGAGCGAGGCCCGTGCAGGAGAGCACGGAGCCGTTGCTGCATAATGCTGCTCGAAAACTGTTGCCGTTGCGGCGAAGGCATCAAGGTTCGGCGTCCTGACAACAGGGTGTCCAACTGTGCCGAGACAATCGCCCCGCCACTGGTCAGCGGTGATCAGCAGGATATTCGGACGTGTCATTCCGCTTCCAGTTTCTCGATCAGGGCTGGCAGATCCGCGACCGTATCAATCACGTAATCGGCGCCGGCTTTTTTCAGCTCTACCGTTGCATGCTGGCGCAGGACGTCAACCTGATCTTTCGAAAGGGCAGCGAGTTCCTCCGGTGTCTTGCCTGCATAGTTGCCCGACAGCGCAAGACCAACAGTCAGGCAGCCGGCTGCAACACCCTCGGCAATGCCCGGTTCAGTGTCGTCCACCTTGATGACCGCGCTCGGCGGATAGGCCACCAGATCGACGAAGCACTGATACATGCCGAGCGGACCGGGACGGCCTTCCGGCAGGTCGTCGGCACAGATGAGATTGTCCGGCTCATAACCCTGTTCGGCGGCTTTCGGCAGCACGCGTTCCATGATCGAGCGTGTATAGCCTGTGGTCGAGCCGATTTTCATGCCCTTGGCGCGAAGCAATCTGACAACCTCGACAGCACCTGGAACGAGATCGGAGAAATCGGCGACGACTTCCTCGTTCATTGGAACGAAGACCTTGTAGACCTTGTCCACATCGGCATCAGTTGGTGCGTGGCCGTATTTGGCGATCCATTGGGCGCAGATGTCCGGATCATCCATCATGGAGCGGATGTGGTCCCACTTCGGTTTGCCCATCGGGCCGCGTGCCTGGTCGATGGTTGCGGTAATGCCGAAGGTCTCGAAGGCCTTTACGAAGACACCCATCGGGGCAAAGGATCCGAAGTCGATCATGGTGCCGGCCCAGTCGAAGACCACGGCTTTGAATTTGCTCATCTTGTTTCCTCACGCATAGAGATCGGCAATGGTTTCCTCGCCGATGGCGAAGGCGGTGGAGGCACCGCAGCCGGCCGTGACGACGACAATGCGGGTACTATCGTCCGGCGCATCGGTGAAGCGCCAGCGGTCCGGGGCAGAGGCATAGGTGCCGATCCAGGTTTCAGAAATGTCATAGGGGCCGAGATCGAGGATCGTCTCCATCTCGCCCAGGATCAGGTCGTTCACGGTCTTGTCGATGAACGGATCGGGTGTCGCGCTGTAATGATGGCTGTCGCCGACAACGAGACTGCCGTCTTCGGACTGGACAACGATCAGGTGAATGCCGTTTTCCCGGTGATCAACCATCTCCCGATCCAGCCGGGCTTTCAAAGGCTCTGCTTGGGGGAGTTCGGCATAGCCAAGATATCGCGCCAGGCCGAGGTCAGACATGACTGCGGTGCCAAGGTCGATACGATTGCGAGGGGCGACGCGTAACATCTGCAGTTTGCAGCGTGTGACTTCGTAAGTGGCGATCCGGTCAGAAAAAAGCGTCGTGCCATCGTCGCCCGGGCAGATGATCACGGTCTCCGCGGGCACCGTCCCGCGCGAGGTCTGAAGCTTCGGCGCCTCGACAGAATTGACGCTTGTCTGCCAGAGGAAGTCGACGGCATGGGCTTCTTTCAGCCAATTGGCGATCCGGGGCAGGGCATCTTTCGATTCCACGCGCACTTCCAGCGGCGAATAGAGCGCGCAGGTGATTTTCTCCTGTCGCAAACAGGGAACCTTGAGGGAGGCCTCAGCGGGTGTAAGGCGCCGACACTCCGCACCCATTTCTGTCTTCAGAAACGCGTTGATAACAGCTTCCGACTCCGGGAGCCTTGCGGTCATGGTCAGACCTTCGTGCAGCAGCGGTATGCGGGCGGCTTTCGCAACTTCTGCCCACACCTGTCGGCTGCGCGACGCTTTCTGCCAGCAGTCGCCTGCCTGTTGGCCGGTAACAGTCACAAAGCCGAAGTTGCGGATCGAGGCGCCATTTGCCTGGCTGTCGCGATCAATGACGACAACTTTCTTGCCGCGCCTGACTGCTGCGAGGGCGTGCGCAAGCCCAACGATCCCGGCACCGACGATCGCAAGGTCATAAGATCTCTGTTTCATTCAGGCGGTCTCTGGAAATGTGCTGGAGCCGTTCGAAGTCAGTATCACGCTTTTGTCGCGGGCGATGGAATCGACTCTGGTGCAGTGGTTTTGTAAGCGTCAGGCGCCAGTAATCACGGAAGTGCCTTTCGGTCTATCAAAGATCAGAATGTATAGGTTTTAATTATCAAATGACGGGTGACTTCTATTTGTCATGAAGCGGGCAAACCGGCTCGAAATGCCTCTATGGCGGCAACCGTACCCATGTCTTTTTGCCAGACTGCAAAGTGGTTTGCGTTGAGGTTCGCGTCTTCGATCCTGACACCGACACAACCGTCGCGCTCGGTGATTTCCGCTTCCAGCGCGACACCGATACCCGAGCCGGATCTGACCAGTGTTGCGATTGATCCCCACGAGCCAAGAGCGAGTGCGGTCTTGGGTCTTGTCCCGGCAAGCGTGGCAGCGGCTTCGAACAGCCTGCGGGTACCGGAACTTCCTTCGCGTTGGAGGAGGGGGAGCTCGGCGACGTCTTTCCAGGAAGCGCTCTCCTTTTTCGCCAGCGGGTGTTCGGGAGGAACCGCCAGGACAATGCGTGTCTTCAGGATCAGTTCGCCTTCGAGGCCTGCCGGAATTTCGCGCCCGGTAATGAAGCCGATATCGAGAGAGCCTGTTTCGATCAGGTTGATGATGTCCTGGCTTGCAAGGGCGCGGGCCTCGATCGAGATGGTCGGGTGTTTCGCCATGAAGGCCGAGATGATCGGGATGGCGAGCTGATAGGTTGAATAGCCAATCCTGAGTTCACCAGCCGCAAGGGCGCGGTGGTGAGACAGCTCGGTTTCCAGATCGCCTGCCAATGCCAGCAAGGCCCTGATGCGGGGCAATAGAGAGACCAGAACCGGCGTCGCGGAAACTGAATATCCGGACTTTACCAGCAGTTTTGTCTTGAAGCGGCTTTCCAGACCCTGAATGTGATTGGAGATGGAGGGTTGGGAGACGCCGATTTCCTTCGCCGCATCTGTGAAGCTTCCGGTGCGCACCACCGCTTCCAGCGCTCGCAGTTGCGCCAGGCTGAGGTTTCCTGTGGTGCGGGCCTGTTCCCTTTTCACCGGGCTTCAGGCCGTCAAATTGGCGACGGGCGCGCGGCAGATACCTGTCTGTTCCAGGTGGTGAGCGACACGAAGCGCCAGATCCTCGCGCCAGGCAGGGGCGATCACCTGAACACCGATCGGCAATGTCGCCCCTTCCAGCCAGACCGGTACCGTCACCGCGGGAAGGCCGATGAAGGAGATTGGCTGGGTAAACAGGCCGATGTTGGGACGGGCCGGCATGGTCTCGCCGCCGATCGTGAAGGTCTTGGTACCTGACGGCAGGGCCGGGAAGGGGGTGGCCGGGGCCAGAAGAACATCGACATTCTCGAAGATCTTGCGGAAGAGGTCGCGAAACCAGCTCCGGAAGCGCTGGGCCTGCTGGACCCAGATTGCCGGTACCATGGTTCCCGCCAGGAAGCGGTCACGCGTTTCCGGGTCAAAGTCCTGCGGCCGTTCCAGGATACGGCCGAGATGCAGGGTAGAGCCTTCGGCCGCCGTGATGACATAGGCCGCGGCGCGGGCCCGGGCAGCTTCCGGAATGTCGATCTCAAGGCTTGCCCCAAGCGCCTTGGCGACAAGATCCACTGCATTCAGGGCATCCGGCAGGGCCTTGTCGCGGAAATAGCCACCTGCCACGGCAATGCGCAGCGGGCCGATATCTTCCTGCAGCCGGTTATGGGTCTCGATTTCCGGATGGTTTGCCTGGGCCGGGTCCGCGGGGTCGTGGCCCTGCAGGACGTCAAAGATCAGGGCAAGATCTTCTGCCGATCGTGTGAGTGGGCCTAGGTGATCGAGACTGCCGACAAACGGATATGTGCCTGCACGGCTGAGGCGGCCATAGGTCGGTTTCAAGCCGAACAGGCCGCAGAACGAGGCCGGTACGCGGATGGAGCCATTGGTATCGGAGCCCATTGCCAGCGGCACCATGCCGGCAGCCGTTGCCGCGGCAGATCCGGAGGAGGACCCCCCGGTCATATGACCCGTATCATGAGGATTGCGGCAGATGCCGTCGTGTGCGCTCTCGCCGGTAAAATCATAGGCGTATTCGCCCATGTGGGTCGCGCCGACCAGAACTGCGCCAGCGTCCTTCAGCTTGCGGACCAAAGTCGCATCGGCAGAAGCAGGCGGGTTTTCGCGATTGATCTTCGCGCCGGCGCGGGTTGTCAGACCTTCGACATCATACAGGTTCTTGACCGCATATGGGACACCGGCGAGTGGCAGTGTTCGGCCCTCTGTAATCGCGTCATCGACAGCGCGCGCTTCAAGAAGTGCACGCTCCCCCAGGACGTCGGTAAAGGCGTTGACCGTCGGATTGAGACGTTCAATAGCTTCGAGAGATGCGTAGGCAACTTCCAGAGCCTTGATGTCGCCGCTGTTGACGGCTGTGGCCGTCTGAGCCGCCGAGCGGGTGTTCAGTTTGCTGTTGTCCTGGCTCATGGAACAAAGACCGGTGCGGCTTCGGCGTGGTCTTCCAGCGGAAAATCCAGGACGGCTTCGGCAGCTTTCTCGATCGCGGCGATATGCATTTCCACAACAGGGCGCCAATCTTCTTCGATCGTCAGCCCCAACATCTTTTCCATGTGGGCCACATGCGCCTTCGGCTCAAACGTGTCCGCCATCCCGCTTTCCTTCATCCTGAATTTTCCCGGTGCATCATTCTAAGGCTGTGGGGTTCTGTCCAGAGGAGAAATCTTCTTTTGGTTCCCGTCTTTTGCAAGTCCGGTTTCACGCGTTCCAGGGTCACTTCAGAATGTCTCCACAGGACAGCTTTGTTGCGGCGCAGCATTTTTGTTGCATAAAAAATAGCCCTGCGCATAATGGCGGCATGAGCGGCGGGCTTTCCATTCTGGTTATAGATGACAACAAGATCCGTGCCTCGATCATCGAGCAGGGATTGCACGATGCCGGGCACGATAGGGTCATTCTTGTTCACCAGATGGAAGGACTGGTTCGTCAGATCGCCGACATCAATCCGGATGTGATTGTCATCGATCTGGAAAACCCGAATCGCGACCAGCTGGAACACATGTTTCAGGTGTCGCGCGCGGTGCGGCGACCGATTGCGATGTTCGTCGACAAGTCGGACAGCCATTCCATCGAGGCGGCCGTCGATGCTGGGGTGTCGGCCTATATCGTCGACGGGCTCAAGCGGGAGCGGGTCAAATCGATCCTTGATATGGCGATCAGCCGCTTTCGCGCGTTTTCCAGGCTGACGGAGGAGCTGGAGGAAGTGCGCTCTGAACTTGCAGACCGGAAAACCATCGATCGGGCCAAGGGCATCCTGATGAAATCGAAGGGGCTCAGCGAGCAGGAGGCCTATGACCTGTTGCGTCGCACGGCCATGAACCAGAGCCGGAAGATCATTGATGTGGCGCAGAGCCTGGTGATCGCCAGCGGACTTCTGGGAGACTGACGCGATGACAACAAAAAACACCGAGTGGGGAGAAGCGGCCAACCAGGGGACTGGAGTATCATGGATACGAACTTGAAGCCCGTCATCGCCGGATTTATCCCGCTTCTGGACAGTGCCG
The DNA here is from genome assembly GCF_012273635.1 of Labrenzia sp. PO1. Taxonomy (NCBI): domain Bacteria; kingdom Pseudomonadati; phylum Pseudomonadota; class Alphaproteobacteria; order Hyphomicrobiales; family Stappiaceae; genus Labrenzia; species Labrenzia sp. PO1. Next base: position 9,868 of record NZ_JAAXCR010000009.1, read on the forward strand.
TTGTCGTGGCAGCTGCCGAACTCGGTTTTGCCGAGCAGGAAGGCATCGCGCTTAAGCTTATCCGCGAAACATCCTGGGCCAATATTCGAGACAGAATTTCGGTCGGTCATTTTGACGTGGCGCATATGCTCGCCCCGATGCCGATTGCATCCAGCCTCAACCTGACCAGTCTTGCCGTGCCCATGCTGGCGCCCATGCTTCTGGGGCTAGGTGGCAACGCAATTACGGTTTCCAACGCACTCTGGGCGGACATGTCGGCTGTCGGAGCCGATCCGGAAGGCGACCCGACGTCGACCGGTGCGGCGCTCGCGCGGGTGATTGCCAACCAGCAGGAGGCGGATGTGCCGCTGCTTCATTTCGGGGTTGTGCACCCGTTTTCAGGCCATGCCTATGAATTGCGCTATTGGCTCGCCGCCGCCGGAATTGATCCGGACCGGGATGTCGAGATTACCGTACTGGCGCCGCAGGTCATGGCGGATGCCCTGGCCGCCGGTCAGCTCGATGGATATTGCGTTGGCGAGCCCTGGAACACGGCTGCGGTCGACGCGGGAACGGGGCGCATTGCAACCTACAAACAGGCCATCTGGCCGGACAGTCCGGAAAAAGTGCTGGGCGTGACGCGCAAATGGGCCGAAGCCAACCCGGAAACGCTGGCCGCGCTGATGCGTGCCTTTTCGGCAGCCGCCGACTGGTGCGCCGATCCGAAGAACAATGCCGAGCTGGCCGACATGCTCGCAAGGCCGGACCTTCTGGCTTGCCCCGCTGAAATCTGCCTTGCAGCGCTATCGGGCCGTATCAGGCTCGGCCCGGTCTCGGTGAAGAACGTTCCGGACTTCCTGACCTTCTCGGGTGGGCTCAAGGCGGCGCCAATGCCGGTCCACGGCAAATGGTTCTACGAGCAGATGGTTCGCTGGGGGCAGGTGGAGCGTTCGCGAGAGGCGGAAAGCGAAGTTGAAAAGGTCTTTTCTCCGACCGCCTATCTGGAGGCTCTGGAGCTGACCGGAGAAGCGACAGACATGACCATAGAAATGTTTGACGGCGCCCGTTTTTAACTTCCGAGACAGCTCGCCTGGCGCCGGGGCAGTCTGGTTGCGTTGCACAAAATTCGTTCAGTTGCCTGCAAGCTTCGATGATCAAATATGCAGCTTGAGCATATGGTCAAAATTTTCACAAAGAGTAAGTATCTGTAAATAAAGAGAAAAGCCAATTTCTCCAAATTGGCACAGTTCGTGCTTTTAAGCAGGTGAGGCCGACGCTGGCCTACCAGATATCGCACCCACTGCCGGGTGCACAGGCAAAGCCGCCGATTTGAACCGCATGGGAATTCCTCCCGTCATGCGGTTCGGTCGGCGGCTTTTTTATTGCTCCTGTGCCCGGCTGAAGAGGGCGCAGGACGAACGAGGGACAGGACGCGACAATGAAAAAGACCCTGAATATCACCCGCCGGAACGCATTTGGCGCCCTGATGGCAGCCACGGCACTTGTGTCCGCTTCCAGCGCCTATGCCGAGATGCTGGATGTCGAAAAGGACGAACTCACCTTCGGCTTCATCAAGCTGACGGACATGGCTCCGCTCGCGGTTGCCTATGAGCTCGGCTATTTCGAGGAAGAAGGCCTTTTCGTAACCCTGGAGCCGCAGGCCAACTGGAAGGTTCTGCTCGACCGGGTCATCACGGGCGAACTGGATGGGGCGCACATGCTGGCCGGACAGCCGCTGGCGGCCACCATCGGTTTCGGCACGAAGGCACACATCGTGACGCCGTTCTCCATGGACCTTAACGGCAACGGCATTACCGTTTCCAACGAGATCTTCGAGATGATGAAGCCGCACCTGGAAATGCAGGACGACGGCAAGCCGGTTCACCCGATCAAGGCAACCGCCTTGAAGCCGGTCGTCGACAAGTTCAAGTCCGAAGGCAAGCCGTTCAACATGGGCATGGTCTTCCCAGTTTCCACCCATAACTACGAACTGCGCTACTGGCTGGCATCCGGTGATATCAACCCGGGCTTCTATTCCAGTTCGGATATCTCCGGCCAGATCCAGGCAGACGCTCTGCTGTCGGTCACTCCGCCTCCGCAGATGCCTTCAACGCTGGAAGCCGGCACCATCTATGGCTATTGCGTCGGCGAACCCTGGAACCAGCAGGCAGTCTTCAAGGGCATCGGCGTTCCGGTCATCACCGATTACGAGATCTGGAAGAACAACCCGGAGAAGGTCTTCGGTCTGACGCAGGAATTTACCGAAGAATATCCGAACACCACGCTTGCGCTTACCAAGGCGTTGATCCGCGCGGCCAAGTGGCTGGACGAGAACGACAATGCCAATCGTATGGAAGCCGTCGAGATCCTGTCCCGCTCGGAGTATGTCGGTGCGGACGCTGAAGTGATTGCCAACTCCATGACCGGCACCTTCGAGTATGAGAAGGGCGACAAGCGAGACGTTCCCGACTTCAACGTCTTCTACCGCTACTTCGCCACCTATCCCTACTATTCCGACGCCGTCTGGTACCTGACCCAGATGCGCCGCTGGGGGCAGATTTCCGAGTACAAACCCGACAGCTGGTACGACGAAGTCGCGCGGTCGGTCTATCGCCCGGACATCTATCTGAAAGCCGCAGAAATGCTGGTCGAGGAAGGGCATGTGGCCAAGGAAGACTTCCCCTGGGAAACGGACGGCTACCGCGCTCCAACCCCGTCGGCGGACATCATCGACGGCATTCCCTACGACGGCAAGCAGCCGAACGCCTACATCGACAGCCTTCCGATCGGCCTGAAAGGCAAGCAGGTGGTCGACGGCAACCAGGTCGTGGGCGGCTGATCTTCCCCAAACTTGAGCGGCGGTCTGCAGCCCCGCCGCTCGTTTTTCTCATTCGACACGAACCGACAGAATTCGAACAAGGATTGACGACATGGCCAATGCCGATACCGCAGGCAGTCAGGACCTTGCCCGTGCCGCACGCCGGGAAAAGCTCTTCACACGGATCAACAAGGCCGCCGGCTGGCTGGATGCGCTCGGCCTTTCCTGGACCGTGCCGCTCCTGAAAATTGCCGCAGGCGACAGCCCGAAGGAGCAGCTGGGGGAACTCAAACGCGTTCTCGTGATTCCTCTTCTGGGCATCATCGCCTTTCTCGTCCTCTGGGGAGCGCTGGCGCCCCAGGTGCAGACATCCCTGGGCGCAGTTCCCGGGCCGGCGGCCGTCTGGAGCCAGGCGGTCAACCTCTGGGACGATCATGAGCGCGAGCGTGACAAGGCCGCTGCGTTCTACGATCGCCAGGAACAACGCAACGCCAAATACGAAGCTGAAGGCAAGACCGACAAGATCAAGTGGCGCGATTATACCGGCAAGCCGACCTATATCGACCAGATCGGCACCTCGCTGAAAACCGTCGGCCTCGGCTTCCTGATCGCAACGCTGATTGCCGTGCCGCTTGGCATTGCCTCCGGTCTGTCGCGCTCCTTCAACGGCGCTATCAATCCGCTGATCCAGATCTTCAAGCCGGTGTCGCCGCTGGCATGGTTGCCGATCGTCACGATGATTGTTTCGGCAACCTATGCCGATCCTGTCGACTGGCTGTCTAAATCCCTGCTGATCTCCGCCGTCACCGTGACGCTCTGCTCCATGTGGCCGACCCTGATCAACACCGCGCTGGGTGTGGCCTCGGTCGACAAGGACCTGATGAATGTCGGCCGTGTTCTGCAGCTGCCGACCTGGAAGACCGTTACCAAGCTGGTTCTGCCGTCCTCTCTGCCGCTGATCTTCACCGGGCTTCGCCTGTCGCTGGGTGTGGGCTGGATGGTGCTTATTGCGGCAGAAATGCTGGCGCAGAACCCGGGGCTTGGAAAATTCGTCTGGGACGAATTCCAGAACGGCTCTTCCCAGTCGCTCGCAAAGATCATGGTCGCTGTCCTGACCATCGGCATCATCGGCTTCATGCTTGACCGGCTGATGTTTGCCCTGCAGCGCGCCTTCACATTCTCGGCCAATCGCTAAGGAGACGGATATGTCCTTTCTGGAAATTTCCGGCGTCTCCAAATCCTATGGCGAAAATGCCACCCGGACGGATGTGCTGGACGATATCAATCTGAAAGTGGAAGAGGGCGAGTTCATTGCCATCGTCGGGTTTTCCGGCACCGGCAAGACCACGCTGATCTCCCTGCTGGCCGGTCTCATCGAGCCGGACAAGGGCGGCATCATCTTCAAGAACAAGGAAATTGACGGGCCGCACCAGGATCGGGGCGTCGTGTTCCAGTCCTATTCGCTGATGCCGTGGTTGTCGGTGTTCGGCAATGTGGCGCTGGCCGTCGACAGCGTTTTCAAGAAGAAGAGCGCCGCTGAGCGCAAGGCGATCTGCGACAAGTACATCGAGATGGTCGGTCTGGGGCATGCCAGGGACCGCAAGCCGTCGGAACTTTCCGGTGGCATGCGTCAGCGCGTTGCCGTGGCACGGGCACTCGCCATGCAGCCTGAGCTTCTGTTGCTGGATGAGCCGCTGTCCGCTCTTGATGCCTTGACCCGCGCGAAGCTGCAGGACGAATTCGCCGCGATCTGCGACGAAGAGAAGAAGACCATCATTCTCATCACAAACGATGTCGATGAGGCAATCCTTCTAGCAGACCGGATCATACCCCTGAAGCCCGGCACACCGGCAACGCTCGGTCCGGAGTTCAAGGTGTCGTTTCAGCGGCCACGCGATCGCGGTGAACTCAATCACGATGACGACTTCATTCGCCTGCGTGCCGAAGTCACCGAATACCTGATGGAGGCTGGTGCCGAGCGTGGCGCTGATCTGGAGCGGGAAATCGTTCTGCCGGACATCGTTCCGATTACCCAGCGTCCGAAGCCTGCCGACAAGCTTCCGGCGGCTTATGAGCGGGCATCGGAATCCGCGGTTCAGGACCGTTATCTCGACTTCTCTCAGCTGAAGAAGGTCTATCCGACGCCGAAGGGGCCGCTGACGGTTGTCGACGGTTTCGATCTGAAAATGAAGAAGGGCGAGTTTATCACCCTGATCGGCCATTCCGGATGCGGAAAGTCGACGGTCCTGTCCATGGTGGCCGGGCTCAACAAGATCACCGAAGGTGCCATCGTACTGGACGGAACTCATGTGACGCAGGCCGGTCCGGACCGTGCCGTCGTTTTCCAGGCGCCGAGCCTGATGCCCTGGCTGACAGCATACGAGAATGTCGAGCTTGGGGTCGACAAGGTCTATCCGGATGCGTCCAGGGCCGAAAAGCGGGACGTGATTGAATATTACCTCGGCAAGGTCGGTCTGTCGGACGCCATGCAAAAGGCTGCTTCGGAGCTTTCCAACGGCATGAAGCAACGCGTCGGCATTGCACGGGCCTTTGCCTTGTCGCCGAAGCTCCTGCTGCTGGACGAACCCTTCGGCATGCTCGACAGCCTGACCCGCTGGGAGCTGCAGGACGTCCTGATGGACGTCTGGAAACGCACCCAGGTGACGGCCGTCTGCGTCACGCATGATGTCGATGAGGCCATCCTGCTCGCCGACCGGGTGGTGATGATGTCGAACGGGCCCAATGCCCGCATCGGCAACATCATGGAAGTGGACCTGCCACGGCCGCGGTCGCGCAAGGAGCTGCTCGCCCACCCGGATTACTACGCCTACCGCGAGGAGCTTCTGGACTTCCTGGAAGCCTATGAAGGCGGCGCGGACCCGAGCGAAGACCAGTTGAAATCCATTCAGGAAAAGCGGGCCGCACGGATGGCCCGTCAAACCGCGGCAGCCGAAGCAGCCGAATGAAAGTCTGGAGAAAAGCCATGACAAAACAGAAACTTGTCATCGTCGGCAACGGCATGGCACCCGGGCGGATGCTCGAAAACCTGTTCGAAAAAGACAGGGATGCTTATGACGTCACCATTTTCAATGCAGAGCCGCGGGTCAACTACAACAGGCTGATGCTGTCGCCCGTGCTGTCAGGCGAGAAGTCATACGAGGACATCATCACCCATGGCGACGACTGGTATGCCGAACATGGCGTGACGCTTCACAAGGGAGCCCGGGTTGCCGAGATCGACCGGGACGCCAAAACGGTTACCTCGGAAAACGGCGTCACCGCCAAGTACGACAAGCTGGTGATCGCGACGGGATCTTCCCCCTTCATCATTCCGCTTCCTGGCAAGGACCTGGACGGGGTTTTGACCTATCGCGATCTGGACGATGTGGAAAAGATGCTGGATGCGGCCAAACGGGGCGGACGTGCCGTCGTCATCGGCGGTGGGCTCCTGGGTCTTGAAGCGGCAGCCGGTCTCAAGATGCAGGGCATGGACGTAACCGTTCTGCACCTGATGCCGACCCTGATGGAACGCCAGCTCGACCCGGCTGCGGGGTTCCTGCTCGAAGCGGAATTCAAACGTCGCGGCATCGACGTGCGCACCAAGGCAAACAGTCATGAAATCCTGGGTGATGATGCAGGCAAGGTGAGGGGCATCCGCCTTGACGACGGCACTGAGATCGAAGCCTCGATCATCGTCATGGCCGTCGGCATCCGCCCGTCGGCCGACCTTGCCAGGGAGGTCGGGCTGGACGTCAATCGCGGTGTGCTGGTTGGCGATGACATGCGCACCAGCGATGCGGACATCTTCTCGCTCGGGGAATGCGTCGAACACCGTGGCATGTGTTACGGGCTTGTCGCGCCGCTTTATGAAATGGCGGGTGTGATTGCCGACAATCTGCTTGGCGCTTCTTCCGAATACACGGGCTCGGTCACCGCGACGAAGCTCAAGGTGACAGGTGTCGATCTCTATTCGGCAGGCGATTTTTCCGAAGGCGACGACCGGGAAGAGATCGTGCTGCGTGATGCGTCGGCCGGCGTCTATAAGCGCATCGTCCTGAAAGACAACAGGATCGTCGGTGCCGTCCTTTACGGAGAGACCTCCGATGGTCCGTGGTTCTTCGACCTCCTCAAAAAAGGTACCGACGTCTCGGACATGCGCGAGACGCTGATCTTTGGTCAGGCTTACCAGGGAGGGTCCCCGCTGGACCCTACGGCGGCCGTTGCAGCCTTGCCGGATGATGCGGAAATCTGCGGCTGCAACGGCGTATGCAAGGGCAAGATCGTTACGACGATCAAGGAGAAGGGTCTGACGACCCTGGACGGTGTTCGGGCCCACACAAAGGCCTCGAACTCCTGCGGCACCTGCACGGGGCTGGTCGAGCAACTGATGCAGGTGACCTTGGGCGATGCCTATAACCCGGCGGCCGTAACGCCGATGTGTGGTTGCACGCACCTGGGCCATGACGAGGTCCGCCGCCTGATCAAGTCCAAGGAGCTGAAATCCATTCCGGCAGTGATGCAGGAACTGGAATGGACCACCTCCGGCGGCTGTGCCAAGTGCCGGCCGGCGCTCAACTACTATCTGGTCTCCGATTGGCCGGATGAATATGCGGATGATTACCAGTCCCGTTTCATCAACGAGCGTGTCCACGCCAACATCCAGAAGGACGGCACCTATTCGGTGGTCCCGCGCATGTGGGGCGGGATGACCTCTTCCAAGGAACTGCGGGCGATTGCCGATGTGGTCGACAAGTTCAACATTCCGGCGGTGAAATGCACCGGTGGCCAGCGCATCGACATGCTTGGCATCAGGAAGGAAGACCTGCCGGCAGTCTGGGCGGACCTCGGCAAGGCCGGGTTCGTTTCCGGGCAGGCCTACGCCAAGGGTCTCAGGACCGTGAAGACCTGCGTCGGGACGGACTGGTGCCGCTTCGGCACGCAGGATTCCACCGGTCTCGGCATCAAGCTGGAAAAGTTCATGTGGGGCTCATGGACCCCGGCGAAGTTGAAGATGGCGGTCTCCGGCTGCCCGCGAAACTGCGCGGAAGCAACTTGCAAGGATATCGGCATCATCTGCGTCGACAGCGGTTACGAGATCCATTTCGCCGGAGCTGCCGGTCTTGACATCAAGGGCACGGAAGTTCTGGGCCTGGTGAAGACCGAGGATGAGGCGATCGAGCATGTTGCTGCGCTCACTCAGATGTACCGCGAGCAGGGCCACTACCTGGAGCGGATCTACAAGTGGGCGAAACGCATAGGTCTGGAGGAGATCCGTCGCCAGATCATGGACGATAAGGCGATGCGCGTGGCGTATTTCGACCGTTTCGTCTTCTCCCAGAAATTCGCCCAGGTCGACCCATGGTCGGAGCGTGTCTCCGGCAAGGACAAGCATGAATTCAAGCCGATGGCTGTTCTGACGAAGGAGGCTGCCGAATGACTGCCGACATCCGTAACTGGGTCCATATCGGCACCCTTGAAGACATTCCTAGGGAGGGAGCGCGGTGCGTGAAGAATGGCGACATGACCATCGCCATCTTCCGCACCGCCAAGGACGACGTCTTTGCGCTGGAAGACAAGTGTCCGCACAAGAACGGGCCTCTCAGTCAGGGCATTGTGCATGACGGATGTGTGACCTGCCCGTTGCACAACTGGGTGATCTCCCTGGAAACGGGAGCCGCGCAAGGAGCTGACGAAGGCCGCACGGCAGCTTTCCCCGTCCGGCTGGAGGATGGCCGGATCCTTGTCGATCTTTCCTATTCCCACGAAGCCGTCTGACCGGCCGAGCACTCTCGCGAAAGGAATTCAGATGTCATATGTAACGCCACAGGAATTTGCCACCAAGATGATCGACGCCGGTGAAGCGAAGATCTTCATGTCCACAAAGGACACGCTCATCCGGGCCTATATGGCAGGCGCCATCCTTGCCCTTGCCGCCGCCTTCGCCGTGACCATCGCCGTCAATACCGGTAATTTCCTGGTCGCCTCGATCCTGTTCCCGGTCGGCTTCTGCATGCTCTATCTGCTCGGCTTCGACCTTCTGACGGGCGTGTTCACGCTGGCGCCGCTGGCCGTGATCGCTAAACGTCCGGGCTGCACCTGGGGCGGTGTGTTCCGGAACTGGGGCCTGGTCTTTACTGGCAATTTTGCAGGTGCCCTGACCACGGCGGTGTTCATGGCGATCATCTTCACCATGGGTTTCAGCCAGGAACCGAACGCCGTCGGTCAGAAGATTGGCCAGATCGGTGAAACCCGGACACTCGGCTATGCCGCCGCCGGCTGGGCGGGGCTGCTGACAGTCTTTATCCGCGCAGTGATGTGCAACTGGATGGTTTCGACCGGTGTTGTCGCCGCGATGATGTCGAACTCTGTCTCCGGCAAGATCATGGCGATGTGGATGCCGATCCTGGTGTTCTTCTATCTCGGCTTCGAGCACTCGATCGTGAACATGTTCCTGTTCCCCTCGGGCATCATGCTCGGCGGCAACTTCACCTGGTTCGACTACTTTGCCTACAACGAAATTCCGGTTGTTGTCGGCAATCTGGTCGGTGGGCTGACCTTCGTCGGCGGCATGATCTACGCCACCCACTACAAGACGTCGCCATCCCGCAAGGCAGGCTACGAAAAGGCGCCGGTCGCAGCGCCTGCCGAATAAGTGCGACGCTCCGCCGTCATTGGCGGCGGAGCGTCTTTTCCCGAGGAGCCATTTCCCGTGCTGATGCAAGTCCGCCATACCACCTTGAGCGTCGAGACCGGCCAGCATTCGTCTGCCGGACGGAAAGCCCTGAACCAGGACTTTCATGGCGCCATGGTGCCGGACGGCCCGGCCCTGGTGCACAAGGGCATCGCACTTGCTGTCGCGGACGGCATTTCCTCCAGTCCGGTTGCGCATGTCGCAGCCGAAACGGCCGTCAAATCCTTTCTCTCCGATTACTATTGCACCTCTGAAGCCTGGACAGTGAAGACCTCTGCCGTCCGGGTGATCTCTGCCGCCAATTCCTGGCTTTTCAGCCAGACGAAACAGGTCGATGATCTCGACAGGGGCCATGTCTGCACCTTTTCTGCCCTGGTCCTGAAGGGGCGCAAGGCGCATCTCTTCCATGTTGGTGACAGCCGCATCTGGCGTCTTTCCGGCCAGAGCCTGGAACAGCTGACGGAAGACCACACTGTCCGGATTTCCGAACAGGAGAGTTATCTCGGCAGGGCTCTGGGGGTCGGGCAATCTGTCGATATCGATTATGCCGTGTTCGATCTTCGTCCGGGCGATCTGTTTGTCCTCACGACGGATGGTGTCCATGGCTTCTTGCGGGCGAAGGATATGGCCGACGCCGTGCTGGCCGGCGAAGCGCTCGATCAGACAGCCAGGACACTTGTCGAAAAGGCGCTGGCTGCAGGCAGCGACGACAATCTGACCGTTCAGATCGTGCGGGTCATCGACATCGCGGAACCCGGTGCAGATGATCTCCTGAACGGGGAAGGCACCTTGCCACCGGCGCCGCTGCCGAAGGTACCTGGCAGCCATGAGGGGTTCCGTTTGATACGCGGCTTGCACGCCACCAGCCGCAGCCACATCTATCTGGCGGAAAATGAAGAAACCGGCGTACCGGTGGCGCTCAAGTTTCCGTCGCTCGATTTACGCGGAGAGGAAGACTATCTGCGCCGGTTCGCGCTGGAGGAGTGGGTTGCACGCCGGATTTCATCGCCGCATGTGTTGAAGGCTTCCACCTATCCGCAGGGCCGTCAGACGCTTTTTCTGGCATCGGAGTTTGTCGAAGGCCAGACGCTTCGCCAGTGGATGATCGACAATCCTCACCCCAGCCTTCAGACCGTGCGCGGGATTCTGGAGCAGGTGGCCAGGGGATTGATGGCCTTCCACCGCAAGGAAATGGTCCATCAGGACCTGCGGCCGGAAAACATCATGATCGACACGTCCGGCACGGTGAAAATCATCGATTTCGGGTCGGTGCGGATCGCCGGCGTGATGGAAGCCGCTCCTTCGCTCGACAAGGGGGAGATCCTCGGCACCCACCAATATACCGCACCAGAGGTGTTTCTCGGCTACCTCGGGACTGAGTACAGCGACCAGTTTTCGCTCGGTGTGATCGCCTACGAAATGCTGACCGGGCGTTTGCCCTATGGTGCGGCCGTTGCCAGGGCAACCAGTGAGCGGGCACAGGCTGCCCTGCGCTATCGCAGTGCGACAGCTGTCACGGAACGGGTTCCGGACTGGGTCGATGGCGCGCTTTGCCGCGCGGTTCATCCCGTGCCGGGCAAGCGCTACGAAGCGCTGAGCGCCTTCCTGGAAGATCTTCGTCGCCCGAACCCGGCCTTCAGTTCAGATCGATTTGTCCCTCTGGCGGAACGGGATCCAGTCCGCTTCTGGCAGATCGTCTCTGCTGTTCTCGCGGTGCTCTGCGCCATCCTCTTGTTTCAACTCTTCGGCAATTCATAGGAGATTTTCATGACCGCTCTTACCCGTGAAGACGTTACCAGCATGATCCTGTCGGCGAAGCGCCAGGCGGGGCTCACATGGGAAGGCATTGCCGAAGCGATCGGCATGTCGCCTGTCTGGACCCATTCGGCGGCCATGGGCATGAACGCCATGCCGGAAGACAAGGCAAAGGCAATCACGGAGACACTCGGTCTGCCGCAGGAAGCGGCGCTAGTACTGCAGGAGAGCCCAACAAAGATCTGGTCGCAGACCGTGCCGACGGATCCGTGCATCTACCGTCTTTATGAAATCGTCGGTGTCTACGGCCCGACAATCAAGGCTTTGATCCATGAGAAATTCGGCGACGGCATCATGTCGGCCATCGATTTCGACATGTCGGTAACCCGTGTTGAGAACCCCAAGGGAGACCGGGTGAAGATCGAGATGTCGGGCAAATACCTTGGCTACAACGCCTGGTAAATCAAGAACCGGGATTGATGGCATGACCGAACAAGAAAAAACAATCCGGACCACCTGTCCCTATTGCGGTGTCGGCTGCGGCGTCCTCGCGACCCGGCACCCGGACGGGACGGTGACTGTTGCAGGTGACCCCAAGCACCCATCCAATTTCGGCCGGCTGTGTTCCAAGGGTTCGGCCCTTGGAGAAACGCTTTCGCTGGATGACAGATTGCTCTATCCGGAAATCGACGGCGAACGCGCCAACTGGAATGACGCGCTCGATCTTGTCGCGCGCAACTTTCAGGATGCCATTCGGGAACATGGACCAGATAGCGTTGCGTTTTATGTGTCCGGCCAGATCCTGACCGAAGACTATTACGTCGCCAACAAACTGATGAAAGGGTTCATCGGTTCGGCGAATATCGACACCAATTCCCGCCTTTGCATGGCATCTTCGGTTGCCGGGCACCGCAGGGCATTCGGCTCGGACACGGTTCCGGGAACCTATGAAGATCTTGAACTGGCAGACCTTGTTGTGCTGGTCGGCTCCAATCTCGCCTGGTGTCATCCGGTCCTGTTCCAGCGCCTTGAAGCGGCCAAGGCTGCAAACCCGGCGTTGCGGGTGGTCGTAGTGGACCCGCGCAAGACAGCGACCTGCGCCATCGCCGATCTGCACCTGCAATTGAAGCCCGACACGGACGTTGCCCTCTTTAACGGGCTGCTCGCCTTTCTGGCGGAAGCGTTTGTCGTGAATGACAGCTATGTCAATCGCTTCACTCAAGGACTTGAGAAGGCAGTTGAGGCTGCAGGACCCTGCGAGATCGGCCAGATAGCCGAAAAGACCGGCCTGTCACGTCAGGATATCGCACTCTTCTACAAGATGTTTGCCCGGACGGAAAAGACAGTCACCGTCTATAGCCAGGGTGTCAACCAGTCAGTCGTAGGCACGGACAAGGTCAATTCCATCGTCAACACACATCTGGCAACTGGACGGATCGGAAAGCCCGGCATGGGCCCTTTTTCCGTCACGGGTCAGCCGAACGCCATGGGCGGCCGGGAAGTCGGTGGACTGGCCAATATGCTCGCCGGCCACATGGCTTTGGAAAATGCCGAGCACCGCGGGATCGTGCAGGACTTCTGGCAAAGCCCGGTCGTGGCTGATCGGTCCGGCTTGAAAGCTGTTGAGCTTTTCAAGGCCGTGCGGGAAGGCCGGATCAAGGCGCTCTGGATCATGGCGACAAGCCCGGTGGACAGCCTGCCGGATGCAGATGGCGTGGCAGAAGCTCTTGAAACATGCTCCTTTGTAGTCGTTTCGGAAGTAACGCGGGCAGCCGACACGGTTCCCTATGCGAACGTGTTGCTGCCTGCAGCCGCATGGGGTGAAAAGGACGGGACGGTTACCAACTCCGAGCGCCGGATCTCAAGACAGCGTGCGTTCCTGGAGCTTCCCGGTGAGGTTCGCCCCGACTGGTGGCACCTGAGCGAAGTCGCAAGACGCATGGGCTTTGCCGGGGCCTTTTCCTATGAAGGGGCTTCGGCGATTTTCCGTGAGCATGCAGCACTCTCCGGGTTTCGGAACGAAGGCAGCCGTGATTTCGATATCGGTTCTTATCGGGACGTGTCTGATGCCGATTTCGATGCCATGGAGCCCTTTCAGTGGCCGCAGCCGGCGGGGGCACTACCAGCTGATACGAGGTTCTTTGCTGGCGGAGGATTTTTCACCGAAAGCGGCAAGGGGCAGTTCGTGCCTGTTGTTTTCAAGGCTCCGCGGCAAACAGAGCGCCGCTATCCGTTCACCCTGAATACGGGCCGGATCCGCGACCAGTGGCACACCATGACGCGCACCGGCAAGACGCCGCGCCTTACCGCGCATTTTGCCGAACCTTTTGCCGAACTCAACCCGATCGATGCCGAAAAGCTCGGGATCGACCCGGCAGATCTGGTGACGGTCAAAAGCCCTTATGGGGCCGTGGTGGTGCGGGCGCTACTGACAGACCGGGTCGCCCCGGGAGAAGTCTTCGTGCCGATGCATTGGACCGACCAGCTTGCATCGAAAGCCCGCATCGATGCGGTCATGGCGCCCGAGACAGACCCCCATTCCGGACAGCCCGGATCCAAGTTCTCGCCTGTGGCTGTGGCAAAAGCGAAAATGGCCTGGTTCGGTTTTGCCGTCTTGCGCCAGCGACCGGAGAAGATCGCTGCCGACTACTGGGCCCTTGCTCCTGTGCCTGGCGGTTACCGGCTTGAGTTCGCGGCGAAAGCCGATGCGGATTTCGCGGAAATCGCAGCTGCGTTGACCTCGTCCAGCAACGAGACGACCGATATATCGGACGGTGCCGCTGGCTGGAGACGTTTGGCCGAGTGGCGGGACGATGTGCTACAGGCAGCGTTCTTCTTTTCCGCATCCCCGGTGGAAGTCTCGCGCCAATGGGCTTGCGGGCTTCTGGATGAGGGGCCTGTTTCGCCGCAGGAGCGGGCACGGGTTCTTGCTGGACGCGTGCCGGCAGACAGGCCGGATCCGGGGGCGCTGGTCTGCTCCTGCTTCCAGATCGGCTGCAACCAGATTGCCGAAGCCGCACGCTGCGGTGCGACGAGTGTCGGTGCAATCGGTGAAACACTGAAAGCCGGCACGAATTGCGGCTCCTGCCGCTCGGAAATCCAGACGCTTCTCGATGAAATTGCAAAGGAAAGCCTCGATGATGCCGACATTGCGCAAGCCAGCTGAGGTAAAGCGCCGGAGCCGTCCGGCACGCGTGGGGGCTCTTGCAAGCCTGCCGCTGTTCTTTCCGCTTGAAGGAAGAAAAGTCCTGCTAGCAGGCGGCACGGAAGCTGCCGCCTGGAAGGCGGAGCTGCTGGCTGCTGCCGGGGCAGACGTACATGTTCACGCACAGGAACTGGAGCCGGCTTTCGAGGCACTTCTTGCGGCCGGCAGCATCAAGGGGCGTTTCATACATCACCGGTCCTGCTGGTCGCAGCAAGACTTAGAGGGCGCAGCCCTTGCGATTGCCGATGCAGAGAGTGACGAAGAAGCCGCAGCGTTTGTTTTGGCCGCGCGGCGCATGGGAGTTCCGGTCAATGTGATCGATAACCCCGCCTATTGCGACTTCCAGTTCGGGTCCATCGTAAACCGGTCACCGGTCGTGATCGGTATCTCGACCAATGGAGTCGCGCCGATTCTTGGCCAGGCGATCCGACGGCGGATCGAGACGCTGATGCCTGAAAGTCTGCAAGGATGGGCGCAGCTGGCGAGCCGGTTGCGGGAAAAGACGCTTTCCCTGCTGGACGCGGGGGCACAGCGGCGCCGGTTCTGGGAGCGGATCTCCGATCTTGCCTTCTCGGGCAGTTCGGCGCCTGAAGAGGAAGAGCATCTCGCCGAAGCACTTCTGGAGGATGCGAGGACGTCTGGCGCAGGCAAAGTTACCCTTGTGGGGGCAGGGCCGGGCGATGCCGAATATCTGACACTGAAAGCCGTGCGTGCGCTGCAATCGGCTGATGTCATTCTCTTCGATGATCTGGTCGATGACGCGGTTCTCGAACTTGCGCGTCGAGAAGCCAGGCGGATGCTGGTCGGAAAAAGAGGTGGCCGGCAAAGTTGCCGCCAGGAAGACATCAACGACATGATGGTTTTGCTGGCACGACAGGGCAAACACGTGGTGCGGCTCAAATGCGGAGATCCGATGATCTTCGGCCGTGGTGGAGAGGAACTCGACCGTCTTGCTGCTGAAGGCATCCCGGCAACCGTTGTTCCCGGCATCACAGCGGCCTCTGCCATGGCGGCACGCCTGGGCGTTTCCCTGACGCACCGTGACCATGCTCAGTCGGTCAGGTTTGTCACCGGCCACTCGCGCAAGGGAGATTTGCCGGAAACCGTAGATTGGGCTGCGCTCACCGACCCAGCCACCACGACCGTTTTCTACATGGGGGCGCGCATGGCCGGCCGTATCAGAGACCGGCTTGTTGCCGAGGGCTTGTCCGCTGCGACCCCCGTCGTTGCCGTTTCGGGAATATCCCGCACCGACGAAAAGCGCTGGTCGGGAACGCTGGACGAACTTGAACGCGGTGTCGATTTGCTTGGACTGGAAGGTCCGGTCCTCATCGGAGTGGGGCAGGTCTTTCGGGCAACAGGCCGTCAGGACGGGCAAGGTGAAGGATTTGAATTCAATCAGGTCTTCTCTGTGCGAGGGGAAATGGCCGGAGCTGAAAATCGAGGCATTCGGACACTTGGCAAATCTGCAGCTATTTGATTTGTTTGAGCGGCAAATCAGCTGGTGATCCGAAGCACTGATGAATCGTTCCGAACAAATTTGCGCAGCCCTGCGCAGTGCCATCCTTGAGCGTGCCCTGTTACCGGGCATGAAACTGCCGGAAGATTCGCTGGGTGAGCGTTTCGGGTCGAGCCGGACGATTGTGCGCCAGGCACTGGAACGGCTCGCAGCGGAGGGCCTTGTCGAACTGCGACGGAACAGGGGAGCCGTTGTCGCAACCCCCAGCCTGGAAGAGGCGCGGGATCTGTTTGACCTGCGATGCCAGATCGAAGACCTCGTGGTGTCCCGGCTGAGCGCTGAATTCTCCCAGAAGCACCTTGATGCACTGAATGCGCATCTCGACAAGGAAATCGCCGCTGAAAAGGGACCTGAGCCTGTCTCCATCCGGCTTGCCACGGAATTCCACATTCTTATGGCGCAGCTCACGGAAAGTCCGGTTCTGATCCGCTACGTGGAAGATGTCGGCTATAGATGCGGGTTGACGCTGGCGCTTTACTCGCGGCCGCATTCCACTGATTGCGGGATCCAGGAGCACCGGGAAATTATTGATGCTCTTTCCAAGGGCGATGAGGATCGGGCCAGGGATCTCATGCGACATCACCTGGGGGCCGTGGCTGACCGGGCGCTGATCAAGCCCGAAAACAAGGGGCAGGGCATCTATCTTGATGCCCTGGAACCTTACGTTCGCGCCGTTCGAGGAGACGACTAGGCTTCAATGCCCATGCGGGTGAGAATTCGCTCCGCGCTGTCGTTCCAGACATCCATCTTTGTGATCTTGCCGTCATGCACTTCGAACCGATCGACATACCGGTTGCCTTCGAAGGCGGTTCCGTCCGGCCATTCACCGTAAAGCGTCCCGACAGAGTAGACGACAACCCCGTCCGCCCCGCGGGCAACGTCGAAACGGTCCATCTTCTTCTTCACCCACTTGTACCGCTTCGCGTTAAAGCCGGTCGGACCTGAGGGATGGTTGAATACCCGTCCGCCCGTAAACGTGATCGTCACATCGTCGGCAACGTATGTCGCAGCGAGATCCGGATCGGGTTTCATGGAAGCGTCGAGATATTCCCTGACGATCTGCGCTTCCTCGGGAAGAGTGTCCTTGTTTTCGTCCTGCATCGGGCGTCCTTTTCAAAATGGCCTTCCGGAGCATAAATCCTGTCCGGTTTTTTGCATGCAAATTTTGTATGCAAAGATTGCATGCAATTTAAGCGAAATTCTGATGTCATCGAAGGTCTGTAAAGGCAGAAATTAGATAAGTAATTGAAATGTATAGAGATCAGTAAACTGGCATCTGACTTGCTCTTGATGTGGCGTTCGGACGTGTCGTCCGGAAAACCAGAGGAGCCGTTCATGAAATCCGCTTGCAAATTTCCGAAGGTGACACGCCGCGTTCTGATGTCAGGTGCTGTCGGCCTCGCCCTGGCCACCAGCCTGCCGGCCTTCGCCGCCGATACAATCAAGATCGGCCTTGTTGCCGCGCTCAGCGGTCAGTCCGCCAAGTCCGGACAGGCAATTACACGTGGCCTGACCATCGCGATTGACGAGATCAACGAGAAGGGCGGTGTCCTTGGCAAACCGCTTGAACTTGTAAGCCGCGATGACGAAAGCAACCCGGGCAAGGGGCTTGTCGCCGCACGTGAGCTTGTCCAGCGCGAAGGCGTTGCGGCTCTGATCGGCGGTCTGGACACACCGGTCTCCTTTGCAATCGTTCCCTTTGCAAACCAGTCAAAGGTGCCTTTTGTCGGCCCGTGGGCTGCAGGCACCGGCATCACCAAGAATGGTGCTGAAGAGAACTACATCTTCCGCGTCTCCGCCGTTGATGAATATGTCGATGAAGCGATCACCGAGTATCTGGTCACCAAATACGGATCCAAGAAACCGGGCATGATCCTCATCAACAACCAATGGGGCGAGTCCAACGAGAAGGGGCTTTTGAAAGCGCTCGAGAAGCGCGGCATGGAGCATGCGGGTATCGAGAAGTTCGAGTCCAACGACGTCGATGTCGTGCCGCAGCTCACGCGCCTCAAGGAAAACGGCGCGGATGGCCTGTTTGTGGTGGCAAACGTTGCCCCGACCGCACAGGTGGTGAAATCACTCGACCGGATGGGCTGGGATGTTGCCATGGCATCGCACTGGGGCCCGGCAGGCGGACGGTTCACGGAACTGGCCGGCAAGAGCGGCGAGAAGCTCCACTTCATCCAGACCTACCTGTTCCGGGAGGGCGATGCGAAGGGCGAGGCCATGTTCTCGAAGCTTCAGGAGAGCTTTCCCGAAATCGAGACCATGGCCGATGTGACACCCGCGACCGGTATCGCCAACGCCTATGACGCCATGCTTCTGCTGGCTGCCGCCATCGAGAAGGCCGGTTCCACCGATGGTCCGGCTATCCGACAGGCGATGTACGACATCGAGAACATCGAAGGCCTGATCAAGACCTACACCGACCCGTTCTCGCCGGAAGACCAGGATGCGATTGCTCCTGAAGACTATGTCTTCGCGCAATTCGTCGAAGGCGAAATCATCCCGATCGAAGATTGATGATGTCACCTCCCGCGGCAGGCCCGCGGGAGGTTTCTTTCCTTTGAATTAGCCCTGATCCCGTCTCACCCGCCAGGACCCACCCATGACCCTCTTGATCGCCGCCCTTGTCACCGGCATTGGCCTTGGAAGCATGTACGGGCTGATCGCGCTCGGCTTTCAGATCACCTATTCCGTTTCTTCCACCGTCAATTTCGCGCAGGGCAGCGTTGTCATGCTGGGCGCGGTTCTGGGCTTTGTCTTTACCGAACGGCTCGGCTTGAACTGGCTGATCGCCTATCCGCTTGCGATCGCCTGCTGCGGCTTTTTTGGCGTGCTTGTTGAAATACTTCTGGTTCGTCCCTTCGTGGAACGCAATTCGGAGGCCTGGCTGATGGCGACCGTCGCGGGCGGCATCTTTCTCGACAACGCCGTTCTCTTCAGCTTCGGCAACGAACCGCGGACATTGTTTTCGCCTTTGGCGCAGACCACCTGGCAGTTCGCCGGCACGGGCATCTATCCGCAGCAACTGCTTATTCCGATTGCCGCCATCGGTGTTGCTCTGGCGCTGCACTTCCTGTTCCGCAAGACCTTGCAGGGCAGGGCGCTGCTTGCCGTCGTCCAGAACAATCAGGCAGCACGGCTAATGGGGATCAACACAACCATGATGGTGTCCGGTTCCTTTGCGATTTCGGCGATGCTTGCCGGATGTGCCGGTCTTTTGATCGCGCCGTTGTTTTCCGTGCATTCGGACATGGGGACGCTCTTTGGCCTCAAGGCCTTCGCGGTGGCAATCCTGGGCGGCATGACATCGGCAGCCGGCGTCATGCTGGCAGGCTTTCTCTATGGGGTGACGGAAGCCCTGGTAACGGCCTACCTGGGCTCATCTTCCACCTACATCGTTGTCTTTGCGCTGATCATCCTTGCACTGACATTGAAGCCGGACGGTCTCTTCGGTCGTCCCGCCGTAAAGAAAGTCTGAGGAAGCGCCGTGCCCTTTCTGAACCAGCGAATTCTTATCGATAGCGCGTTGCTCGTTCTAACCGTTGCAGCCTGTGCGATGGCCGTGACAAGTGGTGGCTACACGCAGTTCGTCATCGGCCTTGTTGCAATCACGACCATCCTGGGGACAGGTCTCAACGTTCTTTATGGTTTGACTGGTCTGGTCTCCCTTGGTCAGGTGGGTTTCTTTGCCATCGGCGCTTATGGTGTGGCGGTGATGACCCTGTCTGGCCTGAGCTTCTGGCTGGCACTGCCCTTGTCCGCGCTCGTGGCGGGGATCGCGGGCGTTCTGCTGGCGGTGCCTGCCGTCCGTATGGCGGGGCCGTTCCTGGCAATGGTCACGATTGCCTTCGCGTTCATTGTCGAACACGGCGCGGTGGAATGGCGTTCCCTGACTGGCGGTCAGAATGGCCTCATGGGCTTTCCGATGCCGGAGATCCTGGGCTTCGTGTTCAGTGAGCGGGAACTGGTGGTGCTGGCCATCCTGCTTGCCGGATTGTCTCTCTACCTGTTTCGCCGATTGGCCGAAAGCGGCTGGGGCATGGCAATGACGGGCGTACGCGATGCTGAAACCGCAGCCGCCTCGCTTGGATATCGGCCGTTTGCGGTCAAGGCGGCCGCGTTTGCCATTGCGGCGGCGATGGCCGGGCTTGCGGGCGGTCTGTTTGCACCGTTGATGATGTTCATCGCGCCGAGCAATTTCCCGTTCTCGCAGTCGATCCTGTTTCTCTTCGCAATCCTGATCGGCGGCGCCGGCACCGTGCTGGGGCCACTCGCCGGTGCGCTGGTAACCGTCCTGCTGCCGGAGTTCCTTTCAGATCTTGCAGAATACCGGCTGCTGTTCTTTGGCGGTTTGCTGGTGGGCGTGCTGCTGATTGCGCCTCGCGGTCTGGTCGGCACAGTGGCGTCTTACATCCCGAGGTCGAGCCGAAGCGTGACGCCGGTTTCTTCCGCAGACATCGAGCAGTTCCTCCAGGGCGGGCTTTCCTCAAGTGCACTGGAAATTGAAGACCTCGGCATTTCGTTCGGCGGTGTTCGGGCAGTCGATGGTGTCAGCTTCCGGATCGAGCCCGGCGAGGTAACATCCATCATCGGTCCGAACGGTGCAGGCAAGACCACCGTCTTCAACATGATAGGCGGGTTCTACCGTCCAACGCAGGGCAGGATCCTGCTTGGAAGCCGGGACCTTGCCGGGCTGCCGGCCCATGCGGTTGCCCGATCGGGGATTGCCAGGACCTACCAGACGACCAAACTTTTCGAGGACCTGACGGTGCTTGCAAATGTCGTCTCCGGGCTGGGCCGTGGTGCCTTCGGCGACCCGTGGTCCGACATTCAGTCGCCAGATCGTTTGTCGCTGGCGGCAGGACTGTTGCGATACTGCGGCTATGAAGGTGACTTCGACAAGCGTGCCGGTGATCTGCCGCATGTCGACCGCAGGTTGGTGGAGATCGCACGTGCGCTTGCCCTGAAACCTGACATCCTTCTTCTGGATGAACCGGCTGCCGGATTGATGCGAGCCGACAAGGACAAGCTCGCCATGCTGCTGCGGGATATTGCCGACCTGGGGCCTGCAGTTGTGCTCGTTGAACATGACATGGAGCTGGTCATGGGGATTTCGGACCGGATCCAGGCAGTTGACGCCGGCAAGCCTATTGCCTTTGGCACCCCGGCAGAGATCCAGGCAAACGAAACAGTGATTGCAGCCTACCTCGGCACCGGTGGCGCCACGGCCTTCCCGCGCATAAAACCGCTGCATACGGAAGAAACGCCTGTTCTTTCGACACAAAAGTTGACTGCAGGATATGGCGCGGCTCCGGTGTTGAAGGAGGTATCACTCAAGGTGCGGCCAGGCGAAATGGTTGCTCTGCTCGGGGCGAATGGTGCAGGAAAATCGACGTTTCTTTCTGCCGTTTCGGGTCTGCACAGGCCGGTCACCGGAAGCATAATCCTGAATGACGAGCAGACACAGGCCATGCAGCCGCATGAACTCGTCGGGCGTGGTCTTGTGCTGGTTCCCGAAGGCCGCCAGGTGTTTCCGGAACTGACAGTGCGCGAGAACATCGAACTGGGTGCCTACAAGCGACATTCAGATGTCAACAGCTCGGAACTGGAAGCTCATCTGAAGCGGTTTCCGCGCCTGCGTGACAGGTTGCACAGCCGCGCAGGGCTTCTTTCGGGCGGTGAGCAGCAGATGATGGCAATTGCCCGCGGTCTCATGGCGAAACCCAAGATCCTGCTCCTGGACGAACCTTCGCTTGGATTGGCACCGGCGATGGTTGAGGAGCTTTATGCGATCCTTGGTGAGTTGCGGGACGAAGGCATCACCATTCTGCTTGTCGACCAGATGGCGACGCTTGCTCTTGCCGTTGCAGATTACGCCTACGTATTGGAGCAAGGCCGTATCGTGATTGAAGGCAAGGCTGCGGATCTGGCTTCGGACCCGCGGCTGACGGCGGCCTATCTCGGCGCCGCCAATGAACAGGAAACTCGCATGGAGGCGAGGGTATGAGCGGGCTAGTAATCCGGAACGTCCTGCTGGAGGGCGCTGATGCGGCTGTCGATATTGCTGTTAGGGCCGGAAAGATTTCGGCGATAGGAGCCGACCTGCCCACGAGTGCGGAAGAACTGAATGGTAACGGCGTTCTCCTGGTGCCGGGATTTGTCGAGAGCCATCTTCATCTCGACAAGGCCTGCATTCTCGACCGCTGTCGGAACGAGACAGGCACGCTGGAAGGAGCGATCTCGTCAGTTGCTGAGGCAAAGAAAGGGTTTTCTGAAGAAGACGTCTACGACCGTGGTCGAAAGGTTCTCGAAAAGGCCATTACCCAGGGCACCAACGCCATCCGGACGCATGTGGAGATCGATCCGGGCATCGGCCTGACGGGGTTTCACGCCATTCAGCGGCTGAAGCAGGATTTCGCCTGGGCGCTGGACCTGCAGATATGTGTCTTTCCGCAAGAAGGGCTGATCAACAACCCTGGTACTGCCGAATTGCTGGAAGAGGCGCTCACCGCCGGAGCGGACCTGCTGGGCGGGTGTCCCTATACGGACAGCGATCCGAATGGCCAGATTGCCTGTCTGTTCGAAATGGCCGAACGCCATGATGTCGATCTCGATTTCCACCTGGATTTCGATCTCGATCCATCCTGGCGTCATCTTGATGAAATCGCCCGTCAGACAGTCGCTTTCGGATGGCAGGGAAGGGTCGCGATCGGCCATGTCACAAAGCTGTCGGCCCTTTCCCGAAAGGACCTTCTGGAGGCGGTGCAAATTCTGAAAAGCGCTGAAATCGCGCTTACCGTCCTGCCGTCGACGGATCTGTTTCTGATGGGACGCGGCAGCGAAAGCCTGGTGCCGCGGGGGGTCGCGCCGGCGCATGTCTTTCATGAACACGGCGTGTGCTGCACGGTCGCAACAAACAACGTGCTGAATCCCTTCACGCCCTATGGCGACTGCTCCTTGCCGCGCATGGCCAATCTTTATGCCAATGTTCACCAGCTCGGATCAGCGGAAGACCTGAAGGCCTGTTTTGACATGGTAACGGCTGCACCACGGCGGCTGATCAACAAGGCTCACAGGATCGAAGTCGGCGAAGCGGCCACCTTCGTGGCGCTGCCGGCCATGAGCGGACATCAGATCGTTTCGGAAATCATCCGGCCGGTCTGGGGGATGAAGAATGGAAAATTCACCTTCGAGCAGGCTCCGGCCAGGTTGATGGGACCATTGGAAGCGCAAGGCCGGACCGAGGAAAGGCGAGCGGCTCTTGTGCCCTAGCTGCTCGTGGACGAGACCACTTGCGCCGTTGTGCTGCCGCGTGTGCGCATGGCGGCACGTTCCTTCATGTATTTTTCCGCCTCGATCATATGACCACGCATGATCATGCGGCAGAGCTCGGCATCACCCGATTTTATCGCCCGCAGTAACTGCACCTGATAGTGCAGTCCCGTTTCGCGCAGGGCAGGGTTCGGTTCCTTGTAGATCGAGCGGCAGACCGTCATGTCGCGAAGCAGGCTGAGCAGGAAGGAACATGTGAAGGCCAGGATCGGGTTCTTGCAGTGCCGGGCCAGTTCTTCGTGAAAATCAAGCTCGGCCAGGCGCTGCGAATATTCTTCTTCCGCCGTCTTCGGCTCGTCCTCGTAAAGCCGGATGCAGCCCTGCAAGGCCTGAAAACCCTCGTCTGTCAGTGTTCCGGCAACCGAGGCGGCAAGTTCCGGCTCAAGCTGTTTCCGGAGTGTGTAGATGTCGGCAATCGTCGGCTGGTCGAACAGGAACAGATTGTCCAGCATGCGGATGGCTTCACCTGGCTCCACCGATGCGACGAAGACACCGCCGCCCGGACCGCTGCGCGTTGAAATCAACCCCTGGAACTCCAGAACCTTCAAAGCCTCACGCAGTGAACCACGTGACACCCTGACCGTTTCCGGCTGAAGCCATTCGGCGGGGATCCTGTCACCGGGGCGCAGACCGGCTTCGACGATCTGTTCGCGGATCTGCTGGGCAACCATGTCGGGCCGCCGCAGGCGTTTCCGTGTCTTGGGATCTGTCGCTCCTTCGGGAATTCTCATGGCCGGTTAAACTGCATTGCCTTGTTTTTTGGGGAGCCTATGCCTTCCCGAGTGGGTGATAGCAAGCCGCAACGTGATTGTTGCCGCCTTTGGCCTCGTCTGGTGACGGTTTGCCGGCAACGCAGATATCCGTGCGGTGCGCACAGCGCGCGGCAAAGGCGCAGCCTTCAGGAGGATTGTAGGGATCCGGCAATTCGGCAGAGGCGTCTTCCGACATCAGGTCGTGCCGCCCGGGGGCGGGCGCGGAGCGCATTAGCAGATCCGTATAGGGATGTAGCGGCTTGCGGAAGATTTCTCTGGCTGGACCCAGTTCGGCCATCCGGCCGAAGTACATCACCGCCACGCGGTCGCTGACACTTTCCACCACCGAAAGATCGTGGCTGATGAAGATGTAGGTGAGGCCGAAGTCGTCCTTCAGCTTGTCCAGCAAGTTCAACACCTGGGCCTGCACCGAGACATCAAGGGCAGACACGGGCTCATCAAGCACGATCAGCTCCGGCCCGGCCGCAAGGGCCCGCGCAATGCCGATCCGCTGCGCCTGGCCGCCGGAGAATTCATGGGGGTAGCGTTCCAGGAACTCCGGCGCCAGGTTGACCGCCTGCAGCAGCTCGGCAAGGCGCTTCTCGCGACCATCGGAATTCAGGTTTGTCAGGTGCTTGAGCGGCGCTTCCAGGATGGTCCTGATGGTCTTGCGCGGATTGAGCGAGGCAACCGGATCCTGAAAGACATATTGAACCTTGCGGGCGAGAGCGTTGCGGTCCTTTTTTGCCAGTGCCGCAAGATCCTCGCCGTTGAAGGTGATCGAGCCGGAAGTCGGCAGATCGAGACCGACGACGAGGCGCGCGAGCGTGGACTTGCCGCAGCCCGACTCTCCGACGACACCGAGGGTCTCTCCCTTCTTTACATCGAGACTGAGACCCTGAACCGCGTGCACGGCGGGAAGATGACCGCCAAAGAGCTTCCGACCGCCGCCGAAAATGCGCTCGACATCCTGAATGGTCAAAAGGGCTTCGCTGTCCATGTGGTTCTGGCTTATCTCGTTCATGCGGTCGCTCCGGAATTCAGCGGAAAGAGGCAGCGCACACCGCGGGTTTCGGAAGACATCTCAAGGTTGATCTCGCCGGTCCGGCAGGAGGTCTGTGCGTGCGGACACCGTTCGGCGAAGGCACAACCGTCCGGCAGGTTGTTGACCACGGGCGGGCGGCCCTCGATTGCGTCCAGACGACGGTCCGGCTCGCCCAGAACAGGCACGCATTCGATCAGCTTGGCGGTGTAGGGATGACGCGGGTTCGCCAGAACCTCCTCCGTCGTTCCCGTTTCAACGATCCGGCCCGCGTACATCACCGCAACACGGTCACAAAGGGCGGAGACAACGCCGAAATCATGGGTGATGAACAGGATTGCAGCGTTCCGTTCGCGGCGCAGGCCGTTCATCAGAGTCAGGATTTGCGATTGCACGGTGACGTCGAGCGCGGTGGTCGGCTCGTCTGCAATCAGCACCTTGGCATCGTTGGCGAGCGCCATGGCAATGCAGACCCTTTGGCGCATGCCACCGGAAAGCTCGTGCGGGTAGGCGGACAATCGTTCCTTCGCATTCGGGATCCGCACAAGCGAAAGCAGTTCAACGGCCTTTTCCCGTGCTTTCGAGCCGGATATGGGCTGGTGGGTGGTGATCGCTTCCGTCAACTGATCACCAACGGTGAAGAGCGGGTGCAACGTCGACAGCGGATCCTGGAAGACATAGGCAACCGCCCCGCCTCTGAGGTCCCGGATACGCCGGTCGCTTGCCGCAAAAAGATCTTCGCCGTCGAGATAGGCGGCACCGCCTGCAATCCGGCCGGGTGGTGTCGGCACAAGGCCCATGATGGACATGGCCGTTACCGACTTGCCGGATCCGGATTCTCCGACAACGCCCAGGCATTCGCCCTCTTTCAGGTTCAGATCAACACCGCCGACTGCCTTGTAAACGGAGCTGCCGATCTGGAATTCGGTGCGCATCTGACGGACATCCAGCACACCGCCCTTTTCCGAAGGCGCGGGGATCTCGTCGAGGTTGCGATGCACCGCTGTTCGAGAGACCGGCCGGGTGAGGGACCCGGCACGCAGGCGCGGGTCGAGGATATCGCGAACACCGTCGCCGAAGAGGTTGATACTCATGACCAGCGCAAAGATCATCAGGCCCGGAATGATGGAGACATGCGGCGCGGTAAAGAGGATCTTTCTGCCTTCACCCAGCATGGAGCCAAGGTCTGCCTGTGGGGGCTGGGCCCCCAGGCCGAGGAAAGACAGGCCGGCCGTTTCGAGGATCATCCAGCCGACGGTCGTCGACATGGTGATGACGATCACCGGCAAGACGTTGGGCAGAATTTCCAGAAACAGGATCTGCACCGGTGATTTGCCGGACAGCCGTGCCGCGTCAACAAACTCTCTTCGGGATAGCCCGAGCGTGATACCGCGAATGTTGCGGGCAAAGAACGGTATGTTGACGAGCGCGATGGCGTAAAGCGCGTTGAGCAACCCAGGGCCGAGCACGGCGACAATGGCCAGTGCCAACAGAATGTAGGGAAACGCCATCACCATATCGATGCCGCGCATGATCAGAGTGTCCGTTCGCCCGCCTGCGTATCCGGCGACCAGTCCCAGAAGCGAGCCGAAGAAGGCAGCGATTATTGTTGCCGACAGACCGACGGCAAGCGATATGCGTGTCCCCCAGATCAGCCGCGAAAGGATGTCCCTGCCCAAGTGATCGGTGCCAAGCAGGTGTCCTTCGGTAAGGACCGGCAGAAGTCGGTCTGCCGGGGCGGTAACGTCCGGGTTCGCCAGCGGCAGGATCGGCGCTGCCAGCGCGATAAGACAGATCAGCACCAGAACGACAAGGCCGCTGGTTGCCAGCGAATTGTTGAGCAGCAGCGCAAGTGTCCCCGGGCGCGAGGACTTTGCCTTCTCCTTGGAAGGGGCGCTCATGGTCGTGTCACTCATCAGCGCAACCTCGGATCAAGAATGGTCTGCACCACGTCTGCGAGCAGATTGAAGAGAACATAAGCGGCGGCGACCACCAGAACCCCGCCCTGGACCAGCAGCAGATCGCGGGTGGAAATGGCGGTCACGAGCATGGATCCGATGCCCGGCCACTGGAACACCGTCTCGATATAGACAGCACCGCCGATGACAAAGCCGGCCTGGATGCCAATGACCGGCACCACGCCGACGAGGGCCGACTTGAATGCGTGCTTGTAGATGACCTTGCGTTCCGACAGGCCCTTGGCGCGGGCGGTGCGGATATAGTCCTGACGCAGCACTTCCAGCATGGCGGTGCGCGTCAACCGGGCAATGACGCCGGTCGCGACAACCGAAAGCGTCAGCGCGGGCAGGGTGAGGTGATGGATCAGGTCGGGCAAGTCGCCGCCACCATAGATCGCGTACATGCCGGACGCCGGAAACAGGCGCAGATTGACGGCAAAGACCAGGATCAGCAGCAGGCCGAGCCAGAAAGACGGGGTCGAGATACCGATCAGAACGAGCAGCGTGATGATCTTGTCCGCCCAGCCGTACTGACGGACAGCAGAGACAATACCGGCAAGAAGACCGAAGATCGAGCACAGGATGAGCGAGGTTCCGGCCAGAATGAGGGTCGCTGAAAAGCGCTCCATCACTTCATCCAGCACCGGACGATTGAGCGTGTAAGAGCGGCCGAGATCACCCTGGAACAGGTTGCCGATCCAGATGACGTATTGCTCGAACAGGGTTTTGTCGAGGCCGAGATCGCGGTTGAGCTTGGCGACATTTTCCGGTGTCGCATAGGAGCCGAGAATGGCAGTTGCCGGGTCTCCCGGGATCATCGCCATGATCAGGAAGACGATGATCGTCAGCCCGAACAGGACCGGGATGGCAGCCAGCAGACGCTTGGCGATATAGGAAGCCAATGGTCTCTCCCTCTTTCTGAGTGCGGCCGGCCATTTCCTGAAGCCTTGCCGCCTCCGCAACCTCATCCTGAGGAGCGCATTTATGCGCGTCTCGAAGGATGGGCGGCACACTCCGGAGCAAGTGGCCCATCCTTCGAGACAGCGCCTTGCGCTTCCTCAGGATGAGGGAGTGTTGTGTCGCCGGGGTGCGCCTTTACGTTTCCTTCGGCACTTGCTGCGTGCAGGTCCGAATACGAAAATCCCGGCGAACCGTTCAAGGTCCGCCGGGAGACGTGTCGTCTTATTGAGGCTTCTTGACATCCTGAAGCATCAGGAAGAAGGACGGTTGCAGCTTGAAGTCTTCAACCGATGCCTTGGTGACGGCATTCTGTTTCCAGTTGGCAACGAAGACCCAGGGGGCGTCCTCCTGGACGATTTCCTGCATTTCCTTGTAGAGCCTTGCACGTTCTTCCTGGTTGGTTTCCTCGCGGGCATTTTCCAGAAGCTCGTCCACCTTGGCGTTGGAATAGTAGCCGGAGTTGAACCCGCCCTGTTCGGGCATCGCTTCGGTGCGCAGGGCCAGGAACGGAAGCGTGTCCGGGTCATTGGTCATCCAGGCCATTTCCGCCATGGAAGCCTTGCCTTGCAGACCCGGGTTCACCTTGCCGAGGAAGGTGTTCCATTCATAGGTCTCGATCTTGACCTTCATGCCGACGGCCTGGAGATCGGCCTGGATGGCCGTGCCCATGGCAACCGGGTCGAGCATGCCGGAGCCGCCTTCGGTGACATAGAAAGTCACTTCCTGTCCGGCGTATTCAGCTTCCTTCAGGAGTTCCTTGGCTTTTTCCGGATCGTAGGGATAGGGCTCCAGGCTCTCGTTGTAGGCCCAGGCAAAGGCAGGAGGTGTCGGCCCTGCTGCGACGTCGGCCGTACCTTGCAGGATGTTTTCCACCAGCGCCTTCTTGTTGATGGCGTAGTTGGCGGCCTGGCGTGCAGCCTTGACGTCAAACGGTGCTTCGCGGGTGTTCAGGATCAGGAACCAGACGTGAGGTCCGGCCTGTTCCAGCACCTTGAACGTTGAATCGTCCTTGAACTGCTGCAGGCTGTCCGGCGGGACTTCAACCATCACGTCCAGTCCGCCGGAGAGCATTTCGGCGATCCGGGTGTTGGCATCGGTGATCGGACGGTAGATCAGCGCTTCCAGGTCCGGAGCGCCATCCCAGTAGTCTTCGTTCTTGACGGCAACCACCTTGGCGTTGGCTTCCCATTCGGCAAACTTGTAGGCGCCGGTACCGGACGGATTGCGGCCGAAATCCTTGCCGTATTGCTTGACGGCCTCGGGGGAGACAATCAGACCCGTCGGATAGGCAAGGTTCGACAGGAACGGCGCGTAAGGGGCACTGAGGTTGAAGGTGACGGTGGTTTCGTTGTCGACGACCACGTCCTCAACAGTGGAGAAGAAGAACGCGAGCGGGAAGGGACCCGTATCGTGATAGGGGTTTTCCTCGTTCAGCATACGGTCGAAGTTGAACTTCACCGCTTCCGCGTTGAAGGGGGAACCGTCGTGGAACTTGATGCCTTCACGCAGCTTGAACGTGTAGGTCTTGCCGTCTTCCGAAATGGTCCAGCTTTCGGCAAGGGACGGTTCGACTTCCAGGGTGCCGTCCTTGTAGCGCACAAGTCCGTCATACAAGTTCACCAGAATGCGGAAATCGTTCACCGCGGTGACGGCGTGCGGATCGAGTGACTTGGGTTCCGCGATCTGGCCGACAACCAGAACATTGGGCGGAGTTTGCGCCTGCACCTGGGGTGCAAAGGCGAGGAAGGCCGAGGCGAAAGCCGCGGCTAGGAATCTTTTCATGACCATTCCCCTCGTTGTTTCTGACGAATAATTAATCATGATTAATTGCAATGCTGCAATAATTATTTCATATTTATTTTCGCTCGAGGGTTGTGCTCTCGATGCCAGATAAACGCTTAAGCGCTGATAAATAAGGGGGAAACAAGGATGCCGCAGCACGCAATCCGTATCGACCCGGAGCGTCTCAGAACGCTTCTCAACGGAGTGAATCGCTTCGGCTTTGTTCCTGAAACCGGCGGCTACACGCGACTAGGCTTCACTCAGGTCGATCTGGAGTGCAGGGATTGGTTCGAGGCGCAGATGAGGGCCGACGATCTGCAGGTGTGGAGAGACGGCGCACTCAACCTGTTTGGCCGGTATGGACCTGAGGACGGGCCGTGCGTCATGG
This sequence comes from Labrenzia sp. PO1, assembly GCF_012273635.1. Lineage (NCBI taxonomy): Bacteria > Pseudomonadati > Pseudomonadota > Alphaproteobacteria > Hyphomicrobiales > Stappiaceae > Labrenzia > Labrenzia sp. PO1. Next base: position 40,055 of record NZ_JAAXCR010000009.1, read on the forward strand.
CCGGATCGCATCTCGACACCGTGGTCAATGGCGGTGCTTTTGACGGAGCGCTCGGCGCCTGTGTTGCGCTGGAATGCGTGCGAACGATGAAGGATGCCGGAATAACGCCCCGGACAGCGATCGAAGTTGCCGCGACTTCCGAAGAAGAGGGCCGTTTCGGGGGCATGCTCGGCTCACAGGCCATATCCGGGGCGATCACTCCGGCATGGATCGAGCAGGCGATTGATGCCGACGGGATCCGGCTGCGCGATGCCATGAACAGTCTGGGTCTCGAGCCGATGGACATCCTGAAAGCAGCCCGGCCGGCCGGTTCGATAAATGCCTTTCTGGAACTCCATATCGAGCAGGGGCCGGTTCTTGAAGCCGAAGAATTTCCTATCGGCATCGCCGAGGAGGTTTCCGGTGTCTGTTATCTGGAGTTGGAACTGACGGGAATCGCCAATCATTCCGGGACAACACCCATGCATCTGCGGGCGGATGCATTTGCCGGACTTTCCGAGCTTGCCGGGACAATTCCGGATCTGATCCAGATGCACGGCACCGACCAGAGCCGGTTTACCATTGGTCATGTCGAACTTTCGCCGAACCATCCCCACACGATTCCAGGTCGCGCAGTCTTTTCGGTGATTCTGCGTGACACGTCGGAAGAGATAATGGTGGGGCTGAAATCGCGTTTTCTGGAAAGCGCCGACATTGTCGCAAACCGGCACCGACTGAAATTGAACAAGACCGAGAGGAGCTGGTTGTCACCGGTTTCGCTGGATAGCGAGCTTGCCGACAAGCTCGCCAGCCTCGCCGAACGTAACGAATTACCGGCGCGGCGGATGCCTTCCGGAGCCGGTCACGATGCCCAGACAATGCAGTCTTTCTGCCCTTCCGGGCTGATCTTCGTTCCCAGCCGGGCCGGCATAAGCCATGCTCCCGAAGAACACAGCGACTGGTCGGATATCGAGAAGGGGGCGAACCTCATGCTGCAGGCGTTGCTCGACTTGTCCGGCTAACCTGTTTGCTGGTGTCTGCCGGCTTCTGCAACTTTCGCTCTTTCAATGCCGCGCGGGCTCGGCTAGGCTTTTCAAAAGTAAAGCATATCGTTCTTGGCGGGCGTGCCGCCACAAGTGTTGCAAACAGACAGTCCCTATCCATTTTTCAACGGGGGTGCCATGGTTGATCGGATTGCCGGACTAAGGGTCCGTATTGCCTTGAGGTCTGCCGCGACGGTCGGCCTCGTATGCCTTTTCCCGTTGTTACAAGGTTGTGCGCTTTCCGATGCGCCGGTGCTCTTCCCGAAAGGGCCTATCGCGTTGGCGGAACGGGATCTGCTGTTCACGGCATTCGGCATCATGATGATCGTCGCCATTCCCGCGATCATACTAACGCTGCTGTTCGCCTGGCGATATCGCAAGCGTAATGGCAACACCGCGGATTATGCGCCCGAGTGGGATGGTTCCTGGGGCATTGAAGCCGTGGTCTGGCTGGTTCCAGCTGCGATCGTGATTGTCATCGGAACCATTGTCTGGGATGCGACCCACAGGCTCGACCCTTACAAGGCCCTGGCGTCCGATAAGCCGGCTTTCAAGGTGCAGGCCGTCGCACTCGACTGGAAATGGCTGTTCTTATACCCGGAACTCGGCACGGCCAGCGTGAATGAACTGGCTTTTCCCGCAGACAGGCCGCTGACCATCGAGATCACTTCCGACACGGTCATGAATTCACTGATGATCCCCGCACTCGGTGGCCAGATCTACGCCATGGCGGGCATGCGCTCTGAACTTAACCTGATCGCAGATGGTCCAGGCACCTTCAACGGCCGCAACACAATGTATTCCGGCGACGGCTTTTCCGACCAGCACTTCAAGGCTCATGCCATGAACGAAGCGGATTTCACCGCCTGGAAGGAAAAGGCAACAGGATCCGCTGACGTGCTGGACGCCAAGACCTATGTGGACTTGCACAAGCAGAGCGTTGCCGATCCAGTCCGGCATTATTCGTCTTACGAGACGGATCTCTTTTCGATCATCCTGCGCAAATACGCGCCGATTGTCGGCCCTTACGAAAGCAAGGCCGCCGAACTCATCTGCCGGGGGGCTGTTTGATGCTGGGACGTCTTACGATTGAGGCCCTGCCGTTCTATTCCTGGGTGGCCATGGGTGGGGCGGCAGTAACCGTTGGCGGCGGCATTGCCGTGTTCCTGCTGATCACCTGGCTGCGCGCATGGAAAGTTCTCTGGACAGACTGGCTGACCAGTGTCGATCACAAGAAAATCGGCATCATGTATGTGGTGCTGGCTCTGGTGATGCTGGTTCGCGGGTTTGTCGATGCCCTCATGATGCGCGCGCAACAGGCGGTTTCCCTGAACAGCGAAGGTTACCTTCCGCCGGAGCATTTCGAGCAGATCTTTTCCTCTCACGGCACCATCATGATCTTTTTCGTGGCGATGCCGTTCCTGACCGGGCTCATCAACATCATCGTGCCGCAACAGATCGGCGCGCGGGATGTCGCCTTTCCGTTCCTGAATTCCGTCAGCCTCTGGATGACGGCCGCCGGTGCGGCTCTGGTGCTGATATCGCTTGTGGTCGGCAAGTTCTCTCAAGCCGGCTGGACCGGGTATCCTCCATATTCCGGGGCTGAATATAGTCCGGGTGTGGGGGTCGACTACTGGCTATGGGCGCTGATCATCAGCGGGGTGGGCAGTACGCTCTCAGGCATCAACTTCATCGTGACCATCGTCAAGAACCGCTGCCCGGGCATGACTTTCATGCGCATGCCGATGTTCACCTGGACGACACTGTGCATTTCCATCCTGATTGCCTTCGCCTTTCCGGCGCTGACGGTGGTCGCCGGTCAGTTGACACTCGATCGCACGCTTGGCTTCCATTTCTTCACCAACGGTGACGGCGGCAACATGATGATGTTTGCCAACCTGCTGTGGATCTGGGGTCATCCGGAGGTCTACATCCTGATCTTGCCGGCCTTCGGTATCTTTTCCGAAGTGGTGGCGACATTCTCGCGCAAGCGGCTGTTCGGTTACACTTCACTGGTCTATGCGACCGCCTGTATCGCGCTGCTGTCGTTCACAGTCTGGCTGCACCACTTCTTCACGATGGGCTCGTCTGCCAATGTGAACGCCATATTCGGCATCGCAACGATGATCATCGCGGTGCCGACGGGGGTGAAGATCTTCGACTGGCTGTTCACCATGTACAAGGGCCGGATCGAGTTTCACACGTCCATGGTCTACACCATCGGCTTCATGGTGACCTTCGTCATCGGTGGCGTGACCGGGGTGCTGCTGGCCCTGCCGCCCGCCGACTACCTGATGCACAATTCCACCTTCCTGGTGGCGCATTTCCACAACATGCTGATCCCGGGCGCTCTTTTCGGTTATTTTGCCGGCATGAACTACTGGTTCCCCAAAGCCTTCGGTTTCAAGCTGGACGCCAAATGGGGCATGCGGTCCTTCTGGTGCTGGATCATCGGTTTCTATCTCGCCTTCATGCCGCTCTACGTCCTTGGCTTCAAGGGCATGAGCCGGCGGATGGAACATTATGCCGACCCCACCTGGCAACCCTATCTGATCGTCGCTGCGATCGGGGCTCTGTTCGTCCTGTGCGGCATCGCCTGCATCGCCATCCAGCTTTACGTTTCGGCCAGGAAATGGGGATCCGCCAGGGACATCACGGGGGACCCGTGGAACGGTCGTACCCTGGAATGGGCGACGTCCTCACCGCCAGCTGCCTATAACTTCGCGGTTCTGCCCGAGGTGACCGATATCGACGCGTTCCACGACATGAAGATCCGGGGGGAGGCTTATCAGCCGCCGCAGCATTACGAAGACATCGTCATGCCGAAAAACACCTGGATCGGCCCGGTGCTTGGTGCACTGGCCTTTGTGCTCGGTTTTGCCTTCATCTGGTACATCTGGTGGCTCGTCGCCCTGAGCTTCGTGCTGTCTCTCGTATGTGTTGGTATCCGGGCGTCCGACGACAACAGCGAATTCGTGTTGCCCGCAGCAGAAGTCGCCCGGATCGAGCGTGAACGCCTCGCTCAGATCTCGCCGGCCGACCTGCACGACATGCGCGATTTTGTGCCGCGCGGTGCCGCCTCTGGCGCACCGTTGTCCGGAACGGTTTGAGGGAGGGGCCGATGTCTGCTGCAACCATCCTTGAAGAGGAAGAGAAGCACTCCCTTCATTCCAGGGAATTCGGGTTCTGGATCTATCTGATGACCGACGCGGTCATCTTCGCGCTGTTGTTTGCGACCTACGCTGTCCTGTCGGAAAACTCCGCCGCCGGTCCGACATCAAAAGAGCTCTTCGATCTCAGCAGGACTGCCGTTGAAACCGGCTTGCTGCTGGTCTCCAGCCTGACGTTCGGGATGGCGAGCATTGCGCTGATGAACGACCAGAAGGGCCGCGTGGTCCAATGGCTCTTTGTGACCTTGCTTCTCGGCTTCGCGTTTCTGGCAATGGAGCTGAGTGAATTTGCCGGCATGATCGAAAAAGGTGCGGGGCCGGAAGTAAGCGGCTTCCTGTCTGCCTTCTTCACGCTGGTGGGTACACACGGACTGCACGTTGCGTTCGGGGCACTCGGGATCGTGGTTATGATTGGCCAGATCATGGTCAAGGGCCTGACGCCGCCGGTTCGTTCCCGGTTGATGCGGCTCGGGCTGTTCTGGCATTTTCTCGATATTGTCTGGATCGGGATCTTTTCGGCGGTCTATCTGCCGGGCGTTCTATAGGGGGCACATATGAACCATTCCGCTGAACGCAGCCTGTCTACCTATCTCACCGGGTTTGTGCTTGCAGTTGTGCTGACGGCAATTCCCTTCACCCTGGTCTGGGGCGGACTGCTCACAGGCAGTGCCGTATATTTCGTCATCGCCGTTGCCGCGGTTCTGCAGGTGATTGTTCACCTGGTCTTTTTTCTACACATCGACCTGAAATCCACCCCGGTCGAAAACCTGTTCTTTCTGGCCTTTGCCGCGGTGCTCATTTTCATCATGGTCGGCGGCAGTCTCTGGATCATGATGGATCTGCATCACCGCATGCAGTGAATGCCTGGTCGCCATTGAGGCGTCTCGCCGCAATCGACGACCAGCCTGTCCGAAAGGGAGAATGACATGAGATGCTATCGCAATCCGCTTGCCGGAAGTCTTCTGGCCGCAGGGCTGATGCTGGCCGCTACCAACGGTGCACTTGCCGACTGTCAGGCGGACATCGACAAGGTTGAAAATGCCGTTACCCACTCCGAAAGGGAGGGTATCGACATCACTGTTGCAGAGAAGATGCGCGCACTGCTCCAGGAAGCGAACAAGGAACGGCACGCAGGCAACGAAGCAAAATGCCAGGAGCTGATCAACCAGGCAAAATACATCGGCGACGTGGAATGACGACCGATAATGTATCTGTTCCACTGGTCGGTTTGCTGCGCTTGAGGTAAGAGATCCCGTTCCGGAACAGGTGTGGGGAAACATGATTTCGGTCGTTCTTGGATGAAATCGTGCCGGGACATGGCGATTGTGGGGGCCGGCATTGCCGGCTCGATCGCAGCTCTGGAGCTTGCTGATCGCGGTAACCGCGTCGTGCTTTACGATGCCGGAGCAGAACCGCTGACAGCGGCATCGCTGGTCAACGAAGGCAAGATCCATCTCGGGTTCGTATACGGCGGGGACAGTTCAGGTCTGACCGCACGGCGCATGATCGACGGCGCGCTTCAGTTTCGGTCCATCGTGTGCCGGTGGATGGCGCAAGACCTGTTCGCTTCTTCCGTAACGCAGCCATTCGATTATGCCGTTCCCGAGGGGTCTCAGCTTTCCGCGGGTGCGGTAGAACAGCACTTTGTGCTGGTGCAGGATATCCTCCGCGAGCGGCTAGCGGCACCAAATGCAGACTACCTCGGCGAAGTGGATCTACCGGCCTTCCGGCGCCTGACCTCCCATCCTTATGGCTCTGACGCTGGCAAGATCGAGGCGGCCTTCGGAACGCCGGAACGATCCGTCGACACGCGAGCCATTGCTGCTTCACTGCGCGCAGCGGTTCTTTCTCACCCGCGAATCGAGTTCCAGTCCAATCACAGGGTGACGCGTTTCGAGACAAGCCGGTCCGGTTGGAAAGTGGTTGGTGAACATCGCGCTGACGGACCATTTGACCGGGTGCTCAACGCCGCCTGGGAGCAGCGCCGCTTTCTGGACCACGCCAGCGGCTTTGCTGATGATGCCTCGTGGTTCCTGCGCTACAAGATGGCGGTGCTGCTACCGGATGTTGTCGAAGATCTGGCGAATGTTACGCTCATGTTGGGGCGATACGGGGATGTCGTGCGGTATGAGACAGGCCGGGTGTATCTGTCCTGGTACCCGTCGATGATGCTCGCCAGCACACGCGACCTTTTGCTTCCGCACCCAGAGATCGCTTCTTCCCGAAAGGCCGAAATTGTGCGCAGTTCCGTTGCCGCACTTGCGGCCTACTATCCGAAGTTAGCTGAGTTCCTGCGCTTTCCCGAGATGGACGAAGCACCGTTGATCGGCGGAGTTATTGATGCAAGGGGCGCAAGTGATATCGATGATCACGTGAGCGATCTGCACAAGCGCAGCAGAATAGGCCCCAGCCTCCTGGCTGATGGTTATTGCAGCCTTGATCCGGGCAAATACACGACCGCACCGATGTTCGCGCTTGAAGCGGCGGACGCGCTGGCATCTTCAAGCCGGGTTCATCAAGTCATCGCCTCATGAAGTTTCCTGCAATATGGCCATGGAAGCGGCCACGTCTGACAATCTGTATTCCTGCCTACCGGCCGAAGGGATTTCTGGAACAGGTGCTTGCGTCGGTGCAGGGGCAGAGCTTTCGCGACTATCGTGTTGTCATTTCCAATGATGGCGGTTTCGAACGGGAAACCTTCGAACCGTTCCAGCGCATGGCAAACGTGGGTATCTACCATCAGCGGGGACGTCTCGGCTGGGTGGAAAACGCCAATTGGCTGATCAGAAGGGTGAGGACGCCGTATTTTGCCATCCTGCCGCAGGACGACACTATTGAGCCGGACTATTACGCCGCGCTTGTGGAACTTCTGGAAAAGACACCTGCTGCCGGAAGCGCTTGCACCGCAATTCAGACCGTCGGCAGGCCGGATGAACACATCATTCGCAGCAAAAGTGTAAGCGGAGACCTGGAAGCGCGGATCAGTCAGGTGTTCGGGATGAGTTATGCCGGCGTCAGTTTTCGGGCGGTCAACCGGACACCGCCAAACCTTCGTGATCTGACCGTTCCCGGAAACCGGTTCGACAACATGTTCGCCGACAGTACCTGGATCATGCGCCAGGCGATCCAGGGTGAAATGCTTTATCTCGACCGGCCGCTCTACAGGAAGGTCTATCACGACGGCAACACTCACACGCGCTGGCTGGAAACACCTGCCAAAACCCTTGCATATGCGTGGATGCGTTATTGCCAGCAAATGGCACTCTATGCGGCCCGGTCCGTGGCTGACGAGTACCAGCGCGAGGCCATATTCGATCTTGCCTGCGAGCGGGTCTTTTCCAGAAACAGCGAGTTGAGACCGCTAGCCGTCGGCACGGCATTCGACGCGATCTGGAGCCAGAGTGAACTGGATTTGCGCCAAAAAGCGATGAAGAAGATGCTGCGGCGTTCATTGATGCAGCGCCAGGGTAGCTGCAACGCGTGGCGAGAACATATGGTCCGTGTCGCCTGAGGCACGCGAAAGCACGGTGCCAGCGGCGAGCGACACAATAGAGTTTCAGGCTGAATGGGGGAAATGGTGCCGGCAGCAGGATTCGAACCCGCGACCCCGAGATTACAAATCACGTGCTCTACCAGCTGAGCTATACCGGCGCCGGGGATGGCTTCTACCAGATTGGGCGCACTTGTCCATGCCCTGATTTGCATTTTTCGATCCTGATTCCGGAAAACCAGCTAAACCTCTCTGATAATTTCAAAAATTGGGTAGCCGTTGTGGATAGTTTCGCGTGCGCAGAGGCTCAGCGATCCAGAACTTCTGTGTCGCGACATCTCGATTCCAATGTCATTCCTGCAAAATGACGGAAGCAGTTGTGCTTTCGGTGCAATCAAGAGGCATCGTGTTCGGTCAGCAGGACAGCGCGCGGCTATCTTGCAAGTTCCCTGGAACGGAATCATTTCCTTGCCTTGGAATAATATGCTCGCGCAGCACATCAAGCACTGACCCGCATCGCCGATTGTGAGACAGAACAAGGTGGACACAGGCGATTTTCTAACCGCGGCATCCGACAATCCAGCTTTCGCAAGCGCTGAAGGGGCTCTGCGAAGAGAGGGCTCGACAGCTTGCATGAACCGGGTTTTGCACCCATAAATGCGCACTCTGAATATCAGCCTGTCGCTTTCTGCGCGGGCTCTCCTGGTTTTACCGGAAGGCAGGCTGGATTGACCAAACACTGTTCGGTCCTGTCATCACTTCCGTTTCACTCTCAGTGGAAAGTCTGCCGTGCCACATGTGGCTCTGCTCGAAATCATGTGTGCCAATTGGATCGATTTAAATGACTGAAGCGCAGCGCATCTGCCTCATTTTCTATCTGCAGCCGATCGCACTCGGGGCTTGGCTGCCGCATATTCCAGGTGTCCAGACAGCGCTCGGACTGACCAACAGCGAGTTGGCGATTGCGCTCGTCGGGGCGCCGGTCGGCACTTTGACAACCTTGATGATCGCGGGGCGCATTGCAGGCTGGATCGGCGCCAAGCGGATCACGCTGGTCTTCTATCCGGTCTTTCTTCTCGCCATGCTGTTGCCCTTCATGGCGACAACCCAGTGGCTCTTGATGGCGGCGCTCGCTCTTGTCGGCGGATCGATGTCCATCCTGGAACTTGGGCTCAACGTGCTGGCTGACGATTACGAGACTCGCACCCACCACAAGATCATGAGCAGAGCACATGGCTGCTGGAGCTTCGGACTGCTGTCTGGAACGCTGATTGGCTCGGCTGTTGCGGGTCTTGCCCTGTCGCCCCTTCTGGCCGGTATCGCGATCGCGATCCTGGTTCAGGCCCTGGTGCTGCCTGTAATCCTGCAGTTGCCTTTGCCGCCCGAAGGGCAGTCGGCCAAACCCGAGCAGCGCGGTTTCCGGTTGCCACATCCGGTTTTGCTAGGTGTCTGTTTTTTCACTTTTGGAACGACTTTGGTGGAAGGGGCCGTTGCCGATTGGGCTGCGGTCTATCTCCGGGATGCCTTTGCTGCCAATCCAGGCCTCGCCGGGCTGGGCATATCGATCTTTTCGCTGTGTCTGGCTTCGACCCGGCTCATGGGAGACCGCTTGCGCCAGGTTGCGGCGCCAGGACGCCTGGGGCAGGTGCTTGCGCTCATCGGACTGATTGGTCTGAGCCTGATATGGCTTGCACCGAACGTGCCGATTGCGCTTGTCGGTCTGGGAGTTCTGGGATCAGGAGCCGCGCTCGCGTTTCCCCTTGGAGTGACCGCGGCATCCGCAGCGCCTGGAGGAAGTGCGGCTTCCAATGTCGCCGTGCTTTCCTTTGTGGCTCTGCTTGGCTTTCTGGTCGGGCCGCTCACCATCGGGCCGCTCGCCGATGCCTTCGGTATTCGGGCGGCGCTCATGGTGCTGGCACCGATGATCGGCATCAGTCTGCTGCTGGCGCCTTGCCTGACCCGGTCGGAGGCGACGCGGGCGAACAGAACTGCTACCAGCTCCGTGACTGCGGCGCACGGAGAGGTGCACTGAATCGGGGGCTGAAAGGAGAGGGGCCTTACAGCCCCATTTTCATCCGCGCCACATAGAGTGACAGTACAGCGGCATTTGAAACATTGAGCGAGCGAATCTCGCCCGGCATGTCGAGGCGGGCTGTCAGGCCGCAGGCTTCGCGCACACCCTGTCGGACGCCTTTGCCCTCCGAGCCCAGTACCAGAACTGTCCTGTCGCTGAACGGTGTCTCTTCAAGACTTGCCGCGCCATCGCTGTCGAGGGCAATGCAGGAAAAGCCTTCGTCCTTCATCTCGGCAATGAAGCGGGCCATGTTTTTCACCCGGACATGTTTGATCATGTCGAGTGCACCGGAAGCGGATTTCGCCAGAACGGAGCCTTCTTCCGGTGCATGGCGTTCGGTCGTTACCACCGCATCGGCATCGAGCGCGACAGCCGAGCGCAGGATTGCGCCGACATTGTGCGGATCCGTGACCTGGTCAAGCGCCAGTACGAGGCGAGCACCTTTCAGATGCTCGGCGCCATAAGCGGGCAGGGGATCGGCTTCAAGAATCATGCCCTGATGGACAGCATCCTTCGTCACCATGCGGTCCAGTGCGCGGGGCATCATGGATTCGACAGGGACATCGATTGTCACGCCGCGTTCTTCGAGGCGGCGAACGGCATTGTCCGTTGCGAACAGCTTCAGCCGTTTGCGGTCCTTGTTGGCAAAGGCCGCTTCAACGGTGTGAAGGCCGTAAAGCAGTACCGGGCCTTCCGGGGGAAGACCCGGACGGCGCGGCGCAGGTTTGCCAGCGAACTTCTTGTTGCCGCGAAAGCCCGGCTTGCCGGCTGGGCGCGAAGGTTTCTTGTCGTCACTCATGGCGCAGCTCTACCGGGATTTCCACGTCAGGAAAAGAGGGAAAGACAGTACGACTGTTCCATATCCATTGCCTCAAGAGGGCTTCAGGATCATGCAGCTGACGGTGCCATGGGCGATCAGTTTGCCGTTCGCGTCCCGCAGATCACCTTCGGAGGTCGCCAGGCGGGAGCCGCGGTGGACGATCCGTCCCTCGCAAACCACTTCGCCGCTGGTTTCAAGCAGCGGGCGAACCATGTTCACGTTGAGCGATGTGGTGGTGTAGAATTCGCCGGGCTGCAGCGTGGTGTGTACAGCGCAGCTCAGCGCCGTGTCGATCAGCGTCGAAATCCAGCCACCATGGACCGTACCGAGCGGGTTCAGGAACTCGCGTGCCGGCAGGCCGGTGAAGACGGCCCGGCCTTCGCAGAATTCCTTCATCCTTATATTGGAATGCACCATGATCGGCGGGGCAGGCAAATCGCCTGCCATCATGCGCTCGAAGATATCGAGCCCGGTCATGGTGGCAAAGGCTTTCTTTGGAAGTGCGCCAAGAGTGTGTGTCTTGCCGTTTTCAGTCAGGGTCTGGGGATCGCTCATGATTGGTGTCCTGAAAAGGTGGTCTCGTCGGGGTCTGAATGGGAGGCGGTGTCTGCGGCGGGTTTTTCCTGGCTTTCCAGAATGTGAACGGCCTTGCGCAACGTGGACATCTGGGTGCGAACGACATCTGCGCCGTCCGGGCCGAGCAATGTGCTGACCTCTTCCTGTGCCTTGAGCCAGGTGCGGTGGATCTCAATCACCTTTGCCTCACCCAGTTGTGTCAGCACTGGAAGAACCTTTCGGCCTTTGCCATCTTGCCGGCTCACAAGGCCGGCAGTTTCCAGAGGCTTGAGGTTTCGGGCCAGCGTGGATCGGTCTATGCCGAGAAAACGGGCGATCTCTGCCGCCGAATTTGCAGACCCGTCGGCTATGGCAGCCAAAAGCTGGGCCTGGGTCAGTTCAAGGCCAAGCGCTGCCATGTGCCTATTATAATGTCGGGTCAGAAGATTGGCGGTGCGCCGGGCAGCGTGACCGAGGCAGGTTCGGCCCATGTGCTGGAAATCGATATCTTTAAGAGAAGAGGGCATTTGTTGTAGATACAACAACTAAAGAATCTGCTCAAGGGTGCAGTCGTGTCCGACTGGTTTTTCAAAAGGGCAGCAGGTGCAGGCATTGGCATAAATGGCCTCGTCAAAGGAACGGGCGCGTTGATGAAAGTTGTCCACAGGCTGGGGGCGTGTGACGCCGGATTTTCAGCAAAACGCAGGGGAACCGTGACATCGCAGCCGTGCTGCGGCAATCTGGTGGTGCCGTCGGCCTTGGCAATAGCTCACGTTCGAAGCCTCTGTTTCGAGCGTCCTGCTGATTTTGTTCAATTCTTTGCAAAATCGGCGTTGACAGGGCGGGGCCCTATCTGCATAACACGCGCCACGGGATTGCTCGCCCCTTCCGGGCGGGCTCTTCGGTAAGCCATCCTGATCGCTTCGGCGTGAAGCAGGACGAGATGGAGGAGTGCCCGAGTGGCTAAAGGGGACGGACTGTAAATCCGTTGGCTATGCCTACGTTGGTTCGAATCCAACCTCCTCCACCATCGTTCCTGGTTCTCTCGTTGTGCGGGTGTAGCTCAATGGTAGAGCAGCAGCCTTCCAAGCTGACGACGAGGGTTCGATTCCCTTCACCCGCTCCATCATGGGTGCTGATCGGAGTGTCCGGAACGGAAGGCTCTTTCGCCCGGAAATCCTGACAAGAAGTTCAACGGGAAGCAATTCGTCGCTCGCGGATCTGTCCAAGGCGCCGGAACGCGTCCCGCCTCGACCTAATTCGACCGAACCGAGTATTGGACAGAGAGCGACGCCGATGGCGAAGGAAAAATTTGAGCGCAACAAGCCGCACGTTAACATTGGCACGATTGGCCACGTTGACCACGGCAAGACGACGCTGACCGCAGCAATCACCATGACGCTGGCTGAAACCGGC